>CAYFRF010000040.1:0-2258 GCA_964345415.1 uncultured Microbacter sp. | reverse complement strand
GAAGGCCACCGAGCTCGTCAACCAGGTCAAGGCCGATAACCCCGACTGGGACGGCACCGTGTCGCTGCTGGTCTCCGAGGCGCCCGAGAACGTCGAGGCCGGTATCATCACCAAGGCGCTGCTCGACGCGGTCGGCTTCACCGTCAACATCGAGAACGCGCCCATCTCCCAGGTGACCGCGCGTCAGTTCACGGGCGACTACGAGATCGTGATCGGCGGACTGGCGCCGTCGGACGCCGACCTGGCGTCCACCTACGCCAGCACCTTCATGCCCGGCGGCGCCACCAACCTCACCGGCATCGACGACCCCGAGCTGACCGAGGCCGCCGCCGAGTTCAAGGCCGCGGCCGACCTCGACTCCCAGAAGGCGGCCCTCAACCGCCTGCAGGAGGTCTTCAACCGGGTCCAGCCGTTCACCGTCGTCGCCGACGCCGAGCAGTACGTGATCGTCGACGAGACCGTCAAGGGTGTCGCCCCGACGCTCGCGTCCGTCGTCCTCTTGGACGGCGCCTACGTCTCGGAGTGACCCACCCCGGCCCGTGACCGGGCCGACGCCCCGGCAGACCAGGTTCTGCCGGGGCGACCCCAGACCGCAGCCGGGACCCCGGTTCCGTCGCCCATCGGCGACGCCACCGGGGTCCCGGCTTCTGCCCTGGCGCACCTGACAGGTGTCGACCAGGTGCTCGAATCCATCCCTTCCCACAGGAGAATCCATGACTCGCGCCATCCGCGCACTGTCCGTCCTGGCCACCGCAACCATCGCGCTCTCGGCGTGTGGCGGCGGCGGTTCGGATACCGATTCCTCGGCCTCCGGGGCGCTGGCCCCCGACCAGTCCGAGCGCTGCACCGAAGACCGGGTCGGCGGCACCATCACCATGGGCGAGTACGCGATGCTCCCCACCTTCGCCCCCGGTCAGGGAATGTTTGGAGTCCGCGGCGCGTCCGAGTCTGCCGCCGTCTACGACCGACTCATGCGCTGGAACGAAGAGACGGCCGAGTTCGAGCCCAAGCTCGCCGAGTCGCTGGAGTCCAACGAGGACAACACCGTCTGGACCCTCAAGCTCCGTGACGGCGTCTCCTTCTCCAACGGAGACCCGCTCACCGCCGAGGACGTGGAGTACACGATCAAGCTGCACCAGGATCCGGCCACGCGCTCCAACGCGATGACCGACGCGATGCAGGTCGAGCAGATCACGGTGGTCGACCCGCTCACCGTGGAGTTCACCCTCACCGAGGCGTGGGCCGGCTTCCCGATCCTGCTCGCCGGCACCGGTGGCGAGGTGATCCCCAAGGCCGCGCACGAGGCCGCCGACCCGAAGGAGTGGTCCCTCAACCCGATCGGCGCCGGGGCGTTCACCGTGTCCGAGTACATCCCGGACCAGCAGCTCGTGCTCGAGCCGAACCCGGACTACTACGGCGGGCCCGTCTGCCCGACCCTGGAGTTCGTCCGTATCCCCGGATCCCAGGGCACCTACGAGGCGTTCCAGACCGGTGAGCTGCAGGTCGGCTTCCTCCGTGGCGCCAAGACCGTCACCGCCGCCCAGGACGCGGGCGATCAGGGCTTCGAGACCATCACCAGCGCCGGCACCGTCATCAACCTCAACGTCGGGAACCAGGGCTACGACGGCGTGCTGACCGACGAGCGGGCCCGCCAGGCCTTCGCTCACGCCCTCGACCGGGACCTCATCGACCAGCGCCTGACTGGCGGCCTGGGCGACCCGACCTCGGCGATCATCGCCGAGTCGTCCCGCTTCTACGACGGCCAGGAGGGCCCGGCGTTCGACGTCGAGGAGGCCACCGCCCTCGTGGACGCCGTCAAGGCCGACAATCCGGACTGGAACGGCGACATCACGCTCCTCGTCGCGGACAGCTCCGAGAACATGGAGTCCGGCGTCGCGGTGAAGGCCCTGCTGGATGCTGCCGGTTTCAACGTCACCATCGAGAGCGCGCCCGTCGCGCAGGTCGTGGCGCGCCAGTTCACCGGCGACTTCGAGGCCGTCATCGGCGGGCTCTCCCCGTCGGATGCCGACCCGGCCTCCACCTACGCTGCCACGATGATCCCCGGCGGCTCGCTCAACCTCTCCGGCGTCGACGACCCGGAGCTCACCGCCGCGATCGTCGAGTTCAAGGCCGCGCCGGACCTCGAGAGCCAGAAGGCCGCGCTGACCAAGCTCCAGGAGATCCACAACCGGGTGGTCCCGTTCGTCGTCACCGCCAACATGGTCGAGTACATCGTCGTGGACGAGTCGGTGAAGGGC
>CAYFRF010000039.1:14657-23777 GCA_964345415.1 uncultured Microbacter sp. | reverse complement strand
GCGCCTGATGCGGTGAGCACAGGCAGCGAGAAAGCGATCGCCAAGGTCACCGCGAGCGATGCCGCGATGGACAACGCCCGCGACGCGACGCAGATCTTCGGCGGGAACGGCTTCATGAACGAGTACCCGGTGGCCCGCCACTACCGCGACTCCAAGATCCTGGAGATCGGCGAGGGCACCACCGAGGTGCAGCTCATGCTCATCGCGCGGGGGCTGGGCCTGTGAGCGCGCAGGGTGCGGACGGCGCCGGGGCGGCGGAGGCCCCCCGCAAGGAGATCGTCCAGCGGGGACTGTGGTTCGAGGAGTACGAGGTGGGCACCGCCTACCTGCACCGCCCGGGTCGCACCATGACCGAGGCGGACAACGTCCTGTTCACCACCCTCACCATGAACACGCAGGCGCTGCACCTGGACGCCGCGTGGGCGGCCGAGCAGCCGGGGTTCGGCGGGCAGCGCCTCATGAACTCGATGCACACGTTGTCCACGCTGGTGGGTCTGTCGGTCGCGCAGCTCACCCAGGGCACGATCGTGGCGAACCTCGGGTTCTCCGAGGTGACGTTCCCCAAGCCGGTGCTGCACGGCGATACGTTGTACGCCGAGACGGTCTGCACGGACAAGCGGGAGTCGAAGTCGCGTCCGGGCGAGGGGATCGTGACCCTCGAGCACATCGGCCGCAACCAGCATGGTGACGTGGTGGCCAGGGCGGTACGTAAGACCCTGGTCCGTAAGCGTCCCGCCGAGCAGGCGGGGGAGGACCAGGCATGACGTCACAGTGGATCCCGCCGGGCCCGGCGATGCTGTTCTGCCCGGCGGACCGGCCGGAGCGGTACGCCAAGGCCGCCGAGCGGGCGGACGTGGTGATCCTCGACCTCGAGGACGCGGTGGCCCCCGACCGTCGCCCCGGCGCGCGCGAGGCACTGCGTGAGTCGGCGCTGGACCCCGCGCGGACGATCGTGCGGGTCAACCCGGTCGGCACCGAGGATCACGCCCCGGACCTGGAGGCGGTCGCTGCCACGGGCTACCGCTGCGTGATGCTGGCCAAAGCCGAGTCCGCGGCGCAGGTCGCCGATCTGCACGCCGCGACGGGCGTCGCGGTGCTCGCCCTGGTCGAGACGCCGCTCGGCGTGCTGCGGGCGGCGGAGATCGCCGCGGCCCCGGGGTGCGCGGGCCTGATGTGGGGCGCCGAGGACCTGGTCGCCGGGATGGGCGGAACGACCAGCCGGTTCACGCCGCAGGAGGCCGACGGACCCCGCGTGGCGGGGGAGTACCGGGACATCCCGCGTTTCGCCCGCGCACAGGTCGCGCTGGCCGCCGCCGCGTTCGGCCGCTGGGCCGTGGATTCGGTGCACCTGGATATCGTTGACGAGGCGGGCCAGCGCGCCGAGGCGCTGGACGCCGTGGCGCTCGGCTTCGAGGCCACCGCGTGTATCCACCCGTCCCAGGTGGCGGTGGTGCGCGGGGCCTATGCGCCCGACCACGACGAGGTGGCCTGGGCCCGCAAGGTGCTCGCCGCCGCCGAACACAACCAGGGCGTATTCCAGCTGGACGGTCAGATGGTCGACGGTCCGGTCTTCCGCCAGGCCGAGGCCACGCTCCGTCGTGCCGCGGCCGCCACCCCCTAGCGGCATCACCCGAGAACACCCCCCGGGCCGTTCCCGGCCCCACCCCTCCCGAGGAGCACCGAGATGACCTCTACCGATCTCGATTCCACCCAACTCGACCCCGCACTGTCGCACACCCGTGGGGAGACCGACGTCCCGTTGCTCACGCAGACGATCCCCGACAACCTGGCCGCCACGGTGGAGAGGTTCGGGGACCGGGACGCGCTGGTCGACGTCCAGGCGGGCCGGCGCTGGACCTACTCCGAGTTCCTGGCCGATGTCCAGCGGCTGGCCTCGGGCCTGCACCGGCTGGGGATCCGCGCCGGCGACCGGGTGGGTATCTGGTCGCCCAACCGGTGGGAGTGGGTGATGGTCCAGTACGCCACCGCCGAGATCGGGGCGATCCTGGTCAACATCAACCCCTCCTACCGGGTGCACGAGCTGGAGTTCGTCCTGAAGCAGGCGGAGATCAAGGCCGTCCTCGCGGCGCCGCAGTTCAAGGACTCCGACTACACGGGCATGCTCGCGCAGACGCAGCCGAACTGCCCCGACCTGGAGCTCGTGGTGCTCTTCGGCGACGAGGAGTGGGAATCCATGATGTCGGGCCCCACCCACGCCGACGAACTGGCGGAGATCCGCGGGGGCCTGCAGGCCTCCGACCCGATCAACATCCAGTACACCTCCGGCACCACGGGCTTCCCGAAGGGCGCCACGCTCTCGCACTCGAACATCCTCAACAACGGGTACTTCGTGGGCGAGACCATCCACTACACCGAGGTGGACCGGGTGTGCATCCCGGTGCCCTTCTACCACTGCTTCGGCATGGTGATGGGCAACCTGGCGTGCACCACGCACGGGTCGTGCATGGTCATCCCGGGGCCGGCGTTCGACCCGGCGGCGTCGCTGCAGGCGGTGGTGCAGGAGAAGTGCACGAGCCTGTACGGCGTGCCCACCATGTTCATCGCCGAGCTCGCGCTCGAGGACTTCGACTCCTACGACCTGTCCACGCTGCGCACCGGGATCATGGCGGGCTCGCCCTGCCCGGAGAGCACGATGCGTCAGGTGATCGAGAGGATGCACATGGAGGAGGTCTCGATCTGTTACGGCATGACCGAGACCTCACCGGTGTCCACCCAGACCCGGTCGGACGATTCCCTCGACCGACGCGTGTCCACGGTGGGCCGGGTCGGGCCGAACCTGGAGATCAAGATCGTCGACCCCTCCACCGGCGAGACGCTGCCGCGCGGGCAGGCCGGCGAGTTCTGCACCAAGGGCTACAGCGTCATGCTGGGCTACTGGAACCAGCCGGACAAGACCGCCGAGGCGATCGACGACTCCGGGTGGATGCACACCGGGGACATCGGCGTGATGGACTCCGACGGCTACGTCGAGATCACCGGCCGGATCAAGGACATGGTGATCCGCGGCGGGGAGAACATCTACCCGCGGGAGGTGGAGGAGTTCCTCTACACCCACCCGGACATCCTCGACGCCCAGGTGATCGGTGTGCCCGATCCCAAGTACGGTGAGGAACTCATGGCCTGGGTGCGCCTCAAGCCCGGACGTGAGGAACTGACGGCCGAGGCCGTGCGCGAGTTCGCCACCGGCAAGTTGGCCCGGCACAAGATCCCGCGCTACGTCCACGTGGTGGACGAGTTCCCCATGACCGTCACCGGCAAGGTCCGCAAGGTCGACATGCGCGAGACCGCGGTGGAGATCCTCGGCCTCGCCTGACGGGGGAGTCTGCCCGGTGCAGCGCCTGCGGTCCTTCTTCAGGACCGCAGGCGCTGTGTCATCTCGTGGGCTGCGCGGAGCAGTGCTGCGCCCAGGGCTGGTATCCGGTCGGCCTGGAAGCGGGTCTGGACGCCGGTCAGGCTGAGCGCCCATGCCGGCTGGCCCGCCCGGTCGAACACCGCGGCGCCGAGCCCCCAGCTGCCCTCGACGATCGTCCCCGGGTTGACCGCGTACCCGCTGGAGAGCGTGGCGGCGATCCGCTCCCGGATCGCCGCCTCACTGTTGCCGGCACCCCACTGCGGGCCGACGGGGGAGCGGGAGAAGTACTCGTCCACCTCCCGGGCGGGCAGATGACTGAGTATCACGAGTCCGGCGGAGGCCACTCCGAGCGGGAACCGGATCCCCTCGTGCAGGACGTGGGAGCGCAGGGGGAAACTGCCCTCCTCGCTGAGCAGGCAGACGGTCTCGTCTCCGCGGCGGGCAGACAGGAAGGCGCTCTCCCCGGTCGCCCGTGCCAAGTCCCGGACGAGGTCGCGGGCCCGGTCGGTCACGTCGTACCGCCCGGCGGCCGTGGCGCCGAGCAGATACAACTCGGGCCCCAACGACCAGTTGCCGCTGCGCTGGTCACGGTCCACCAGTCCCTCTGCGGCCAGGGCGGTGAGGAGTCGGTGTGCGGTGGGGCGCGCGAGCCCGGTCGCGCGGGCGAGCTCTGTGGTGCTGGCCCCGTCGGCCCCGGCCGCGCCGATCGCGCGCAGCAGTGCTCCGGTCCTGGCGATGACTCCGGTGCCCTCGGTCATGGACACGAGCGTAGCGGCGGCGGACAGCAGCGTCCATTCAATGGACGCCGGTGCGGTCCGGGTTTCGGACAGCGGTCGATTCCGGTTGCTTCCCGTCAAGTCCTTGCGGTCACCACCAGCGACATTGTTGACTGGAACCCGTACGGTCGGCGTCGGCGCGGGGCAGTCACCCAGTGGACGTCACCCATCGCAGAGGGAGAAGGGAGAGGCATGTCCAGCAAGCTCATGACCGCGGCGGAGGCGGTCGCGGACATCCCGGACGGGGCGTCCATCGCCGCCGGCGGGTTCGGCCTGTGCGGGATCCCGCAGATCGTCATCGAGGCGCTCGCCGCCCGCGACGTGGGGAACTTCGAGGTGTTCTCCAACAACGCGGGCGTGGACGGCAAGGGGCTGGGGATCCTGCTCGAGAGCGGCAAACTGCGCCGCATCGTGGCCTCGTATGTGGGGGAGAACAAGGAGTTCGCCCGCCAGTACCTGTCCGGAGAACTCGAGGTCGAGCTGACCCCGCAGGGCACCCTCGCCGAGCGTATGCGGGCCGGCGGCTCCGGCATCGGGGCGTTCTTCACCCGCACCGGTGTGGGCACGTACGTGGCCGACGGCGGGATGCCGTGGCGCTACGACGCGGACGGCGGAGTGGCCGTCTCCTCTCCGCCCAAGGAGACCCGTGAGATCCGCGGCGAGACCTACGTGCTCGAGCAGGCGATCGAGGCCGACTACTCGCTGGTCCGCGCGGCCGTCGCGGACACCAGCGGCAATCTGCGGTTCCACCTCACCGGCCGCAACTTCTCCCCCCTGGCCGCCATGGCCGGCAAGACCTGCATCGTCGAGGCCGAGAAGGTCGTCGAGGTGGGCGAACTCGGCCCCGACGACATCCATCTGCCGGGCATCTTCGTCCACCGCCTCGTCGCGCTCACTCCCGAGCAGGTCGAGCAGACCAAGTGGATCGAGAAGATGACCACCAACCCGCCCTCGGAAGGACAGCGCTGATGAGCACCACCCCGCCCACCCGGCTCGGTCGCGACCGCAAGGCCATGGCCGCACGAGCGGCCCTCGAACTCGAGGACGGCCAGTACGTCAACCTGGGCATCGGACTCCCGACCCTCGTGCCCAACTATGTCCCGGCGGACGTCAACGTCACGCTCCAGTCCGAGAACGGACTGCTCGGGATCGGTCCCTACCCGCACCCCGACGACGTGGACCCGGACCTCATCAACGCGGGCAAGGAAACCGTCACCACCCTGCCCGGCTCCGCGATCTTCGATTCGGCCACCAGCTTCGGCATGATCCGCTCCGGCAAGATCGACGTGGCCATCCTCGGCGCGATGGAGGTCAACCCCGCCGGCGACATCGCCAACTGGATGGTCCCCGGCGCCATGGTCAAGGGCATGGGCGGCGCCATGGACCTGGTCGTGGGTGCCCGCCGTATCGTGGTGGTCATGGACCAGGTGGCCAAGGACGGATCCTCCAAGATCGTCTCCGAGATCACCCTTCCGCTGACCGGCCTCGGCTGCGTCAACCGGATCATCACCGAACTCGGCGTGTTCGACCGCGACGCCGAGGGGCTCACCCTGATCGAGTTGGTCGACGGTGTGAGCATCGAGCAGGTCCGTGCCGCCACCGACGCACCCTTCCGGGTGGCGGAGGGGCTCGCCTGACACCGCCCACCGCACCCGCGCCCGGCCTCTGGACCACCCCGGTCCGGGGCCGGGCCGCGGTGTCTGCGCTGGCCTGGGTGCTGGCGTATGTCACCGGCGTTGTCGTCGTCGTCATCGGGGTCTTGTTCCTCGCCAGCAGACTCGACGCCGGAAGGCCCGGGGCCACGGTGCTCGCGCTGGCCCTCCTCATCGGCACCTCGGCTGCCGCGCTCGCGGCGGTACGCACCCACCTGCTCCGGCGTCGCGGCCTCACGTGGGCCGACGTCGGGATGCGGCGCCCCGAACGTTCCCCGGCTCACCTGCTGTGGCAGATCCCGGCGGTGCTGCTGGGCGGGGTCGTGGCCTCCACGCTCGTCCTGACGCCCTTCGTCGCGGGTGGGGATCCCGGCGACCCCGGCGCGGACGCGATCGGCGACCTCCTGTCCGGGGGTCCCGCGGCCGCGGCGCTCGGGCTGCTCGCCGTGGCCGTGGCGGTACCGGTCGCCGAGGAGGTCGTGTTCCGTGGGATCGTCCTGCCCGCCCTGCGCGCGCGGCTGCGATACGGCGCCGGCGTGACACTCGCCGGTGCGCTGTTCGCGGTGGTCCACCTCGTGCCCCCGGCGCTGCCGTATCTGCTGGTGGTGGGGATCTCGCTGTGCGTGATGGCCGAGTGGTACCGCTCGATCGTGCCGGGGATCGTGCTGCACGGGGTCAACAACGCGGTGGTCTTCGCGATGGTTCTCGTCGCGACCTAGGCCGGAGTCGGCCCTCGTCAGGCCAGGAGTGCGGAGACCACCAGCAGCACGGGTAGTGCGCCGAGCGTGGTGATGACCGCCGAATCCCGGGCCAGCAGGGTGCCGTGCCCGTATCTCGTGGCCACCACCAGGACGTTCTGCGCGGTGGGCAGCGCGGCCGCCACCACCACGGTGAGGAGTTCGTGCCCGGTCATCCCGAGCAGGATGACACCCATGCCGAACGCGAGGATCGGGTGGGCGAAGAGTTTGAGCCCGCTGGCCAGGGCGATCTCGCGGCGGGGCGAGATGCCGGCTTCCAACACCTTGACCCCGTACAGCGACATGCCGAACACGAGCAGGGCCCCGGGCACGGAGATCTGGCCCACCAGGTGGACGGGCTCGAGCACGGACTCCGACGGCGTCCACGGCAGGGCGGCGATGATCACACCCGCCAGCGCGGCCAGCACGATCGGGGTGCGCAGTGACTGCAGCAGGGCACCGAGCGCACCGCCACCGTCCGGCTGATCGCCCTCGGCCCGGGCCGATCTCTCGAGGACGGCGATCGCCGCCGGCTGCATGATCACCACCTGGAACAGCAGCAGCGGCATGACGAACCCGAGATCACCGAGCACGTACAGCGCGATGGGGATGCCGAGGTTGGCCGAATTCACGTAGGCCGCGGACAACGCGCCCACCGCCAGGTCGGCGGCCGGGCGGCGGAGCCAGAGCCGGGCGATCACCACGTATGCCACCGCGATGATGATCGCGGAGCCGGCCGACACCACGAACACGCCGTTGAAGACCTGGTCGAGCGTGGTGCGGGCCAGTGAATCCAGCAGCAGGGCTGGGGTCGCGACGAAGAAGACCAGGCGGTTGAGGACCAACCTGGCGTCGTGCCCGAGTACTCCGCTGCGGGCGAGGAACCAGCCCAGCGCGACGAGTGCGACGATCACGGCGAAGCCGTTCAGGACACCTGCCACGGGTGGGCTCCTCGGATCGGGCGGAGGGGAGTGGAGGGGCAGCTCGCAACGTTAACGCCGATCGGGGCCGTACCTCCTGGGCCAGGAGGTACGGCCCCGATCGAGTTGCTGTTGCCTGGTCGGCGGCCCGGTGGGCGCGCGCAGGACGAGCTGGCGCGGATCTACCGCGCCGAGCGGTGACTCAGCGGCTGGTGAAGGGCAGCAGAGCCATCTCGCGGGCGTTCTTGACCGCCACGGCGACCTGACGCTGCTGCTGCGGGGTCAGGCCGGTGACGCGGCGCGAACGGATCTTGCCACGATCGGAGATGAACGTACGGAGGGTGTTGACGTCCTTGTAGTCCACGGACTCGATGCCGGCGACCTTCAAGGGGTTCTTCTTGGGCCGGCGGCCCTCCTGGGCCCGGACCTTCTTGGACGGGGTGCTACGTGCCTTAGCCATGATTACCTACTCACCAACTCGACTTCGTGACACCGGGCAGCTCGCCACGGTGGGCCATCTCGCGCATACGGACGCGGGAGAGACCGAACTTGCGGAGGTAGCCGCGGGGGCGACCATCGGCGACGTCGCGGTTACGCACCCGCACGGGCGAGGCGTCACGCGGCATCTTGTTGAGAGCGGTCTGGGCATCCATACGTGCCTCGTCCGAGCTCTCGGGGTTCTTGATGATTGCCTTGAGCTCGGCGCGGCGCTCGGCGAACCGGGCGACCTTTGCCTTGCGCTGCTCGTTGCGCGCGATCTTGGACTTCTTGGCCACGGGTCAGCGCTCCTCTCGGAATTCGACGTGCTTACGGACGACCGGGTCGAACTTCTTGAGGACGATGCGGTCCGGGTTGTTGCGACGGTTCTTGCGGGTCACGTAGGTGAACCCGGTTCCGGCCGTGGACTTCAGCTTGATGATGGGGCGGATGTCGTTACGGGCCATCTCAGATCTTCTCCCCACGGGCACGGATGCGGGCCACCACGGCCTCGATGCCGTCGCGGTCAATGGTCTTGATGCCCTTGGTGGAGACCGTCAGCGTGATGCGACGGCCCTCAGAGGGCAGGAAGTAGCTGCGACGCTGGATGTTCGGGTTCCAGCGACGGTTGGTCCTGCGGTGTGAGTGCGAGACGGACTTGCCGAAACCCGGCTTCCGTCCCGTTACCTGGCAATGCGCCGACATGGCGTGTTTCTCCTTCCGCCCCGTCCGCGGTGGCGCGCGGCGGAAGAGCCTTCCCGCTCTCCGGTTGGACCGGGGGCGGGTCGGAACGCCACGTCGCGAACACCGTGTGAGGCGATTGCAAACGTGCAGACAACAGCGATGGTCTAGTTTACGCATCAGGTCGTCTGAAACGGTAATCGGCACGTCACGGGCGGTAAAGGCGCTGGCGGAGGCGGCTCGACCGTGAGGGTGGGCGTGCACGAATTGGGTACGCGCCCATCATACGGGTACGATCAACCGATGCGTGTGCTGACCGGGATCCCCGGTTCGGCCACTGGCAACTGCTCGCCCCTCGCGGGGTGCGCGCCAGACCTACAGACTTCTACCGAGCTAGAGGGATCCAGTTATGAAGAGTGATATCCACCCCGACTACCACCCGGTGGTCTTCCAGGACTCGGGCACGGGCACCAAGTTCCTCACCCGTTCCACCGCCACCAGTGA
>CAYFRF010000039.1:2635-14647 GCA_964345415.1 uncultured Microbacter sp. | reverse complement strand
GAAGACCGACAGCCACCCGGCCTACGCGCCCATCGTGTTCCGCGACCTCGCCTCGGGCGAGATGTTCCTGACCCGGTCGACGGCCACCAGCGACAAGACGGTCGAGTGGGAGGACGGCAACTCCTACCCGCTGATCGTCGTGGACGTCACCAGCGAGTCGCACCCGTTCTGGACCGGCGCGCAGCGTGTCATGGACACCGCCGGCCGCGTCGAGAAGTTCCAGCGCCGCTACGGCAACCGCGCCCGCCGCGCCGCCAAGTGAGCCGCGGGGCGCATGCGCCCCGTCCCACCTTCACAACCCGAGGACTAAATCATGGCAGTTCCCAAGCGTCGCCTCTCGCGCGCCAACACCCACTCCCGTCGTTCGCAGTGGAAGGCTGACAACGTCGCCCTCCAGGAGACCAAGATCGACGGTCGTCCCGTCGTGCTGCCGCGTCGCCTGGTGAAGGCCGCTCAGCTCGGCCTGGTCAACATCGACCGCTGATCCCGCCATCGGCTGACCGCGGTCAGCCGAGTACGGCGGTGCCACGCGCGCCGCACGCACACGCCCGGTACGAACCCGGTGGACCCAGAGGGGTTCCACCGGGTTCGTCGGCGTTTCACGGGGTGGAGGCTCCTCAGCGGCGCTTCAGGCGGGTGCGCGAGACTGGTCGTCATGAAGATCCTCGTGGTAGACGACGACCAGGCGGTGCGCGAGTCGCTCAGGCGCTCTCTGACGTTCAACGGGTACGAGGTCGAGCTGGCCGGGGACGGCGTGGAGGCGATCGAGAGGGTCGACGCGGATAGGCCGGACGCCGTGATCCTCGACGTGATGATGCCCCGTCGGGACGGCCTCGAGGTGTGCCGCATCCTGCGCAGTCGTGGTGACGACCTGCCGGTGCTCATGCTCACCGCGCGCGACGCGGTGTCGGAGCGGGTGGCAGGGCTCGACGCCGGTGCGGACGACTATCTCCCCAAGCCCTTTGCGCTGGAAGAGCTGTTGGCCCGCCTGCGTGCGCTGCTGCGGCGTCGCGGGTCCGAGGACGAGAACGCGGACGAGGTCCTGGAGTTCGAAGACCTCCGGATGGACCTGGCCACTCGCGAGGTCACGCGGGGGGAGCGACGGATCCAGTTGACCCGCACCGAGTTCTCGCTGCTCGAACTGCTCATGCACCACCCGCGCCGCGTGCTCACACGCAGCCACATCCTCGAAGAGGTGTGGGGTTACGACTTCCCGACCTCGGGTAACGCGCTCGAGGTCTACATCGGCTATCTGCGGCGTAAGACCGAGGGGGACGGCGAGGTGCGGCTCATCCACACCGTTCGCGGTGTGGGGTACGTGCTGCGCGAGACGCCGTAGTGACGACGGGCGCGACGGGGCGGAGGCCCGCCCCGGTCTCGCTGCGCCAGCGGGTCACCCTGCTGGCGGCGAGCTCCGTGGGCGTCGCGGTGGCCCTGATGGCCGTCGCGGCCTACTTCGTCGTGTCCGGGTCCTTGTACAAGGGGGTCAACGAGCGGCTCCAACAGCAGGCGGACCAGTTGGTCAACAGCCAGCTCGCCTCGGAGTTCGCGCTGCAGTCACGGAGCACCCTCATCGCGCTGCGGGCGTTCAACCCGAACCTGGACGCGCAGATCGTGGCGCCGTCCGGGGGGCGGACGGCCACGGGCGAGCCCATCCAGATCGGCGCGCCGGAGATCGCGGTGGTCCGGGGTGAGGCGGAGTCGAGCCTGCGGGCCTCCGGCGGGAAACAGATCTATGCGGTCGGGGTGCGGGACGGCTCCACCCTGATCCTCGCCCAGGACCTCGGGCCGACGCGGGCCACCCTCAACAGGCTGGCGATCGTGTTGACGCTCGTCGGCGCGGCGGGTATCGCGCTGGCCGCGGTGGCCGGCACCGCGGTGGGACGGACGGGGCTCGCCCCGGTGGCGAGGCTCACCAGGGCCGTCGAACGGATCGCGCGTACCGACGACCTGCGACCGATCCCGGTCACCGGGGACGACGAGATCGCCCGGCTGACCACCAGGTTCAACCAGATGCTCGTCGCGCTACGGGAGAGTCGGGAGCGGCAGGCCAGGCTCGTCGCGGATGCGGGACACGAGCTCAAGACGCCGCTGACCAGTCTGCGCACCAATGTGGAACTGCTCATCGCGGCCAGCCGGCCCGGTGCCCCCTCCATTCCTGACGAGGACCGCAGGGGTCTCGAGGTGGATGTGGTGGGCCAGATCTCCGAGCTGAGTCAGCTCGTCGGGGACCTGGTGGAGTTGGCGCGCGAGGACTCCGGGGAGGTCGAGCTCGAGCCGGTCGCGGTCGCGGACACCGTCAACCGCGCACTCGAGCGGGTGCGGAGACGCCGGCACGACGTCGACTTCGAGGTCGAGCTGGTGCCCTGGTACTCCTTCGGCGATTCCGCAGGGATCGAACGGGCGGTTCTCAACATCTGTGACAACGCCGCCAAGTGGAGCCCACCCGGTGGGACCGTCACCGTGAGGATGCGTCCGGTGTCGGAGGCGGTGATGGAACTGACGGTCGCGGACCAGGGGCCGGGGGTCCCGGAGGCGGACCGTCAGCTGGTGTTCGAGCGTTTCCACCGTTCGCGTGAAGCGCGCGCGATGCCGGGTTCCGGGTTGGGGCTGGCGATCGTGCGGCAGGTCGCCACCCGACACGGGGGCACTGTGGAGATCGGGGATGCCGAGGGTGGCGGCGCCGAGGTGCGACTCACCCTGCCGGGAAGTGAGCAGTCCCCTGACTGATCGAAACCGTCCAGGGATGTTCCACCGGGGTTTCAGCGGACTCACAGCGCGGTGGGGAACGATGGAGGACATGGAGAACGAGAACGGTCGAGCCCCGGGTGTGCCCGGGTCCGGCGACGAGTGGGCATCGGGCGCCGGGACAGGCGCGGGCGGTCAGCACCGGCAGCCCGGTGGGATGCCCTTCCACGACGGCAGGAGTCACCACGGGGCGGGGGAGCAGGGCGCGCAGCCCACACCGTCGGCGTACCCGCCGCAGCAGCAGTATTCCGGCCACACGGCCGGAGCGTCCGGCAGCGGTCCGTACGGCGCCGCGTCGCCGTTCGGCGGACCACCCACGGCGGCATTCCCCCCTGCGACCGGGGGCCCGAACGGCCCCCAGGGGGTCGACCCGGCCACGGGTCCGCAGGCCGAGCGCAAGTCCGGCCGCGGGCTTCTGGTCGCAGGCGTGATCGCGGCGATGCTCGTCTCCGGTGGACTCGGCGGATGGGTGGGCGCGAGTGTGGCCGGTGGCGGGACCGGTGGTGGCCTGCCGTCGCCGATCAGCATCGCGCAGCCGGAGGGACAGGCCCCGGACGGCACCGTGGAGGCCGTGGCGGAGAAGGTTCTGCCGAGCGTCGTGTCGATCGACGTGCGGGGACAGACCGGACGTGGTGAGGGGTCCGGGGTCGTGCTGACCCAGGACGGTCTCATCATCACCAACAACCACGTGATCTCGATGGCCGCGGCCGGCGGCGGCCAGATCCAGGTCCGGTTCGACGACGGTTCCAAGGCGCCGGCGAGCATCGTGGGCACCGATCCCGCGACCGACATCGCGGTGATCAAGGCGGACACCGCCACCGCGCTCACGCCGATCGCTCTGGGGACCTCCGCCAATCTCACGGAGGGGCAGTCGGTCGCGGCCGTGGGGTCGCCGTTGGGTCTGTCCGGGACCGTGACCACCGGTATCGTCTCCGCTCTGGACCGCCCGGTGCGGGCCGGCGGCGCGCAGTCCGGCCAGGACACCGTGATCGACGCGATCCAGACGGACGCGGCGGTGAATCCGGGCAACTCGGGCGGTGCGCTGGTCAACATGAACGGCGAGCTGGTCGGGATCAACTCGGCGATCGCGTCACTGGGGCAGGAGAACTCGGGGTCGATCGGCCTGGGGTTCGCGATCCCGGTGGACCAGGCCCGCCGTGTCGCGGACCAGCTGATCAAGCAGAACTTCGCCACGCGCGCGGTCCTGGGGGTGTCGGTGAGCGATTCTCCCGGCGGCGACGGTGCGCTCGTGCGTTCCGTGGAGGTGGGGGGTCCGGCTGAGCGCGCCGGTATCCGTGAGGGTGCGGTGATCCTCGCAGTGGGGGACCGCATCATCGAGGGCGGTGACGCGCTCGTCGCCGCCATTCGCTCCCAGCCACCGGGGGCGACGATCAGTGTCACCTATGCTGCACGTGAGGGCGAGCAGCCGACCACCGTCGACGTTGTACTGGGAGAGGCGAGATGAGCACCAGATTCGATCCGCGGGCGCTGCCCGGAGGCCGCAGGCTGCCCACCGATGTGGAGTTCGACCCGGAGGCCGCCGATCCGGTGGAGCGCCGTATCGCGGGTCGGGCGATGGTCGTGGTGGTGACGGACCGGCTCGGGGAGCACGAGGACTCGATCGGCCCACTGGTCACCGAGCTGCTCGAGGAAGAGGGATTCCTCGTGGGCGGTGTGGTGGGCGTGGCCGCCGAGGAGTCCGAGGTGCGCAAAGCCCTGGAGACCGCGGTGGTGGGCGGGTTCGATTTCGTGGTGACGCTGGGCGGCACCGGCGTCGGCCCCCGCGACATCACGCCGGAGGTCACCGAGGAGATCCTCGACCAGCGCCTGCCGGGAATCGCGGAGGCCGTGCGTTCCTCCGGCCTGACCGCCGGTGCCGTGGACTCGATCGTCTCGCGCGGGCACGTCGGGGTGTCCGGGAGCACGGTGGTGGCGAATCTGGCGCCGAGCCGCGCCGCGATCCGTGACGGTATGGCCACCCTGTGCCCGCTGGTCTCGTATGTCGTGGCGCAGTTGTCTGACCTCGACGAACTGTGAGCGCGGGCGCGGACGGGACGCCGGGCGGCACCGACCGAAGCTCCGCCGACCGAAGCGCCGCCGACGAGGAGCCCGCGGCTCGGCCGACGGTGGACCGCGCGCGCCTGGATGCGGTGTTCGGCGAGACGTTGCCGGCGACCACCTCTGATGAGGCACGTGGTCGGGGCAGCCGTATCGACGATGACTGGTGGCAGGAGCAGCGCCCGCCCCACCACGGCTGAGTTGCCGGTCAGGGTGGGCTCATGGATTGTCGACGACGACAACAACACCGGCCCCACCCCCACACAGAGGAGAGCCGCCGCCCGGAAGTGCGTTCCGGGCGGCGGCTCTCGTTGCTGTTCGTGTTCGGGCGTCAGGAGTTGCTGGACGGGCTGGCCGGGTCCGAGGGATGGGTGAGGGGACGGCCGGCGAGCAGGTCGCGGATCTCGACCAACAGCTCGTTGTCGGTGGCGGGGGCCTCGATGCCCTTGCGCTTGGCGGCCGCCTCCTTCATCTTGTTCATCGGGGCCACCAGGACGAAGTAGATGATGGCTGCGATCAGCAGGAAGTTGATGATCGCGGTGATGAGCAGCCCGAAGTCCATGACGGTCTCGGGGTTGTCCGGCAGGATCTGCACGGCGAAGCCGATCTCGTTGTTCCCGCCGAGCAGGGCGATGAGCGGGTTGATGATCGCGGTGGTGAACGAGTCCACGATGGCCGCGAACGCGGTACCGATCACGACCGCGACCGCGAGGTCGATCACGTTGCCCTGCATGATGAAGTCCTTGAAGCCCTTGAGCATCTCGCACCCTTCCCTCTCGTTGTCCGGCCCCCCCACCCCGTGTGGGCCGTGCGTTCCGGTCTGAACTGCACGGATGTTATCAGTAGAGCAGGCAGGACCCGTCCAGCCTCGTTGCGACCGTCAACCGTGGACGACCACGGCCAACGGGGTCCCGGCCGCGGTGGCTGCGAGGGAGGCGGCGGCGGATTCGGGGACCTCGACGAGGATCGAACGCGTCCCGCCCCGCCCGTCCGGGGTCTGGCGCACGCGGGCGCCGCGCGCCACCACGGCGGGACCATGTCCGTGTGGGTGCTCGTGTGCCGAGTCGACGGCGATCAGGTCCACCAGGTCCCCGGGGCCCAGCACGTCGGCCACGCCGGCATCGGCGAGCGGAACGGGGACCAGGCGCACTGCCTCGCCGGTGTGGGGGACGGGACGGGCCGCGGGGTGCGTCTCCGCCCCGGCGGCCGAGGTGTCTCCGGGTGTCGCGGCGGCCTCGGCTGAGCCTGCCTGAGCTGAGCCGGCGTGCACGGAGCCGGCGTGCACTGAGTCGGGATGACCGGGGCCGATACGCGCTGGGCCGTCGGCGTCACCGGTGTCGGCGCCCCGGCCCCCGACGAACGGTGCGGCCACGATCAGTGCCGTGGCCAGGGCGATCCGCGCTGTGCGACGGCGTCGCCAGCGTCCCGGTGTGGTCGCCGTGGCGAACCTCGTGCGCATGTGGCCCCCCGTCGTCCGGCGCGCTCTGCGGCGCGGCGATGTCGGGATCGACCGTAGCGGTGCGCCCGGCCCGCCCCCGGCGTGTCGCGGGCGGGGAGGCGCCGCCTGTGGACAGGGACGGGCCTGTGGAGGAACCGGAGAGGGGCCGGAACCGGTGGTCAGGCCGGGGAGGGGGCCGGGGTGAGGACTGGTGTCACGACGACGAGGTCGACGACGACGAGCTCGACGAGGAGGCGGTCCCCGAGGAGGCGGTCGAGCCGGATCCGGAACCCGAGCCCGAGGACCCGGAGGACGACGAGCTGCTGCTGGATGAGCCACCTGCAGACGAACTGCTGCCCGAGCTGCTCTCGGAGCGGTTGTCCGTGCGGTAGAAACCAGAGCCCTTGAACACCACGCCCACCGTGTTGAACAGCTTGCGCAGGGTGCCCTCGCACTGAGGGCAGACCGTCAGCGAGTCCTCGTCGAAGGACTGCTGGATGTCGAACGCGACGTCACAGTCACGGCACCGGTACGAATAGGTGGGCATGGGGCCTCCCGGGGAGAAGGGACAACAACTGGCACTCTACTCCGCCGAGTGCCAGGTTCCGAAGTCGAGGAGCCCCTGCTCGGTGATCACCCCGTCCACCGCGCGGTCGTGGGCTTCCACCGGCACGACGTCCAGGACGTTCTCCCGGTCCTGGAGCGCCAGCAGCCGGGTGCCGGGTCCCGCGAACTCCAGGGAACGGTCGTAGTAACCGCCCCCGCGGCCGAGCCGGTTGCCCTGCCTGTCCACCGCGACGGAGGGCACCAGCACCAGGTCCGCCCCGGTGAGCAACTCCGGCCCTCCCGGTGGCGCTGACGGGACGGGGATGCCGAAGCGGCCCCGCACCAGGTCCGCCGGCCCGGCATAGGCGGCCCAGCCCAGCGGCCCCACCGGGGGAGAGACCGGCAGCAGGACCCGCGCCCCCATCGTGACGAGCGCGTCGGGAAGTCCGGATCCGCCGGCCTCGTCGTCGTCGGGAAAATAGGCGCAGACCACCATCCCCGCGGACACGACCGCACCCAGGTGCTCCAGGATCGCCCGGTCCCGTTCGGCGCGCACCGCGGGAGGGACGGCGGCGCGGCGGGCGCGCACCACACTCCTCATCTCCGACTTGTCCATGGCCACAGTCTGCCCCGCAGACCGCTCCCGCGGTCCGCGTGACTCGCGGCGAGGTGTGCCACGGCGGGCCCCGATATGACGTCTACAGTGGTGTGCATGACGTCTACCGCTTCGTCCGACTCGCAGTTCCGGACCGCCGTCGTCCCCGCCGCCGGCCTCGGGACCCGGTTCCTGCCCGCCACCAAGACGGTGCCCAAGGAACTGCTGCCCGTCGTGGACACCCCCGGTATCGAGCTCATCGCCGAGGAGGCCGCCGAGGCCGGGGCGGGGCGGCTCGCGATCATCACCTCCGAACGCAAGGTCGGCGTCATGGCGCACTTCGCGGACGACCCGACCCTGGAGGACACGCTCGAGGGTCGGGGCAAGGACGTGCTCCTGCACAAGATCCGGCGCGCCCCCGGCCTCATCGAGGTCGTGGACGTGCGTCAGGAGGAGCCGCTCGGGCTCGGACACGCCATCGCCCAGGTCGAGCCCGTCCTCGGCGAGGACGAGCAGGCGGTCGCGGTGCTGCTGCCGGACGACCTCGTGCTGCCCTCCGGGGTGCTGGGGCGGATGTCGGCCGTCCGCGCGCAGCGTGGGGGCACCGTGCTGTGCGCGTTCGAGGTGGATCCCGAGAACGTCTCCGCGTACGGGGTGTTCGAGGTCGCGGACACCGAGGACCCGGGGGTCAAGAAGGTGCTGGGCATGGTGGAGAAGCCCGCCGCGGAGGACGCCCCCTCCAACCTCGCCGCGGCCGGACGCTATGTGCTCGACCGGGCGATCTTCGACGCGCTTCGCCGTACCGAGCCGGGAGCCGGCGGCGAGATCCAGGTGACGGACGCGATCGCCCTGCTCATCGACCAGGGACACCCGGTCCACGTGGTGGTCCACGACGGGCCCCGACACGACCTGGGCAACCCCGGCGGCTACATCAAGGCCTGCGTGGACTTCGCGCTGGACAACCCGGCGTACGCCGACGAGCTGCGTGAGTGGCTGACGGACCGACTCGGCTCCTGAGTGAACCGGGCGCGCCGCCGGCACCGGCGGCGCGAGTCTGAGAAGACGGCCCACACCGGCGGCGTCGCCGCGGGAGCAGGGCGCACGGCCGCTACCCTCTCCCTCAGGGACCCGGGGTCCGCCCGCCCGCGGACGCGCGTGGTCGGTCGCACGGGCAGGACACGTACGGGAAGGGGGCACTGGTGCGCTCTGTCGAGGAACAGCTGGCTCTGGTGACGGCGGCCGCGGTCGCCCCGCGCCCGGTCCGGGTGTCGATCTCCGAGGCACAGGGACTGCTGTGTGCCGAGGAGGTCGTGGCCGAACGCCCGCTCCCGTCCTTCGACCAGGCCGCGATCGACGGCTACGCGGTGCGCAGTGTCGACGTGCAGGTCGGGGGCCCCGGCGCCGGTCGGGGACCGGTCGGGAGGGACGACGACGAGCCGGGCGGACCGGTGACGCTGCCGGTCGTCGGCCAGATCACCGCCGGCTCACGCCAGCCGACGCGACTGCAGCCCGGACAGGTGGTCCGTGTCGACACCGGCGCACCACTGCCGACGCTCGCCGACGCGGTCCTGCCCGTGGGCTGGGCCGAGACGTCCGGGCGATACATCACCCCCACCCGCGCCGTCCGTAGCGGCGACTACGTGCGGCGGATCGGCGACGACGTGCAGCCCGGTGACGTGGCCGTGCGCGCCGGCAGCATCATCGGGCCCGCCCAGGTGGGGCTGCTCGCCTCCGTCGGCCGGGCCAAGGTGCTGGTCCACCCCAAGCCGCGGATGTCCGTCATCTCCGTGGGTGACGAACTGGTCGACGTGGACAGTGCACCCGGCATCGGGCAGGTCTACGACGTGAACTCGTACGCGCTCACCGCCGCCGGTCGAGACGCCGGCGCCGACGTCCACCGGGTGGGCATCGCCAGCACCGAACCCGCGCGACTGCGGGAGGTCCTCGAGGGGCAGCTCGTGCGCTCCGAACTCGTGGTGGTCTCCGGCGCCGCGGGAGGTGAGGCCACGACCCGGATCCGCCAGGTCATGGCCGAACTCGGTGAGATCGAGGTCAACCGCGTGGCCATGCACCCCGGTTCCGTCCAGGGCTTCGGCCGCCTCGGCCGCGACGAGGTGCCCACGTTCCTGCTCCCGTCCAACCCGGTCAGCGCGCTCGTGGTGTTCGAGATCATGGTGCGCCCGCTCATCCGCATCGCGCTGGGCAAGCGGCAGCCGATGCGCCGCACCGTCCGCGCCCGCACCGTGGCCCCCATCTCCTCCGTCGAGGGGCGGCGCGGTTACCTGCGCGGGCAGCTCATGCGGGACACCGACACCGGTGAGTATCTGGTGCGCGCCCTCGGCGGCGCCCAGGGCGCGTCCACGCACCTGCTGGCCTCGCTCGCCGAGGCGAACTGTCTCGTGGTGATCGACCCCGAGACCACCGCGGTGCGGACGGGTGACGAGGTCGACGTGATGTTCCTGGCGCAGCGCGGCTGACGGCCCCCGGCGAGGCGACCATGTGGAGATCGTGGACGGCCGAGTCCGTCGACCACCCGGGCTGGCCGGTCGAGACCGGATCGCTGCGGGTACGGGCCGGAGAGGTGCGCCTGCGACCCGTGCGGCGCCGGGACGGCCGCGAGTGGTCGGCGCTGCGGCTGCACGAGCGTGCCTACCTCGAGCCGTGGGAGCCGACCGTCGAGGGGCGCTGGCACCAGAACAACAGTCCCCGCGCCTGGCCGGGTCTGCACGCCCAGTTGCGCCGCTACGCGCGGGCCGGGGCCACCATCCCGGCGGCCATCGAGCTGGACGGCCGCTTCTGCGGGCAGCTCACCGTGGGCGGGATCACGCGCGGGGCCCTGCACTCGGGCTGGATCGGCTACTGGGTGGGGCGGCCCTTCGTGGGCGGCGGTGTGGCCACCGCGGCGTTGGCGCTGGGCCTCGACCACGCGCTGGGGCCGGGCGCACTGCACCGTGTCGATGCCACCGTCCGGCCCGAGAACGAGGCCAGCCGGGTGGTGCTGGAGCGGTGCGGTTTCCGGCAGGAGGGGCTGCTGAAGCGCTATCTCCATGTTGACGGCGCCTGGCGGGACCACCTGCTGGTGGCGAGGACGTGGGAGGAGCACGGCAGGGGCGCCGTGGCCGCGCTGGTGGACGCGGGTTTCGCGACACGCGTCTGAGTATGTCCTGAGCATCATGACCTGCGGCGCGCCGCCGCGAAGCAGACCCCGCGCGCCGATACGGTTGGGGCCTCACCACGACGTCCCGAGTCGGGGTAGACGCTCGAGGAGGCCTGATCGATGTCGAGCTCGCTGCTGATCATTCTTCTGGTGGTGGTCTGGCTTTTCGTCCTCGCGCCGATGCTCATCCGGTCGCGCAATCCCATCCGCCGCACCGGTGACGCACTGGCCCAGACGCGCACGCTGTATTCCGGCGGTTCCGGCCGTCTCGTGCCCAGTCGCGGGCGTGCGGCTGCGGCCGACCCAGCGCAGGCCGAGCCCGAGGAGTCGCTGTTCGGCCTGCCGAGCGGTTCCGGTGCCACCGACGCGGAGCTGCTGGACACGGAGACCTGGGAGCACCTGCTCGGGCAGACGCTGCGTCGTGAGGCCGCCGGTCGTCGCGGCGAGGCGGTCCGTCGGGCGATGGAGGAGCGGCGCAGCGCGGCCACCGTCGGGGACCAGGCTTCCGAGGAGATCACCACCGAGATCCCGGCAGTGGTGGAGTCCGGCGCGGAGACGACCGAGGCTGTCGCCGAGGTCGATGTCGCGGTGGCGGACGTCGTGGAGCCCGCGCGGCCCGAGGTGGTCGACGGTGAGTTGCTCGACCCGCCGGCCGCCCGCCCGGCCGCGGCGCACGGTGCGTCCGACCAGTACGACGAGCACGACGAGGACGCTGCGGGGATCGACGCCGAGGCCGTGCACCTGCACCGTGGTCGACGGCGGCCGGCCGAGCCCGAGGTGGAGCTCACCGATGCCGACCTGGATTTCGCCGAGCGGCGTCGTGGGCGCGGGGCCTACGACCCGATGGCGGACCGGCGTGCGGCCGAGCAGCGCGCGCACGCCCGTCAGCGCACCGCACTGATCCTGGCCGGACTGTCGGTCGTCGCAGTGATCGCGGCACTGCTCACCGTCCCGGCCGTGTGGTGGTTCGCCGGCGGCGCCGTGCTGCTGCTGGCGGCCTACCTGACCTACCTGCGCCGCCAGGTGCGGCTCGAGGAGAGCCTGCGTCGCCGTCGTGTCGAGCGCATGCGCCGCGCCCGGCTGGGCGTGGAGTCGCGCGAGGACGACGAGCTGTCGGTGGTGCCGCCGCGGCTGCGTCGCCCGGGTGCGGTGGTGTTGGAGATCGACGACGAGGACCCGGCATTCGATGTGCTGGACTCCTACGAGCAGGACTTCGGCAGCGGCCCCGGCCACCACGATCGCCGGTCCACGCACCGCGAGCCGCTGCGCCGGGCCGTCGGGTGAGTCCCGCTCTCTGAACTCCGCCGTCAGCCCCGGGCACCTCGGGTGGAATCGGAATTGCGGATGAGAGTGACGAGCAGGTAGCCGCCGCCGAGCACGGTCGTCACCAACCCGGCCGGGAGACCTCCGGGTAGGGCATGCTGCGCCACCTGGTCCGACACCGCGAGCAACACGGCGCCCACGGCGGCG
>CAYFRF010000039.1:0-2535 GCA_964345415.1 uncultured Microbacter sp. | reverse complement strand
CGGCGGCGAGGTCGTCGCCGAGCGCGTGGACCCGGACACGGGGGACGAGAGCGAGGCAGTAGCCCCCGCAGAGGATGAGCGTCACGGTCGCGATGGTGACCGTGGTCCAGGTGGCTGCGCCGAGCGATCCGGCTCCCCAGACCGCAGCAGACATGGCGGAGTCGAGGGAGGCGGACTGGACCAACCAGCTGTTGACCCCGCCGAGCAGCGCGGCCACGGCCACCCCGGCGAGCAGGAAGCGTCCGTCGGCGCGTCGGCTGAGGGCGCCGGACAGGACGAACACCGCTGCTGCGGTGAGGAGTCCGCCGGCCAGTGCTGCGGGCCCGACCAGGCTCCAACCGGTACCGCTGAGCACGGGCGACACCGCTCCCGGGACCGGTGATGGCAGCATCGACGAACATGGACACCGAGACGGGTCGCCGGCCCCGAGGTCGGCCACGCAAGGTCACCCGAGAGGCCATCGCCGCCGCCGGACGGAGGCTCACCCTGCCGCACGCCACCATGGCGGGGATCGCGGAGGAGTTGGGCGTGGGCATCCGGACGCTCTACAAGCACACCGACGGTATCGAGGACGTCCAGGTCATCACTGCGGAGGAGATCTTCGTGGGGTGGGGGCCGCCGACTGCCGAGGGGGTCTCCCTCGAACAGCATCTGCTCGACATCGCGCTCTCATTACGGGACCTCGCGCTGGAGAACCCGGGTATCGCCCGGTTCCTCCTGCGAAACTCGCAGTCCATCTCCCCGAGGGTGGTGGAGGTGATGGACGGGCACCAGCAGTACGTCGCCCGGTCCTTCGGTCTACCGCTGGCGCAGGCCTCGATGGTGGTCGCGACCGTCGCCGAACATGCGCTGGCGGTGACGGATGCCGTCCACAGCGACGGCGGTCGGGAACGAGACCGCGAGCGCATGGCGCAGCGTGACGACCTGCCGGCACTGTCCGCGGCCGCGAGGGAGCGGCCGGTTGACACCGACAGTGACTTCTTCGTGTTCGGGGTCCGCGCGCTCGTTCACGGACTGGTGCACGTCAACGGCGGCGCAGGAGCAGGACCCCGTCCTTGAGGATCGCCCTCTGGGCACCGTCGGGTCCCGCGGCCTCGCGCTCCCGGACCTCGTCGAGGACGATCTCCCAATCGCGGGGATCGGGCGCGAGCGCCGCGAGCTGCTCGGCTGGGCTCGGCAGTGTGGGGCCGTGGTGGTGCTTGTGGTCTGCCGCCGCGCGTGCCCAGGGCGGGATGTCGGCCTCGGACCCGAACACGTGGGAGACCACCACCAGGTGCCCGCCGGGGCGCAGGAGGTCGGCCGCCCGGCGCAGGATGTCCGTGCGCGGCAACTCCACCTCCGAGTGCAGGAAGCTCGCCGTCACCAGATCCACGCCGGCGGCGGAGGCCGGGGTCGTCTCGGCCGAAGGGGCCGCGAGCCAGGCGGCCAGGTCGGCGGTCACCCAGGTGATCCGGTCCGCCACGCCGCGCTCGGCGGCCGCTGACGCGCCGCGAGCGATCGCGGTGGGGGAGATGTCCACCGCCGTGACGTGCCATCCGTGCTCGGCCAGCCACACCGCGTCGCCGCCCTCGCCGCAGCCCAGGTCCAGTGCGTGACCGGGCGGGAGGTGGCGCACGACGGCGGCGGTGGTGGCGTTGACCGCACCGGACCAGCGGCTGCGTTCGCCGGCGTACTCGCCCTCCCAGTGCGCGGCGACGGGGGAGTGCTCCGCAGCGGGTGACGCGGCGCGTGCGGGCATTGGGGTCGAGGGGCCCGGAGCGGGGGAGGTGGCGGCGTCGAACTCCTCGTTCACCAGCGCCATGTTGACCATCCCGCCGGCCATCGAGCCCGCAGCCATGGCGACAGGCACTGTCGCGCCCGGGTTCGCGACGTTCCCCACGGCCCAGACCCGGGGGTGTGAGGTCTGCCCGAACAGGTCGGTGACCAGGTGCGCGCCCATAGGCCCCTCGGCGGTCTCGAGACCGAGGCCGCCCAGGAAATCCAGGTGCGGCATGCCTGTGGAGGCCACGAACACCGCGTCGAGCTCGAGCACCCGCCCGTCCTCGAGGCGGACGCCCGCCAGGCCGCCCTGGTCGGAGAGGATCTCCGCCGCCGGGGTGGGCTCGAGACGGACCCCGCGCGAGCGCAGCCGGGCCGCCGTGTCCGGGGCGATCTCCCCGGAGCCGGCGGTGAGGAACACCAGGTCGTCGCTCCACTGGCGCACGAGCTGCGCCTGGTGCACCGACATGGGTGTCGAGCCCAGCACCGCGAGTCGCTTCCCCCGCACCTCCCAGCCGTGGCAGTACGGACAGTGCAGCACCCCCACACCCCACTGCTCCCGCAGTCCGGGGATCGCCGGGAGCTGGTCCGTCTGGCCGGAGGCCACCACGATCGCGCGCGCGGATGCCGGCGGCGAATCCGCGAACCGGACGGTGAGTGTGCCGGGGGTGGAGGGGTCGTTGTCGTCGTCGTCAAATACTCCCGTCACCGACTCGTCACGGACCTGGACGCCGTACCCACGAACCTCCTCACGGCCCCGGCGCAGCAGTGCGGCCG
>CAYFRF010000038.1:0-23922 GCA_964345415.1 uncultured Microbacter sp. | reverse complement strand
CGCGCACCAGATCGGCGCGGCGGCCGCGGCGTTCGGCGCGGGCGTCATCCGCGACACCTTCGGTAGCTACACCTATGCCTGGTGGGCCGGTGCGGTCATCTGCGTGGTGGCCGCCGCACTCTCCGTCGCGGCACGCGCACCCCGCCAGGCGGCCGAGGCCGGCACGACCTGACGCACGAGGACCCGCGCCCGTAACCCGCCGCGTGAACCGGTCGCGCGAGCTCGATGGGACCATGGGGCCATGAGCACCCCCGGCAGGAACGACCGCGACCGCGACGACGAGGGCCGGGCCCGCAACGCCCGGCCGCGTGACGAGCTCGGCCGCCCGCTCCCGCCGGGCAGCGTGGGTGTGGAACGCATCCCCGAGGATCTGGATCTGCCGCCCGCCGAATCACTCGCCTGGGCACAGGATCTCCTCGACCGAGGCCTGGCGTTCCACGCCCACGAGGTGCTCGAGGGCGCGTGGAAGAGCTGCCCCGCCGCGGAGCGGCCGCTGTGGCAGGGACTGGCGCAGCTGGCCGTGGGCATCACCCACGTCCAGCGCGGCAACCTCACCGGCGCCGTGCGCCTGCTCGAACGCGGCGGCGAACGGATCGGGAGTCTGGACGATCCGGCGCCCCACGGCGTCGATGCAGCCGGGCTCATCACGCATGCGAACTCCCTCATCGACGAGCTCCGCAGCGGCACCACACCCGCCCCGGAGCGGCTCACGCTGCGCCTGCTCGACCCGTCCACCGAGAACCGGCGTCCGCCGCACGACCCCGGAGACCCCATGCCGGGCCGGGCCAGGTGACCACCCTGCTCCCCTCGCTGGCCGCGCTCGCCCCGATCGTGGTGGTGCTGGTCCTGCTCGCGCTGCGCGTCCCGTCGCTGACCGCGGGCACCGCAGGCCTGGTGACCGCGCTGGCCGCGGCAGCGACCGTGCACCGGCCCGGCAGCACCGAGGTGGCCGACGCCGCAGCCCGGCTCGGCCCGACGGTGGTCGAGGTGGCCCTGATCCTGCTCGGCGGCGTCCTGCTGGCCACCGCCCTGTCCACGACCGGGGCACGAGACCACATCGCGGACTGGCTGGAGCACGTGGGCCATGACGAGGATCGCGTGCCGGCGATCCTCCTGTTGGTGTTCGGCCTGACCCCGTTCATGGAGTCGGTCACCGGATTCGGGCTGGGCGTGGTGATCACCGCCCCGCTCCTCGTCCGACTGGGCCTGTCCCCGGTGCGGGCGGTCGTGGCGGGTCTGCTCGGGCTGGTCCTGGTGCCGTGGGGCTCCCTCGGCCCCGGCACCCTCGTGGCGGCCGAGCTGGGCGGTCAGGACGTCAACGCCGTGGGGGTGTGGTCCGCGCTGCTGAGCCTGCCGGTGCTGCTGGTGAGTATGACGGCCGTCCTCGTCGTCGTCGTCACACAGCGCCCCTCCACCCGCCTGGTCGCACTGGGCGCGGCGGTCGTGGCCACGATGTGGTTCTGCCTGGTGGCCGCCAGCCTGGTGGTGGGCACCGCCCCCACCGGCATCATCGCGGCGGGGGCGGTGATCGCGCTGCTGCTCGCACTGGCGCGGATACAGCACGGCGCCCTCCCCCCGGTCAGCCGGGACCTGCTGCGCGCGGCGGTCCCGTTCCTGGTGCTGCTGGCGGGGATCCTCGGCACCACGGGGATCCTCGCCGCCGCGGGCTCGCCCGCGGGAACGGACTGGCTCACCTCCCCCGCCCTGTGGGTGCTCGTCGCGGCGGCGGTGGCGGTGCGCGTGTACCCGACGAAAGGACACAACGACGACGACCACGGTGCTGCGATGCTCGTGAAGACAGCGGTGACGCGGTGGGTGCCCATCGCGGCCAATGCGATCGTGTTCATGGCCATCGGGATCGTCATGGCCACCGCCGGCATGGCCGCTTTCCTCGCGGAGAGGGTGACGGATCTGGGGCCGGTATCCCTCGCACTGATCCCGGCCTTCGGCGCACTCGGCGGCTATCTCACCGGCTCCAACACCGGTGCGGCGGCCATGTTCTCGGCCGCCACCACCGGCGCCGCCTCGGGTCTGGGCGCGGACGGCCTCGTGGCGCTGGCCGGCCAGAACGTGGCCGGCTCCTACGCGATCATCGTCTCTCCCCCACGCGTCGCACTGGCTGTGGGCGTGGTGCTCAGCGGCCAGACCCGGCTGCCGGGCGGCGCGGCCCGGGTTCTCGCCGGCGCCGTCCTGGCGGCAACGGCCCTGCTCTGCGTGGTGGTGCCGCTTCTCGCCTGACCCTCAGGTCACGGCTGCAGGTACGCCAGGGCCGCGACGAGTTGCGCGCGGGTGGCGGCGAGCAGGGTCGGATCCTCCAGCGGCGCGAAGTGCGGCGAGTGGTTGACCGGGATGTCGCGGGCGAAGGTCCCCGCCTCCAGTGCCGCCATCACCGTCGCCGGATCCGATGCCCCGACGATCCAGTAGGTGTACGGCACCCCGAATGCCTCGGGGATGTGGGAGAAATCCTCCGAGCCGGTCAGCGGACTGGTCTCGAACAGGGCCTCGGCGCCGAAGTGCGCGCGCAGCGCCTCGGTCACGCGCGAGGTGGTGGCAGGGTCGTTGCTGGTGAGCGGGAACCTGTCGTAGTACTCGAAGTCCGGCTCGCGGGGGGTGCCCGCCGCCGCGCACTCCCCGCGCACGATCCGCTCGACCGCCGCGATCACCGTGGCCCGCACCGCGGGATCGTAGGACCGCAGGTTGACCAGCAACTCAGCGCTGTCCGGGATGATGTTGGACTTGGTCCCGGAGTTGATCGCCCCGACGGTCACCACGGCGAAGGTCCCCGGCTCGACCTCCCGGGCCACCACGGTCTGCAGCCGCAGGACGATCGCGGACGCCAGCACCACCGGATCCACGGCCAGATTGGGCATCGACCCGTGGGCTCCACGTCCGTAGAGGGTGATCCGCACCGAGTCCCCGGCCGACAGGACGGGTCCGGCTACCGTGCCGATCATCCCCGCCGGGCCGGGCATCACGTGTTGCGCCAACGCCACGTCGGGTGTGGGCACGAGTCCGGCGAGCCCGTCCTCGACCATCGCGCGGGCGCCCTCGGCGGTCTCCTCGCCGGGCTGGAACAGCGCGATGTACGTCCCCGCCCACTGCCCACGATTCTCCGCGAGCAGGCGGACGGCACCGAGCAGCGCGGCGGTGTGTGCGTCGTGGCCGCAGGCGTGCATGACGCCCGGCACCTCGGAGCGGTACGGCAGGCCGGTCTCCTCCTCCACCGGCAGTGCGTCGATGTCGGCCCGCGCGAGCACAACCGGCCCCGAGCCGTCGCTCCCCTCAGCGCCGCCGTGCAGCACCGCCACGACGCCGGTCCCACCGATACGCAGCGGCTCCAGGCCCATGCCGGTCAGCTCGCGCTCGATCACGCCGGCGGTCCGGTGCTCGACCATGCTCAGTTCCGGGTTCCGGTGCAGATCCCGGTAGATCTCCCGCTGCCAGTCCAGCTGGGCCGCCACCAGGTCGGCGACCTCCCCGACCAGCCCGTCCGTCGCGCTCAGCGACACCCCTCCCTGACCGGCCGCACGGTGAGTGCCGGATCCCCTCAACCATATCGAGGTGGTCCCCGACCGTTCTACGATCGACGGCATGCGCAGCAGGTACATCCGTGTGACGATCCACCGCCCCGCGGACGAGGCGTCCGCGGCAGGGTTCAGTCCGGGCGGACCGTCAACGACTGGGCCAGGGTGCCGAGTGGCCCCACCTCGTCGTGGAGGGTGCTCGAGGTGAGCCCCACGCCGCCCGGGCCGAACGAGACCCGGGTGTCGAAGCCGACCCACTCTCCCCGCGGCTCCCGGATGAGATGGGCCGTCAGATCGATATTGGGAAAGTGCACACGCTCCGGATCCGCCCGCACGGCCATGCCGTTGGCGATGTCGAACAGCGCGACCGCCCGGGCGAGGGGGCTCACCACTTCGTCGTCGTCGACAAGGGGGACGTCCGTGCGCACCCAGTACCGGGACCGTCCGGGGCCTTCCGACACGCGCTGCACACGCGCCGAGGCGAGGTACCCGCCCCGCCACAGGGTGGTGGGGTCCCACGGCTCCATCTCCTCCGGAGCCGGGATCGGATCCAGCCCCGTTCCCTCGATCGCCGAGGTGTCGCGGGGCTGCTGGAGCCACGCCCGCAGGCGGATACCCACCCGGTCGCCGTGCCCGTAGGTCGCCTCGACCAGCTCGATCGTGCGGCCCGCCCGGATCACCTCGACGTGGACCTCCACCGGATCCATCGGGACCACGCCGAGCAGTTCGTACGTCAGCCTCGAGATGACCATCGGGTCCTCCCGGCGTCGCACCAGGTCGAGTTGTACCTCGTGGACGAGCAGCCCCAACGCCGGTCCGATGTGTTGCATGGATTCATCCCACGCACCACTGACATGCTGGGTGGGCCGGAAAGTGCTCGGGCCGAGCCGCTCGAAGTACGCCATAACCCGCCTCCAGTTGAGTAAATGGTGATTAACTGGATGCTACACACCGATCAGAGGAGAAACCATGACCGACCAGCAGTTCGACGAGTTCGACACCTCTGTTGACGACCGCTACCTCGAGGACTACACCGAGGGCGGCCGCTACCGCTTCGGGGAGGAATCGGTCAACGCCGAGGAGATCATGGAGTTCGCCCGCCGCTACGACCCGCAGAGCATCCACACCGATCCCGAGGCGGCCGCCGCGGGCCCGTTCGGCGGGTTGATCGCCAGCGGCTGGCAGACGGCCGCCCTGATGATGCGCCTGTTCGCGGACAACTACCTCACCAGCGTCGCCAGCCTGGCCTCCCCCGGCATCGACGAACTGCGCTGGGTGCGGCCGCTGCGCCCGGACGACAAGCTCACGCTCCTGTGCGAGACCACCGGGGTGCGCGCGTCCCGCACCAAGCCCGACCGTGGCATCCTCACCACCGACGTGACGCTGCTCAACCAGGACGACGAGCCGATCCTCACCGCCACCGCGATGAACATGGTCGCGCGTCGGCCCTGACCACCCCGCCGGCGCCGTCTCAGCTCACAGGCGCGGCGTGAGGTGGAAAATCGGCAGCTGGCGCGTGGTGCGGTCGGCGTAGATCTCGTAGTTCGGCCACACCCGCACCGCCTCCGCCCACGCGGCCTCCCGGTCTCGTCCCGACAGCTCACGCACATCGACCGGCAGGCGTGCACCGTAGACGCTGATCTCCACCTGCCCCTCGCCAGCGGCGCGGAGGTTGTGCACCCAGTCCGGCGACTTCTCCCCGCCCCAGTTCGAGCCGATGACGATCAGTCCGTTGCCCCAGGAGGCGCACAGCAGCGGTGTGCTGCGCATCACCCCGCTCTTCCGCCCGGGCGCGTGCAGCGTCAGCGTGGGCAGCCCGACCACCTTGAGCAGCGGCAACCGGCCCCGGGAAACTCTGGACATCCAGGTGTCGACCGTCACCACGAGAGACGAGTTCTCGCGGGTCGCGTCCTGTCGTCCGAACCAGATCGCCACCGGGGTGAGGAAATTGCTCATGGGCAGACCTTATGACGCCGACCGCGCCTAACGGGTATCCACCGTGTCCGACGCGTCCGCCAACAGCTGCACCGACTCCGTCCACCCCCGCCGGAGCCCTGCCTCGAGCGCGGCGAGGTGGAACGCCCACATCCGACGGTAGACAGCATCGAACCCGAGCGCGGCCGCATCCCTACCCCGGAGCGCGAACGACTCCGACCACAGCCTGACGGTCTCCGCGTGATGCGCCGTCGCCTCGACCCGGCCGCGAAGCCGGAGCCTGTCGCTCCGGCTGATCAGGTCGACCAGATCCGACCACATCGGCACAGGCCCCTGATCGGTGACGTACTTCGAGCCCCAGGCCGCCAGTTCGACCACAGCCGGATCAGGTTTGCCGGGGCAGACCACAGCGTGCATCGCCAACCGCCCCCCGGTGTCGAGCAGGCGATCCGCCGCACTCACGACCTCACCGATCCCCGCGAGTCCGGAATCGGCACCCGGGTCCACCGCGACCACGGCGTCGAACGTCCCTCCGACCTCCGACGGGCTGCCGAGGAAGAGCGACACGCTCTCCTCGAGTCCGGCCGCGGCGAACCGCGAGCCCAGGGCCGCGAGCCTCTCGGTGGACTCGGTCATGGTCCGGACATGTGCACCGCGTTCCGCCGCGCGCATCGGCAACTCTCCCCATCCGGGAGTCGCCACGAGGACCCGCGTGGACTCACCGACACCCGCGAGGGTGAGCAGCATGTCCGCCGATCGTCGCTGTGCGTCACCGAGATCTGTGCGACGCGGGGGCGACGACGGGGCCTCGAGGTGGACGAGATCGGTCCCGTCCCCGAGTCTGGTCCGGGTCCGGGCGCCGGAGGCGAACACCGCCCCGGAGGTCGACATGGTCTCGTCGGTGTACAGCGCGGTCAGGGCACCCGGAACCGAGTCTTCCAACGGGACCGCGGACCGGCGCTGACGACGGCGGGGCCCGGCCCCCGTGGAGCGCCCGTCACGGATGCCCCGCCCGTCCCGTCCGTAGGCCCGTACTCCCGGGGAAGCGCACTCCGGATGCGCGGCGATCCAGGAGGCGAGCACCGCCACGGCCGGGCCCAGATCCGGGGTGGTCCATTCACCCGCCATGAACGACTCACCCAGGCCCACCACGCCGGATGCCGCCAGACGGGCCCAGAAGGAGTCCGGATCCGTGAGCACCACACGCACACCCGCGTCGTATTCCCCTGCCGCAGACCCGTCCGGGTAGTCCACCCGGACTCCGAGATCCCGTGCCGCTCTGCGTAGCGCCTCGGCGATGACCCCGGAGGCACTCCCCCCGGTTCCGGAAGGCGGGGCCAGTGCGGGCCAGCGCTCCAGATCGACGGTCTGCGGTTCCACTCTGACCACCGGTTACCCCCTCGCCGAGCTCGCCTGCACAACGACCGTACCGCCCGATGGCCCCCGCTCCCGCCAGGCGCGGCGGGGACACCCACCACGGCAAGGGCCGCCTGACCGTGCGGGCTGTACCGCAGACCACTATCCTTGGACACCGTGCCCGTACGCGGTCCGCTCGGGCGAAGAACACCGATGAGGCCGCAGCGCCCCAACCTCGACCGAGCCTCTCAGGAGCCAGCATGACCGAACCCGCATCCGACCAGGACCCCGCCCTCAACACGGCGTCCCGCCGGCACCGTGTCGTCATCATCGGCTCCGGTTTCGGCGGCCTCTTCGCCGCGCAGCAGCTGGAGAATGCGGACGTCGACGTGACGTTGATCGCCAAGACCGGCCACCACCTCTTCCAGCCGCTGCTGTACCAGGTCGCCACCGGAATCCTCTCCGTCGGCGAGATCGCCCCGCCGACCCGCCTGATCCTTCGCGACCAGAAGAACGCGACCGTGATCCTGGGCGACGTCAACAAGATCGATGTCGCAGACAAGCGCATCCACGCCACCGCGGGCCACATCTCCTTCGACCTCGAGTACGACAGCCTGATCGTGGCCGCCGGCGCCAACCAGTCGTACTTCGGGAACGACCACTTCGAGCGCTGGGCACCGGGCATGAAGACGGTCGACGATGCACTCGAGCTGCGTAGCCGCATCCTGGGCTGCTTCGAGCAGGCAGAGGTGATCGACGACGAGGAGGAGCGTAAGCGGCTGCTCACGTTCATCATCGTCGGTGCTGGTCCCACGGGCGTCGAGATGGCCGGACAGGTCGCGGAGCTCGCCCAGCACACACTGAAGGACAGCTTCCGCCGCATCGATCCGGCATCCGCCCGGGTGATCCTGCTCGACGCCGCGTCCGCTGTGCTCCCCCCGTTCGGCAACAAGCTCGGTAACGCAGCGCGCGCCCGACTGGAGCAGATGGGCGTCGAGATCCAGCTCAACGCCATGGTGACGAACGTCGACTACCACGGCATCGAAGTGAAGGACCCGGACGGTTCCGTCCGCAGGATCGCGGCCTCGTGCAAGATCTGGTCCGCAGGCGTGCAGGCCAGCCCCCTCGGCAAGCAACTCGCCGACCAGACCGAGGCCGAGGTCGACCGCGCCGGCCGCGTGCTGGTGGGCAAGGACCTCTCGCTCCCCGGCCACCCCGAGATCTTCGTGGTGGGCGACATGATGAGCCTGGACAACCTGCCCGGCGTGGCTCAGGTCGCCATGCAGGGCGGCAAGTACGCCGCCAAGCAGATCATCAACGAGGTGGAGAAGGGCCGTACCCCCGCCGAGCGGCCCCCGTTCAAGTACTTCGACAAGGGCTCCATGGCCACGGTGTCGCGCTACAGCGCCGTGGTGAAGATGGGCAAGATCGAGATCTCGGGTTTCATCGCCTGGGTGATGTGGCTGGTTGTCCACCTCGCCTATCTGATCGGGTTCAAGAACCGCATCACCACCATGTTCTCGTGGGGTATGCAGATGAGTGGAGACCACCGCTCGCAGCTGACCTCCACCAAGCAGTGGGTGTACGCGCGCCAGGCCATCGAGCGGGTGGCTGCAGACGAGGCAGAGGCTCTGAGGCTCGCCGAGCAGGCCGAGCGGGCTGTGGAGGCCGAACTCGACGAAGAGACGGTCCGCTGACCACATTCCCCTCACGACCGATGAGTACCGGTCAGAACTGAGAAAGCAGCGAGCCCGGCAGGATCACTTCTGCCGGGCTCGCTGCTCTCCCCCTGGCGGCACCACTGGCCCACAGTGCCCCGAGATCAGTTCGCGGTGACCATCTGAGCCGGGCTACTGGAGATTCGCGAGACGCACCTGTCCGACCGCGACCAGCCGGCCACTGTCGTCCGTGATCTCGACCCGCCACAGCTGCTGGGACCGTCCGCGGTGCACCGGGGTCCCCACCGCGGTGAGTGTGCCCTCGGTGACCGCCCGGAGGAAGTCGGTGGAGTTGTTGACCCCGACCACCTTGCCCTCGCCCCCGAGCCAGACTGCGCCCGCCACGCTGGCGACCTGCTCGGCGACCGCGCAGTACACGCCCCCGTGGACGATGCCGTAGGGCTGGTGCAGGTGCGGACCCACCACCACCGTGGCAACCACCTTGTCGGGCCCGACCTCGCCGTACTCCAGCCCGATCCCCCCGCCGAACCCGAGCCCCTGGGTCTCACGGATGTTCTTGATCAGCTCGGTGTTCGACTCGGACATCAGACCTCTTCCTCTCCGCCCGGTACCTCCGGGCGACCGGCATCAGACGCTACCCGGCGGCCGGACATCGGACAGGTGGGTCCCGGCGAAGTCACCGAACGGAGCGCCACCCCCGGTCCCGGACCGGGATCGGACCCGCACCCGGGGTCCGGGGCAGACGACTGCGCTTACGGACCGACAGCCCCGCGTCATGCAGGGCCTGGAGAACGAGCTGTCCCCGCCGGTAGCCGACCTCCGGACTGGTGTCCGCGAACGTCGGGACGATGGTCGCGGCACCCAGCACGCTCTCCCCCGCCATCGACCACAGCGTCTCGACGCTGCAGTTGCTCACCTCGGCGAGCCCCGCGAACACCGAGGACAACGTGCTCCTGGACCGGCAGGCCAGCCACTGGGCCAGCGCCTGCTCGCAGGGCAGCACAACCGTCCCCGGCGAACCGGCACACGCATCATCCGGGAGCACGCGCAGTCGCGTGTCCCGCACACCCGCCCAGTCCAGCCCGCCCTCGATGTCCGTGCGCACCGCCATGTTCTCCGCACCGGTGTCCCAGACCCGGCCGATGGTCACGAAGCTCGCGACCGCCCGGCCCAGCACGCCATGCGTGAACGCCTCGGCCACCAGGTAGGTGGCGAAGCGCAGATCCCCCGAATCCTCGAAATAGTTGCGGAACATCATGTCCACACGACCGCCGGTGACGGCCTCTTCGAGTGGAACCCAACGGCGCCGGGACTGTGTCCCGAGGTCCGCGATCGAGTAGAACTTCGGATATCCGGCACGGAACCCGCCGAGGATCTCAGTCGTGTCCTCGAACACCGTGCGCGTACCTGCCATCTGCCCGGGCAGAATGGAACTAGTCATTACGTGACTTCCCCCTGTGTGAATCCCCATATGTGTGAGGCCGACACCTTCGCGGCGGCACACCACGCGGTCCGACCCCCCGGATCCGCAGTGGCGCCGGTCACCCGGCTCCTATTAAGTGTTACAACACACCCCCACGGATATCCAAGGATTTTCCTGCGAAATCGCCAATGTCTGCACTGAGTGCAACTGTGACCTGTCAGCAAGTTCATAGTTTCCTCTCAGTGCCCACGCTGTGTGGAATCTGTCATCACCGCAGGTCCGCGCGGTCAGATGCGGTCGACTACGCTGGACCGCATGAGTACTGAGCGCGACGACGCGCAGACCGCGACCGATCTCACCGGAACCGCCGACATCGGTGTCACCGGGCTCGCCGTGATGGGCTCGAACATCGCCCGCAACTTCGCGCGCCGGGGGTACACGGTGGCTGTGCACAACCGCTCCGCCGGTAAGACAGACCTCCTGCTCGACGAGCACGGAGCGGAGGGAGACTTCGTCCGCACCGAGACGATCGCCGAATTCGCGGCCGCACTCCGTTCACCCCGACGCGCACTGGTCATGGTCCAGGCCGGCGCCCCCACCGACGCGGTGATCGAGGCCCTGGCCGACGCGTTCGACGAGGGCGACATCATCATCGACGGCGGCAACTCGCTCTACACCGACACCATCCGCCGGGAGAAGGCGATGGCCGAGCGCGGGATCCGGTTCATCGGCGCCGGGATCTCGGGCGGCGAGGAAGGAGCGCTCGAGGGCCCCTCGATCATGCCCGGAGGTCCGGCGTCGAGCTACAAGGTCGTGGGACCGATGCTCGAGTCCATCTCCGCCAAGGTCGACGGCACGGCCTGCTGCACCCACATCGGCGAGGACGGCTCCGGCCACTTCGTGAAGATGGTCCACAACGGGATCGAGTACTCGGACATGCAGCTGATCGGGGAGGCGTATCACCTGCTGCGGGGCGTGGCGGGCATCGAACCCGGCCCCATGGCGGACGTCTTCCGGGAGTGGAACACCGGTGAGCTGGATTCATACCTCGTCGAGATCACCGCGGAGGTCCTCGCCCAGGTGGACGCGAAGACCGGAAAGCCGCTCGTCGACGTGATCGTGGACCGTGCCGGACAGAAGGGCACCGGCCGCTGGACGGTCAAGTCCGCGCTGGACCTCGGCGTCCCGGTCACCGGCATCGCGGAAGCCGTCTTCGCCCGGGCCTTGTCCAGCTCGATCCCGCAGCGCGAGGCCGGTCGAGCACTGCCCTCGGGTGACGTCTCGCTCCCGACCGAAATCGGCCCGGCCTTCGTCGAGGACGTACGCAAGGCCCTGTACGCGTCGAAGATCATCGCCTACGCGCAGGGATTCGACCAGATCACCGCTGCCAGCGCGGAGCACGGCTGGGACGTGGCCCGGGGGGATCTCGCCACCATCTGGCGAGGCGGATGCATCATCCGTGCCACATTCCTCGACAGGATCCGTGAGGCCTACGCGCAGGATCCGGACCTGCCCACCCTCCTCGCGGCTCCGTACTTCGCCGAGGCGCTCGCCGACTGTGTGGACAGCTGGCGTCGTGTCGTGACGACCGCGGTCACCGCCGGTATCCCGGCTCCCGGCTTCTCGGCCGCCCTGGCCTACTACGACGGTCTGCGGACCGAGCGACTCCCGGCGGCCCTCATCCAGGGCCAACGTGACTTCTTCGGCGCACACACCTACCTGCGCACCGATGCCGAGGGCAGCTACCACACCCTGTGGAGCGGCGACCGTTCCGAGGTCCGGGCCTGATCAGCGGGAACACGTCCGACACCGTGGATGACGCCCGCCCCGAACTGGGCCGCCTCCTCGAGCAGCTGGGGGTGGCGGTCCCGCTACGGCACGCCGTGTCGAGCATTGTCCCCGGGGTGGCCAGCCCGATCCAGGCGGCAGCGCTGGCCGACGCGGTCAGAGGCGAAGACCTGCTCGCGGTGGCCCCCACCGGGTCCGGCAAGACACTGGTCTTCGCTGTGGGGATCGCCCACCGCATAGGGGGCTCCCCCAGCGTTCCCGGACGCCCCCGCGCCCTGGTGGTCTCGCCCACCAGAGAGCTGGCCCTCCAGACAGACGAGGTACTCGCCGTGGTGGGCGCCGGCGCCGGCCTCCGCACCACCACCTTCGTGGGCGGCCAACCCCTCGCCCGCGACAAGCGGTCGCTGGTCGCCCCCGTCGACATCGCCGTGGGCACCCCCGGGAGACTCACTGACCTCATGCGCAGTGGAACCCTCGGTAGCGGCGACATCCAGATCATCGTGCTCGACGAGGTCGACCAGTTGCTGGACCCTTCGTTCCGCGACCAGACGCTGGCGCTGCTGGAGCGCTGCCCGCAGGCCGCCCTGATGTCGACCACGGCCACCGCGAACGCGGCCGTCGAGGACGAACTCCGTCGTCGTCGTCCTGATCTGCGCCTTCACCGCGTGGCACCCGTCGCCCACGGCACGACCCCGGCCACATCGACCGGTGCCGGACCGGCCGCGCCCACCAACAGCCCCCGACATCTCCTCGTCCTGACCACCAACGACCCGGAGGTCTGTGCGACCGCCCTGGCCGCCCGGTGCCGGCGAGCGCTGTTCTTCGTCCCGCGCAGGGACGCGGTGGACCCACTGCGTTCCTCGATCGCCGCGACCGGCGTCACCACCTCCGGCGTCTCGGGTTCCGCTTCCCCCACACAGCGCGCATCCGCCTTCGCAGAGCTCGCCGCCGGCAAGGTCCGCGTCCTGGTCTCCACAGATCTCGCGGGCCGAGGTCTCGACCTGCGCGACATCGGGCACATCATCCACGTCGGCCTGCCCCACTCGCTCGAGGACCTCGTGCACCGCTCCGGCAGGACCGGCCGTGGGGATTCCGCCGCCGGGACCGTCGCGGCGGTCATCCGCCCCGGCGACATCGCCCGCATGCTCGAGCAGGCCACGAAGGCCGGGATGACGGTCGAGCAGCTCGACGCCGACGCCCCTGCCTCGCGCGCCAGAATCGAGAAACTCCTCGGCCCGGAGATCGCCCTCTCCCGCACCCGCCGCACACCCGCCCCCCGCGACGCGACGCGTCGGCCGGCCCGCTCGCGGGTGCACCGCCCCAAGAAGAAGCGGAAGTGACGGGATCCGACACGGGACGCCCCGTGCACACCGGCCCCGTACTCCTACCCGAGCGGCTCTGGAAGGAGCGGGAACAGCGGCACCACCAGGCAGTGGAGGCGCTCACCGGGCAACACCTCCACAGACGGCAACGCGGAACCCCACACCCCGTCGTGGACTTCCTCTTCACGTACTACCGGACCAGTGTCGGGACTCTCGGCCGGTGGCATCCGGGCCCCGGGGTGGTACTCGAGAACGCACACCACGGTCCGCGGGCGCAGTGGCGGCACTACCGGCGCGCGACGTTCAACGGTCGCACCGGATTGATCGTCGATCCGGAATCCGTGGTGAGCCGCGGCGGGCAGCGCCTCCGCCGCACTCGGGATGTGGTCGCCGCCAGCGCCGCACGCCCCGGGGCCACCGGCTGTTTCGGTCTCCACGAATGGGCGATGCTCTACCGCACGGGCACGGCCGGCGCGCGGCACGGCGATGTGCCCCTCCGGGTGTCACACGATCAACTCGACGAGGTGGTGGAGCGATCCCGACTCCGCTGCACTCATTTCGACGCGTTCCGGTTCTTCACCGAGCCCGCAGCCCCTCTGAACGAGCAGCCCCTGACCCGTGCCGCGCAGATCACGAACGAGCAACCCGCATGTCTGCACGCCGGAATGGACCTCTATGCCCACACGGCCGCACTGGAAGCCGGCGCGCCCGGCGAACTGCTGCTCGACACCCTCCGCGCGGCGTTCAGCGCGCGAGAAGTCGACATGCGCTCCTCGCCCTACGACTTGTCGCAGTGGGGGCTCACTCCGATCCCTGTGGAGACGCCGGGTGGGCGAGCACAATTCGTCGCTTTCCAACGCGAGTGGATCTCCCGCACACAGGAACTGCGGGCGCGTTACCTCCTCGCAGTGGACCGGCTGGACTCCCTGGTAGCCGCCGGGACAGCGCGCACACCGGTATCCGCTCACACGGGTTGAGCGCCGAACACCTCGGCAGCGACCTCGGCCACGACGCGCCCGAACTCGGCATACGCGTCGTCTGCCGCGGTGGCGGCCCTCAGGAACAAGCCCATCGTGCGGCCCGGGGACGGGTCCGCGAACGTCGCCACGGCCACCCCGGGATCACGGGTCTCGGCACGCACTGCCGACTCGGGGACGATCGTGACCCCCAGTCCACCGGCGACACACTGCACCGCAGTGGTCAGCGACGCCGCGCGGGACTCCTCGCGCCCCAGAACCGGGGCCGACACACGACGGCAGAGGTCCACGGTCTGATCCCGCAGGCAATGCCCCTCGTCCAGCAGTAACAGCGGCTGGTCCACGAGAACCTCCGGGGACAGTCCCTCCACGCCCGCCAGCTCATGCCCGGCGGGGACCAGGAGTGCGAACCGCTCCGTGTACAGGGGGATGGCGACGATCCCCAGGGCATCAGCCGGCACCGCCATGATGGCCAGGTCAACCGCCCCGCTCCGCAGCCCCTCGACCAGCCTCGCGGTCTGGTCCTCCACGATCCGGGGGCGCAGGTCCGGGAACCGCTCCGCCAGCGCGGGCAACAGGCCCGGCAGGAGGTACGGCGCGGCAGTGGGGATGACACCGATCCTCAGCTGGCCGAACAACGGCCCCCCGCTACCCGCCGCGGCATCGGCCACCGCATCCATCGCGGCCACCGCCGTGCGCGCATAGGGCAGCAGCTGCTGGCCGGCGGGGGTCACCAGCACCGAGCGCGTACTGCGCTCCACGAGGTGCAGGCCCAGTCCCTCCTCGAGTGTCACCAGCGACTGGGACAGCGAGGGCTGGCTCATCCCCAGCTCCTCGGCAGCGCTTCGGAAGTGCAGCCGCTCCGCCACCGCGAGAAATACCCGGAGCTGCATCACGCTCGGCACGAACCGTTGATCAGCCATGCTGAATAGTGTAGGTGCACCGATAGGCGTACGTCGATGATTATTCGGCTCAATCTATGAGTGATCTCAGTCTCATTAGGCTTTACCTGTTGAAGTGTTTGGGGCATAGTTCTGGGTGTCCGTCCCACAGCGGCCTAATCCCAGGAGGATCAGATGGCACTTCTCACAATCGGAGACCAGTTTCCCGACTTCGAGCTCACTGCTCTGAAGGGTGGCGACCTGCGCGAGGTCAACGCGCAGCAGCCCGAGGACTACTTCGAGACCATCACGAACCAGTCCTACGCCGGCAAGTGGCGTGTGATCTTCTTCTACCCGAAGGACTTCACCTTCGTCTGCCCCACCGAGATCGCCGCGTTCGGCAAGCTCGACGAGGACTTCCAGGACCGCGACACGCAGGTTCTCGGCGGTTCCATCGACAACGAGTTCGCCCACTTCAACTGGCGCGCCACCAACGACGACCTCAAGGGCGTTCCCTTCCCGCTCCTGTCGGACATCAAGCACGAGCTGATCCGCGCTCTCGGTGTCGAGAACGCTGACGGCGTGGCCGATCGCGCGACCTTCATCGTCGACCCGGACAACGTCATCCAGTTCGTCTCGGTCACCCCCGACGCCGTGGGCCGCAACGTCGACGAGGTCCTGCGCGTGCTGGACGCCCTGCAGTCCTCCGAGGTCTGCGCCTGCAACTGGCAGAAGAACGACCCCACCAAGAACATCGACAAGATGGAAATGCTGCAGGAGGGCATCAAGTGAGCATCGAGAACCTGAAGTCCGGCCTCCCGGAGTTCGCGAAGGATCTCAAGCTGAACCTCAGCTCGCTCGCCCGCTCCACCGAGCTGACCGAGCAGCAGCTGTGGGGCACCTTCCTCGCGACCGCCGCCGCGACCCGTTCCGCCACCGTGCTGTCCGAGATCGCCGACGAGGCCCGCGAGCACCTGTCGGACGAGGCCTTCAACGCCGCCCTCGGCGCCGCCTCGATCATGGCGATGAACAACGTGTCGTACCGCGCCAAGGAGTTCCTGGGCGACGACTACACCCAGGTCCGCATGGGCCTGCGGATGAACATCATCGCCAACCCCGGCGTGGAGAAGGCCGACTTCGAGCTGTGGTCGATGGCGGTCTCCACGATCAACGGTTGTGAGAACTGCACGGCCGCGCACGACGATGTGATCCGCAAGGAGGGCCTCACCAAGGAGCAGTCCTGGGAGGCCGTCAAGATCGCCGCCACCATCGCCGGTGTGGCGCAGGCAGTCGAGATCGACGCCAACGTCTGATCCCACCTCCATGTGATCTCGGGGAACCCCGCTGACTCAGGTCAGCGGGGTTTTCCTGTTCCCGGTGGACCGGTTGCGGCCGCGCCGTGCGTTATACCCCGCGGAATGCACATCTTGGCACTAGGTTTGGGAATGATGTCGTGGAACACTTCCGCGGCGATCCAGACGAGACGGAGACGACATGACCACCGGAGGCACCCCACCGGGGGACGGCTCACACACCAATCCCTACGGCGGAAACCCGGAGCAGCCGAGCTGGGGCCAGGACCCCTACCCCGGCCAGGGCTACGGCCAGCAGGGCCAGGAACCCTATCCCGACCAGGGCTTCGGCCAATCGGATTACGGACAGCAGTACGGGGCGACCGGGTACCCGCAGCCGGGTGCGGCCGGCGGAGTCGTCGCGGCCGGGAAGATCGCCGCGACTGATGCGATCGGCGCAGCGTGGCAACTGTTCAAGAACAATCCGCTTCCCTGGGTGCTCATCACCCTCATCACCGGTGTCGCGAACGGCATCATGAACATCATCACGAACTCCGATTCTGCGGGGATGGCGTTCATCGGAACCATCGTGACGATCGCGATCAGCCTGGTCCTCCAGGCCTTCATGATCCGGGGCGCACTGCTCGAGGTCGACGGGCACAAGCCCGCCATCGGTGACTTCTTCAAGCTGAGCAACTTCGGCCCGTTCGTCATCGCCGCGATCATCGTCGGCATCGCCACCGCCATCGGTACGATCCTGTTCATCATCCCCGGCTTGGTGATCGCGTTCTTCCTCTACTGGACGTTCCACTTCGTCATCGACCGCAACATGACCGCGGTCGACGCCATCAAGTCGAGCTTCAACGCGATCAAGTCCGACGGCGGCAACCTCTTCCTGCTGGCGTTCCTCAACGTCCTGATCATCATCGTCGGGACCATCGCCCTGCTCGTGGGCCTGCTCGTCGCGGTGCCCATCGTGACGCTGGCCTCGACTGTCGCCTACCGCGCGATCACCGGTCCGAGCGACTTCTCACGCAACGCCGCCGCCACGGCCTGACAACCCATGTGACGCGTCCTCGACGTGAGACCAGAAAAGCCCCGGTGACCTCGTCACCGGGGCTTTCTCGTGGTTGGTGATCCGACAGTGGGATCAGGGCAGTGGGATCAGGATTGTTCGGCCGGTCCCCCTCGAGGGCGTCCACTGTCATCGACCGACGCCGGGTCCGTGACCTCTCCGTCCGCCGGTTCCGCGTCCAGCGGTTCCGAGTCCGCCGGTTCCGGGTCCGCCGGTTCCTCGTGCGACATGGCACGGTGGACCGCCCAGACCGTCACCACGAACGCCGCCAGTGCAAGCGGCCAGCCCATCGCGATGCGGGCCGCACCGAGCCAGTTCACCTCGTCGTTGAGGTAGAGCACGTACTGGAGTACGGCCCTGATCGCGAAGAGGCCGGCCCAGACCCAGGTCGCGAACGCATACCACCGCCTGGCCTGCTTGTTGCGGCGCCAGACCATGCCTCTGCCGTCGAGGAAGCCCCAGATCACGCCGACGAGGGGCCAGCGGGCCAACGCGGAGATCGCGAACACCCCGCCGTAGACGGCCTGGGTGATGATCCCGTAGAGGAAATACCCCTTCGCGCTCCCGGTCCGCCAGGCGATGAACACGCAGATGGCCACACCGATGAACCCGGAGATGGCGGGCTGGGGATTCTCTCGCCGGCTCAGGGACCACACGAGCATGGCAACGGCCACCCCGAGCGCAGACCAGATGGCTGCCGTGAGTCCCCATTGGGCGTTGATGGGGACAAAGGCGATGATGGGGATCGAGGAGAAGACCAGACCGCGGATCCCGCCCATCTGCTCGATCAGCGAGGCGTCGGGGTCAGCGAAGGCCGAACGGCGCCCTCCGCCCCGGACCCCGGCATCCTGCTCAGGCTCGCTCATGCGTTTCCTCCACGGTGCGGCGCAGCTGACCTGAAAGCAGTTCATAGCGCGGGTTGAACATGATTCTGCGGCCGCCTCGTTCTCCGACACGACCGGTGACGCGGATATCCCTACCGGTATCGATTCCGGGGAGTGCTCGTCGTCCGAGCCAGCAGACGTCGACAGCCCCGGTCCCGTCGAACACCTCGGCAGTGACCCCGAGGAAACCCTCCCCGCCCCCGACCTGCACCGTGCGGATCCGGCCGGTGAGAGTGACCCGGTCACCGCGCACGGTGTCCGCGATGGGGGTCGAGCCCAGCTCGAGGACGCGTCCGGCCAGCTCCGCGGCATCGAGTTCCTCGACCGGTGCCGTCAGACGCGCGGAGATCCTTCGGAGGGACCGTGCTACCAGCGACATCAGCTACCTGTCTGGGCGGTTCTCATCACAGGTCGTCGGAATCGCGGAGCCGATCCATCGCGCTGCCGTCCCGGCGAGGCGGCGTGGAGGGGGCGGAGTTCTGCGCGGGGCCTGCCGGGGCGGCCTGACCGGGGGCAGGCTGCCCCTGGGCAGCTGTGGGCTGGGCCTGCGGGGCACCGGCAGGACTCCCCTGGGGGGCCTGCTGACCGGGCGCGCCGGCTGCCATCTGCTGCTGGAACGCCTGGGCCTGCCTCTGCGCGGCGAGCTGGGTGCGGGCCTGGTTGAGTGCCGCCTGGATCTCGTCCGGGATCGTCAGCGGCAGCTGCTCGCGTGCCGGCATGGGACCGTCTCCGCGGTTGATCACCAGGTGTCGGAGCACCTCGCGGCCTTCTTCGGCCGCCTGTTCCGCCATTTCCGGGGTCGCCATGATCCGCACCTCGGCTGTCCAGCGGTTGCCGTCGAGCCCCACGGCACGGAACACCGCGCCGGACATCTCCGCGACCAGCTCCCGACCCCAGGGACCGTCCACCACCGACGTCTCCGCGCCCTGCTTCTCGAGCTGCTCACGCATGTCGGTGACCATCGTGCGCCACTGTCCTGCGGACTTGGGCGCCGCGAACGCACGGGGAATGACGCGCGAGGACTGTGTGACGACGTGGAACTCGGGTTGACCGTTGGGATCGAGTGCAACGTTGAGATCGCGGCCCTGGGGGACACCGATGGCCAACGACCCCAGATCGATGTGGCCGAAGCCGAGGTCCGTGTAGTAGGCGCGGACGTCACCGATCACCGAGCGGTCGTGGGGTCCCTCCGCGGGCGGAGCCGAGGGGGCGGTTGACTCCGCGTCGGCGGCAGTGCGGCCCCCGGCCCTCGACTTCTTACGACCGAACATGGTGGAAATCCTCTCCCCGTGCACCCGGCCCCGGACAGGACCGTCTCCGACGACGCTACCGAACCGGCCCCCTGCGGGTCAGGTCAGGCGCGCATGCCCACCCGTGGACCCGTGCCCCCCGGCTCCGCGATCCGTCTCGTCGAGGGAATCCACCTCCACGACGTCCCAGAGTTCGACCTGCTGGATGATCAGTTGGGCGATCCGGTCACCGCGGGTGATGTGCACGGGTTCTGCCGGGTCCAGGTTGATCAGGTTGACCTTGATCTCGCCCCGGTATCCGGCGTCGATGGTCCCGGGCGCATTGACGATCGACAGTCCTGCACGGGCGGCCAGTCCGGAGCGCGGATGGACGAGCCCGACGTACCCGGGGGGCAGTGCGATCGCCACGCCGGTGCCCACGAGACCGCGCTGGCCGGGCACCAGTTCACAGTCGTGAGCGGCGTGCAGATCGATGCCGGCATCGGTGGGGTGCGCGCGGACCGGCACCGGCAGATCCGGGTCCAGCCGCCGGATACGCAGAGCGGGACGGGGTCCGCCCGAGTTGTCATGCCCGTTCATGGTGGCGATGCCCTCCTACCGGGCCGGACCCGGTGAGTGGATAGTCTGGGGGCGTGACCGAAGATGATCTCCGCCCTCCCCGCGATCGCGCTCCACGTCCGGTTCACTCGGAATCACTGAGAGTACCGCTGTGGTGGTGGATCGCCCTTGCGGCGATCACCGTACTCGCGGTGATCCTGGCGCTGACGATCGGGGCACGGTGGTGGATGTGGCTGCTCATCGTGGTGGTCCCGGCGCTGCTCGCGTGGCTGTTCGTCACCGTGAGCCGCGAGAAGATCGAGGTGGAGTCGGACGGGCAGGGCGGCGGCACGCTGTACGCGGGCCGGGCCAGATTGCCGTTCGACGCCATCGCGCGGACGGCTGTGGTCCCGGCGACCGCCAAGCAGGCCGCGATGGGACGTCAGCTCGATCCCGAGGCCTTCGTGGTCCATCGCGGCTACATCCCCACGATGGTGATCGTGGTGCTCGACGATCCGCTGGACCCCACGCCGTACTGGCTGATCAGTACGCGCGATCCCGAGGGGCTCGCAGCCGCACTTCCGGACAACCACTACAACTGACGCCGCCCCCCGCGAACAGCAGGGGACGGCGTCAGCAGTCGGCGGTCCCGGACCGCCCGTGATCAGCCCGCGCAGTCCACGCAGATCTGCAGTCCGTCGCGCTCCTCGGCGAAGCGGCTGCGGTGGTGGACCAGGAAGCACTCGCCACAGGTGAACTCGTTGTCCTGCTCTGGCACGACACGCACCGTGAGTTCCTCGCCGGAGAGGTCTGCGCCCGGCAGTTCATAGGATTCGGCGGTGTCCGTCTCGTCCACGTCGACCTCGCCGGTGGCACCCTCGGCGCGTCGGGCCTTGAGCTCCTCCAGCGAATCGCCGGCGAGCTCGTCCGCCTCTGTCCGGCGGGGTGCGTCGTAGTCGGTTGCCATGAGTCTCTTTTCTGCGGTGTCCGAGTCGAGGGTTCGCGTATCGGCCATCTCTGACCAGCGCACGCATAGTAACGGAATCCCCATGGATTTTCATCCTCGGAATCGCCGTCCGCCCCGGTCCGGTTCCGGGTCGGGTGGCGATTAAGGTGTCCCGGGAGGACCCATCAGGATTCTCGCGCCGCTCACCTGCAGGAAGGCCGTCGATGGTCGCCCACCTCAGCACCCGGACAACTCCGAGCCCGACCCCCGCTCGGGGGATGGGACTCCTCCGCGCTCCCTACGTCCTGTTCGTGCTGGTCGTGGTGGTCCTCGGCGGGGTTGTGTGGGCCGTCGCGCTGCGGGGGAACGATGCCGCGACCAAGGCCGTGGCGTGTCCGCTGCCGACCGCGGCGCAGGCCGCGGGTCTGCAGGCGCAGCCCGTGGGGGCGCTGGATCAGGTCGAGCCCGCATTCCTGGCCGACACACGCATCCGGGTTCTCAACGCCAACGGCCAGAGCGGCCAGGCGGGCGCCGTGGCGGCACAGCTGGCCGAGTCCGGCTTCCAGGCCGCGGGCGCGGATGCCACCGGCAATGACCCGATCTACGGGCAGGCACTGGAGTGCCACGGCCAGATCCGGTACGGCGAGGCCGGCCGAGCGAGTGCACGTTCGCTGTCCCTGACCGCCCCGTGCATGCAGTTGGTGGCCGACGACCGTGCCGATGATTCCGTGGACCTCGTCCTGGGCACCACGTTCTCACGACTGTCGGACTCGGTCCCCTCGGTCGGCGCACTCGATGAACTGAAGGTCGGACGGCAGCCCATCTCCACCGAGTTGGACGCCGCCCGGGCGGTCAGCTGCTAGTCCACCGAGGGTGTGATCGCGCCGCAGTCCCGTAGCGCGTCGAGGAACTCCGGCGAGACGCCGGGCGCCGCGGCGACGGTGGGCACGGAGTCGTCGTCCGAGGTGGTGACGACCGCCCCTGCCTCGGAGGCGATGAGCGCCCCGGCGGCATGGTCCCAGGGTTTGAGGCAGCGTTCGTAGTAGGCGTCGAGCCGTCCGCTGGCGAGCATGCACAGGTCCAGTGCGGCGGAGCCGCACCGCCGGATGTCACGCACCCGGGGTAGCAGCGAGGCCAGCGCGCGCCCCTGTTCGGCCCGCACGTGGGCGTCGTAGGCGAAGCCGGTGCCCACCAGCGCCAGGGAGAGGTCACGGCAGTCCGATACCGCGAGGGTGGTCACCTCGCCGTCGGGGGCCCGGAGGGTGGCCCCCCGGCCGCGAGCGGCCGTCCACGTCTCGCGGGAGACGATGTTGTGGACGGCGCCGCCGACGACGACACCGTCGAGTTCGGCAGCCACCGAGACCGCGGTGAAGGGGATGCCGTAGAGCAGGTTCACGGTCCCGTCGACCGGGTCGACGACCCATCGCACCCGGCTGGCCGAGCCCGGGACGGATTCTTCGCCGGACTCCTCCCCCAGCACCCCGTCGGCGGGCCGGAGTCTGGAGATCTCGCGACGCAGGTGGTCTTCCACCGAGGTGTCGATCACCGTCACCGGATCGGTGGCGGAACTCTTGGAGCGGGCTCCGAGACCCTGCCCACCGAACTCGGCGAGCATGCGCCGCGCCACCTCGCCGCCCGAGGTCGCCAGCTCTTCTGCGAGTGCGCGCAGGTCGTGGAGGACATCGTGGCCTGTCTCGTCCGGTGTCGTCCCGGCACTGTCCTGCGTCATGAATTCCTCCGCCTCGTCGTCGTCGTTGTCGTCGTCGTCCCCCGACGGCCCCTCCCCGGAGCTCCACCGCGGATACCCTGGCGGTCGGGCGATCACCGCCCATCGTGCCCCCTCACCGCGGGGCTCCTCCATTCCCCGTCGCGCACTGCGACCCGATCCCGGGAGTCCTCCTTGTCCAGCACCACGTCGGCCGCCTCCTCCCCCACCCACGTCGGACTGGGGGTGGACGTGGGCGGGACCGGGATCAAGGTCGGCCTGGTCGACCTGGGCCACGGCGAGCTGATCGGCGACCGCCTCCTGCGGCCGACCCCCCAACCCGCGACGCCCGACGCGATCGCCGACACGATCCGCCAGATGGTGCACGAGTTCAGCTGGACCGGACCCGTGGGGGTCGCGGTTCCCACCGTCATCCACGAGGGGATCGCCCGGATCGCGCCGAACATCGACGAGTCGTGGATCGGCTGCGACGTGGTGGACCTGTTCGACCGGCACCTCCCCGGACGCGAGGTGGTGTTGCTCAACGACGCCGACGCCGCCGGGCTCACCGAGGTGCACTACGGCGCGGGCGAGGGCGTCGACGGGCTCGTGATCCTTCTCACGCTCGGCACCGGGATCGGCTCCGCCCTGCTCATGAACGGGCGGCTCGTCCCCAACACCGAGTTCGGCCACCTGATGGTGGAGGACATCGCCGGCCGGGGCTTCGACGAGGCCGAACACCTCGCCTCCGCCGCTGTCCGGGCGCGCGGGGACATGACGTTCGCCGAGTGGGTCCCGCACGTGTCCAACGTGCTGCGCGCCATCGAGGACCTGCTGTGGCCTCGCGCTTTCGTGCTGGGCGGAGGGGTGAGCGAGGCGGCGGACGAGTGGTTCCCGCTGTTGGAGAACCGCACCCCGGTGCGTGCGGCCGTCCGCCTCAACGACGCGGGGATCATCGGTGCCGCCCTGTACGCCGCGGCACACTCGGGAGCAGTCGACCTCGGAGACGCCGTGTCCGTCAGCGGAATCCGACACGGTTAACCCCGGCGAATGCGACCCTAGGCCCGGTTCCTCGTTACAATGGCGCAGGCCGGACTGATGTACCGGCCGGGGACGGGCCCGGTACCGCACGGCGGACGGCTCGAGTGTCTGCAGAGCACGCGGCACCGATCCCCGATTCCTATCTAGCTACCGGTTGTGAAGGGGCGTTTGTGGCAGCCACGAAGACCACCAGTTCGGATCCCGCAGAGAGCGACGATCCGTCAGGCACCGAGGTCACGGGCGCAGCCCCCGCCAAGAAGGCCCCCGCGAAGAAGACCGCCGCCAAGAAGACCGCCGCCAAGAAGAC
>CAYFRF010000037.1:0-23973 GCA_964345415.1 uncultured Microbacter sp. | reverse complement strand
CCCGATGCGCCCCACCCTTCGGGTCAGTGCCCGCGCTTGATCCACTCCTCCAGGTGCGGGGACTCGTCCCCGACCTTGGTTCCGTCACCGTGGCCGGTGTGCACCAGCGTCTCGGCCGGCAGCGTGAGGATGCGCTCCCGGATCGAGGTGATGATGGTCGGGAAATCCGAGTAGGAGCGCCCGGTGGCCCCGGGACCGCCGGAGAACAGGGTGTCGCCGGAGAACAACACACCCGCCTCGGGGACGTGGAACACCACCGAGCCCGGCGAGTGGCCCGGGGTGTTCATCACGTCGATGCGGGTACCCGCGATCTCCAGACGCTGACCGTCCGCCAGGTCGCCGTGGGAGACATCCGGGTGGGTCTCGTCCCACAGCATCTGGTCCCCGGGGTGCACCAGGATCGGCGCATCCAGCTTCTCGGACAGCTCGGGCGCGACCGTGATGTGGTCGTTGTGGGCGTGCGAGCACAGGATGCCCTTGACCTTGCGGCCGGCCACCGCATCGATGATCGGCTGCGCGGTGTGGGCGGCGTCGATCACGTAGACCTCCGAGTCGTCCCCGAGGATCCAGATGTTGTTGTCCACCTCCCACTCGCCACCGTCGAGCGCGAAGATCCCGCTCGTGACGACCTTCTCGATGCGCAGTCCGCCGGCGTACCCGGCGCTGGTGTAGGCCTCGCTCACAGCGTCACCACCGAACGCAGGACCTTGCCCGCCTTCATCGCGTCGAAGGCCGCCTCGACCGCGTCGATACCGATCCGCTCCGACACGAACTTCTCCAGCGGGAGACGACCCTGCAGGTGCAGGTCAACGAGCATCGGGAAGTCACGCTCGGGCAGGCAGTCGCCGTACCAGGACGACTTGAGCGATCCACCGCGGCCGAAGAAGTCCAGCAGCGGCAGTTCGAGCTTCATCTCCGGCGTGGGCACGCCCACCAGCACGACGGTGCCGGCGAGGTCGCGGGCGTAGAAGGCCTGCTCATAGGTCTCGGGACGCCCCACGGCGTCGATCACCACATCGGCGCCGAACCCGCCGGTGAGCTCCTGGATGGCCGCCACCGGATCGGTGGAGGCCGAGTTGACCGTGTGGGTGGCACCGAAGTCCTCGGCCCATTCCAGCTTGGTGTCGTCGATGTCCACCGCGATGATCGTCGACGCCCCAGCCAGGCGGGCACCCACGATCGCGGCCACGCCCACGCCGCCGCAGCCGATCACCGCGACCGACTGGCCCCGCGAGACGTTGCCGGTGTTGACCGCGGCGCCGATGCCGGCCATGACGCCACAGCCGAGCAGTCCGGCCACAGCCGGGTCGGCGGACGGGTCGACCTTGGTGCACTGGCCCTCGTGCACGAGCGTCTTGTCGATGAACGCGCCGATCCCCAGCGCCGGTGTGAGTTCGGTGCCGTCGGTCAGGGTCATCTTCTGTGACGCGTTGTGCGTGGCGAAGCAGTACTGCTGCTCACCCCGCTTGCAGGCGCGGCACTCGCCGCACACCGCGCGCCAGTTGAGGACCACGAAGTCGCCCTCGGCGACGTGGGTGACGTCCTCGCCGACGGTCTCCACGATTCCCGCGGCCTCGTGGCCGAGAAGGAAGGGGTACTCGTCGTTGATGCCGCCGTCGCGGTAGGCCAGGTCGGTGTGGCAGACGCCGCACGCCTGCACGCGGACGATGACGTCGTTGGGGCCCGGGTCGGGGACGACGACGTCGACGAGTTCGACCTCGGCACCCTTACTGCGGGCGATGACGCCCTTCACGGTCTGCGACATGGATCGCCTCTTTCATCGGTTCACGGGAAGTTCCCGCCCCACTTTGTCAGATGCGGCACGGGTCCGGTCCGAAAGGCGGGCCCGGGTGAGTGCGGGTGATCCCGGGTGAGCCCGGAACCGGCGCACCGACGGCGGCGCGAAACGCACACGGCCGCCACGAACGCGTAGTGCCGGGGAATGCGGTGCGCCCCGCCTCCCTGCTCGGGAGACGGGGCGCAGAACCGAAACGCGTGGGGTCAGACGGCGACGCCGTTGGACCGCAGCCACGGCACCGGGTCGATCCACTGACCAGCGGGGTTCCGCACACCGAAGTGCAGGTGCGGACCGGTGGAGTAGCCGCGGTTGCCGACGGTGCCGATGACCTGCCCGGCGTTGACCCGCTGCCCCACCGAGACGTAGTTCTTGTCGTTGTGGCCGTACTCCAGCAGGTATCCGTCGTCGGTCTGGATGCGGATCCACAGTCCGTAGCCGGACGCAGGGCCGGCGGCGACGACCTTGCCGGACTTGGCGGCGTACATCGGGGTCCCGATGGGGGCGCCGAAGTCGGTGCCGTTGTGGAAGGTGCCCCAGCGGGGACCGAAGCTGGAGGTGATGGGCCCGTTGGTCGGCTTGTGCGCCCCACCGACTCCCGGGACACCCAGCGAGCCGAAGATCGCCGGATCGAGCGCGAAGCCGTTCGCGTAGTCGCGCAGCTGCTGCTCGCTCAGCCCGATGCCCTGGACGAAGCCCTGCGCCATCTCGGCGAGCTGCTCGGGGTTGACCTCAGCAGACTGGGCGGAGGCAGCGGGAGCGGCGGCCATGGCGACACCACCGGACAGCGCGGCGCCGGCGACGGCACCCGCGACGAGACGGCCCATGCGGGCGGACGAACGGACGGCACGGTGACGACCGCCGGCCGCGCCGGAGCCGTCCATGCCGAACCGGTCGGCGAGCTCGGCGAAGGGAATGCTGGTGGCGTCGGACATCAGGGGAAACCTCAAAGTCTGTTGCGGGTGAAGCAGTGGGCCGACCGGCTTCCCCGGCGGCCACCAAGAAGGTAACAGAAGTGTCTCGACACTGTCACGCTAAAAGCACAAAAAAATGCGAAAGCGCCGGTCAGCGGGGAGCTGACCGGCGCCGAGAACCGTTATCTGGGGGTGATCAGTGGTCGGCTTCGCCGATCCGGTGCACGAGGATGAAGTTCGTCGAGCCCTCGACCCCGGGGACGTTGCCCGCCACGAGGACGATCAGGTCGTCCTTGTTGTACCCCTCGAGCGGGAGCAGCATCTCGTCGGTGACCTTGACGACCTCTGCGGTGTCGTTGATCCGGTCGGTGAGGAAGGTCTCCGTCCCCCAGGTCAGCGCGAGCTGGCTACGGATACGGGGGTCGCCGGTGATCGCGATCAGCGGCAGGTGGCTGTGCAGGCGGGCCAGGCGCCGCACCGTGTCGCCCGTCGAGGTGACGGCCACGAGAGCCTTGGCGCCCAGCCGCTCCCCGATCTCCCGTGCCGAGTAGGAGATCACGCCACGCTTGGTGCGCGGGATGTGGACCAGGTCCGGCGCCGCGGTCGAATCGGACTCCACGGCCAGAGCGATGGACGACATGGTCCGCACGGCCTCGATCGGGTACTTGCCGACCGATGTCTCACCGGAGAGCATCACCGCGTCCGCGCCGTCGAGGACCGCGTTGGCCACGTCGGAGGCCTCGGCACGGGTGGGCCGGGAGCTGCCGATCATCGACTCCAGCATCTGGGTCGCGACGATCACCGGCTTCGCGTTCTCGCGAGCGATCTGGATGGCGCGCTTCTGGACGAGCGGAACCTCCTGCAGGGGCAGCTCCACCCCCAAGTCACCGCGGGCCACCATGATCGCGTCGAAAGCCAGGACGATCGACTCGAGGTTCTTGATCGCCTCCGGCTTCTCCAGCTTGGCGATCACCGGCACGTGGATCCCGACCTCGTCCATGATCTCGTGCACGAGATCCACATCAGCCGGCGACCTCACGAACGACAGGGCGATGAAGTCCACACCGAGGGCGAGCGCGAAACGCAGGTCCGCGATGTCCTTCTCGCTCAGCGCCGGGACGGAGACGTTCATCCCCGGAAGCGAGACACCCTTGTTGTTGGAGACGATCCCGCCCTCGGTGACGAGGCAGTGCACGTCCTCGCCCTCGACCCGCTCCACCGTCAGACCGATGTTCCCGTCGTCCACCAGGAGACGATCACCGGGGCGGGCATCGTCGGCCAGCCCCTTGTAGGTGGTCGAGACGCGGTCCTTGGTGCCCTCGACATCCGCGACGGTGATGACGACACGGTCGCCCTCCGCCCACTCGTGGCGCTCCTCGATGAAACGACCGAGGCGGATCTTGGGGCCCTGCAGGTCCGCCAGCACGCCCACGGCGCGGCCGGACTCGTCAGAGGCCTTGCGGACCCAGCGGTAGTTCGCCTCGTGGTCGGCATGCTCGCCGTGACTGAAATTGAGCCGCGCGACGTCCATCCCGGCGTCGACGAGCTCACGGATGCCGGCTTCGGAGGCGACGGCAGGACCCAGGGTGCAGACGATCTTGGTACGACGGTTCACCCGACCCAATCTAGTCCTCCCGGGCGGACTGTCGGTGAACCGGACGTCAACGACCGGCCAACGGGGGTGCCTCACCGTCCGGATCGTCGGCGACGGGCTCGGTACCGGCATCTCCCGAGCCGTCCGAGGAGTCAGCGGACGTACCGTCCGCCTGCTCCTGCGCCGCCTGCAGCTCCGCGGGGTCCTCACGGCCCTTGCGCACCCGGAAGAAGTAGACCAGGGCGGCGACCATCACGACCACCGAGACGATCGTGTTGATCCGCAACCCGAACACCTGGGTCGCGCTGTCGGCACGCATGAGTTCCACCCAGAAGCGGCCGAAGCAGTACAGGGCCACGTACAACGCGAAGAGTCGGCCGTGGCCGAGGCGGAACCGCCGGTCGACCAGCACCAACACCACGGCCACGAGCACGTTCCACAGCAGCTCGTAGAGGAACGTGGGGTGCACGGTCGCGAGGACCTGCCCGGTGGAGCGGCCGATCGTCTCGGAATATCCGTACGTCTCGTCGTAACGCTGGTAGATCTCCAGGGCCCACGGCACGTCGGTCTCACGACCGTAGAGCTCCTGGTTGAAGTAGTTTCCCAGCCGCCCGATCCCCTGGGCCAGCACGATGCCGGGCGCCACCGAGTCCCCGAACGCGCCGATCGCCCGGATCCCCTGCTGGCGCAGCCCGATGTAGGCGCCCAGGGCGCCGAACGCGACCGCGCCCCAGATGCCCAGGCCGCCGTCCCAGATCTTCAGCGCGTCGACGGGGTTCCTGCCCTCACCGAAGTACCGGTACCAGTCGGTGGCGACGTGGTAGATCCGTCCACCGATCAGGCCGAACGGGATGGCCCACAGGGCGGTGTCGACGACGACGCCGGCACGACCCCCGCGGGCAACCCAGCGCTTCTCGCCCCACCAGATCGCGATGACGATCCCGAGGATGATCCACAGCGCATAGGCGCGCAGCGGGAACGGGCCGATCTCCCAGACCCCCTGGGGAGGGCTGGGGATCACGACGACATCCCCGGCCGGCGCACACCCTCGGCGAGCTCGGCCGTGAGCCGGCCCAACGCCTCCAACCCCTCGGACGCGGCGGTGATGAGCGCCGAACCGACGATCACCCCGTCCGCATACGAGGCGATCTCCGCCGCCTGGTCACCGTTGCGGACACCCAGGCCCACACCACACGCGAGGTCCGAGATCTCACGCACCCGAGCCGTGAGCACCTTGGGGGCGTCCGTCACCACGTCACGCGCACCGGTGACACCCATGACCGCCTGGACGTACACGAACCCCCCGGTCTTCGACAGGGTCATGGCCAGCCGCTCCGGCGTGGACGACGGCGCCACCAGGAACACCCGATCGACCCCGTGGGCATCGGTGGCCGCGATCCACTCCTCCGCCTCATCCGGGATCAGGTCGGGAGTGATCACCCCCGCGCCCCCGGCGGCGGCGAAGTCAGCGGCGAACCGCTCGACGCCGTACTGCAGGATCGGATTCCAGTAACTCATCACCGCGGGCACCGCGCCGGCCTCGGCCACAGCCCGCACCACCTCGAAGGTGTCCCGCACCCGGAAGCCCGCCTCCAGCGCGGTGTCGGCCGCCGCCTGGATGGTGGGACCGTCCATCATCGGATCCGAGTACGGGATCCCCACCTCGACCACGTCGCAGCCGTTGGCCACCATCGTGCGCACGGCCTCGATCGAGCCCTCCAGCGTGGGGAAACCCGCCGGGTAGTAGCCGATGAGAGCGGCCCGGCCCTCGGCACGACACCGCTCGAACACGTCGCTGAGAATGCTCATCCCTCGACTCCCCCATCCGTGTGACCAGCCGACGCGTTGTCGTCGTCGTCGCTCTTCCGTACGTCCACACCCGCCTCCGGTGGTTCACCACCGCCCAACAGTCCGAACCACCGCGCCGCGGTGTCCACGTCCTTGTCCCCACGACCCGAGACGTTGACCAGGATCAGGCCGACCCCCTCCTCCGCGAGCTGCGCCGCACCCGCGAGCGCGTGCGCCGACTCGATCGCCGGGATGATGCCCTCGGTCCGGCACAACTGCGCGAACGCGTCCATCGCCTGCGAGTCGGTGACCGGTCGGTATTCCGCCCGACCGATCTCCGACAGATAGGAGTGCTCCGGCCCCACACCCGGGTAGTCCAGGCCCGCGGAGATGGAGTGCGAGTCGATCGTCTGACCGTCCTCGTCCTGCATCAGGTGCGCGTACGACCCCTGGAACACACCCGGCCGGCCCGCGTTGATCGTGGCGGCCGTACGACCGGACTCCACACCGTCGCCGCCGGCCTCGCAACCCACGAGGCGGACCGAGGCGTCCTCGAGGAAAGGGTGGAACAAGCCGATCGCATTGGACCCGCCACCCACGCACGCGACCGCCGCGTCGGGGAGCCGACCGGCCTGCTCCAGGATCTGCGCACGGGCCTCGGCGCCCACGATCCGCTGGAAATCGCGGACCATCGCAGGGAACGGATGCGGCCCGGCCGCCGTACCGAAGGAGTAATACGTGTCATCAGCGCGCGACACCCACTCCCGCATGGCCTCGTTGATCGCGTCCTTGAGAGTCGCCGAACCGATCTCCACGGCCTCGACCTCCGCACCGAGCAGCCGCATCCGGGCGACGTTCAACGCCTGGCGCCGTACGTCGACCGCACCCATGTAGACCTTGCACTCGAGCCCGAGCAGGGCACAGGCGGTGGCGGTGGCCACCCCGTGCTGACCGGCACCGGTCTCGGCGATCACCCGGGTCTTGCCCATCCGCTGCGCCAGCAGCGCCTGCCCCAGAACGTTGTTGATCTTGTGCGAGCCCGTGTGGTTGAGGTCCTCACGCTTGAGGAACACCCGGGCCCCCACCTCGGCGCCGAATCGCTCCGCCTCGTACAGCGGCGACGGACGGCCGGAATAATGCTTCTGCAGCTTGTCCAACTGCGCGAGGTACTCCTCGTCCGCACGCGCCTTGGCGTACGCGTCGGTCACCTCGTCGACCACCGCCATGAGGGCCTCGGGGACATACCGCCCCCCGAACAGCCCCCAGTGGCCCTTCTGATCAGGCTCGAGGCCGGTGGAGATGCGGAGGACATCCCCCATTGTGGGAAGTGGTGGCAGATCGTTGGAAGTCACGCTCCCAGTCTGCCGGAAGCCCGGGGAACGGGACTAGCGGGGTCCCTGCGGGCAGGACGGGTGCGCGCCCGCTGTGGCGAGTGCATTGCAGGCGGCCCGCGGGTCACCCTGCGTCACCAGCCCCTCGCCCACCAGTACCGCGTCGGCACCGACACTGGCGTACGCCAACAGATCCGAGGCATCCCGTACTCCGGACTCGGCGATCTTCACCACGTTCGACGGCAGCCCCGGAGCGATGCGCGAGAACACACCCCGGTCCACTTCGAGGGTCTTCAGATTGCGCGCGTTGACGCCGATGACGGTGGCCCCCGCCTCGAGCGCGCGGTCCGCCTCCTCCTCGGTGTGGACCTCCACCAGAGCGGTCATCCCCAGCGATTCGGTGCGGTCCAGCAGCGAGACCAGGGCCTCCTGCTCGAGCGCCGCAACGATCAGCAGGACCAGGTCCGCGCCATGCGCCCGGGCCTCGTGGATCTGGTACGGGCCCACCACGAAGTCCTTGCGCAGCACCGGGATGTCCACCGCGCGACGCACCGCGTCGAGATCCGCCAGGCTCCCGTTGAAACGCCGCTCCTCGGTCAGGCACGAGATGATCCGGGCGCCGCCCTCTTCGTACATCCTGGCCAGCACGGCCGGATCCGGGATGTCGGCGAGCTGGCCCTTGGACGGGCTCGCCCGCTTGACCTCCGCGATGACACCGACCCCGGGTTCACGCAGCACCTTCAGCGCGTCGCGCGGCTCCGGAGCCGCCTTGGCCGCCTTCTTCACCGACTCCAGGTCGATAACAGCCTCGCGGGCCGCGACGTCCTCACGAACGCCGTCGAGAATCGAGTCGAGCACGGTGCCCACCGTGACCTCCCTCAGCAGAAATGGGGGAATGTGTGATCGAGATCAACAATAGAGGTCCGGGCCGACGTTCCCGAATCCGGACCTCCCGGAAAGCTCCTCAGGCGGTGGGGTCGCGCCCCTCGTCCAGGTCCTGCCACAGGTCACGGCCGGAACCGGTCTCGCCGCCCGACGCGGCGGACGCCTCCTCCCGCCTGGCGGCCGGCGTCACGTACCGGTCGTCGCGCTGCACCGCCCGTGCCGGACGGAGCACCACCACCAGCCCCGCCGCGAGCAACGCCAACGCACCGGCCCCGGTGGCCACCGCACCCGACGAACGTGTGGAGATCTCCGTGATCTGTGACCACACCGGGACCGCCGCCGAACCCGCCGAACCCGGCCCTGCGTTCGTACGGGCCGGCCCCTCGGAGCTGGTCACGACCGAGTGCACCCGATCGGTGTCCACGTCGCCGACGCCCGAGAACAGCAATGCCCCCGCCGCCAGCCCGAGCATCATGATGACCGCGCCCACCACCCGGGCGGCCAGACCCCGCACCAGTGCCACCGCGGCGACCGCGGCCACGGCTCCGAGCGCCAACGGCACCAACGCGGGCTGCCAGTCGTTCCCGTTCAGGGTCCGCGACACCTCGCCGGACTGGTCGTTGAACGCCACCACTTCCAGCCAGGTGGCGCGGGAGGCGATCCACAGCAACGCCGCCCCGAGCAGGAGCAGGACCACCGGCACCAGGAGCCGGGAACGCTGTGTCACCGCGCCGCCTGGTCGCCGGCCCGGTCCACCGCGTCCCGCAGGGTCTCCGCCGCCGCGACGGCCCGTAGGACCGCCATGGCCTTGTTACGGCATTCCTCGTCCTCGGCGCTCGCCACGGAATCGGCGACGATGCCCGCACCCGCCTGGACGAACGCCGTGCCGTCCTTGATCACGGCTGACCGGATCGCGATGGCCTGATCAGTGTTGCCGGCGAAATCCAGATAGCCCACCACGCCGCCGTAGACCCCGCGGCGGGTGTCCTCGAGGTCCTCGATGATCTGCAGTGCGCGCGGTTTGGGCGAACCCGAGAGCGTGCCCGCGGGGAAGCAGGCGGTCACCGCGTCGAGTCCCGTTCGGCCGTCCGCGAGCCGGCCCGACACGGTCGAGACCATGTGCATGACGTGGCTGTACCGCTCGACCTGCCGGAACTTGGTGACCTCGACGGTGCCCGGAGCGCACACCCGGCCGAGGTCGTTGCGACCCAGGTCCACGAGCATGAGGTGCTCGGCGTTCTCCTTGGCGTCCTCGATCATGTCCTTGGCCAGAAGGACATCGTGTTCCTCATCCGTCCCACGCGGCCGGGTCCCGGCGATCGGATTGGTGACGGCCACCCTGTCCTGCACCGTGACCAGGGCCTCCGGACTGGAGCCGACGACGGTGAACGCCGTGCCACCGAAACCGTCCTCCCCGCTACCGTCGGGCACCGTGATCAGGAACATGTAAGGGCTCGGGTTGGTGGTGCGCAGGATCCTGTAGACGTCGCGCGGAGAGGCCTGTGTGTCCACCTCGAAGCGTTGGCTCAGAACCACCTGGAACGTCTCACCAGCGTGGATCTGTCCGATGATGTCCGCGACCCTGGCGTGGAAGGTCTCCTCGTCCGTGCATCGGCGGACCTGTGGTGTGGGGGTGTCGAACACGCTCACCCCGCCCCCGCCGGGGGCGGCGAGCCGGGCAGTCATGGACTCCACCCGCGCCACGGCGTCCTCGTAAGCCTCCTCGATCCGATCATCGCTGCCGTCCCAGTTGACCGCGTTGGCGATGAGGTGGATCCGACCCTCGTGATGGTCGAACGCCGCGATGTCGGAGGCGAGCAACTGCACGAGCTCGGGCACACGCAGGTCGTCCACCGTGTCCGGCTCGATCCGCTCGAGACGGCGCACGATGTCGTAGCCGAGGTAGCCCACCATCCCCGAGGTCAACGGTGGCAGCCCCTCGATCTGGTCGGTGCCGAGCAGTTCGAGGGTTCGGCGTAGCGCATCGAGCGGATCACCACCGGTCGGCGCGCCGGCAGGCACGTTTCCCCACCAGGTGGCCTCACCGGCCTCGTCGACCGTCAGGGCGGCAGCCGCACCACATCCGATGAACGACCACCGCGACCACGACCGGCCGTGCTCGGCTGACTCCAGGAGGAATGTCCCCGGACGGTCGTCGGCCAGCTTCGCGTAGGCCGACAGTGGTGTCTCCGAGTCGGCGAGGACCGTTCGCACCACCGGCACCACGCGGTGCCCGGCGGCCAGAACCCGGAACTGCTCGAAGGTGGTGGTCTGCGTGCTCATCCGAGGACCTTGCCCCCGATACCGAAGGAGTCGTAAGGCATGTCGGCCACGTGGACCCACACCTTGGACGCGTCCTTACCGGCGGCCTCGGCGTAGGCCGCGGTCACGGCCTCGATCACGCGAGCCTTGTCGTCCGCGGGCATGCCGGCGAGCTGATTGATCTGGATGAAGGGCACGGGGTTCAGTCCTCCTCGAGCAGTGTGGCGGTGTCGAAACAACTGGTGGTGCCGTTGTGGCAGGCCGCGCCGGTCTGGTCCACGCGCAACAGCACCGTGTCGCCGTCGCAGTCGATCTCCACGCTGCGCACGTGTTGGACATGCCCGGAGGTCTCGCCCTTGACCCATCGCTGACCACGGGATCGCGAGAAGTACACGCCCCGCCGGGTCGCAAGGGTCTCCGCGAGAGCGGCGTCGTCCATCCAGGCCATCATGAGCACTCTGCCCGAGGACGCGTCCTGCACGACCGCCGCGACGAGTCCGTCCGGCGTCCGGCTCAGGCGCCCGGCGATCGCCGGGTCGAGGACGTGCCCGGTCATCGGACCGTGATCCCCTCGGCAGCCATGGCCTTCTTGACGTCTCCGATGGTCATCTCACCGAAATGGAAGACGCTGGCGGCGAGCACCGCGTCGGCTCCTGCATGGACAGCGGGCGCGAAGTGCTCCACCGCACCGGCCCCACCCGAGGCGATCACGGGGACGCTGACCACCTCACGGACCGCGCGCAGCATCGCGAGGTCGAAACCCGCCTTGGTGCCGTCGGCGTCCATGGAGTTGAGCAGGATCTCCCCCACCCCGAGCTCCTGGCCACGGCGGGCCCACTCGACGGCGTCGATCCCGGTGCCGCGCCGGCCACCGTGGGTGGTGACCTCCCAGCCCGACGGGGTCGGCTCCTCACCTTCCGGGACGGTGCGCGCATCCACGGACAGGACGATGCACTGGGCACCGAAACGACGGCTGAGCTCGGCCAGGAGTTCGGGGCGCGCGATCGCGGCGGTGTTGACGCTGACCTTGTCCGCCCCGGCACGCAGCAGCTGGTCCACGTCCTCTTCTGTGCGGACGCCGCCGCCGACCGTCAGCGGGATGAAGATCTGCTCCGCGGTCCGCTTGACCACGTCGATCATGGTGCCGCGTCCGGAGGACGACGCGGTCACGTCGAGGAAGGTCAACTCGTCCGCGCCCTGCTGCCCGTAGGCGGCTGCGAGCTCCACCGGGTCACCGGCGTCACGCAGGTCGAGGAAGTTCACGCCCTTGACCACACGGCCGGCGTCGACGTCCAAGCAGGGGATCACCCTGGTAGCGACAGTCATGATCGGTTCAGCGTCCTTCCTCGAGCCACGTACGGGGGCTCTCGGGTTCCGGGGTGGCCCGTCGGCGACCCGCTTCGAAGTAGGTGCCCGGCTCGCCGAGCTGGGTGATCGTGTCGAGGATCTCGGCGTGGGCGCGGGGTCCGGCGGCGAGTATCGACTGCGACTCGACCGACCACGGCTTCCCGGCGAGGTCCGTGACCACGCCGCCTGCAGAACGCACGTGGGAGGCTCCCGCGGCGTTGTCCCAGGCGAAGTTCCCGAAGCTCACCGCCGCAGACAGCCTCCCGGAGGCCACGAACGCCAGGTCCACGCCGGTCGATCCGAACTTGCGGGTGCGGGCCGCCGCGACGGTGAGCTGCTCGAACACCTCTCGCCGGTAGGCCGGCGGATAGGTGGTCCTGGCGCCCGTGTTGAGCGAGCCCAGCCCCAGCGCGACGTCCCGGATCGACACGTCCGGCAGCGCCGGGACCACCTCACCGTTCTGGCGCAGAGGCCCCCCGGCGACCGAGGTGAACCGCAGGCCGAGAAGCGGCAGCCACGTCAGTCCGAGGACCGGCTGCCGGTCGTGGACGAGTGATACGAGGATGCCGGCGGTGGGGATGCCCAGTGAGTAGTTGGCGGTGCCGTCGATCGGGTCCACCACCCACAGCGTGCCCTCGTTGACCGGTGGTCCGCCGTACTCCTCGCCGTGTACCTCGAGCCCCGTACCCTCGCGCAGTGCATCAGAGATCCGGCGCTCCAGCTCCAGGTCCAGTGCCGTGGCGAAGTCGGTCCGGGTGGCCTTGGTCTGGATCCCCTGTGCACCGACCCCCTCGACGAACCTGGGCGTGACCTCGTCGAGGACCCGTGCCGCGAGCGCGAGCGCCTCGGTCGGGTCGACGGCCAGGCCCGTCGGCAGGGTGTTTCCGGTCTGATCGTCCATCTCGGGCCTCCTGCTCGAGGTCGTGCTGCGGGTGCTACCGGCGTGGTGCTACCGGAAGGTCTCGACGCTCAGCGGACGCTCACGGCGGCGAGGGCCTCCGGCAGCGTGAAGCGTCCGGCGTAGAGGGCCTTGCCGACGATCGCTCCCTCGACGCCCTGCGGGACCAGCGTGGCGATCGCCTCGAGATCTGCGACGGAGGAGACTCCTCCGGAAGCGACCACCGGGGCATCGGTCGCGGCGCACACCTGCGCGAGCATCTCGAGGTTCGGCCCGTTGAGCATGCCGTCCTTGGACACGTCGGTCACCACGTAGCGGGCGCACCCGTCCCGGTCCAGACGCTCGAGCACCTCCCAGAGGTTGCCACCGTCAGACACCCAGCCGCGACCCCGCAGGCGGGGGTCACCGTCCACGACGCGGACGTCGAGTCCCACCGCGATCCGGTCGCCGTGGCGGGCGATCGCCGACCGGCACCAGTCCGGGTTCTCCAACGCCGCGGTGCCCAGGTTGACCCGCGTACAGCCCGTCGCCAGAGCCGCCTCGAGCGATTCGTCGTCGCGGATTCCGCCGGACATCTCGACCTTGATGTCGAGGGTGCCCACCACCTCGGCGAGGAGTTCGCGGTTGCTCCCGCGCCCGAACGCGGCGTCGAGGTCCACGAGGTGGACCCATTCCGCTCCGTCGCGCTGCCACTGCATGGCGGCCTCCAGCGGGGAACCGTACGAGGTCTCGGTCCCCGCCTCTCCCTGGACGAGGCGCACGGCCTGCCCGTCGGCGACATCCACGGCGGGCAGGAGTTCGAGGTAAGAAGCGTTGCTCACGGGAGTCAGCCTAGTCCGTCCGCGCCGGAACCCTCGTCGTGGCCCGCTTCTGCGACGGGCTCGTCCCCGTACTCGGCCCGGATCGCGCGGTCGGTGATCCGGGCCGAGGTCACCCCCATCGCGACGATGGTCAGCACCAGACCCGCCAGGGCCACAACAGCCCGGCCGGCGGGTGCGAGCGACACCAGTGCCACTGCGGCGCCGGTGAGCGCCAGACACAGCACGCCCGCACCGGCTACGCAGATCGCCAGCATCGCGAACGAGACCGGCGCGGCCGGTCGACCGGATCTAGCCAACGGAACGGATCCAGTTCTCGAGGATGTGCAGGCCGGCATCGCCGGACTTCTCGGGGTGGAACTGGGTCGCGCTGAGGGGGCCGTTCTCCACGGCGGCCACGAACCGGGTGCCGTGCGTGGCCCAGGTGACATCGGGTGCGCGCAGGTGGTCGGAGGGCTCCATGACCCAGTCCCTGACCCCGTAGGAGTGCACGAAGTAGAAGCGCTCGTCAGCGGGGATGCCCTCGAAGAGGACAGACCCGGGTGCCGCCTCGACAGTGTTCCAGCCCATGTGGGGAAGGACGGGCGCCTCGAGTCGTTCGACCACGCCCGGCCACTCCCCGCATCCGGGGACACCGGCGGAATCGGCGTGCTCACCGTCTGCGAACTCGGTACCCCGGTCGAACATCACCTGCATCCCCACACAGATCCCGAGGACGGGCCGTGAGCCGGCGAGCCGCTCGCCGATGATCCGCGGCCCCTTGACGGCCTCGAGTCCCTGCATGCAGGCGGCGAACGCGCCGACCCCCGGGACCACGAGCGCCTCGGCCTCGGTGGCCACGCGTGGGTCGGAGGTCAGTTCCACGACCGCCCCGACGCGTTCCAGTGCCCGCTGGGCCGATCGCAGGTTGCCGGATCCGTAGTCCAGGAGTGCCACCCGCGTGGCCTGTGTCGTCATCCGTTCAGCCTATCGCCGGTGCCGGGCAGAGCCCGATCGCGAGGGGGTCTGGTACGTCTGGCCGTGACCGCGGCGGGACCTCCCACCACCAGGACGATGGCTGCGGCCACCGCGAACAACACGACGTACCCGAATCCGGCGAACACCCCCATCACCACAGATCCGAGTCCCGTGCCGGCGTCGAAGGAGATGTTCCAGGACGCGGACGCGGTACCCAGCCTTGAACGGGGCATGCGCTCGAACGAGCCGACCAGGGCCTCGTTCTGTACGGCCCCGAACCCGAGTCCGAACACGATCGCGGGCAGCACGAACCACCACAGGTCCGCCTCGGTCTGCAGGAGCCAGGCGATTCCGATCATCCCGACCGCGGCCACCCCCAGGCCCGGCCACACCAGTGCACCTGGTCCGCGACGGTCGGAGATCGTTCCGGCGATCGTGCGCCCGGTGATCACCCCCACTCCGATCAGACCGAGGCACACACCCGCCACGACCGCGCCGTCACCGGCGACGATCGCGTCCAGTGCGGGTGACAGGAACGAGGCCGCGGCGCCATATGGGAGGGTCACGGCGAGCATCACGAGGAACGGCCCGACCAAGAGCACCAGGACCCGACGCGGGCTCATCCCAGAGCGCTCGTCGTCCTCCGGTGGCTGGGGGAACACTTGCGGCAGTCGCGCGGCCGCCACCAGGCCGACGGCGCCGAACGCGGTGGCGCTCCACGCCACAGTGGGCAGTCCGAACGCCTCGAGCAGCCACAGGCCCAGCGGCAGGAACAGCGCCTCGGAGATACCGATGGCCAGTCCGATGAGCGAGGTGGCCCGACCGAGCATCCCGGGCGGGGCGAGTTCCGCCACCAGCGCGGAGCCCGCGACGGTCATCATGCCGAAACCGGCGCCACGGATGCCGCTGATCGCAAGCACCGCGAACGAGCTGTCGAAGAGCGCCAGGAGCCCGGAGGGCAGGCCGAGCAGGGCGCTTCCGATCCCGAGCACCCACCGGTAGCCGAGCACGCCGGTGATCCGTGGGGTGGCGAGCTGGAACAGGACGGTGACCGTCATGAACACGCCGGTGGCGGCGCCGGCCACCAGTTCGCTGCCGCCACCGCGCACCACCGCGAGCGGGACGACGGGCAGGAGCAGGGCGAACCCGCCGAAGGCGAGCAGCACCAGTGCGAACGAGGCCGGGACGCCGCGCGTGGCGATGAGCTGGCGCAGCGCCCCTTCCCGGGTGTCGCGGGGGGTCACGCCGGCATCACAGGGCGCCCTTGGTCGACGGGATCCCGGTGATCCGCGGATCGGGCTCGACGGCCGCGCGCAGGGCCCGGGCGACGGCCTTGTACTCGGCCTCGGTGATGTGGTGCGGGTCGCGCCCGTAGTGCACGATCACGTGGAGCGCGATGCGGGCGTTGTAGGCCATGGTCTCGAAGACGTGCTTGTTGAGCACGGTGCCGTACGGCGCGCTGTCGTGGCCGATCACCACGTAGCCGGTCATCATCTCGGGTTCGCCGGTGTGGACGCAGTACGGCCGGCCCGAGACGTCGACGACCGCCTCGGCGAGGGTCTCGTCCATGGGCAGGGAGCACTGGCCGAAGCGACGGATGCCGCGCTTGTCCCCCAGCGCCCGGCCGAGGGCCTGGCCGAGCACGATCGCGGTGTCCTCGACCGTGTGGTGGGCCTCGATGTCGATGTCGCCGGTCGCGCGGACGGTCAGGTCGAATGCACCGTGCTGGCCGAAGGCGGTGAGCATGTGGTCGAAGAACGGGACGCCGGTGGCGATGTCGGTCTGCCCGGTCCCGTCGAGGTCGATCTCCACCACGATCGAGGACTCTTTGGTGGTCCTCTCGGCCCGGCCCCGGCGTGTGGTCTGCTCGGTCATCGCTTCTCCTCGGTTCGCGGGCCGATCTCCTCGGCCGCCAGTTCGGCACTCACCTGCAACAACCGATCATTCTCATGTTCTAGTCCGATGGTGGCCCGCAGGCGCCCCCGGATACCCACGTCGCGGATGAGCACCCCGGCGTCGAGATAGCGCTGCCAGGCACGCGGGGCGTCGGCGAACGGACCGTAGAGCACGAAGTTGGCCTCGCTCGGCAGCACCTCGTAGCCCTGCTCCTCGAGCCCTGCGGTGACGCGTTTGCGCTCGTCTGACAGGAGCGCCACCGAGGCCAGGGTCTCGTCGGCGTGCCGCAGTGCTGCGCGCGCGGCGGCCTGCGAGATCATCGACAGGTGGTACGGCAGCCGCACCAGCAGGACCGCGTCGACGAAGGCCGGGTCGGCGGCGAAGTAGCCGAGTCGCCCGCCGGCGAACGCGAACGCCTTGCTCATGGTCCGGGAGACCACCAGCTTGGTCGGGTATTGGGCCAGCAGGGTGCAGGCGCTGGGCGACGGGGAGAACTCCGCGTAGGCCTCGTCCACCACCACGATCCCGGGGGCCGCGTCGAGCAGCCGCCGCAGGTCGTCGAGCTCGACGATGTGCCCGGTCGGGTTGTTGGGGGTGGTCACGAACAGCACGTCGGGCCGGTGCTCGGCGATCGCCTCGAGTGCGGCGTCCACGTCGATGGACAGGTCGTCCGCCCGCTGCACGGGGATCCACTCGGTGTCGGTGCCGGAGGCGAGGATGGGGTGCATCGAGTAGCTGGGCACGAACCCCATGGCACTGCGTCCGGGGCCACCGAAGGCCTGGAGGAGCTGTTGGAGGATCTCGTTGGAGCCGTTGGCGGCCCACACCATGTCGGTGTCCACCTCGACCCCGGTCTGGCGGGTGAGGTAGGCGGCCAGGTCCGTCCGCAGGCCCACCGCGTCCCGGTCGGGGTATCGGTTGAGGTCCGCGGAAGCGGCGGCCACTGCCTCGGCGATGTCGGCCACGAGCGCGGCGCTGGGCGGGTGCGGGTTCTCGTTGGTGTTGAGCTGGACGGGAACCTCGAGCTGCGGAGCGCCGTAGGCGCTCAGGCCGCGGAGGTTGTCGCGCAGCGGCAGCGCGTCGAGTCCCACACCGGGGCGCGGGGTGGTGCTCATCGGTCGTCCTCCCCTGCGGTGAGGTCCTCGAAGCGGGCGCGGATGGCCTCGCCGTGGGCCGGCAGGCGCTCGGCGTCGGCGAGGGTCACGACCGTCGGGGCGATCTCCTTGAGCGCGGCCTGGTCGTAGTCCACGACGTGGATGCCGCGCAGGAAGGTCTGCACGCTCAGCCCCGAGGAATGGCGGGCCGAACCGGAGGTGGGCAGGACGTGGTTGGAGCCGGCGGCGTAGTCGCCGAGCGGGACCGGCGAGTAGGCGCCGACGAAGATCGCGCCGGCGTTGCGGACCCGGGAGGCGTCGCCGGCGGAGTCGCGGGTCTGGACCTCGAGGTGTTCGGCGGCGTAGGCGTCGACTATCTTCAGGCCGGCCTCGATGTCGTCCACCAGGACGATGGCCGACTGCGGCCCCTCGAGCGCCTCGCGCACCCGGTCGGCGTTGAGGGTCACCTCGTAGCGGGCCTCGATCTCGGCGTCGACGGTGTCGGCGAGGGTCTGGGAGTCGGTCACCAGGACGCTGGCGGCGTTGGGGTCGTGTTCGGCCTGGCTGATGAGGTCGTAGGCCACGTGGACCGGGTCGGCGGAGTCGTCGGCCAGCACCGCGATCTCGGTCGGACCGGCCTCGGAGTCGATTCCCACGACGCTGCGGCACAGGCGCTTGGCGGCGGTGACGTAGACGTTGCCCGGCCCGGTGACCATGTCGACCGGCTCGAGGTCCGCGGAGTCGGTGTCCTGCCCGCCGTAGGCGAGGAGCGCGACGGCCTGCGCGCCGCCGACGGCCCAGACCTCCTCGACGCCGAGCAGGGCGCAGGCGGCGAGGATCGTGGGATGCGGCCAGCCCCCGGAGTCGGCCTGCGGCGGGGACGCCACGACGAGCGATCCCACGCCGGCGACCTGGGCGGGCACGACGTTCATGATGACGCTGGAGGGGTAGACGGCCTTGCCGCCGGGCACGTAGAGCCCCACCCGCTCGACCGGCACCCAGCGTTCGGTCACGAAGCCGCCCGGGGCCACCTCGGTGACGGTGTCGGTGCGCTTCTGCGCGGAGTGGACGATGCGCGCGCGGCGGATGGCCTCGACGAGCGCCTCCCGGATGTCCGGGTCGAGTTCCTCGGCCGCGCGGGCGATCTCGGCGGCGGGGACGCGCACCGTGTCCGGGCGGACGCCGTCGAACTTCTCGCCGTAGTCGAGCGCGGCGGTGGCGCCGTGCTCGCGGACCGCCTCGACCACCGGGCGCACGGTGTCGACGACGGAGTCGACGTCCGCGGCGCCGCGCGGGAGCGTGCGGCGCAGCTCGGCGGTTCCGAGAATGCGACCGCGCAGGTCGATGCGGGAGAGCATGGGCGTGGCCTTTCCTAGGGGTCACCGGGTCGCGAGGGTCCCGGGTCGTGGGATCCGCGGTTCCGGCGCGGGCGCGTCCTCGAGGGCTCGAGACCGCCGCGGAACAGTCTAGTTGCGCCGCCGGTCACCGCGATCCGGCCCACCTGTTCCGGTCCCCGGGCGGGGGCTTCCGGGCTGCGGGTCCGGCGGTGGGCACCCGGGACAGGTCGACGACGACGACGGGGTGTCGCCTCAGCAGGCGCCGCCCGTGGCGGTGGCCAGCTGCGGGGCGAGCGCGTCCGCCATGGCCGACAGCGCCGCGGTCCCCGCCTCGAACGTGGGCGCCTCCACGGCGATCACCACGGCTAGGTCTCCCCCGGCGCCGGGCACCAGCCCGAACTGGCGGACGAGATAGCCGCCCTGCACGCCCGGGCCCCACCCGCCCTTGAACCGGGCCCCCGGGATCCGCCCGAGGCCCCAGCGCTGTTCCGGCGCGATCCGGCCCATGAGGTCCACCACGCGGGCGGCCCCGCCGAGGCAGGGCAGTGCGGCCGCGAACCGGGCCTGGTCGGCCAGGGACCACTGCGTCTGCCCGAAGATCGAGTAGCCGGCCCGGGTGTGCACCGACGGCACCCTGGTGGTGGTGTCGCCGGCGTCGGCGAGCACCGCCCCGACCTCCGCCGCGGCGGCGTCGCCGCCGCCCAGCGTGGCCCACAGCGTCTCGGCTGCCTGATTGTCGGAGACGGTGATGGCCGAGGTCGCCCCCTCGAGCGCCTGGGGGCTCCACCGCGCGACCGCGACGGCGAGCGGGACCTTGATCGTCGACCAGGCGACGCCGCTCTGCCAGGTCCCCGAGGTCACCACCTCCGCGGGTCGCCCGACCGGGGTGACCGCCACGCCGGCGGGCCCCGGCGCGGCCGCGGTCACGGCCGCCAGGTCGAGCGCGGTCGCCCCGGCCGGGGCGGGGGCCGCCGGCGCGGGATCGGCGGGAGCGGGTGCCGACGGCGGGCCGGACGGCACCGGCCCGGGGGCCTCGGCGAGACCCCCCACGCCGCCCTGGGCCGGCGCACCGGTCACGGTGGCCACCGTCTCGGTGACCACGACCGGCCCACCCGGCACGGCGCAGCCGGGGAGCACCAGGACGGCCGCGAGAGCCAGCGCGATCAGATTCGGGCGCCGGGCCGCGCGGGACACCGCATCCGGGCTGGACGCAGTGGCCGGGACGATCGGAGTGACCGGAGCGGTCGGAGGCGTCGTCATCAATAGATGTGGACCACGGCGTTGTTCCCGCCGGTGCAGGTGACGACCGGGCCCCCGGCGCACGACATCGTGTACGACATGCCCGTGACCGGGCTGTAGGCGCGGACTGTCATGGACTGCCCGCTGCCCCCGGAGCCGACGTACTGGGACCAGACCGACTCGGCGAACTCACACGAGGTGACCGACGAACCCACCGCGGTCGAGCCGTACGCGCCCCCACCGCTCCGGCATTCGTAGGCGCCGGCCGGGCGGGCCCCCTGCGCGGGCCGGGCGGGCTGGACCGTGGGCACGTTCTCCGCGTCGGACCCACCGGTGGCGGGCGCGGTCGCCGTGACCGACACGGTCGAGGTCGCCGCCCCCGAGGGCAGCGTCATCAGTCGCGGGACGAGGAGGAACGCCGCGGCCACCAGCAACCCCACCAGCAAGACGACCCCCAGCGTGATGGCGACGACCAGACCGGTGGACATGCCCTGCCTGGGCGGCGGACCGTACCCCGGCGGCGGCGAGTGCACCGGACCGAACTCGGATGTGGGCGGGCTGTGAGGCGGCACGGAGGTCTGATCGTGCCAGTCCGACGGCGGATACTGGGTCATGGCGTTGCTCCCTGGTCACGGGTCTTGTGCAAACGTTCGAACACTGACGAAGAACGAGCTTATGTCAGCAGCGTCAGCGTCTCGCGTCGACCGGGACCCCGGAGCTGGCCGCGCGAGGCGCCTCCCCCGGAAAACCTGTACCCCGAATCCCGAGCTCGGCGCATACGATTACCGGCATGCGCACACGTGCCTGGGTGGCCGTCATCCTCGTCGTCGTCGCCATCATCGCGACGGTGATCGCGGCGCCCTTCGTCTACAAGGCGGCACGTGGCGGGGACGACGCCCCGGTGGCGGCCATCTCGACGGACCAGGCGGAGGCCGCGGTCGGGGGCCTCGACGGCGTCTGGGTCGTGGTGCCCGGCGAGGAGCCCAACCGGACGGTCGCCGGCTACACCGTCGACGAGATCCTGCGCGGTGAGCCCGTGACCGTGGTCGGGAGCACCGAGCAGGTCGCCGGACGCGTCCGGATCGACGACACGCTCCTCACGAGCGCCGAGTTCGAGACCCGGATGGGCGCCGTGGCCACCGACAACAGCTCCCGCGACAGCCGGGCGCGCTCCCCCGAGATCCTGGACGCCGAGGGCCACCCCGTGTCGACGCTGGCCCTGGCGGAGCCCGTCGATCTGTCCGGTCTGCCCGGAGACGGCACCGCCTCGACCCTGCCCATGACCGTGGAGCTGACCATCAAGGGCGTCCCGGTGCGCAAGACCGTCCCGGTCACGGTCCTACGATCCGGCGAGCAACTGATCGCCTCGGGCGCGATCCCCGTCACCTGGTCGGAGTTCGACATCACGGCACCGAGTCTCGGGTTCGTCACCGTCGATCCGGCCGGGACCGTGGACTTCCGCGTCACCCTGGGGCGCGATTGATCCACGGGCGGCGCCCCACCGCCCCTTGATTGGACTGTTGTTCAACTAACGGTCATCTGACCTACCCCGCCCGCTCGTCCCCGCCTTCTACGGTCCCCTGGACAGATTCAGGATCGACCCGTGAAAGGCCTTTGATGAGTACCCGCACCCTCGTGACCGGCGCTCTCTCCCTCGCCATCGCCGCCGGCACCGCCGTGGTTCTGCCCGCCGCCGCAGGCGCAGAACCCGTCACCCCCTCCAACACCGTCGTCATCAACGAGGTGGAGTCCAACGGCGACATCACCGGAGACTGGGTGGAGCTCGCCAACCCCACCGACTCCGACGTCGACATCTCCGGCTGGACGGTCATCGACAACGACCCCTCCCACGAGCCGATCGTGTTCGGCGAGGGCACCACCGTCCCCGCCGGCGGCTACTTCCGCTTCTACACCGACGCCGACGCCGCAGGCTTCGGCCTCGGCAACCGCGACTCGGTCACCCTGTCCGACGCCCAGGGCGTGGTGGTCGACTCCACGACCTGGACCAATCACGCCTCCAGCACCTGGGGCCGCGTACCGGACATGACCGGCGCCTTCGCCGACACCGGCTACCCCACCCCCGACGAGGCCAACGTCGAACTGATCCTGCCGGATCCGCCGGCTGAGCCCCAGTGGCCGTACCAGCTCATCGGCTTCTCCGCCGTGGACCTGCGCGGCGACTTCACCAGTGACGACATGTCCGGCGTCGACATCGACGCCGACGGCCGCGCCTACGTGGTCAACAACGGCACCGGCACCCTGTACGTCCTCGACTACAACCCCTCCGAGGGCGAGTACACCCAGGCCGCGTCGTTCGTCCTGCGCTACCCGGACGGCTCCGGAATCGTGGACGCCGAGGGTGTCACGGTCGGCCCCGACGGCGTGATCTACGTCGCCGCCGAGCGCGACAACTCCAAGAGCAGCGTCAGCCGCCCGTCCGTCCTGCGCTACGAACTCCCCGCTGACGCCACCGAGGGAACCCTGTCCGCATCGGCGGAGTACGACATGTCCGCCCTCACCGGTCAGCTCAGCGCCAACGGCGGACTCGAGGCGATCGAATACATCCCCGACGCCCTGGGCGGCGTCTTCGCCGTGGGAGTGGAGTCCACCGCGACGGTGCACTTCGTGCAGTTCGGCGACGACGCCTCCGTCACCGAACTGCAGAAGTACGTGGCCCCGTTCAACGGCGTCATGGCACTGGACTACGACGAGGCCATCGGCACCCTGCGGGTGATCTGCGACGACCGCTGCGGTGGGGCCAACGTCGCCATGACCTTCGACGGCGAGAAGTTCGTCACCGACGGTGTGGTCCACGTCGAGCCGGTCGAGATGCCGGACATCGCCAACGAGGGTGTGGCCACCTTCCGCCAGGAGGTGCCGTGCACCGTCGACGGTGTCGAGGGTGTGGCCGAAGAGGTCCGTTACCTCTGGGCCGATGACGACGGCACCTGGGGGACCTCGATGCGTACCGCCCTCACCGCTCCGGGCGAGTGCGTCGCCGCGGGCGGAGAGGACGAGGAGCCCGGCGACGACGACGGCGACACCGGCCAGACCCCGGACTCCGATCTCGGCTCCCTGAGCAGCGTCTCCGTGACCCTGGGATCGGTGGACCTCCCCCTCCCCGCGTTCGCGCTCGGCTCGCTGGGCTGAGTCTGGATTGACGCCGGATTGAGTCGCCCCGGCTCACACTGAAGTTCTCCGGGTGAGCCGGGAATACTCAACTCTGGAGGTCGGTTGTAGGGGGTGAGTCCCGGAGATACCGGACCCTCGACCAGACCCGAAGGAGTACGGCAATGGCCACCAGCACCCGATTCGACCCGTTCCGCGAGCTCGACCGCATCCTCGGCGAGGGTCTCCGGAGCGTCCCGTCCTCGACCACCCTGCCCATGGACCTCTACCGCGACGGTGACCGGTTCGTCGGCATGATCGACATGCCGGGCGTCGACCCGGCGACGATCGACATCGACGTGGAGGACCGCACCCTCACGGTCCGAGCGGAACGCAAGGTCGCCGCCGGCACCGACGCGCAGTGGCTCATGCACGAGCGCCAGACCGGCACCTTCGCCCGCCAGCTCGCCCTGGGCAAGGGACTGGCCACGGACAAGATCGAGGCCGACTACACCGACGGTGTTCTCCGCCTGGTCATCCCCGTCGCCGAGGAAGCACAGCCCCGAAAGATCGCCGTCTCGCACGGCAACCAGCGGATCGAACAGGCCCAGATCGTCGAGGGCGAGTCCAGCAAGGCCAGCTGACCCCGCCCTCGGGCGCACGCCGCCGAGACCACCGGTGCCCCGGCTCCCCGCGAGCCGGGGCACCGG
>CAYFRF010000036.1:19846-24540 GCA_964345415.1 uncultured Microbacter sp. | reverse complement strand
CGCCGCGGGGCCCGGCGGCGGCCGGCTGCCCGGGCTGACCGTGCTCGACGTGGGCGGCGGGCCCGGCTACTTCTCCGAGGCCTACGCCGCCGAGGGCGCCCGCTACGTCTCGGTGGAACCGGACGTGGGCGAGATGGCCGCCGCCGGCATCACGCAGGTCGGATCCGTTCGCGGCAGCGGCATGGCACTGCCCATCAGAACGGACAGTGTCGACATCTGCATCTCCTCCAACGTGGCCGAACACGTGCCCGAGCCCTGGACGATGGCCGAGGAGATGTGCCGGGTCACCAGGCCGGGCGGGCTCGTCGTCGTCTCCTACACCCTCTGGTACGGCCCCTTCGGCGGCCACGAGATGGGCCTGACCCACTACCTCGGCGGGGAGCGGGCGCGGCGGCTGTACGAACGGAGCCACGGCCACCCACCCAAGAACTACTACGGCGAGTCCCTGTTCGAGGTGGGCTGCGCCGAGGGCCTGGACTGGGCGCGCGGCACCGACTCCGCCGACCTGCTCGCGGCGTTCCCGCGCTATCACCCGCGCTGGGCCTGGTGGTTCGTGCGCGTGCCCGGCCTGCGCGAGGTGCTCGTCTCCAACCTGGTGCTGGTGCTGCGGGCGCGGTAGCCGGTGCGCGGTGCGCGGTGGGTTGGGTGCCGCGGTCGCGGCGCGCCGGGAACGCCCGGGCCCAGAGGCCCTCCCCGCGCCGGACAGTCGTCTACAGTGAGGTGGAACACGTTCTCATTCCCACCTCACGGAGGTCCTCGTGGTCGTTGTCCATGACAAGCTCTTCTCCGGCACACGCTGGACAGATCCCATCACCACCGGTGTCCTGGAGGTCACCTCCCCGGCGACCGGCGCAGTGGTCGGTCGGGTCGCGGAGACCACGGTCGAGGACCTCGACGAGATGGTCGCCCAGGCCCGCGACTCGTTCGAGTCCGGCATCTGGCGCACCGTCCCGCCCGCCGAGCGCGGCGCCCTGATCGGCCGCGTCGCCGACCTCATCGAGGAACGGCAGGCCGAGGTCTGCCAGATCCTGTCCGACGAGATGGGCACGCCCCCGTCCACCGCCGGGATGATCCAGGTGACCCCCACCCTCGGAGTACTGCGGTACTACGCGAAGCTCGCCGCCGAGTTCCCCTGGACCGAGGTCCGCAACGGCGACTACGGCGCCTCCGTCATCACCCGCCAGCCCGTCGGCGTGGTGGCCGCCGTCACCGCCTGGAACGTGCCCCTGTACCTCAACGCCGCCAAGCTCGGCCCCGCCCTGCTCTCCGGCAGCTCCGTGGTGCTCAAGCCGTCCTCGGCCACCCCGCTGTCCGCGCTCTGGATGGCCGAACTGTTCCGCGAGGCCGGCCTGCCCGAGGGCGTCCTGTCCGTGGTGACCGGACCCAGCTCCGTGGGCGACCACCTGGTCTCGCACCCTGAGGTCGACAAGATCTCCTTCACCGGCTCCACCGAGGTCGGCAAGCACATCGCCAAGATCGCGGCCGAGAACCTCACCCGCTGCTCCCTCGAGCTCGGCGGCAAGAGCGCCGCGATCGTGCTCGAGGACGCCGACCTCGCCAGCGCCGGCGGCACCATGGTCTTCTCCGCGATGATGAACTCCGGCCAGGCCTGCGTCTCCCAGAACCGCATCCTCGCCCCGCGCTCGCGCTACGACGAGGTGGTGCAGGCACTGGTGGACAACGTCTCGCTCATGCCCGTCGGCGACCCGGCCGACGAGGGCACCATGTTCGGCCCGCTCGCCAACCACAAGCAGCAGGCCAGCGTCGAGGGCTACATCCGCAAGGGCATCGAGGAGGGCGCCACCGTCGCCTTCGGTGGCGGCAAGGTCGAGGGCCTGCCCGCCGAGGTCGCCGACGGCGCCTACGTGCAGCCGACCATCTTCCGCGACGTCGACAACTCGATGACCATCGCCCAGGAGGAGATCTTCGGCCCGGTCATCCAGGTGATCCCGTACGACACGGTCGACGAGGCCGTCCAGATCGCCAACGACTCCGAGTTCGGCCTCGCCGGCGCCGTCTACTCCGCCGACCCCGACGCCGCGCTCGCCGTGGCCCAGCGGGTCCGCACCGGCACCATGGGCATCAACTGGTACGCCTTCGACCCCACCGCCCCGTTCGGCGGGTTCAAGAACTCCGGCATCGGCCGCGAGAACGGCCCCGAGGGCCTGGAGGCCTACTGCGAGCTGCAGAGCGTGCTCATGCCGTTCGGCTGGGAGCCCTCCGGCAACTGACCCGGCCCCGTTCAGGCCGATCCGGCCTCGCGCGCACCTGACGGCCCCCGCCCTCCCCGGGTGGGGGCCGTCAGCTGCTGAACAGTCCGCCGAGCTCGCGGACCGTGTCGTCGAACAGAGCCAGCGGATCGCACTCCCGGCCCTCCGACTCCTCGCGGGCGAAGGCCTGCCACGTCACCCGCCACGTCGCGGTGACGACCTCGGCGAGCAGGAGCGCCTGGAGATGACGCAGGGCGCCATTCGCCGCGAGCGCCGCGGTCAGTGCCGCGACCAGGCTCCGCTCCTGCTGGGACACCGCGTGGACCAGGTCGGGTTCCCGCGTGAGCAGCCGGGAGATCCTGCGAAAATCGTGCCGCTCGACCTCGAGGGCGAATTCCGCCCGGACCACGGCGAGCAGGTCCGCGAAGATCTCCCCGGGTTCTGCGCCGTTGCCGCCCACAGCGACCAGGGCGTCGATCAACCCCTGTTGTCCGGGCAGCAGGGCATCGAGTTTCGTGGGGTAGTAGCGGAACACCGTGCGCTCCGAGATGCCCACGCGGGCGGCGATCTCGGCGACCGTGGTGGCCTCCACCCCGTTCGCCTCGACCAGGTCCAGGGCCGCGCGCTGGATCTCGCGCAGCATCCGGGCGCGGTGCTCCTCGCGGATTCCCATGCGTCTGGCCCCCTCGGCAATATTTTGGGTCACACTCCGGCGTCCTCAACTTACCAATTGTGTCAGTGAGTGACATGATTCGTCGGGTTCAGTTCCGATAGCTCAGTTCCCATAGACGAGGTACTCCCCGATGACGAACATCGCCGAAGGCGCGGACGCCGCGCCGACAGGCCAGGCCCCTGAGGCTCCCGCCCCGCCGGCCGCCGGCCCGCCCGCTGCCGCGCCCACGCTGCCCCGGCGCCAACTGATCGGGATCATCGGCGCACTCGCGCTCGGTGCGTTCCTGATGATCCTCAACGAGACCGTGCTCACGGTGGCCCTGCCGTCGATCATGGCCGACTACGGGATCTCCGCGGCCACGGGACAGTGGCTCACCACCGGCTTCCTGCTCACCATGGCCGTGGTCATCCCCACCACCGGCTACCTGCTGCAGCGTTTCCCGCTGCGCGGGCTGTTCATCTTCGCGCTGGTCACCTTCATCGTGGGGCTCGTCCTCGCCGTCGTCGCCCCGACCTTCGTCGTGCTCCTCCTCGCACGCATCCTCCAGGCGGTCGGCACCGCGATCGTGCTGCCGCTCCTCATGACCACCACCCTGTCCCTGGTCCCGCTCCACCAGCGCGGCATGGTCATGGGCCTGAACTCGATCGTCATCTCGGTCGGCCCCGCCATCGGACCCACCGTCTCGGGCATCATCGTCAACTCGCTGTCCTGGCACTGGATCTTCGGCGCCATGCTGCCGCTGGCCGTGGTGATCCTCGTGCTGGGCATCCTGTTCATCAAGGTCCCCTCGAACACCCGCCGCGTCCCGGTGGATGCGCTCTCGGTGCTCCTGTCGGTGGTCGCCTTCGGTGGCCTGGTCTATGCGATCTCGATCTTCGGTGACGTGTTCGACAGCCCGGCTCTGCCCCTCGGCACACTCGTGGTGGCCCTGATCGCCCTCGCCCTGTTCGTGCTGCGCCAGATCCGGCTCGCCCGCACCGGCGGGGAACTGCTCAACCTGCAGCCGTTCACCAACCGCACCTTCTCGCTCAGCGTGGCGATGATCATGATCGCCATGGGCACACTCATCGGCACCGTGGTGATCCTGCCGATCTTCCTGCAGAACGGCAGCGGCCTGAGCACCCTGACCATCGGCTTGATGCTGCTGCCCGGCGGCCTGATCCAGATCGTGATCGGCCCGGTCTTCGGCCGCATCTTCGACCGTCGCGGCCCGCGCCCGGTGCTCATCCCCGGCGCGCTCCTGCTGGCGCTCGGCCAGTGGCTGTTCACCACCGTCGACCCGGGCACCGCGCTCGGCTGGATCATCGCCTTCCACACCATCTTCTGCATGGGCCTGGCCATGCTCATGACCGGACTGCTCTCCGCCGCCCTCAGCGATGTCCCGCACAAGCTGTACGGTCACGGCTCGGCGATCTTCAACACCGGGCAGCAGCTCGGCGGCGCGATCGGCACCACCATCTTCGTGACCGTGATGAGCTCGATCGCCGCGTCTCAGACCGAGGCCGGCTCCGCGCTGGTCGACGGACTGTTCGACGGTGCGCACATCGCGTTCATCGTCGGCGGCGTGCTGGCCTCGCTCGCGGTGGTGTTCTCGCTGTTCATCAAGCCCGCTCCGAAGCGGTACTGAGCGCAGGCGCGGAGGAGAACATTCAGCGCCGCCCCCGGCCGTACGGTCGGGGGCGGCGCTCGTTTGTGCCTAAGGGTCCGATCCGCCGGTGATGAGTCGCTCAGTCAGCCGCCGGCGCGCGGACTGCTGGGCGGATGCTGCACGGAATGACTCTTCGGCGACCCGGGCAGCGGCCCACGCCGGA
>CAYFRF010000036.1:9776-19746 GCA_964345415.1 uncultured Microbacter sp. | reverse complement strand
CGGATGCCGGGGGATGGGTGGGGTGCGGCGTGCAGGCGCGGGAGCGGATGCCGGGGATGCGCGGGGCTGGGGTGGGCCGGGCGGGCCGGCACCCGGTGGGTCACTCCACGCGGTAGCCGACGCCCCGGACGGTCTGCACCTTGTTCTCGCCGATCTTGCGGCGCAGGGAGCGGATGTACACGTTGACGATGTTGGAGCCGGGGTCGAAGTCCATGCCCCACACGCTCTCCAGCAGTTGCTCGCGGCTGATGGTCTCGCCCTTGTTGCGCAGCAGCATCTCCAGCAGCGAGTACTCGCGGTTGGTGAGCTCCTGGATGCGGCCGTCCACCTCGACGCGGCGGGTCCGGATGTCCAGGCGCATCCCGCCGTGCTCGAGGATGCCCGGGTCGTCGGAGGCCTCGTGCTCGCGCAGGCGCAGCCGGATACGGGCCAGCAGTTCGGGGACCCGGAACGGCTTGACCATGTAGTCGTTCGCCCCGGAATCCAGGCCCTCGACCGTGTTCGCGACACTGTCGCGGGCGGTGAGGATGATGACCGGAGCGTTGAATCCGCGGCTCCGGGCCTCGCGGAGAAGGGTCAGCCCGTCGGTGTCCGGCAGGCCGATGTCCAGCAGCATCAGGTCGATGTCGGAGATCGTCGACAGGATCGCGCGCGCACTCTCCCCGTCGACTGCTTCGAGCGCGGTGTATTCCGCACCGCCGAGTGCCTTGACCAGCACCGAGCGGATGAGGTCATCGTCTTCCACGACGAGAATGTTCGTCATGCAACCCTCCTTCTCCGACTTCGGAGTATCGCACGTCGAGGGCCCTTCGCGCCGGTCCTGTTCAGCCGTGTCCCCGGGTCCACACTGCAGGGGCGGCCGGTGGGGGCACTCAATACGGACCGGTACCAGATTCTTCCACTGGCTCTGGGGCACTTCTCGATTCGCCCCCGGCGCTGAGGTAGGGGATCACGATGCAGAATGCGGCGCCGCCACCGCGAGCGTTGAACGCGAACGCCCGGCCCCCGTGTGCCCGCGCGATCGTCGACACGATCGCCAGGCCCAACCCGGTGCCGCCGCGACCGTCGCGCAGCTGACCCCGGGCGGTGTGGAATCGCTCGAAGATGCTCTCCTCCTCCCCGGGTGGGATGCCCGCGCCCCGGTCACGGACCCACCACAGCAGGCGTCTACGCCGGAGCTCCTTCGGGTTGGTCTCGGGCGGTGGGCCGTCCGTCACCTTCTCGGAGATCGTCGGTTCGCCGGGCTGCACGATGCGGCAGCCGATCTCGATGCGGTCGCCGGGGCGGGTGAAGCGCACGGCGTTGGAGCAGAACTGCATGAGCGCCTGGGTGATCCGGTGCTTGTCCAGCAGGACGACCCCCTCGGCATAGGGGAGGACGTTCCAGTCCCGGTCGGCGAGTACGTCGACCTTCGCCTCGATGTCGAGGATGAGCTCGGACACCTCGGTGGGGCCGGTGAGCAGGAAATCGGGCCGGTCGGCGCGGGCGAGGGTGAGGAGGTCCTCGACGATGCGGGTCATCCGCGACAGCTCGTCCTGCATCACGCGCGTGGCCGCGGCCCGGCCCTCGGGGTCGTCGGGCATGAGGTCGAGGTTGCCCTGCACCACCGTCAGCGGGGTGCGTAGTTCGTGACCGGCGTCGTCGAGGAACTCCCGCTGGGTGCGGTAGGCCTCCTCCACGCGGTCGAGCATCTCGTTGACGGTGTCGGCCAGGGAGACGATCTCGTCGGGGCCGTCGGAGGGCACTCTGCGGGACAGGTCCGCGGCCGAGATGGTCTCGGCCGCTTCGCGGATCCGTCGCACGGGCACGAGCATCCGGCCGGCGATCCACCAGGCCAGGAACGCGCTGAGGACCATGCCGCCGGCGCTCGCCCACAGCAGGGACTCGGCAACCCGGCGGGTCTCCGCCGCGGTTCCGAGGTCGTTGACGGCCACCACCAGGTTGGCGGGGCCGGCCGGACTCTGGACGATGGTCTTGCGCCAGGTCACCCCGTCGTTGATCGACCCGGCCTCCTCGCTCGGGTTGAGGCCGATCCGCTGGAGTTGCGACCGGACGACCGGCGGGAAGAGCTGGTCCTCGGAGGGGCCGAACCGCGACAGGGTGAACTGGGTCTTGGAGTTCTCGGCGGTCCCGATGAGCATGAGCTCCGAGGACGGGTACTGCTGGGCCAGGTACGCGCGCAACAGTTCTTCGACCGTGGGGTCCTCGGACTCGAACGAGGGCAGGATGCCGGCCGTCATGAAGGTGGTGAAGTCGGTGGTCTCGCGGTCGAGTCGGGTGTCTGTGAGCCGCTCGGCGCTGAGGACCAACAGTTGCCCTGTGAAGATCACCATGGCCGCGAACACGGCGGCGGTGATGAAGGTGATGCCGACGGTGATGCGCAGGCGGGCGGAGTTCCACCAGCGGATCGGGGTCGGCGTCCGGGAGCGGGCGTTCACCTCGGGTCGGGCTCGGTGCCGGGAGGGGCACCGGGATCGGTGTCGGCGGGGCCTTCTGGTGCCCGGGTGGAGGTGAGCGTGCGGTCGGACTGGTCGCCGGGTGCCGGGGGGTCCTCGGGCTCGTCCTGGCCGGTGGAGGGCGGGGCGATCGTCGGCACGAGGGCGGGTTCGCTCTTCGGTTGGGTCGCGGCCTGGTCCGTGGGCCCGTCGGCGAGCACGGACAGCTTGTCCCGGTCCGGTCGCGGGGTGGTGTTCGCGCGCGGGGGCAGGGGGTCGGACGCCGACGGCTGCGTCTCCGACTCGTCCGGCGAGGGCAGGGGCAGGGAACGCACCCCGGGGACCGGCAGGGCGTCGGGGCCGGGTTCCGCGGCCGGGGCGTCCCGGCGGTCCGCCGTGTCGAGGGCGGCCGGGACGTGGCTGCTGGGCCCGTCGCCGGTGGGGGACTCGTCGTGCGTGTCGTATCCGGAGCCGCCCGGGGCGTCGCCGTGTGCCGGGGCCGGTGCCGGGGTGGCGGGGGCCGGCAGGGGCGCCAGTTCGGTGGCGGTCGGCGGCAGGAGGGACAGGAGAGCGGGCAGCGAGGCCGGGAGTTCGAGGGGCGCATGGCCGTCGACCACGTCCAGGTGCGGCCGCCGGCCGTCGATCGGGGTGCCGGGGTCCGAGACCTGGGAGGTGGGATCCGATCCGGTCGGCGGGCTGAGCGGGGCCTCGTCGATCGTGGGGGCGAAGGTGTCGAAGGGATCGAACCCGCCGGCCACCAGGGCGACTCCCAGGCCGCCGAACACGACCGGGATCGCGGCGAGCGTGAGGGTGACCGCTCTCATGTCCACCGCCTTCCCGGGCCGTTGCATTGCTCGTCAGCCCTCAACTGTGGCATCTGTTGTGCGCAGATGGCGGAGGGTGGACACATTCTAATATTGGCGTCAGGTGCGAAAGTGTTACAGGCGCCCCTGCGCAGCTCGCCGGAATCGTGCGAAATGGGGAGCGGGCCACGCCGAATCGGCGTGGCCCGCTCCCCATTTCGATGGTGCGTGGCGAGTGGGTGTCAGCCCAGGCGCTCCTTGAGCGCGGCGAACTCGGCGTGGACCTCGGCCGGGACCTTGGGGCCACAGAACTCGAGCCACTCCTCGATGAGCGGCAGCTCGCGACGCCACTCCTCCGGGTCGACGGCCAGGGCGGTCTCCACGTCCTCGATCGGGGTGTCCAGGCCGGTCATGTCGATCTCCGAGGCGCGCGCGGTGATGCCGACGGCGGTCTCCTCGCCCTCGACGCGGCCCTCGATGCGGTCGACGATCCACTTGAGGACACGGCTGTTCTCGCCGAAGCCGGGCCACACGAAGCGGCCGTCATCGCCCTTGCGGAACCAGTTGACCAGGAAGATCTTGGGCATCTTGTCGCCGCCACGGGCGCCCATGTCGACCCAGTGCTGGAAGTAGTCGCCCACGTTGTAGCCGAGGAACGGGAGCATGGCCATGGGGTCGCGGCGCACGGCACCGACCTGGCCCTCGGCGGCGGCGGTCTGCCCGGAGGACAGGGTCGCACCGATGTACACGCCGTGGTCCCACGAGTAGGCCTCGCTCACCAGGGGCACGGTGTCGGCGCGGCGGCCGCCGAAGAGGATCGCCGAGATCGGCACGCCCTCGGGCGAGTTGAACTCGGGTGCGGCCACGGGGCACTGGTCGATCGGCACGCAGTAGCGCGAGTTGGGGTGCGCGGCGTTGCCGGCCTTGCCGTCCCCGGTGGGGGTCCACTCGTTGCCCAGCCAGTCGATGAGGTGGTCCGGGGTGCCCTCCAGGCCCTCCCACCACACGTCGCCGTCGTCGGTCAGGGCGACGTTGGTGTAGATCGCGTTGCCCGGCTCGAGGGTCTTCATGGCGTTGGGGTTGGACGAGTAGTTGGTGCCCGGGGCCACGCCGAAGAAACCGAACTCGGGGTTGACCGCGTACAGGCGACCGTCGGCGCCGAAACGCATCCACGCGATGTCGTCGCCCACCACCTCGGCGCGCCAGCCGTCGAGCGTCGGCTGGATCATGGCCAGGTTGGTCTTGCCGCAGGCGGACGGGAAGGCGCCGGCCACGTAGTAGACCTTGTCCTCCGGCGAGATGAGCTTGAGGATGAGCATGTGCTCGGCCATCCAGCCCTCGTCGTGGGCCATGGCGGAGGCGATGCGCAGGGCGAAGCACTTCTTGCCGAGCAGGGCGTTGCCGCCGTAGCCGGAGCCGAACGACCAGATCTCCCGGGTCTCAGGGAAGTGGACGATGTACTTCTCGTCGTTGCACGGCCACTTGACGTCCTCCTGGCCGGGCTCGAGCGGGGCGCCCACGGTGTGCAGGCCCTTGACGTACTCGCCGTTCGAGCCGATCTTGTCGAGTGCGGCCTGACCCATGCGGGTCATGAGCTTCATGGAGACCACGACGTAGGGCGAGTCGGTGAGCTCGATCCCCAGCTTGGGGTCCTCGGCGTCCAGCGGGCCCATGCAGTAGGGCACCACGTACATGGTGCGGCCCCGCATGCTGCCCTTGAACAGGCCGTTCATGGTGGTCCGCATCTCGGCGGGGTCGACCCAGTTGTTGGTGGGGCCGGCGTCCGCCTCGGTCTCCGAGCAGATGAACGTCCGCGACTCGACGCGGGCGACGTCCTTCGGGTCGGACTGCGCGAGGAAGGAGTTGGGCTTCTTCGACTCGTTGAGCTTGACGAAGGTGCCCGCGTCCACGAGCTCGGAGGTGAGGCGATCCCACTCCGCGTCCGTGCCGTCGGCAAAGACGACGCGGTCCGGCTGGGTGAGCTCGGCGACCTCACTGATCCACGCGAGCATCTCCGCGTGATCTGTTGGTGCCTGACCCTCGAGGCCGGGAATGGTGGTGCTGGTCATCACTGCTCCTCGCGCGTGGTGCATGGAATTACTCACACAGTATCGTCATCGTGGTGTGGGCGCGGCGGCCAAGCCCCCGTAAGGCACCCCGATGTGAGGGATCCCTCAGGTAATCAGATCTGCCCGTGGTCGATTCGCTCCCAGCGAGCAGCCACCGGGGAGGGCCCCGGGCGGCCGTCGAGGGTCTCGTTGGTGAAGCCGCCGAAGGGCAGGCCCTCGGTGGGGTTGGCCAGCCGCCACGAGTCGTAGGTGCCGTCGAACCGCACGGTGGAGACGTGGTCCACCGTGCCGTCGCCGTCCGAGTCCGTATATACGGTCAGCCCACGGTCGTCGCCGAGGGTCACCGCTTCCATGAACCCGTCCCCGTCGAGGTCTGCCTCGGGGGCGCCGAGGTCCAGGACGTCCTGTCCGACCGGCACGTGCAGCCCGAGCGAGGACGCCTCGGCCAGCGGGGCGCCCTGGAGGCCGCAGACGTCGGGCGCCGGGCGCTGGTCCGGGGAATCGGGTCCGAAGAGGGGGTCGGTCATGGGGAGAGGCTCCCTGTGGGGACGGACGCGGCTGGTGCCGCGTCGACGGGTGCCGCAACTGTACTCGCGGCGGGGGTCTGTGGGGTGGTCCCTCCTGCGCGGATCCGGCGGATCCGGCGTTCGAGGTCGGCGACCCGGGGTCCCGGGTCGTGGGCGAAGCCGTCGGTGATCACGGCCTCGGCGGCGAGGATCCGGGATCCGAGCGCCTGTTCGGCCTCGCCGCGCAGGGCCGCGAGCCGGTCGGCGGCGGTGGCCACCGCGTGGGTGCGCAGGGCCTGCGTGCGCCGCACGGTGACGGTGGTCCAGCCCAGGGCGAGTCCGCAGAGCAGTGCCAGCGGGATGATCGCCGCGGCCAGTCCGGGCACCTCGGCGAGCGGGGAGAGCAGCATGCGGCCCACGCCGGTCCCGCCGGCGGCGCCCATGAGCATGACGAGCAGTTCCTCACCGGTGGTGCGCGGGGGTCGGCCCGGTTCGATGCCGCTGGTGGGCGCGGGGATCAGTGGGGCGGTGGGGGCGGCCGCGCCGAGGTGCCGGACGACGAGGGCGTCGGCGCGCAGGTCCGCGCGGTCGACGAGGCCCGCGACCGCGGCGTCGGCGTCGGCGGCCAGCTGCTCGATCAGTCCGTCGAGGCGGGAGCGTGGGGCCGCGCCGAGTTCCTCGCGGGCGCGTCCGCCGAGGTCGCGGAGGCTGCGCTGGAGGTCCTGGAGGATCTCCATGCGCAGGGCCTGGACGTCCTGGCGCAGCGCCTGCGAGCGCGTGGTGATGGACTCGGTGCGGCGGGCGAGCAGCCAGTCGACGGTCGCCGTGGGGTCGGGGGCGGCGCCGGAGGCGCGCGCCGCGGGCGCGGGTGGGGGTCCGGGCGCGTCGGGGGTCCCGTCCCGGCGGGCGTGGACCGCCTCGAGCAGGGCCGCCAGCAGTGCGGCGGGGGCGGTGGGGTGGCCGTCGTCCACCACGTGCACGGGGGCGTGGACCCCGGCGTCGGCGAGTCGGCGGGTGGTCACGTCGACGGTCTCGGACAGGGCCTCCGCGCTGCACTGGTCGGCGTGCCCGGCCAGGGCCACCGCCAGTGGCAGGCGTGAGGCCACGCCGCGGGCGACCTCCACGTCGTCGGGGCGGACGGGGCAGACGGCGTCGACGACGACGACGGCGGCATCCGGCCGATCGGAGGGCGAGGCGTCCACCACGACGCGGATCCCGCGGCCAGCCCCGGGACCGTCGACGGGCGGGGAGACGGTGGGCGCGGTGGGGGTGGCAGCGAGGGCGGTGGATGAGGGGTCGGCAGCGGAGGGGCCTGCAGAGGAGGGCCCGGCGAGCGAGGGGGCGGCTACCGCCGCGGCGGCCTCCAGGGCGGCGGCGACGGCGGGGGCGGCGGAGTCGCGGGCGCCCAGGACGGCGATGGTCAGTGGTCGGTCGGTCGGTGGCCGGGTGGTCAGTGGTCGAGAGCGCACAGGGCCGCCTCCGCGAGTTCGCCGATCTCGGGGTGCACCGCGAGCGTCTCCAGGTCGGCCTCGAGTCGGGCCACGCGGACCGCGGCCAGCCCGTCCACGGCCCGCTCGACGAACGTCACCACGGTGTCGACGGTCCGGTGCTCGGGGTCGCGTGCGTCGACCGGGGGCAGGCCCCGTGCCCAGTGGGGGCGGGCGCGGGTGTTGTCGTCGTCGTCACCTCTCCCCGTGGCCACGATGAGCAGCGGGTGGCGCCGCGGGCGCCGCACCCACGCCTCCTCGTGGCGGCAGGGGGCGGTGCGCAGGCAGATCACCTCGACGTCGGGGGCGACGGCCGGCGGTGCGCCCGGCGCGGCGAGCTCGTCCAGGTCCTCCACGGTGACCTGCCAGCCCCCGCGCGCCCGCAGTGCCGCGGCGAGGGTGCGCCTGCCGGAGCCGAGGCCGCCCCGCACCCGGACGTCGACGGGCGCGTCGAACCGGGCCAGTGCGGCGGCGACCAGTGCGGCCGAGGGCGGGAGCGGCCGGGGCGGGGTGTACTCGGGGCCGGGCTGCGGGGACTCGGGCTGCGGGGACTCGGGCGGGGCCCCGGGGCTCGCGGACCCGGATCCCGCGTCGGCGACCGGCCCGGACGCGAGCAGCCGCCGGATCCGCGCGGCCGGGTCCCGGGCAGTATCGTCCCGGGCGGTGGCGCCGGGGAGGGCGTCGTCGGTGTCGTGTGTCACGGTCGGCACGCCCACATCGTGGCCCCGACCGCTCCCGCGGACAAGGCCTTCCCCGAGGCCGGGCCGCCCCCACGCGGGCCGATCCGGCTCCCCCGGACCGCCCCGTCCACCGCGCGGGATTCGTGACACGACCCCGTATTACGGGATGATGGCCAGGTGAACCAGAGCGAGAACCCCGCGCCCGAGGCCGACGAGACCCCGGACGCGGACACCGCGGGCGCGACCCCGGACCACGATTCCCGGCTGTTCCCCCGGGTCACGGCCTACCGTTTCCGCCGCGGTGGCGCCATGCGGCCGGGCCAGCAGCGCAACTGGGAGGAGAACTGGCCGACCTACGGCCGGAACGTCTCCGACGACGTGGTGGACCCGGTCGAGATGTTCGGGCGCACCGCGCCGCTGATCGTCGAGATCGGCTCCGGCACCGGCACCTCCACCGCGGCGATGGCGGCCGCCGAGCCGGACATCGACGTGATCGCCGTGGAGGTCTACCAGCCGGGCCTGGCCCAGCTGCTCGGCATGATCGTGCGCGAGGGGCTCGGTAACGTCCGCATGATCCGCGGCGACGGTGTGGACGTGCTCACCAACATGATCGCCCCGGACAGCCTGACCGGTGTGCGCGTGTTCTTCCCCGACCCCTGGCCCAAGGCCCGCCACCACAAGCGGCGCCTGCTGCAGTCGGGCACCTTCAACCTCATCGCCTCGCGGCTCAAGCCCGGCGGCGTGCTGCACGTGGCCACCGACCACGCCGACTACGCCGAGTGGATCGGCCCCACCGGCGACGCCGAACCCACACTCGAGCGGCTCGACGCCACGACGGACGTCGGGCACGTACCGTTCAGCCTGGACAGACCCGTGACGAAGTTCGAGGGCAAGGGGCTGCAGGAGGAGCGCGTGATCACCGAGTTCCTCTGGCGGCGCAGAGGCTGACCAGGCCACCGGCCTGACCCGAGACCCCACCAAGACAACCGAGGCGGACCCATGACCCCAGCAGACGAGACGCGGAACCACGACACGACGGTCGCCGCGGTGCCCGACGCCCCGGGGGTGGTGCTCCTGGTGTGGGACGCCCCCAACGTCGACATGGGTCTGGGCTCGATCCTCGGCGGCCGGCCCACCGCCGTGTACCGGCCGCGCTTCGACGCGCTGGGCCGCTGGCTGCTCGGCTACACCGCCGACCTGTCCACCCGGACCAGCGACGCGCTCGAGGCCGAGGCGACCGTCTTCACCAACATCGTCGCCGGCACCTCCGACAACGTCCGGCCGTGGGTCGAGGCACTGCGCAACGTGGGCTTCGCGGTGTTCGCCAAGCCCAAGACCAGCGAAGACTCGGATGTCGACGAGGACATGCTCGAGCACATCGACCTGCGGGCCGAGTCCGGGCGCCTGGCCGGGGTGGTGGTGGCCTCCGCCGACGGGCAGGCGTTCCGCGAGCCGCTCGAGGAGCTGGCCGAGGACATCCCCGTCACGGTCATCGGCTTCCGCGAGCACGCCACCTGGGCGGTCCAGCACGACACGATCTCCTTCCTCGACCTCGAGGACATCCCCGGGGTGTTCCGGGAGCCCCTGCCCCGGGTCAGCCTCGACAACCTGCCGGACGAAGGCGCCTGGCTGCAGCCGCTGCGGCCGCTCAGCGCGCTGCTCACCTCGCGCTAGGAGCTCTGCCCCACGTGTTCAACTCACTCGGGCGCTTCGTCGCCCGCCGCCGCATCCTGGTCCTGGTCTGCTCGGTGCTGGCCATGGCGTTCCTCAGCATCGCCGGCAGCGCGTTCGGCAACCCGTTCGGCCAGGGTGGGTTCGAGGACCCGAACAGCAGTTGGGCCACGGCGGAGCGGCTCGAGCAGGAGGCCTACGACTACTTCGCGCGCATCCGCGATCTCGGCGGCGTCGTCGAGGCGATCAAGGAGAACTTCTTCCAGCGCGAGATCGCCGAGGCGTCCCTCCGCTTCCAGAGCGAGGTCGAGGCCGGCGA
>CAYFRF010000036.1:0-9766 GCA_964345415.1 uncultured Microbacter sp. | reverse complement strand
CGCCGCGCCAGCACCGCTGGCATGGGACTGGAGCAAGTGGGCGTACGGCTCACGGACAGCGGCCACATTGAGGCGGACGCCAATCTGGCCACCAGCGTGCCCAACGTCTACGCCCTGGGCGACGTGGTGGTCTCCTACCGGGCACCCGAGGGCATGTCGGTGGACGACCCGGCGTTCCAGGACCCCATCCGGGCCTCCCTGGAGACGATCCGCGGTGAGTTCCCCGACCAGGTCACCGGCGTGACCAGTTTCGTGTTCAACCAGTCCCCGGCCCTGGTCAACCGGGACGAGGGGGTCGCGGTGGCCTCCATCCAGATCGCCGGCCAGGACGAGGAGATCCTCGAGAACTTCCGGGTGATCGAGGACTCGATCCCCGTCGAGGGCATCCAGACCGAGATCGCCGGCCTGCAACCCGTGGCCGGCGCCCTGCAGGACGGTATGGACGCCGACCTGGTGCGCGCCGAGCTCATCGCGCTGCCGCTGGTGTTCATCCTTCTCATCGTGGTGTTCGGCGGCGTGGTGGCCGCGTTCCTGCCCGTCGCGGTGGGCGTGCTCACCATCCTCGGCTCGCTCGGCTCCCTGCACCTGCTCTCGCTCCTCACCCCGGTCAACTCGTTCGCCCAGAACGTGGTGACGCTCATCGGCCTGGGACTGGCGATCGACTACGGACTGTTCGTGGTGAGCCGTTTCCGGGAGGAGATGGCGGAGGGCTATCCGCCCGAAGTGGCGGTGCGTCGGGCCGTCGCGACGGCCGGGCGCACGGTCGTGTTCTCCGCCGTCATGGTGGGCGTGACCCTGTCCGGGCTGCTGGTGTTCCCGCAGGCCTTCCTCAAATCGGTGGCCTACGGTGCGATCGCCGCGGTGATCCTGGCCGCGCTGCTCTCGGTCACCCTGCTGCCGGCGGTGCTGGTGCTGCTCGGCCGCCACGTCGACGCGCTGGGCATCAAGCGTCTGCAGCGTCACCGCACCCGCGAGGAGGTCGAGAACGGCCTGTTCGGCCGCGTCGCCGATTTCTCGATGAAGCACCCCGTGGCCGTGGCCGTGCCGGTGGTGGTGGTGCTCGTCGCGCTGATCATCCCGTTCTCGGGCGTGAAGTTCGGCGGCATCAACGAGACCTACCTGCCGCCGGACAACACCACGCGCGTCGCGCAGGAGACCTACGACCAGACGTTCCCCGGCACCCGCACCGATCCGGTGAAACTGGTGGTGATCGGCTCCGACGGCACCACCCTGTCGCAGATCCGCGCCGCCGCCAACGAGGCCCCGGGCCTGACCGGGCCGTTCCAGTTCGCCCGTTCGGGCCAGCAGGACGCGCAGGGCCGCGAGGTGGTGGTGCTGCAGTCCGGCCTGGTGGACCGCAACTCGCCCGGCGAGACGGTGGAGTTCCTGCAGACCTTCCCCATCCCCGCCGGAACCGAGGTGCACGTGGGCGGCAACCCCGCCATGGAGGTCGACTCCGTCGACGCCCTGGTCGACGGGCTGCCGTGGTTCGTGCTGTACGTGCTCGTCGCCACCACGCTGCTGATGTTCCTGGCGTTCGGTTCCCTGGTGCTGCCGATCAAGGCGGCGCTGATGAACCTGCTCGGCCTCGGCGCGACGCTCGGCATCCTCACCTGGATCTTCGTCGACGGCCACGGCGCGAGCCTGCTGGGCTTCACGCCCGGGCCGCTCACCTCGCCGGTGGTGGTGCTGCTCATGGCGATCATCTACGGCCTGTCCACCGACTACGAGGTGTTCCTGGTCTCCCGCATGGTCGAGGCCCGCGCGCGCGGCGCCCGTACCGCGGAGGCGATCCGCAGCGGTGTGGCCAACACCGGCCGGATCATCACCTCGGCCGCCCTGATCCTCATCGTGGTGACCGGCGCGTTCGCGTTCTCCGAGATCGTGATGATGAAGTACATCGCGTTCGGCATGATCGCCGCGCTCATCATCGACGCCACCGTGATCCGCATGCTGCTCGTCCCGGCGGTCATGCAGCTGCTCGGCTCCGACAACTGGTGGGCGCCCAAGTGGATGAAGCGCATCCAGGAGCGGATCGGGCTGGGCGAGGCGGAGCTCGACGACGAGCCCGAGCTCCGCGCCGGTGCCGGCCCCTCGGCCGCGCAGTCGCCTGCAGCCCCCGCCGGCACCGCCCCGGTCGCGGTCCTCGAGCGTGAGGACAATGACGACGACGAGCCCGCCGCGCCGGTCACCGAGGTCAGCGCCGAGGACGAGGACAAGATCCCCGCGGCCGAGCTGATCGCCCGGCTCATGCGGGAACGTCAGCAGAGGCACGACGGGTGATCCCCGGTTCGGTGCCCGGTGTGGGCTCCGGAGCGGGGACCGTGACAGTGGTTATGGTGAAGCAATGACGGGTGCGCGAGGCGCCGAGATCTGGCATCGAATACGGGTTGTCCTGGGCAATCCGTGGTTCAAGTCCATCGCCACCCTCACCGTCCTGGGCTTCATCCTCTACTGGCTCCGCGGCCAGATGCCGTTCTTCGCCGAGGGGTTGAAGGCCGTCACCAACCCGCACTGGGGATGGGTGGCGGTCTCCCTGGTGTTCTCCTACCTGTCCATGTCGAGCTACGGCTCGGTGCAGAAACTGCTGCTGCGGTCGGCCGGGGTCAGGGTCGGGTACCTGGCCAGCGTCGGGCTGGTGTTCTCGTCCAACGCGTTCTCCACCTGCATCCCCGGTGGTCAGGTCTTCGGCACCACCCTGACCTACCGCAAGACACGGCAGTGGGGCGCCACCCGCGTGGTGGCCTCGTGGCAGCTCGTCATCTCCGGCGTCCTGTCCACGGTCGGCATCGTGCTGCTGGCGCTCATCGGGTTCTTCCTCGTGGGATCGGTGTCCAACCCGTTCCTGCTGGTGCTGTCAGCTTTCGGTCTGATCGCGATCTTCGTGGGGGTCCAGTGGGCGGCCCGCAACCCCGACAAGATCGAGGGCGTCCTGCTCTCCCTCCTGGCGTGGGTCAACGTGCGGCGTCACAAGCCGGCCGACCACGGGGCCGAGGGCGTACGCCAGATCGTCGAGCAGGCCGAGGCCGTCGACCTGACCAAGACGCAGCTCTCCAAGGCCTTCGCGTTCTCCCTGCTGAACTGGGTGGCCGACATCGGCTGCCTGTGGGCCGCCGCCAACGCGGTCGGCGCCGAACACAGCATCGGCGGGCTGTGCATCGCGTACGTCACGGGCAAGATCGTCGCCACCGCCCCCATCACCCCGGGCGGCCTGGGCACCGTGGAGTTCGCGCTCATCACCACGCTGACCGCCGGTGGTCTCGGCGCCCACGAGGCGTTCGCGACCGTGTTCGTCTACCGTATCGTCAGCTTCTTCCTGGTGGCGCTGGCCGGTTGGGTGGTGTTCTTCCTGTTCTACCGGGGTGCCGCCGACATCGACCCGGACGTGGATCTGGAGGAGGAGTCCGAGCGCGCCGCCGAGCAGACGCGGGCCGCCGCGAAGTCGCGGGATGCTGGGTCGTCGTCGTCGTCGTCGTCCTCGTCCTCGACCTCGCACTCGCACTCGAGTGCGCCCGCGTCCCCGACGTCGGGGACGGCGGACACCGGCGGCGCGGCGGACACCCCGCACGGCCCGGACGGTGCCTCCGAGGCCGGGCGCGGCGAGCGGCACTTCGGTTTCTCCTCGATGTGGCCCCACAAGGGCGAGCAGTGGCGGCCGTCGGCGCCGCACGTCTCCGGGCCCGTCCCCCTGCTGCGCGGGCGGGACGGCGCGGACCACCACGGTGAGGTCGACAACAGTCCCGGACGACACGAGAAGAAGGGGCGGTGAGCGGCGTGCCTGCGCTGATCATGCTGGTAGTGGATGCGGTGCTGGTCGTGGTGTTCTCCACCTTCGGGCGCGGCGCGCACTCGGAGGGGCTCGGCGCGGCGCAGGTGTGGGGCACCGCCTGGCCGTTCCTCGTGGGACTCGCGGTGGGCTGGCTGATCCTGCTGGCGACCCGCCGCGCACCCGGCGCCATCGGCTCGGGCGTGCTGGTGTGGGTGGCCACGCTCGTGGTGGGCATGGTGATCCGCGGGATCGGTGACGGGCGCGTGCCGCACTGGAGTTTCATCCTGGTCGCGGGGGTCGTCACCGCGGTGTTCCTCATCGGCTGGCGGGCGATCCGCGCGGCGGTACTGCGCCGGCGCGACTAGCCCTGGGCGGGCGCGGGCCCGGCCAGTTCGATCGGCGGGACCTCCGGCGCGGGCTCGGGTGCGGGCGGTGGTTCGGGCGCCGCGACGGGCACTACGGGGCCAAACCAAGCGTCCAGATCGGCGCGGGTGCCGGCAAAGATGTTGAGGTCCACGTGGTCGACGAATCCGGGCACGCGGCCTGTTTCGGCGCGCTGCCAGAACCACCACTGGGTCCAGCCGCCGATCACGGGCAGGGTCGGCTGTGCGACGCCGTACTCGGCGAGCCACAGCGGGTACTCGGCGAAGCGCGTGGTGTTGGCCATCTTCTCGATCCAGAAGTACCGGTAGGTGTAGAGGATCGGCGTGCGGCCGGTGCGCTGCTGGAGCGTGTCCAGGAACACCTGGGTCCACTCGGCGAGCTGGTCTGGGTCGAGGTCCTCGGCGTTCTCCAGGTCCAGGACGGGCGGCAGTTGTGGTCCGCCGACGGACTGGATGCGGTCGGCGAGGGCGTGGGCCTGTTGCGCGGGCTCCATCGCGGGCCGGGCCATGTGGTAGCTGCCGATGAGAAGGCCTGCGGCGCGCGCGTTGTGGACGTCGGACTCGTAGTAGCGGTTGGCGGGTCCGGTGCCCTCGGTGGCTTTGATGAACGCGAAGGTGTGTCCCGCCGCGGCGGCCGCGTGCCAGTCCACCGCCGCGCCGTGCGGGTGCTGCCAGCTGGAGGTGTCGAGGCCCTGCGCGAGGCCGTGGAAGACAGGGTCCAGTGGTGCGGCGGCGTCGGCGCGAGGGTGGGTGTTGGTGATGACGACGACGACGGAGACGACGAGCCCCAGTGCCACCAGGAGCGCGGACGCGCGGGTGGCGAGGCTCTGCGACAGGGGCAGGAGCTGGGGCTGGGGGCGGGGCCGGGACAGAAGCGGACGGCGCGGAAGAGTGGCTCGGGCGGGCGGACCGGCGGGAGTCATGGGGTGAGTATGTGACAGTGACTCCAGTCACATGCGCAACTTGCGCAACATTGGTGCCGGCCGATTCCGGACCGTTCGCGGCGGATGCACGAATGTCGCCGTGGCGCACCGACAGTCACGGATCTGCAACAACCTGTAACACGGTGTCCCAGGCGTGCGATTTGCAGAAAATCTGCGCCTACCCTGGGGGCATACCCTCTCAAGCAGTCGGGAGTGCCCCTCATGTCCGATGCCGTCGACCTCACCACTCCGCGTTTCCGTCAGAGCCTCGTTGCCGAGGTGGACGGGCCGCAGGACGACCCGTTCGTGGAGGTGCTCGTCGCCGAGACCGTGGTCCTGGACGCGGACGGCGCCGGCCGCGGGGTCCCGGAACTGCGGATCCGGACCGGTGGGGACGGGATCGTGTTGACCGACAGGGATCAGGTGCTGCAGCTTCAGGCGCTGGTCAACCGGGCGGTCAACCAGTGGCGGGACGCCGCCTCGCACCTGTCCTGACCGGCCCCCTGACCGGCCGGGCCCGTTCCGGGAGTGTCCGGGTGGCCCGGGGTCAGATCACCCGGATCCCGGTCTCGCCGATCAGTGCCAGGCCCACGCCCAGTACCTGCTCGGCGGAGATCAGGGCGCCGCGCAGGGCCGAGGCCCCGCGGATGTCTTCCAGGTCGGCGCCCCGGAGGTCGGCGACGGAGATCCGGGCCTGCTCGAAGCTCGCCCCGCGCAGGTCCGCGCCCTCCGTGGACAGGTCGGAGATCTGGGCGTCGAGGAGGTCGGCCTGGCGGCAGCGCGTCCCGGCCAGTCGCACGCGCTGGAGCCTGGCCATGCGTAGGTTGATCATGTCGGCGTGGCAGTCCTCGAACGTCACGTCGTTCAGTCGCGCGGCGGACAGGACGAGCCCGGTCAGCCGGCACCCCACGAACCGCACGCGGGTCAGCGAGGCGCCGTCGGCGACGAGGCCGGACAGGTCGCAGTCCCGGACCTCCACGTCGGTCAGTCGCAGGCTGTCGGCGCGGGCACTGCTCAGGCGCAGCCCTTCGAGGACCGATTCCCGGATCTCCATCCCGCCGAGCCGGGCGGGGCCGTCGAGGGGGTCCGGGGCGTCGCCGGCGCCGGCCAGGACGCCGTCCCACAGGCCGTCGGGTTCGAGGTCCGAGCCGGGGGCGTCGAGTTGCTCCCGGCGGGGAACGCTCGGGGTGGTCGGCGGGCGCGGGGTCTCGGATCTGCGGCGAAGAGGAGGGGGCACGGGGTTCACTCTAGGCGGGACCGGAAACGGCCCCGGCACATGCCGTCGCCTGGGCAGGAGGTCGCGGGAGGAGTACGCTCGAACTGAAGATAGACTGATCGGTCTATCCCGGCTTCGTGGTAGAGGCCGGATGGCGGAAAAGAGGTAAGCCCGATGAGCGTTCGCGAGGTGTTCGCCTTCCCCGAGACCGTCAACGACTATGCGGCCCGCTGTACCGCGGCACTGGTCGTCGGCCTCGCCGTGCTGACGATCATCGTCCCGCCGCCGCTGCAGACCTGGCTCGCCGGCGCGCTGGTCGTGGGCTTCGTCCTGCGCGTGGCCGGCGGCCCCCGCTACTCTCCGTTCGGTCGCCTCTCGGTGCACGTGCTGGCGCCCCGGGTCAGCGCAGAGCCCAAGCTCGTGGCGGGAGCACCCAAACGCTTCGCCCAGTCGATCGGCCTGGCCATGTCCGGTGTCGCGTTGGGCCTCTTCCTCGCGGGCCTCACCACTGCCGGCGCCGTGGTCCTGTCCGTGCTGGTGGTTGCGGCGCTCGCTGAGGCGGCGCTCGGGTTCTGTCTGGGGTGCTGGATCTACGGGCAACTGCAGCGGGTCGGGATCGTGCCCGAGGACGCCTGTGTCGACTGTGCGGACATCTGGGCGCGCCCCGGGATGGGTGCCCGCAGCTGACACGGGCGCGACCCCGGCGGGGTCTCCGCGTGGATCCCGGGAGGGCATGAGCGTGCCTGGCGCCCACGGTCACGCCCGGATCTGCGGAGCTGAACCGGCCCCGGTCGCTGCGACGGGCCCCGGCAGCGGTTCGGCGGAAGAGCTACTGGGAGGTGATGAGTCACTCCGCCGATGATCACCGCTCCGAGGAGTTCGACGACCTCTCCGCGGACGGCACTTCCACCCCGTCCAACGACTGGCGCGACTCGCGCGATGAACCCGCGCCCGACACGGCCGCCGGCTCCGGGTCGGGTGGCGAGCCCGCGTCGTCCGGGGGCCAGCCCTACGCGGCAGATCCCTACGCGTCCGATTTCTACGCCGCCGATCCCCACGGGGCCGGTCACGGCGGTCAGCCCTACACCTCCCAGCCCCACACCTCCCAGCCCTACTCCCCGCAGCCTCACGGCGGTCAGCCCTACGGTGCTCAGCCCTACGGTGCCCAGCCCTACGGTGTGCAGCCGTACGGCCAGGTCCCGGGTGTCGCACGCAAGGATCCCGCGGTGATGTTGGTGGCCTCGCTGATCATCCCGGGGCTCGGGACGATCCTCAACGGCGAGACGGGCAAGGGCGTCGGCATCCTCGCCGGTTATGTGGTGGGCGCCCTGCTCTCGATCATCCTCATCGGGCTGCCGATCATGTTCGGGTTCTGGGCCTGGGGCATGGTCGACGCCTATCAGGGGGCCAAGGCGTACAACGCCCGTCACGGGCTGCCCTGACAGCTGCCCCGACGGCTCCCCAGAGGGGGCCGCGGGCGCGCCGCCCGGCCTCGTGTCGTTTCCGTAATGTGGTCGTATGACCGCGACCGAGAGCCCTTCCACGCAGGCCCCGCGCCCCTCTGGCCTGGACCTGCGCTACATCGACACCGACGTGCGTTCTCAGGACGATCTCTACCAGCACGTCAACGGCACCTGGATCCGTGATCACGTGATCCCCGCCGACAGGCCGATCGACGGCGCGTTCCTCGCGCTGCGCGACCTGTCCGAGGAGCGGGTCCGCGACATCATCACCGATGCGCCGGTCGACTCGCAGATCGGTGCCTTCTACGCCTCGTTCATGAACACCGAGGCCGTAGAGGCAGCGGGCGTGGCCGCGCTGGCGCCCGATCTGGCGGAGATCGACGCCGCGACCGACCGGGATGCACTCGCGTTGGCGATGGCGCGCCTGGAGAAGGTGGGCGTGGGAGGCGTGATCGGCGCCTACGTCAACAACGACGCCAAGAACTCCAGTCAGTACATCCTCTACCTGGTCCAGTACGGCATCGGCCTGCCGGACGAGTCGTACTACCGCGAGGAGCAGTACAGGCCGATCCGCGAGCAGTACACCGAGCACATCGCTCGGATGCTCGAACTGGCCGGGCTCGCGCCGGAAGACGGCGAGGGGGAGGGCTCCTCCCGCGCCCGTGCCGAGCGGATCGTCGCGCTGGAGACGAAGATCGCCGCAGCGCACTGGGACGTGGTGGCGCGCCGCGATGCCGACAAGACCTACAACCCGGTCACCTGGGACGAGCTGCCCATGCTGGCGCCGGGGTTCCCGTGGCACGACTGGGCGCGGGAGCTGGGCGGTAGCGAGGAGACGTTCGGCCGGCTCGTGGCCATGCAGCCGGACTTCCTCACCGCGGTGGCCGACCTCTGGGCCACCGAGCCGCTCGAGACGTGGGCGGAGTGGCTACGCTGGCGCGTCGTCAGCTCGCGGGCGCCCTACCTCACCTCGGACCTGGTGGACGAGAACTTCCGCTTCTTCGGCACCGCCATGTCGGGCACCGAGGAGATCAAGGCGCGCTGGAAGCGCGGCGTCGGCGCCGTCGAGGCGGCCCTCGGTGAGGAGGTGGGCAAGGAGTACGTGGCCCGCCACTTCCCGCCCGGCCACAAAGCCCGGATGGAGGAGCTGGTCGCCAACCTCATCGCCGCCTACCGGTACTCGATCAGCCGCCTTCCGTGGATGACGCCGGCCACCCGGGAGCGCGCGCTGGCCAAGCTCGAGGCGTTCATCCCCAAGATCGGCTACCCGGAGCGCTGGCGCGATTACTCGGGCCTCGAGGTCCGTGCCGACGACCTGCTCGGGAACGTCCGCCGCTCCGCCGCCTTCGAGCACGCCTACGAGCTGGGCAAGCTCGGCGGGCCGGTCGACCGTGGTGAGTGGCACATGACCCCGCAGACGGTCAACGCCTACTACAACCCGGTGATGAACGAGATCGTGTTCCCGGCCGCCATCCTCCAGCCGCCGTTCTTCGACGCGGACGCGGACGACGCGGCCAACTACGGGGCGATCGGCGCCGTGATCGGGCACGAGATCGGCCACGGTTTCGACGACCAGGGATCGAAGTATGACGGCGAGGGCAACCTCGTCGACTGGTGGACGGACGAGGACCGTGCCGCCTTCGGTACCCGCGTCGAGAAGCTGATCGCGCAGTACGAGGGCCTCACCCCGGACGGCCTGGATCCGGAGAAGGACCATGTCAACGGGGCTTTCACGGTGGGGGAGAACATCGGTGACCTCGGGGGGCTCACCATCGCGCTGCTGGCGTACCGCCTGGCGAACGGGGACGGCACCGAGCCCGCGCAGGGCACGGACGTGGGCCCGGAGATCGACGGACTGACCGGTATCCAGCGGCTCATCGCGTCGTGGGCGGTGGTGTGGCGCACCAAGACCCGCGCGGAGGAGGCGGCCCGCCGACTCGCGGTGGACCCGCACTCCCCGCCGGAGTTCCGGTGCAACCAGGTGGTCAAGAACCTCGACGACTTCCACGAGG
>CAYFRF010000035.1:23212-24985 GCA_964345415.1 uncultured Microbacter sp. | reverse complement strand
CCGCCGAATCCGGCCACCTCGCCCGCCGCGTAGAGGCCGGGGAACACCTCGCCGCTGGGGGTGAGGCACTGTGAGTCCAGAGTCGTCTCGATCCCGCCGAGTGTCTTGCGGGTCATGAGGTGGACCTTCACCCCGATCAGCGGACCGCCCGACCCGGCGGCCGAACCCTTGCCCGGCCCCGAATCGGCGAGCAGGCGGTGCGGCTTGGCCAGGCGCGTGAGCTTGTCGGTGAGCACGCGCCGCGCGTTGTGGATGGCCTGGACCTGTGCGTCCTTGGCGAACGGGTTGTCCATCTGACCGTCCATCGCCAGGACGAACTCGCGGACCTTCTCCACATCGAGCGCCGGCTCGCCCTCCCGCAGCAGGCCGTTGAGCCCGTCGACCAGTTCCTCGATCGTGTCGGCCACCACCCAGTCCACGCCCTGCTCGGTGAAGTCGGTGATGGAGGGCGGCAGGCCGCTGCCGGCCTTGGAGGCGAACTTCTTGAGACTCTTGTCGGTCAGCTCCGGGTTCTGCTCGGACCCGGACAGGATGAACTCCTTGCCGGCGATCGACGAGTCGAGGATGAACCACGAGTGGTCGTGCCCCGCGTTGCGGATCGCCTCGACTGAGGCCGTGGTGTGGAAGCCCGGGAACAGCGGGACCGGCATGCGGTCGCCGTTGCCGTCCAGCCACAGGGTGGAGGGGCCGGGGATGATGCGGATCGCGTGCGAGGGCCAGATGGGCGCGAAGTTGGCGACGCCCTCGGTGTAGTGCCACATGCGGTCGCGGTTGACCAGGTTCGCGCCGGCGGTCTCGGAGATCTCCAGCATCCGGCCGTCCACGTGCTCGGGGACGCCCACGATGAGGTGCTCCGGCGCCTTGCCGAAACGGTCGGTGGGCCAGTACTGCCGCACCAGGTCGGGGTTGCCGCCGATCCCGCCGGAGGACAGCAGGACCGCGCCGGCCCGGAACTCGAACTCGCCGGTCTCCTCGCGCGGGGAGGCCACGCCGCGGTCGAGGTTGCAGGGCACGAGGGTCGCCCCGCGGACGCCCACGGCGCGGCCGTCTTCCACCACGATCTCGTCGACCCGGTGGCGGACGGCGAACCGGACGAGCCCTGCGCGGGCGGCGTCCAGGACGGGCTCCTCGAAGACGCGCACCACCTCGGGGCCGGTGCCCCAGGTGACGTGGAAGCGGGGCACCGAGTTGCCGTGCCCGGCCACGTCGCCGCCGCCGCGCTCGGCCCAGCCGACGGTCGGGACGATCCGCAGGCCCAGATCATGCAGGTACTGCCGCTTCTCCCCCGCCGCGAACTCGACGTAGGCGCGCGCCCACTTCCGCGGCCAGGCGTCCTCGGGCCGGTCGAAGGCGGCCGAGCCGAGCCAGTCCCGCCACGCCAGGTCGAGGGAGTCCTTGATCCCGATTCGCCGCTGCTCGGGGGTGTCGACGAGGAACAGTCCGCCGAGCGACCAGTAGGCCTGCCCGCCGAGGTTCTTCTCGTTCTCCTGGTCCACCACCAGGACCTTCTTGCCGGCCTTGCTCGCCTCGTAGGTGGCGACCAGTCCGGCGAGTCCGTGGCCCACCACGATCACGTCCGGCTCGAATCCCGGCTCGGGCGCGGGCAGGGGCCCGGTGTTGGCGGCCCGCGACGTCGACGGCGGCTGCCATGCGGGATAGACGGGGTGGACGGGCCTCGCCTCACCTGTGGTCCGGCCGGGACGGGATGCGGAATCGGTCATGGGTCCAGTGTGCCCCGTCACTCCAGCAGATGACGTAGGTACCTCTCCGGCG
>CAYFRF010000035.1:11319-23112 GCA_964345415.1 uncultured Microbacter sp. | reverse complement strand
GGGGGTCCAGCACGGAGTCACGGCCCATGCAGGTCACGGTACCGTCTGTCGCATGCGCGTCCACCAGCTCAACTGCGGCACCATGTCGGGGTCGATGCCCACCCGCGTCCTGCTCGTCGAGGCCCCGGACGGGCTGGTGCTGGTCGATTCGGGGATCGGGCTGCAGGACATCGCGGACCCGGCCGGCCGGTTGGGGCCGGCGCGGTTCCTGTTGCGGCCGGCGCTGGACCCGGCGGAGGCGGCGGTGCGGCGGATCGAGGCGTTGGGCCTGGACCCGCGCGATGTGCGGCACATCGTGCTCACGCATTTCGACATGGACCACATCGGCGGGCTGGCCGATTTCCCGGACGCGGCCGTGCACGTCACCTCGCCGGGGCTGACGTTCGCGGTGCGGATGCCCCGGTTCGTGGAGAGGCGCCGGTACCGCCGCGCGCAGCTGGCGCACGGGCCGCGGTTCAGCGAGTACGAGTACGGGACCGACCGGTGGGAGGGCTTCCGCGTCCTGGACCTGGGCCACGTGGTCGAGGGGATGATGTTCGTGGACCTGCCGGGCCACGCGGTGGGGCACGCGGGTGTGTTCGTGCCGGGTGGCGGCGGGGTCGCGGACGGCGGCGCCGGGCGCGGCGCCGGAGCGGGGGACGCAGGCCCAGAGCAACAAGACAACGACGACGACGACGCTCACACCGGCGGCCCCACCCGGAAGGATCTCCTCCACGCCGGGGACGCCTTCTACCACCGAGACCAGCTGGACCCGGCGGCCCGGATCCCCGCATCCGTCACCATCCCCGAGCGGCTGCTCGCACTCCAGCCGGACGCCCTGCCCTTCACCCACTCCGGACTCGGGGCACTCGCCCGACGCCGGGCGGCGGACCTGGACGTGCTGTGCGCCCACGATCCCTCGGGCCAGGGAGGGCTGTGATGGGCGCACGCACCGTGCGGGTCCGAGTCCCACACACTGAGCAGTCCGGAGCCGCACGATGGTGAGGATCCGCCAGACCGCCTGGACCCCCGCAGAGAGAACCGCCCCGGACGCCGACCTGACCGACCGTGCCGCCGCCCTGGCCGACCTCATGCGGGGCCGCCGCACCGCAGTGCTCACCGGAGCCGGGATCTCCACCCCCTCCGGCATCCCCGACTACCGCGGCCCCGACTCCCCCGGCCGCACACCCATGACCTACCAGCAGTTCGTCTCCGACCCCGGGTTCCGCCGCCATTACTGGGCTCGCAACCACCTCGGCTGGCGACACATGGAGGCGGCCCGCCCCAACACCGCACACCGGATGCTGGCCGACTGGGAACGCCGCGGACTGGTCTCCGGCGTGATCACCCAGAACGTGGACCTGCTGCACCTCAAGGCCGGCAGCCGCCGCGTGGTGGACCTGCACGGCACCTACGCGCTGGTCCGCTGCCTGGGCTGCGGGGCCCGCCACAGCCGGTGGGCGCTGCACGAGCACCTCGAGCGCCTCAACCCGGGATTCGCCGAGCGGGTCGCCTCCCGCGGCGCGATCGAGGTGGCGCCCGACGCCGACGCCGTCCTTGCCGACACCGCCGACTTCCGGATGGTGGACTGCCCGGCGTGCTCCGGGATGCTCAAGCCCGACATCGTCTACTTCGGGGAGAACGTGCCGGCCGCCCGCGTCGCCGACGCCAACGCTCTGGTGGACGAATCGGATGTCGTCGTCGTCGTCGGATCGTCTCTCACCGTCCGCTCCGGATACCGCTTCGTGCGGCGGGCGGTGACCACCGGCACGCCCGTCGTGGTGGTCAACCGCGGCCGCACCCGCGCGCACGACGAGGCGACGCTCACCATCGACGGCGACTGCGTGGAGGTCCTCGGGCTGGTCGATGCCGCCCTGCCCGTCCCTGAGTGAGCGGTGAGGAGCACACTGGAGGGATGCAGATCGCAACGACACCCGACACCGCGATGGCGCGACTCCTGCGCGGCAACGCCCGCTATGTCTCCGGAGAGAACCTCAACGAGCACAAAGACCCCTCCCGCCGGACCGAACTGGCCCAGCAGCAGAACCCGTTCGCGCAGGTCTTCGGCTGCGCCGACTCGCGGGTGCCCGCCGAGGTCGTGTTCGACCAGGGCCTGGGCGACCTGTTCGTCATCCGCAACGCCGGACACATCGTCGACCCGTCGGTGCTGGGGTCGATCGAGTTCGGCATCGAGGCCCTCGACATCCCGCTGACGCTCGTGCTGGGCCACACCTCCTGCGGTGCCGTCGGCGCGACCATCAAGGCGATCGACACGCACTCCACCCCGTCCGGCTACCTGCGCGACGTGGTGGAACGCATCTCCCCCGCCGTGTTCGAGGCCCGCCGCGACCCGGAGGTCACCTACGAGGACATCGTGATCGAGAACGTGCGGCAGACCGTCACCGCGATCCGCGAGAAGTCCGCCTGCGTCGACCGCGCGATCCGTGAGGGTCGCACCGCGATCGTCGGCGCGCTCTACAACATCGAGCAGGGCACGGTGACGCCCGTCCACACCGAGGGCGACGTGCCGGGGATCTGACCGGGGCCCGGCCCGGCGGTCCGACCGGGCCGCGTCAGACGGCCACGAGGTCGTCCGCGTGCACCAGCGGACGCCCCTGGCCGCCGGCGGCGCCCGCCTCGCGTTCCGCCAGCCGGTCCCGCACCTCGACCGAGTCGTACTGGGCGATCCCCCGGGCCACCGTCTGGCCCGCGGGATCGCGCATCTCGATCACGTCACCGAAATGGAACAGCCCGTCGATCCCGGTCACGCCCGCCAGCAGCAGGGAACGGCGCGAGCCGACGATCGCCCGGACCGCACCCTCGTCCAGCGAGACCGAGCCACTCGTGTCCGCCGCGTGACGCACCCAGAACCGGCGCGCCGACATCCGCTCCGGCCGCGGCACGAACACCGTGCCCACCCCGGGTACCGGCGCCAACGCCTCGGCGGCCCGCTCTGCGGAGGTGAGCAGCACCGGGACGCCGGCCTCGGCGGCCAGCCGCGCCGCGGCGAGCTTGGAGGCCATACCGCCGGTGCCGAGGGCGCCGCCCGGGCCGGCGATCACCCCGTCCAGATCGCCCTCGCCACCGACCATCGTCACGGCCGTGGCATCGCCCTTGCGGGGGTCCGAGTCGTACAGGGCGTCGACATCCGAGAGCAGGATCAACGCATCGGCACTGATGAGGTGCGCGACGAGCGCGGCCAGCCGGTCGTTGTCCCCGAACCGGATCTCGTTGGTGGCCACCGTGTCGTTCTCGTTGATCACCGGCACCGCGTGCAGCGTCCGCAGCCGGTCGAGGGTCCGCTGGGCGTTGGCGGCGCTGTCCCGGCGGCCGATGTCGGCGGCGGTGAGCAGGACCTGCCCCACCACGCGGTCGTACCGGGCGAACGAGTCACCCCACGCCCGGGCCAGTTCCAGTTGGCCGACACTGGCCGCGGCCTGCTTGGCCGACAGGGTCGTGGGCCGGGCGGTCATCCGCAGCGGCGCCATGCCCGCGCCGATCGCGCCGGAGGACACCACGAAGACGTCCGAGCCGGCCACCATGCGTGCCTGGCACACGTCCGCCAGCGCGTCCAGTTGGGGGCGCCGGATCCCGCCGTGGAAACTGGTGATGGCCGAGGAACCGATCTTCACCACCACTCGTCGGGCGGACCCGATGCGGCGACGCAGCTCCCCTTCGACGGTCACTCGGGCATCTCCTCGTCCGGGTCGATGAGTCCGCGACGGACGTGCTTGCGGTACTTGCGCTCGGCGGCACCCACCCGCTCGGTGGACTCGAAGCGCATGTCGGTGCCCCGGCCGATCCGCATGAGGTCGACGCCCGCGGGGGTCTGCGGCTCCCACTCGAAGGACACGTCCCCGATCGTGACGGAACAGCCCTCCTCGGCACCGGCCTTGATGAGCGCCTCCTCCACGCCGAGCCGCGCCAGGCGGTCGGCGAGGAAGCCCACGGCCTCGTCGTTGGTGAAATCGGTCTGCCGGATCCAGCGTTCGGGCTTGGCGCCGGACACGATGTAGGCGCCCGGCTCCGCAGGGTCGGGACGGATCTCGAACTGGTCGGCGTCCACGGCCTTGGGCCGCAGCACGATCCGCTCCGGCGGCGCCGGCGGGTTGGCCTTGCGGTGCTTCTTGATGAGCTCGTACAGCCCGTACTTCAACTCGTCGAGGCCCTTGTGCGCGACCGCGGAGATCGCGTAGACGGGCCAGCCCTTCTCCTCGAAGTGGCCACGCACCATCTCCGCCATGTCCGCGGCATCGGGCACGTCGATCTTGTTGAGCACCACCACGCGCGGACGGTCCGCCAGATCGCCCATGCCGGCATCGGACAGCTCGGGCTGATAGGCGGCCAACTCCGCCTCGAGCGCCTCCACATCCGAGATGGGATCGCGGTCCGACTCGAGACTGGCGCAGTCCACGACGTGGGCCAGCACGGCGGTGCGCTCGATGTGACGGAGGAAGTCCAGCCCCAGGCCGCGACCCTCGCTGGCGCCCGGGATGAGACCGGGCACGTCGGCGATGGTGAACGTGTCGTCCCCCACCGAGACCACGCCGAGATTGGGGGCGAGCGTGGTGAACGGGTAGTCGGCGATCTTCGGCTTGGCGGCCGAGACCACCGAGATCAGCGAGGACTTGCCCGCGGACGGGAAACCGACCAGCCCCACATCCGCCATGGACTTGAGCTCGAGGGTCACGTCGAAGACGTCCCCGGGCTCGCCGAGCAGCGAGAAGCCGGGCGCCTTGCGGGAGCGCGACGCCAGCGCGGCGTTACCCAGCCCGCCCTTGCCGCCCTCCGCGACCACGAACCGGGTGCCCGCACCGACCATGTCGGCGATCGGCTCTCCGTCCGGGCCCACCACCACGGTGCCCGGCGGGACCGCCAGCACCAGGTCGGCTCCGTTGGCGCCGTTGCGGTTGCCGCCCATGCCGGGCTGGCCCTTGCCGGCGCGGGCGTGCGGGCGGAAGTGGAAGTCGAGCAGCGTGTGGACCTGGGGGTCCACCACGAGCACGACGTCGCCTCCACGGCCGCCGTTGCCGCCGTCCGGGCCACCGAGCGGCTTGAACTTCTCCCGGTGCACGGACGTGCAGCCGTTGCCTCCGTCCCCCGCCGCGAGGTGGAGGACGACGCGGTCGACGAATCTCGACATGGTGTGGGCTCCTCCTGCTGGTGGCCGGTCTGTGTCGGGTCAGCCGGCGCGTATTTCCGATACTGCCCGACAAATGCTCTCGGGGGCCGGGTGTGGAGTCATCAGACCCCGCCCGGCCCCCGAGGGCGAATCGTGACTGTGGTGGCTACCGGGCTCAGGCCTCGGCGCCGGCCGGCACGATGTTGACGGTCTTGCGGCCACGCTTGGTGCCGAACTCCACCGCACCGGCGGAGAGCGCGAACAGCGTGTCGTCGCCACCACGGCCGACGTTCACGCCCGGGTGGAACTTGGTGCCACGCTGACGCACCAGGATCTCGCCGGCGTTGACCTCCTGGCCGCCGAAGCGCTTCACGCCGAGACGCTGCGCGTTGGAATCACGACCGTTACGGGTGCTGGATGCGCCCTTCTTGCTTGCCATGTCCGAGTCCCTCCTTCAGGGATCACGCCCGAGGGCGCTGAGCTGGTGGCCTACAACGGCCGGAAGTGGATTACTTGATACCCGTGATCTTGACGACCGTCAGCTTCTGACGGTGGCCCTGACGCTTGTGGTACCGGGTCTTGTTCTTGAACTTGTGGATCCGGATCTTGGGACCCTTGGTCTGCTCGACGATCTCGGCGGAGACGCTGACCTTGGCCAGAGCGTCGGCATCGGAGGTGACCGACGCACCATCGACGACGAGGATCGGGGACAGCGACACGGAGGTACCGGCCTCGCCCTCGATCTTCTCGACCTTGACATGGTCCCCTTCGGCGACCTTGTACTGCTTGCCGCCGGTCTTGACGATCGCGTACATGGAGGGCTTCCCCTTGCTTCTCGGGTGTGTGACCACTCGGGCGGTCACACCGTGTGTGCGGTGTTCTTACTAGCTCTTCCGGCTCGCGCCGGCCAGGATCGCCGGCCTTGATCCCCTATCGGATCCGGCCCGCGACTCTTCGCGCAGCGGCATAGGGCTGCGACGAGCGACTTGTCAAGGTTACGGTCCAGCGGCACAGCAGGTCAAACCGACCGTGCCGCCGGGCCCGGCACCCGGACTGTCAGTCGCTCCCGGGAGCGGTGGTGGACCGGGTCGCGCGCCGCCGTGCGGGGCGCTGACGCGGCTCGGCGACCACCGCCGTGGGCGCCTCGGCCAGCACCGCGACCTCGACCTCCACCGTGGGGGCCGGGACCTCGGCGGTGGCCTGCGGCGCGGTGTCCGGGGCGGCGGCCCCGGCCTCCCGCCGGCTCGACCGGCGGCGCGGGCGCCGGCCCGACTGCCCCGTCGCGGCGGCCTGTGCCTCGGCAGAGCCCGCCTGCGCAGGAGTGGCGTCCCCTTCGGTCTCGGCGGCCGCGGCCTGCTCGACCGCGGCAGCCGCCTCGGCGACGGCCTCGGACTCGACCTGCGGGGCCTCGGCGACCTCCGCGGCGGCAGTGTCCTCGGCGGCGGTGTCCGCTCCGGCAGCCGAGACATCCGGCTGCTCTGCGACCGTCCGGTCCGTCGACCCGGCCCGAGCCTCCGGCGAAGCGTCCGCGGCGCCGGTCGTCGTCGTCGTCGGGGTCGTGGTCGTGGTGGGGCTCGTGTCCCCACCGTCGGCTGTCGCAGCACTGTCGGCTGCCGCGGCGACCTCGGTGCCCTGCCCGTCCTCGGCTGGCGTCGGCCGCCCCATGGCCAGAGCCGCCGGGTGCGCCGACGGTGCCGGGCCGTCCTTGCGCGGCGCCGGCTTCGACGCGGCGGTGTCGGTCGAGGTCGACTCACCGTTGCGGCCCCCACGGCGACGGCCCCGACGCGCGCCGGGCTCATCCGCGTTGTGCGACTCGGTGTGGATCGGATCCGCGTGCACGATCAGGCCACGCCCCTGGCAGTGCTCACACGGGGTCGAGAACGCCTCCACCAGCCCGGTGCCGAGCTTCTTGCGCGTGAGCTGCACCAGCCCGAGCGAGGTGACCTCGGAGACCTGGTGGCGCGTCCGGTCCCGGCCGAGCGCCTCCGTGAGGCGCCGCAGCACGAGGTCGCGGTTGGCCTCGAGCACCATGTCGATGAAGTCGATGATCACCATGCCGCCCACGTCACGCAGGCGCAGCTGACGGACGCTCTCCTCGGCCGCCTCGAGGTTGTTCCTGGTGACCGTCTCCTCGAGGTTGCCGCCCGAGCCCGTGTACTTGCCGGTGTTGACGTCGATGACCGTCATGGCCTCGGTGCGGTCGATCACCAGCGAGCCGCCCGACGGCAGCCACACCTTGCGTTCCAGCGCCTTGGCCAGCTGCTCGTCCACGCGGTAGGTGGCGAACACGTCCACCTCGGGGTTCTCGTACTTCTCGAGGCGCTCCACCATCTCCGGCGCGACACGGGAGACGTACTCGTACACGGTGTTCCAGGACGTCTCACCCTGGATGACGAGCTTGCTGAAGTCCTCGTTGAACAGGTCGCGCACGACCTTGACCAGCAGGTCGGGCTCCTCGTACAGCGCGACCGGCGCGCCGGAACCGGACTCGGTGCGCGCGGCCGCGGCCTCGGAGATCTCGGCCCACTGACCGGCCAGTCGGTCCACGTCGAGGCCGATCTCCTCCTCGCTGACCCCCTCGGCGGCGGTGCGGATGATCACACCCGAGCCCTCGGGGACGACGTCCTTGAGGATCGCCTTGAGCCGGCGCCGCTCCGTGTCGGGGAGCTTGCGGGAGATGCCGGCGGAGTTGCCGTCGGGCACGTACACCAGGAAACGACCGGCGAGCGAGATCTGCGTGGACAGACGGGCGCCCTTCTGGCCCACCGGGTCCTTGGTGACCTGCACCAGCACCATGTCGCCCGGCTTGAGGGCCTGTTCGATGCGTCGCGCCTTGCCGCCCAGTCCGGCGGCCTCCCAGTTGACCTCACCGGCGTACAGGACGCCGTTGCGGCCCCGACCGATGTCGACGAACGCCGCCTCCATGCTGGGCAGCACGTTCTGCACGCGGCCGAGGTAGACGTTGCCCACCATCGAGCGCGCGGACTCGGTGGTGACGAAATGCTCCACGAGGACCTTGTCCTCGAGCACGCCGACCTGGGTCATGATCCCCTTGCCGTCGACGCGCGGCTTCTCGCGCACCACCATGACGCGGTCCACGGCCTCGCGGCGGGCGAGGAACTCGGACTCGGACAGGATCGGCTGACGACGACGCCCGGCCTCCCGGCCGTCGCGGCGACGCTGACGCTTGGCCTCGAGGCGGGTCGAGCCGGTGATGCCCTGCACCTTGTCGGAGGACGTGCCGGCGCCCTGTCCCCCACGTGGGGTGCGACGGCGCGCGTCACGCTCGTGGATCTCCGTGTGGGGCGGGTCGTCGTTGGAGCCCTGCGCGTCGTCGGTGCCGGTCCCGGAACCCCCGGAACGACGACGACGACGGCGACGCCGCCGAGAGCCCGACGTGGGCGAGTCCGAACTGTCCGGATCCTCGTCTGATCCGTCTTCATCGGAGTCGGAGTGGTCCTCGGCGTGGTGACCGGTGTCGGATGTGTCCCCGGACGAACTGTCACGGCCGGAATCGGCGGAGTCCTCCGACCCGGTGGTGCCGTGGTCTCCGGTGGACGTGGACTCGGCGGCGTCGGTGTCGTCGTCCTCGTCCCCGGCGTTGTCGCCCCCTTCGGCGAGCTGGCCCTCGCCGCCCTCGCCGCGGCCACGGCCGCGGCCCCGACGACCCCGACGGCGACGACGGCTGCTGCCCTCGCCCTGCTCCGCCCGGTCGCCCTCATGACGGTCCCCGCCCTGGCTCGAGTCCTCATCCGGGTCGTCGCCCGGGGTGTCGCGGCGGGACGTGTCCTCGGCGGACGTGTCGCGCGCGGCGGTCTCGCGGACAGGGATGTCGCGGGCAGACGAGCCACCACCGGCCGGTGCGGATCCGGCGGAGGCGTCCGGGGACAGGAAGAGCGGGGAGAACGACGGGCTCGCGGTGGAGCGGCGGCGCCGGTTGCCGGGCTCGGCCGTGCCGACCTCACCGGTGACGATCGCGATCTCCGGGAGCGCGGGCCGCGACTGCGCCCGGGACGGGGCGGGTTCGGTGGCAGCACCGCCACCGTCCCTCGTGTCTGCGGACTGGTCTGCGGCCTGATCGGCGGGCGTGTCGGCGGCGGGCTGTCCAGCGTCGGCGGTCGCCGCCTCGGCCGCCTTCTGGGCGGCGGTCTTGCGGGGTGTGCGCTTGCGGGGGGTGGTCTTCTTCGCCGGCGGCTCGGTGGCCTCCGACTGCTCCGCGGCGTCGGCCTGATCCGCCGTGGCCTGATCGGGGGCGGCCTCGGCCGCCGGGGCCTGGGCCCGGGTGCTCTTGCGCGCCGGTGCCTTCTTGGCGGGGGTCTTGTCAGCGGGCGCCTTGGCCGCCGCGGCCTTCTTCGCAGGCGCCTCGGCGGCGGGGGGCTCGGTGGCGTCAGTCGCGGCGGCGACCTCACCGGTGGCGTCCGCCCCGGCCGCCCCCTGCTCGCGCCCGGCGAACCAGGTCAGCAGCACCTCACGCGTGACGCCGGACTGGGCGCTCTTGATCTCGACGCCCATCCCGGCCATGGCGGCGAGGAACTCCCTGCTCGTCATGCCCACGGCCTTGGCGGCCGCATGCGCACGCATCTTCTCGGGAAGTGCGTTGAGATCGTCGATGGTCAGGTTCGGATCCGACACGTGTCTCCTCTGGCCGGACTCCGGGCGCGATCACGTCACCGTCGAACGGTGACCCACGCCGCCGCACGGGGTCGGGCATTTCTGGTCTCGGCCCCGCCGGGGCGGGGCAACGTCTTGTGGTCCGCGTACCGACCAGGGTCGGCCACGGTGGCGGGCGCTCGTTCCGGGGCGGCTTGTCGGGCCACGCGCCAGGATGAGCTCCGGCCATTCTCCCACACCCGGCGCCGAAACGTCGTCGCGCGGGGATCAAGAACAGCACGCGCCCGCCGGTCCTGCGGACCGACGGGCGCGTGGGAGGGTCGGATCGGCAGGGCCGATCCGGGAGTTCAGGCCTCAGGCGAGGCCGGGAAACCAGAGTGCGATCTCGCGGGCGGCCGACTCCTCGGAGTCCGAGCCGTGCACGAGGTTGAACTGCGTCTCGAGACCGAAATCGCCGCGGATGGAGCCGGGCGCGGCCTTCTCCACGGGGTCGGTGCCGCCGGCGAGCTGACGCCACGCGGCGATCGCACGGGGCCCCTCGAGGACGCCTGCCACCACAGGTCCGGAGGTGATGAACTCGAGCAGATCTCCGTAGAACGGACGCTCTGCATGCTCGGCGTAGTGCTCGGCCGCGGTCTCCCGCGGCACCTGCCGCAGGTCCATGGCCGCGATGGTGAGGCCCTTGGCCTCGATACGGGCGAGGATGGTGCCGGTGAGGCCGCGCTGGACGCCGTCGGGCTTGATGAGGAAGAAAGTTCTCTCGGTCACGCCTGCCGACTCTACCGTCAGGCCTCGCGAGGGCCCGGCCCGAGGGAGTTCTCGATCGCGACCAGCTGCTCAGGCCTGATGTCCCGCAGGACCGCGAGCACCGCCGTGGTCGCCAGATCACAGGCGGCGTCGATGTCCGAGCCGTCCACGAACAGCGCCCGGTGGGCCACGTCCAGACAGATCACCAGCAGTAGCGACGCCAGCGTGTCCGCGCCGGCACCGATGGTCGCGCCCTGCTCCGCATAGTTCTTGCGGAGCCGCTCCGCGACCCGGGGTTCCAGCCCGGCGTACAGTCGGGCCCCCGTCGCGGCCCCGTCCTCCGGCCCACCCAGCAACAGCCGCACCCCGTCGGGGCGCTGCCGTGCGTAGTCGAAGAGCTTGCGGACCGTATAGCGGGCCCGCGCCCCGTACGCCATGTCCTCACTCTCGTCGTACACGGCATACATCCACTCGAGGAAGTCTGTCGCCTCACGAGCACGGGTCCGCTCGACCAACGCCTCGCGTGATCCGAAGTGCGCGTACAGGGTCGCCCGGGTGGTCCCGCCCCGCTCGGCGATCATCTCCATGGTGGCCCGCTCTGCGCCGACCTCCACGATCACCGAGCAGGCAGCGGTCAACAACTGCTCGTCCGTCGGACGGTTGCGGGTACTGGCCCTGGCGGGCTTGTCAGACATCGCTTCCCGAGGCGGCATACGTACCAAAGTACGCCGCCTCCACCAGTCCCCTGTCCGCGCGGAGGTCCGCCGCAGGGGCCGACAGCTCGACCCGCCCGTGGTGCAGGACCATCGCGTGGTCGGCGATCCCCAGCGCCAGGTCGATGTGTTGTTCGACCAGGACCACCGCGAGGTCGGACTCGTCGGCCACCGCCCGCAGGCGCGGGAGGAGGTTCTTCACCGCGATCGGCGACAACCCCAGGCTGAGTTCGTCGATGAGCAGCACCCGGGGCCCGCCCAGCAACGCCTTTCCGAGCGCCAGCATCTGCTGCTCACCCCCGGAGAGGTTTCCGCACCGCCGCGAACGCATGTCCTCCAGGGCCGGGAAGTGCCCGAACACCATGTCGATGCCCGGACCACCCCTGCGTCTGGCGAGCTTGAGATTCTCCGCCACGGTCAGGAGGGTGACCAGGGTGCTGCCGTCCCGGATCCCCAGGTCCATCCCGAACAGGGTCGGGTCGGAGATGATGTTGCCCTCGAGCCTGCTGATGGCGGGGTTGCTGAAGACAAAGCTCTGGATGGCCAGCGCCGCGGCCAGGGTCACCACCGCGAGCTGTGCGCCGCGGATCCGCAGCGCGGGGATGCCCACCAAGATCCCGA
>CAYFRF010000035.1:0-11219 GCA_964345415.1 uncultured Microbacter sp. | reverse complement strand
CGCCGTAGCGCCACGAGCCCTCGGTCAGGAGGATCGCGGCCACGACCGCGGCGACGAGGACCAGGGCGGGGACCGGCCGGATCCGGGCCACGTCGACCGCGGGCATCCGGACCTCGCCCAGCGCCCCGCGAGACGGGATCCGCCCGCCCAACAGGAAGAGCGCGATGATCACGATCACGAAGGGCACGGCATCCCCGAGCCCGGTGCGGGCCCATTCCGGCCACCACGTCTGGAGTGCGAGCCAGGCGATCACGGACTGGAACGCCCCCAGCACGAGCCCGGCCACGCAGGCCGTGGGGAACGACGTGAGGCGACCGACCAGAGCGACCGCCAACGCGGGGATCACGTAGAAGGTGTAGCCCGAGACGCTCAGCCCGATGGTGTAGCTGGCCAGGATCATGATGAGGCCGGTCGCGGCTCCGGTGAGTGTCCAGACCACCGCGGCGAGCCGTTCCGGCGAGAATCCCGTGAGCCGGGCAGCGAGTTCGTCGGCGGCACCGGCGCGGGTGGCCACGCCCCAGCGGGTGAAGCGGAAGTAGGCCCACAGCAGCGCCGAGACGGCCACCGCGACGCCGAGGAGTATGAGGTCCGAGATCTGCACCACGGCGCCGGCGATATCGACCGTGCCCGTCGGCAGGATCCGCTCGGCCTGGAGGTTGACCACGTCGAAGCGCAGCTGGACCAGTGCCTGGAGGAAGAGCATCAGCCCCACCGACGCCACGACCTGGGCGAGGACGGGAGCGCGGCGGAGCGGCCGGAAGAGCAGGTAGTGCGCGAGCAGCGCCCACACGATCGCGGTGCAGACACCGATGGCCACCGCCCCCGCTGTGGGGACGTCACCGAGGTCGATGCTGCCGATCGGGAGCACGAGTGTGTCGTTGTACTGCAGGGTCGCGACCACGTACACGGAGTACAGGCCGATCGCCCCCTGGGCGAAGTTGATGATCCCCGTGGCCGCATAGACACCGACCAGGGAGGACGCGAGGACCGCATAGACGGCACCGAGCGGGGCGCCGAGGAAGACGTACTGCAGGAACTGGGACATGAGCCCACACCCCTTCGTGGCCGGGGCTCACCTCCCGGGGGCGCCATGAGCGCGCCCGGGAGGTGAGCGGAGACAGGTTCCGGTGTCCGGCCCTGGTGTCAGAGTGCGCCGGGGATGTTCTTCAGGACCTCGGGCAGCGGGGTGATGAACCCACCGGTCTGGGCCTCCGTGCGGCCGGGCTCGACGACCTCGAACAGCAGCATTTCGGTGGTGCAGTTCGGGGAGGTCGCCTTGCTGCAGTCGAGCTCCGGACCGATGAAGCTCTGGTAGGCGGTCGCCCCCTTGAGCGCGGTGAGGATGTTCTCCGGGGTCAGGTCGGTGACCCCCGCGTCGTTCAGGATGGTGGCGAAGTCGACCAACGTGGCGAAGGTGCCCAGGGCGTAGAAACCCTTGGTGCCGTCCTGGGCGTTGATGAACCGCATCGCCGTCTCGAGGTTCTCCGCCGCCGCGGCGGGAGCCTGGTCGATCGCGGGCTCGAGCCACATCGGCGAGTAGTTCTGGGCGCCGACGGCCTGCTCCCCGAGCGCGTCCACGTACTCGGTGCACGCGGCGAGGAAGATCGTGCCGTCGTAGTTCACCGAGCGCAGGGACTCCGCGAGCTTGATGCAGTTGTTGTCGTTCGACGAGGTCATGAGTCCGACCGCGGCCGGATCACGGTCGGCCAGGGTGCTGGCGAGCTGCGCGAAGTTGGGGCCGGCAGGCGGGTAGTAGGTGGACCGGACGTCGATCTCCAGCTGCGCCCCGAGCGGGGTGAGGAGCTGGTCGAACACCTGGTGGGCCGAGGCGAGATCGCCGTTGGCGAGGGTCAGCGAGTCCTTGCCGGTGGCCTTGAGCTGCTGCATGAACCCGACGAGGAACGCTGCGGGCGGAGGGCCGAAGTAGACGCGGTTCTCGGGCGAGGCCCCGGTCTGCAGGTTGAACGGGATCTGCCCCACCATCGGGATCCCCGCCGACTCGAGGATCGGCAGTGCGGCCGCGGACTCACCGTTGTAGCCGTCGATCGCCGCGACGACGCCGGCCTCCACGAACTGGTTGGCGCACGTCACCGTGGACTCGGGCACGGTCTGGTCGAGGCCGCAGTCCACGATCTCGATGGGGCGTCCGTCGATCCCTCCCGCCTCGTTGTTGATGTAGTCGACCGCGGCGTCCTTGCCGGTCGTCACACCGGGCTGGGTGGCCGCCCCCTTGGACGGGTTGAACAGCCCGATCTTGACGGGGTCGCCGGTGGCCTGGGTGCCGCCCTCGGCAACCGAACCCCCGTCCTCGTCGCCGCCGCCACAGGCCGTGAGGGTCAGGGCACAGGCCGCGAGCGCCGCGGTGAATCGACCGGCTCTTGATCGCATATGTCACGCCTTCCGAGGGAGTTGACGTGCCGCCCCACCTGTTGCCGAGGTCGACACACCTGAACCAAGAGTGACCCAGGCCACATTGGGCTTATCTCAGCTATACGCCAGCGTCTAGCTGTTTCGGCAGATCAACGACGTTCCTCTCCCTGAACTGTTCTGAAATGCCGAAAGCGGCCTCCCCCACGTGTGAGGTGGGAGAGGCCGCGGGTCACCGCCGACGCCGGCGGTCAGAAGGGGCGTGTCGTCAGTCGTGCTGGCTCGGCAGGAAGCCACCGGCCATCCGCCGGGCGAGATCGAACCGCAGGTACAGGATGTAGGCCCACACGGCAGCGAACATCAGGCCGCACACACCCATGGACCAGTGCACGAACCAGCCCGGGATCACGGCGAGGACCGCCAGGACGACGTTCATGGGGATCGCCCACGGCCGGCGTTGCAGACCCGCGCCGACGACCATCGCCACGGCGAGCAGGCTGACGAACCACACCTTCCACGCCTGGTAGTGGACGCCGTCGTCCAGTCGTGCGATCACCGTCAGGACGAGCCCGATCACGATCGCCTCGAGGAAGAGCGTGCCGGCCATGATGCCGCGCAACCCCTTCCACGGGTCCACGGAGGGAGCGTGTGGTGCACCCCGACCGGTCGCGGGATCTGCCGGGACGCCGGCCTCGGGGTTGCTCACTGTGCGTCCTTTCCGAACAGGCTTCGTGCGGCCCCGGCGGTCACCACGGACCCTGTGATGAGCACGCCCACGCCGGAGATGTCGTCGTCGGCGGTCGGGTCGGGGACCCCCACCAGGTCGAGCGCGGCGCTCACCGCGTCGGGCAAGGTGTCCACCACGTGGACGCGCTGGGAGGTGAACCGCTCCTCGGCGATCCGCTCGAGGTCCTCGAGGGACATCGCCCGCGGCGAGGCCGTTCTGGTCACCACGACCTCCTCGACGACCGGCTCGAGCGCGGCCAGGAATCCGTCAGCGTCCTTGCCGTCGAGCATCGCCACCACGGCGACGAGCCGCTTGAAGTCGAACTCCGAGGTGATGGCCTCGGCGAGCGCGCGTCCGCCGTGTCCGTTGTGGGCGGCGTCCACCAGAACCGTGGGGCTCGAGCTGAGCCGTTCGAGGCGCCCCGGGTTGTCCACCGCCGCGAAGCCGGCGCGGATGAGCTCGGGGTCCAGGGCCCTGTCCGGTCCGGCGCCGAAGAACGCCTCGACCGCGGCCAGGGCCGTGGCCGCGTTCTCGGCCTGGTGCGCACCGAACAGCGGCAGGAAGATGTCGGTGTACTCGCCACCGAGACCCCGGAGAGTGAGCTGTTGCCCACCGACGGCCAGCTTGCGGTCGGTCACGTCGAACTCGGAACCGAGGCGCGCCACGACCGCACCCACCTCGACCGCGCGACGGATCAGCACCTCCATCGCCTCGGGCTCCTGCCTGCCGATCACCGCGACCGGGTCGCGGGGCAGGAGCTCGTCGGTGGGGCCGGGTTGGATGATGCCGGCCTTCTCCGCCGCGATGGTCGCCAGGTCCTCGCCGAGGTATTCGGTGTGGTCGAGGTCGACGGGGGTGACGACGGCGACGGCCGGCTGCACCACATTGGTGGCGTCCCACGTGCCGCCCATCCCGGTCTCGATCACCGCCACATCCACCGGGGCGTCGGCGAACGCCGCGAACGCCATCGCCGTGAGCACCTCGAAGTAGCTCATCCGCGGGCCGCCGGCCTCCTCGGACCGCTGGTCGACGAGCTCCAGGTACGGCCGCAGTTCGCGGTAGGTGTCGACGAACGTGCGGGCGGTGATCGGCTCTCCGTCCAGGGCGATCCGTTCGGTGACGCTCTGCAGGTGCGGACTCGAGTTCCGCCCGGTGCGCTGGTGCAGTGCGCGCAGCAGCGCGTCGATCATCCTGGTGACGGACGTCTTGCCGTTGGTCCCGGCCACGTGCAGCACCGGATAGGAGAGCTGGGGGTCACCGAGCACGGACATCAACTCGGCGATCCGGTCCAGACTCGGCTCGAGCTTCGACTCCGGCCACCGGGTGGCCAGTTCCTCCTCCACCGCGGCGAGTTCAGCGGTGTCGGCCTGCCATTCAGGGCTGCCGACCTCGGGGACGGGGCGGGGCGGCAGATGATCGTCGCCATCCGAGTCCTCGTCACCGGGCAGCGGCCCGCCGAGCGAGACACCTGCCACGAGGCCGTCTTCGCCGAGCATCTCGGCCACGTCCTCCTCGGTCGGGGTGTCCCACCCCTCCTCGGGGTCGTGCGGCGGGAGCCACTGCCGGCCACTCACGCGGAACCACTCCCTGTGGGCATGCCCTCCAGGCGCGCGGTGATGCGCTCGACCTCTGCCTCCGCGAGGTCGCGGCGGCCACGGATCTTCTCCACCACGTGATCAGGAGCCTTGCCGAGGAAGGCCTCGTTGCCGAGCTTGGCCCCGGTGGTCTCCAGCTCCTTGCGGGCGGCGGCCAGGTCCTTCTCCAGGCGACGGCGCTCGGCCGCGAGGTCGATGGTCCCCGAGGTGTCGATCTCCACCCCGACGGTCGAGCGGGACAGCCGCACCTCGAGCGAGGCGGTCGCGGTGAAGTCCTCGCCGGCCGGCGTCAACCGGGCCAGGGATTCGACCTGCGCCAGCACGTCCGCCGGCAGGTCCGCCTCGCCGGTCCGGGTCAGACGGGCGGGCACCCGCTGGCCGGGCTTGAGGCCCTGATCGGAACGGAACCGGCGGATCTCGGTGATCAGCGTCTGGGCGTCGGCGACACGACGGACGGACTCCGCGGCGTCGCCGGCGGGCACGACGTCGGTCGGCCAGTCGGCCACCACGAGCGATTCCCGCCCGGTCAGTGCGGTCCAGAGGGTCTCGGTGACGAACGGGATCATGGGGTGCAGCATGCGGAGCACCACGTCCAGGACGTGGCCCAGCACCAGCCGCGTGTACCCGGCCCGCTCGGAGGCGCGCGCCTCGTCGTCGCTGCCGAACTGGACCTTCGCCAGCTCGAGGTACCAGTCACAGACCTCGTCCCACGCGAAGTGGTAGAGCGTCTCGCACGCCTTGGAGAACTCGTAGCGGTCCAGTGCGTCGTCGACGGACTGCCGCACCTCACCGAGACGGTGCAGGATCCACCTGTCCGCGTCGGTGAGCACCGAGGTCTCCGGCAGCGTCCCCACGGTCGCACCGTTCATCATCGCGAAACGGGTGGCATTGAACAGCTTGGTCGCGAAGTTCCGTGACGCCTGCGCCGAGTCGTCGCCCACGGACAGGTCACCGCCGGGGTTGGCGCCGCGGGCCAGGGTGAAGCGCAGCGCGTCGGCGCCGAACCGGTCCACCCAGTCGAGCGGGTCGATGCCGTTGCCCTTGGACTTGGACATCTTCTGCCCGTGCTCGTCCCGGACCAGCCCGTGGAGGAAGACATCGGTGAACGGGACCTTGCCCGGCGCCGCCTTCTCCCCGGTGAGCTTCTGGCCGACGAAGGTGCCGAACATCATCATCCGCGCCACCCAGAAGAACAGGATGTCGTAGCCGGTGACCAGGACGGACGTGGGGTAGAACCGCTCGAGGTCGGCGGTCTGTTCCGGCCATCCCATGGTCGAGAACGGCCACAGTGCGGAGGAGAACCACGTGTCGAGGACGTCGGTCTCCTGCGTGTACCCCGCGGGCGCCTGCTCGTCGGGCCCCACGCACACGACCTCACCTCCGGGGCCGTACCAGATCGGGATCCGGTGGCCCCACCACAGCTGACGCGAGATGCACCAGTCATGCATGTCGTCGACCCAGTCGAACCAGCGCGGCTCCTGGCTCTTCGGGTGGATCACCGTGTCGCCCTCGCGCACCGCGTCACCGGCCATCGTGGCCAGCTCCTCCACGCGGACCCACCACTGCAGCGACAGTCGCGGCTCGATCGGCTCACCGGAGCGCTCGGAGTGGCCGACCGAGTGCAGGTACGGGCGCACCTCCTTGACGATGCGTCCCTGCGCCGCCAGGTCCTCGCGGATCGCCGTGCGCGCCTCGAATCGGTCCATGCCGTCGTAACGGGTGCCCGTGTCGGCGATGTGGCCCGTGGCGTCCATGATCGTGGGCATCTCGAGGCCGTGCCGCTGGCCGATCGCGAAGTCGTTGGGGTCGTGCGCCGGGGTGACCTTGACCGCTCCGGTCCCGAACTCCGGGTCCACGTAGTCGTCGGCCACCACGCGCATGGTCCAGCCCTCGCGGAACGGGTGCGGGATCTCCGTCCCCACCAGGTGCGTGTAGCGCTCGTCCTCGGGGTGCACGGCGATCGCGGTGTCGCCGAGCATGGTCTCCAGTCGCGTGGTGGCCACCACCAGGTGAGGCTCGGAATCGTCCATCGAGCCGTAGCGGAAGCTGACCAGCTCGCCCTCGACGTCCTCGTACTTGACCTCGATGTCGGAGATCGCGGTCTGGAGCGTCGGCGACCAGTTGACCAGCCGTTCCGCACGGTAGATCAGACCCTGGTCGTAGAGCTCCTTGAAGATCGTCTGCACAGCCTTCGACAGGCCCTCGTCGAGCGTGAACCGCTCGCGCGACCAGTCCACGCCGTCCCCGAGGCGACGCATCTGCTCGCCGATGGTCCCGCCGGACTCGCCCTTCCACTCCCAGACCTTCTCGATGAACGCCTCGCGGCCGATCTCGTGGCGGTCGATGCCCTGCTCGCGCAGCTGGCGGTCGACCAGTGTCTGGGTGGCGATGCCGGCGTGGTCCATGCCGGGCAGCCACAGCACCTCGAAGCCCTGCATGCGCTTGCGCCGGGTCAGCACGTCCATCAGCGTGTGGTCGAGCGCGTGCCCCATGTGGAGACTGCCGGTCACGTTGGGCGGCGGGAGCACCACCGAGTAGGGGGGCTTGTCACTGGTCGCGTCGGCCTCGAAGTAACCGGCGTCGACCCACCGCTGATACAACTCCGCCTCGACCTCACCTGGGTTCCAGGAGGCGGGCAGGGCATCCGCGCGGTCAACGTTCGGGGCGGGGGAAGCTGGAGTCGTCACCCGTACATCGTAGGCCGTGGGCGCGGTCACCCGGCACGGGCCGTCGCCGCCGGCACACCCGCACCCGCGGAGTCGCGACGAACGACGGACCGAGGCCGGGCGGTCTCGGTCAGTCGACCAGGCCGAAGGCGTGCACGGCATCCCGCTCAGAGACGAGCTCGGCCACGGACGCGTCGATCCGGGCGCGCTGGAAATCGTCGATCTCCAGCCCTTCCACGACCTCCCATTCGCCGCCGTCACTGCGGCAGGGCAGCCCGGTGACCACGCCCGGCTCGGTCCCGTACTCGCCGCGGGAGGGCAGCGCGACCGTGGTCCAGCTGCCCTCGGGGGTTCCGCGAACCCAGTCGCGCATGTGCACGATCGAGGCCCCGGCCGCCGAGGCCGCCGACGACGAGCCGCGGACCTCGATGATCTCCGAGCCCCGTCGCGCGACCCGCGGGATGAACACGTCCTCGAGCCAGGCCCGCTCGAGTCCGGAGGTGACCGGAACCCCACCGCTGGTGAGGTAGCTGACGTCCGGGAACTGGGTGGCGGAGTGGTTGCCCCACACCACGACACGGTCCAGCTCCCCCACCGGCGTGTCCAGGTGAGCGGAGAGCTGGCTCAGCGCCCGGTTGTGGTCGAGGCGCATCAGGGCGGTGAACCGCTCCGCCGGCACGTCAGGGGCGTGGCGGTGGGCGATGTAGGCGTTCGTGTTGGCGGGGTTGCCCACCACGAGGACGCGGACGTCTGCAGCTGCGTGCTCGTTGATCGCGCGGCCCTGGTCCCGGAAGATCGCCCCGTTGGCCGTGAGCAGGTCGGATCGCTCCATCCCCGGGCCGCGCGGCCGGGCGCCGACCAGGATCGCGGCACTGGCACCGTCGAACGCCACTGCCGGGTCGTCGGTGATGTCGATCGAGGACAGGGCCGGGAACGCGCAGTCCTCGAGCTCCATGGCCACGCCCTCAGCGGCCCCGGTCTGGGCGGTGACCTCCAGCAGGCGGAGCCGGATGGGCACATCCTTGCCGTAGACACCACCGGCCGCGAGGCGGAACAGCAGTGCGTAGGAGATCTGACCGGCGGCACCGGTGACCGTGACCGTGACCGGGGTGGGGTTGCTCATCTGTGAAGCACCTTTACGTTGACGACGACGGGGGTCGGCTCCCACAGTAGTGAGGAACCGACCCCCGTGCCGCCGCGCAGGTCAGGCGTGGACGGTGGCGTCCGTCTTCGCCCGGACCTCCTCCAGCGTCACCCCCGGAGCCAGCTCGACCAGGCGGAATCCCTCGTCGGTGATGTCCAGGACGCACAGGTCGGTGACGACCCGCTGGACGCAGGCCCGGCCGGTGTAGGGAAGCGTGTTCTCGGCCATCAACTTGATGTCGCCCTTGCGGGTGACGTGGTCCATCATCACGATGACCTTGCCGGCGCCGTGGACCAGGTCCATCGCGCCGCCCATGGCACCCCCGCGGCGTTCATCGCCGCCCTGGGCGGTCTGGCCATGCTCGCCCCACTGCAGGGTGCCTTCGTCACCGCGTTCCGCACAGACCGCGCACTCGGCCCCCTCATCTGCCTCCTGGTCACGGTCGCTGACGTCTCCCTCCTGGGGATCTCCGCACCGTTCTGGGGCATCGTGCTGGGCATGGCCGTCACAGGCCTCCTCGAGCGGCGCTCCCTGTCCTGACCGGAAACGACCGAGGCCGCACCCGAGGTGTGTCGGGTGCGGCCTCGGTACGGACGAGCCGGTGGGCTACGCGGACTTCTCGCGCGGCTCCTCGTCGGAGACGGGGACGATCGTGGGCAGGACGTTGTCCCGCACGGTCTCGCCGGTCACCACCACACGCGCCACGTCGTCGCGTCCCGGGATGTCGTACATCACCGGCAGGAGGACCTCCTCCATGATCGCGCGCAGGCCACGGACACCCGTACCACGGAGGATCGCCTGGTCCGCGACCGCCTCGAGGGCGTCCGGGGTGAACTCCAGCTCCACATCATCCATCTCGAAGAGCTTGGCGTACTGCTTGACCAGCGCGTTCTTCGGCTCCGACAGGATGTTGACCAGCGCCTCACGGTCCAGGCTGGTCACCGTGGCGACCACCGGCAGACGGCCGATGAACTCGGGGATCAGACCGAACTTGACCAGGTCCTCCGGCATGACATCGGAGAAGTTGTCGGTGGTGTCCAGTTCGGCCTTGCTGGCCACCTCGGCACCGAAACCCAGCCCCTTGCGGCCGACGCGGTCCCCGACGATCTTCTCCAGTCCCTGGAACGCCCCCGCCACGATGAACAACACGTTGGACGTGTCGATCTGGATGAACTCCTGGTGCGGATGCTTGCGGCCGCCCTGCGGCGGCACCGAGGCCTGCGTCCCCTCGAGGATCTTCAACAGCGCCTGCTGTACGCCCTCGCCGGACACGTCGCGGGTGATCGACGGGTTCTCGGCCTTGCGGGCGATCTTGTCGACCTCGTCGATGTAGATGATGCCCATCTCTGCCCGCTTGGTGTCGTAGTCCGCGGCCTGGATGAGCTTGAGGAGGATGTTCGCCACGTCCTCACCCACGTAGCCGGCCTCCGTCAGCGCGGTGGCATCCGCGATCGCGAACGGGACGTTGAGCATCTTCGCCAAGGTCTGCGCGAGGTAGGTCTTGCCACAGCCCGTCGGTCCCAGCATGAGGATGTTGGACTTGGCCAACTCCACACCGTCACCGCGCCCGAGGGACGCCCCCACCCGGATCCGCTTGTAGTGGTTGTAGACGGCAACGGCCAGGTTCCGCTTGGCCGCGTCCTGCCCCACCACGTACTGGTCGAGGAACGCGTGGATTTCGGCCGGCTTCGGCAGCGCCTCGAGGTCTGATTCCCGGGCGTCGTCCACCTCGGACTCGATGATCTCGTTACACAGCTCGATGCACTCGTCGCAGATGTAGACCCCGGGACCGGCGATCAGCTTCTTGACCTGCTTCTGGCTCTTCCCACAGAAGGAACACTTCAACAGGTCGCCGCTCTCACCAACACGTGCCATGAGTTCTACGTCCTCGCATTCCAGGGGCGCCGAAAGCGCGCCCCGAGTCGACGGTACGCGCACGGGGACGAAAAGCCGGCCCGTGCGCGTCTGATGTTCATTGCACCCGACGGCGCGCCACTAGCTCCAGCGGCGCGCCGCCTCCGCCTCAGTTACTGGTCGACAGCTTGCGGTAGTCGAAGACCGTGTCGATGATCCCGTACTCCTTGGCCTCTTCAGCCGTGAGGATCTTGTCGCGATCGGTGTCCTTGCGGATCTGCTCCGCATCGCGACCGGTGTGATGGGCCAGCGTCGTTTCCATGAGACGACGCATCCGCTCGATCTCGGCGGCCTGGATCTCGAGGTCCGAGACCTGGCCCTGCACACCACCCGTCGCGGGCTGGTGGATGAGGATCCGCGCGTTGGGCAGCGCCGCACGCTTGCCCTTGGTGCCGGCCGCGAGCAGGATCGCCGCCGCCGAGGCCGCCTGACCCAGGCAGACGGTCACCACGTCCGGCCGGACGTACTGCATCGTGTCGTAGATCGCCATGAGCGAGGTGAACGAGCCACCGGGCGAGTTGATGTACATCGTGATGTCGCGGTCCGGATCCTGGCCTTCGAGAACCAGGAGCTGAGCCATGATGTCGTTCGCCGAGGCGTCGTCGACCTGGGTGCCCAGGAAAATGATCCGCTCCTCGAAGAGCTTGTTGTACGGGTTGGACTCCTTGACGCCGTAGCTGGAGTGCTCGACGAAGGACGGGAGGATGTAGCGCGAGGACGGCAGTGAGGTCATCTGAGACTCCGTTGTCGTGGTCGGGACGGGGTGGACGTCGCGAACGATCCCGCTGGAGGCGGGCTCGATCACG
>CAYFRF010000034.1:16489-25072 GCA_964345415.1 uncultured Microbacter sp. | reverse complement strand
AGGTTCATGGCGGGCGTGCCGATGAACCCGGCGACGAACGCGTTGGCGGGCCGGTCGTAGAGCTCGCGCGGAGGGGCGACCTGCTGCAACACCCCCTTGTCGAGCACGGCGACGCGGGTGCCCATGGTCATGGCTTCGACCTGGTCGTGGGTGACGTACACGGTGGTCACGGCGAGGCGTCGCTGCAGGCCGGCGATCTCGCCACGTGTGGAGACGCGCAGTTTGGCGTCGAGGTTGGACAGCGGCTCGTCCATGCAGAACACCTTGGGCCGGCGCACGATCGCCCGCCCCATCGCCACTCGCTGCCGTTGCCCGCCGGACAGTTGTGAGGGTTTGCGGTCGAGCAGGTCCTCGAGTTGCAGGACGCGGGCGGCCTCGAGCACCTGGGCGCGGGTGTCGGCCTTGGACACGCCGGCATTGCGCAGGGCGAAGCCCATGTTCTGGGCGACGGTCATGGTGGGGTAGAGGGCGTAGTTCTGGAAGACCATGGCCACGTCGCGGTCGCGCGGGGCGACGCGGGCCATGTCCCGGTCGTCGATGAGGATCCGCCCGTCGGTGATCGGTTCGAGGCCGGCGAGCATGCGCAGGCTGGTCGACTTACCGCACCCGGAGGGGCCCACCAGGACGAGGAACTCGCCGTCGTCGATGGCGATGTCGAGCGCGTCGACGGCGGGCGTCGGGGCGTTGTCGAAGCGCCGGGTGGCGTGGTCGAACCGGACGGTGGCCATGGTGGGCGGGTCTCCTGGGGCGGGATGGTGGGGACGGTGCCAGGGCAGGTGGTGGGTGGCGCGGGGTGCGGGGCACCGGGGTCGGGGGTCGACGACGACGACATCACCGTGTCCGCCGTCGACCCCCGGGTGCTTCCGCGGGGTGGGTCAGCCGAGCTTGGGCGCGATCTGCGATTCGATGATCTGCTGCGTCTCGGTCTGGAGCTGCTCCATGACCCCGGCGATGTCGTCTCCGGCGAGGACCTTGTCCAGTCCGCCGCCGATGCGGGCGCCGCCGCCGGGGACGAACACGCGGGCGTAGTCCTGGGGGCGGGTGTAGGCCAGCTGGTCGATCGCGGTGGCGGCCTGCGGGGTGTCGGCGAGGTACTGCTTGATCTCCTGGGCCTCCTTGGCGCCCTTGCGGACGGGCATGTAGCCGGTGGCCTGGGCGAAGATCGCGGTGCCCTGGGTGGAGGTGATGGAGTTGATGAACTTGAGCGCGTTGAGCTTGCGCTCGTCCGAGATCTTGGCCGGGATGGCCAGGCCGGCACCACCGGTGGGGCAGGAGGAGTTGGCCTGGGCGCCGGGCAGGAAGGCGGTGCCGAACTCGAACTGGGCGTTCTCGGTGGCGGTCGTGAGCGAGCCGGTGGAGGCCATGGCGCAGGCGGCCAGGCCGGAGGCGAACTCGGTGATGGAGTCGGAGGAGACCACGAGGTAGCCGTCGTCGTTGATCTGCTTGAGCCGCTCGACGCCCGCGATGGTCCCGGCGTCGGTGAAGGTGGTGTCCCATTCGCGCGAGTAGGCGCCGCCGTCGTCCCAGATCATGTTCTGCATGGTCCAGTCGAGGTAGTTGGCGCCGTCGTACATGGCGATGGCGTGCTTGCCCTCGCCGATCGCCTCCTGGATGGCCGGGGCCCACTCCATGAACTCGTCCCAGCTCTCGGGGCCGCGGTCGGGCAGTCCGGCGGCCTCCCAGACCTGCTTGTTGTAGTAGAACAGCGGGGTCGAGCGGGCGAACGGCAGGCCGTAGGACTTGCCCTCGAGGATGTAGTCGCCGAAGAGGGCGTCCACGTAGTCGCCGGTGTCGACGCCGGCCTCGGCGAAGAGGTCGTCGAGCGGGGTGAGCTGCTCGTTGAGTGCGAAGTTGAACCAGGTCACGTCGGAGACCACCACCACGTCGGGGACGTCGTTGCCGGTGAGGGCCGCGTTGAGTTTCTGGGCCACCTCCTCGTAGTTCTTGCCGCCGTCGACGAGGTTGACGGTCAGTCCGGGGTTCTCGTTCTGGAAGGTCGCGATGAGCTGCTCCTCGACGGCCTTGGAGTTGCCCGGGTGGTTGGACCAGAACGTGATGGTGTCGGACGAGCCCTCGGCGCCGCCGCCTCCGCCGGAGGTGTCGGTGCTGCCCGATCCGGCGCAGCCGGCGACGGTCACGGTGGCGGCGGAGGCGCCGAGGAGGCCGAGGAAGAGCCTGCGGTTCACGGGGTTCATTGCGGGTGCCTTTCGTGGAGTGGAACGGGACGCGGTGGTACGGGAAGCGACGGGTGTCGGTGTCGGTGTCGGTGTGGGTTTCGGTGTGGACGGGGGGTCTCAGCCCTTCACGGCTCCGGAGGTCAGGCCCTTGATCATTCGGCGCTGGAGGAGCAGGAACACGATGAGGATCGGCGTGATGGTGAGGATCGTGGCGGCCATGACCATGGGCCAGTCGATGTAGGCGTCGGTGGAGATGAGCCGGGCGAGGCCGACCTGCAGGGGCGCCACGCTCTCGTCGGAGGCGATGAGGAACGGCCAGAGGTATTCGTTCCACTCGTTGACGGTGGTGATGAGCCCGAACGCCACGACGGTGGGCCAGCTCATGGGCAGCAGGACGCGGAAGAGCAGTTTCATGTGGCCGCAGCCGTCCATACGCGCGGCCTCGATGATCTCGAACGGCAGCGTGAGGAAGTGGTTGCGCATGAGGAAGGTGCCGAAGGCGACTCCGGCGAGCGGGATGATGATGCCCTGGAAGGTGTTCACCCAGCCGAGCTGGGAGACGAGCGCGTAGTTGGAGATCACGGTGATCTGGTTGGGCACCATGAGTGCGGCCAGCACGAGCATGAACACCAGGCTGCGGCCGGGGAAGCGCAGGTAGACGAACGCGTACGCGCTGAGGATGCCGAGGACGAGTTTGGCGGTGACCAGGGCGCCGGTGATGATCACCGAGTTCCTGAAGTAGTCGAGGAACGGCACGTTCTCCACCACACGCCCGTAGGGGGCGGTGGTGACGGGGTCGGGCCACCAGGCGGGCGGCTGGATGTAGACCATGTCGGGGGTCTTGAACGAGGTGACCAGCACCCAGTACAGGGGCAGACCCACCACGATCAGCACGAGTGCCATGGCGAGGTAGCCGGCGATCTTCACGGGCCGGGATGTGCTGGTGAGCGGGTTCATGTGACCTTCCTGTCCATCACGCGCACCTGGACGGCGGTCACGACGAGCAGGACCAGGAACATGATGGTGGCGACGGTGGCGCCGTATCCGGCCCGGAAGTTCTGGAAGGTCTCCTGGTACACCTGGAACACCATGGTGGAGGTGCCGTTGCCCTGCGGCCCGCCGCGGGTCATCACGTAGATGATGTCGAAGACCTGCAGGGAGTTGAGCAGCACCGTGATGGACAGGAAGAACGTGGTGGGCCGCAGCAGCGGCAGGGTGACCTTCCGGAAGGTGGTCCACCGGCTGGCGCCGTCCATCTCGGCGGCCTCGTACAGTTCCGCGGGCTTGGCCTGCAGGGCGGCGAGGTAGATGACGAAGCTGTAGCCGAGGTTCTTCCAGATGTAGGTGACGGTCACCATGAACAGCGCCCAGTCCGGGTCCTGGTAGAAGTTCGGCACGGGCAGCCCGACCATGGTGAGCAGGGCGGAGATCATGCCGAACCGCGGGTCGAAGATGAACTGGAACGCCACGCCGATCGCGGCGCCGGCGATCACGAACGGCGCGAAGACCGCCGACCGGACGAGCCCGCGTCCCACGAGCTGCTGGTCGAGGAGCAGGGCGAGCGCCAGCCCGAGCACCATGGAGCCGACCACGGCCGACGCCGTGAAGATCAGCGTGTTCTGCACCACCACCCAGCTGTCGGCGCGGTTCCACCACTCGATGTAGTTGGACCAGCCGATGTACGTCGCGGTGGGCGAGGAGATGTTCCAGTCGTAGAAGCTCAGCCGGACGTTGTCGACGAGCGGCCGGTAGACGAACATCCCGAGTAGTGCGAGGTTGGGCAGGACCAGCGCGAGGAAGAGCAGTTTCTCGCCGGTGGATCCGCTGCGTCCGCCCGGCGACACGGCCCCGCGCCGGCGGCCGGCCCGCCGCGTCGCGGCCTCGGGTGGAGTGGAAACAGTCTGCACAGACGGCAGCATTCCCGGCTGGGGTGAACGGGCCGTTTCGGTTCAGTGGCCGGGGTCTGGCCGCGCGCGGTCGAGTCGGTACATCTGTTGAGAACCGCTCCGTCTCCGGTGGCTCAGTAGTTCCAGTCGCCCTGGCCGTCGAAGGCGCCGAACTGCTTTCCGGGGCCGTTCACCACGATGAACGGGTCGCCGTTGCGGGTGTTGTCGTAGTACCAGGCGGCGTCTTCGGGGCTGAGGTTGATGCAGCCGTGGGAGACGTTGCGCACGCCCTGGTCGGCGATCGACCAGGGGGCGGAGTGGATGAAGATGCCGTCGTAGCTCAGGCGCACGCCGTCGTTGACGATGGTGTCGTAGCCGCCGGCGGTGCGGGACAGTCCCCAGGTGGAGGAGTCCATGCGGACCTCGCGGGCGCGCCAGCCGTTGTAGTAGATGCCGTTGTGGGTGGGGTAGGCGCCGCGGCCGGCGGAGGCCTTCATGGTGCGCACGACCTGCCCGTTGCGGGTGACGGTGACCTCGTGGGTGGCGTCGTCGTAGGTGGAGATCAGGGCGTCGCCGGTGCGGAAGGTGTGTTCGGCGCCGCCTGCCCACACGGTCACGGCGGTGCCGGCGGGCCAGAACTCGTGGGGGCGCCAGCGCAGTTCGGTGTCGCTGACCCAGTAGTACTTGCCCTCGACGGCCGGTGCGGTGCGGATGCCCACCGTGGCCTCGGCGGCGCCGCGGTCGGCGACGGGGCGGTCGAAGGTGATCATCACCGGTTGGCCCACGCCGACGGTCTCGGAGTCGGTGGGGTAGACCGACGCCACCGCCGCGTCGATCGCCGGTCGCCGCGGCCCGGGGACGGGGATCGTGAGGACGGGGGTGAGGCCGGTAAGGGAGGGGATGGGCAGCGGTGCGGTCTCCAGGCCGAACAATCCGGCCGAGCCGGAGGAGCCGAGGGAGGTGACCGACTGCGCGGAGGCGGTGGGGGAGAGTCCGACGACGACGAGGCCGGCCACGGCCAGAGCTGCTGCGGTCGACCGGGTTCGGCGAGACATCGTTCTCCTTCACGGGTGCGTGCCGGGCTGTTCCGGGATGGTCGGCCCTCAGACCGAGACCACACCAGTCACATGCGCCACTCAGATAACTCCTGTCACAGTACCGCGCACCGGCTGGGCGTGTACATCCCGCGCGGGCCGCGAATCGGCCGCCGGGCAATTGTCTGGGCTCCCGACTGACCATGCCATCGTTCATTGGCAGAATTACCTGCAGAAATGCTGGTAGACCTAACGACCGATGTTACTGACCGAAAGTCAGCAAGAGAACCGCAGCTCACCGGCTTGCTAGGTCTGCGGGTGTAACATACGGTTGCTTCAGTCACTGACCATGAGTCGGATGGCGAGGTGAACAGCTGGTTGAGGGGCCACTGCTTCACGTAGAGGGGCCGGTCACATGTGACCGGGGCACCTGGGGGGGTGCTGGCCCGCGGCCGTCAAGGCGAGCGTGGCGGCGAGAGCGCGCACAACGCGATCCGCCGAATAGTGAGGAACGGCGTCGGAAGCTGAGGGGCTCCGGCGCCGTTCCTCTGTATTTCCGGGCGTGTATTCCCGGGCGGGGTCAGTCGAGGATGTGCTCGGCGACCCGGTGGAGGCCGGCGAGGGCCTCGGACTCGGTCTCCGGTGAACGCGGGACCTCCGGCTGGAGCAGCGTGATGTGCCACAGGCGGTCACCGGACACCAGGATCGTGTGTACCTCGACCCCTCCGCCGGTCGGCGTGGCGATGCAGTCGATGTAGGCGGTGGGCAGCGCCGGCAGTGTGGGGGCCGGCGCTCCGGGCGCGGCGGGCGGGGCGCCCTCCACGGAGGAGGCCCGGGATCCCCGCACGTCCGAGCACGCGTAGCGGATGCCGAGCATGGTGGGCTGCCCCGCGAGGGCGGCCTCGGCGCCCCCGGACGGCTCCACGACCCCGGCGGCGAAGGTGTCCGGCACCAGATCGGACTCGAAATCCCAGATGATGACGCCCTCGGTGTCGATGCTCATCGCGCCGTTCGTCGTGGGTCCGGCCGCGGTGGTGGACGTGGTCGTGCTCGTGGCAGTGCTCGCGGTGGTGCTCGTGGCCGTGCTTGTGGCTGCGCTCGTGGCTGTGGCGGCGGTGGTCGTGGCGGGGTCGTCGTCGTCGGTGTCGTCGGTGTCGTTGTCGGTCTCGCCCTGTTCTGCCGCCTCGGCGCGCTCGGGTGAGCCCGGCCCCCCGTAGGTGCAGATCAGGCCGAGGTCCCCCGACCCGGTCGGCTCGACCTCGGGCATGGCGGCCCCGGTGAGTGCGATGACCTCCGCGGCCGTCAGGTCCAGCAACTCGCACGCGTTGAGCCGCTCCTGGGGGGTGCGGGGGCTGTCGATCATCTCCGCGGCCACCTCGTACTGCGGATCCGGGGTGAGGCGAGGGGGTCCGGACTCCCCGTTCCCGGCGGTCCCGGAGCAGCCGGCCGCCGCGAACACCGCCACGAGCGCCGCCGCTGCCGGGGCGCCGTGGCGGACAGGCGAGAGTCGGGAACGCAGCGCACGCATGCGGACGATCCTACGGCGGGCCCCCCACGGGCGCCGATTCCCGAGATGCTGTGACCGCCGTCACCATAGTGTCGTGCGACGTTCACCCGGAGTGTGCCGTCCGATCAACTGCCCTGGTGAGACTGCTGGATGTGGAACCCAACCTCGAGACCGCCACCGGAGGCGGACGTCGTCGCGCCCGACTGAGCGGGCGGGCGCTGGGATACCAGCGTTCCGCGCTCCTCATGGCCGGGCCTTCCCGGGTGCCCGACGGCTGGCAGGAGACCCGCCTGGTCTCGGCGGTGGGCCACGGCGTGGAGGTGTTCGGCGCCGCGGCCGATGCCCTGCTGGACCTCGACGCCCACCGGCGGGCGGGGATCCGCGTCGCCGGGCCGGACCCGGACCTGCCCGAGGACGTGACCCTGTTGGACGGGCCGATGCGAGGTCCCTGCCGATTCGTCGACAGGATCGACGAATCGCTACGGCAGGGCCTCGTGCTGGGCACCCTCGACGGCAACTCCGCGGTGGCCGAGCACCGCTGCCACCTCGGACTCGACCCGGACACCGGCGCCGTCACCGCGACCGTCCGCACCGCATGGCGGCCGGGCTCGGCGTTCCTCCTGCCCGGCGCCGGACGCCGTGAGGCCCGCGCCTACCGCCGGATGGGCGAACGGCTCCTGCGCGCACTCGGCGCCTGCGGGCCGCAGGGGTCAGGCGTTGCCGGGGGACGGGGGCCTGCCGGGGGACAGGGGCCCGTCGGGGCGTAACGTCACCGCCTCGGTGACCGCGTCGAACGACTCACTGATCAGGTTCTCCAGCAGCGCCCCCGACTCGTCGGTGCGCCACCGCTCCACCGCCACCCTCACGATCGCGATCGACGCCGCCGCCACCGTCGCCGCCTCCACCGAGCCGGGCTCACGCCCCTCCCGGAGCGAGACGAGCCGCGCCAGATGACGCTCGGTCCGCGCCAGGATCGCGTGCACCTCGGTGCGGATACCGGGCTCGTGCCGCCACAGGTCATGGAACCGGTCGAAATCGGGGGCCGCGCGGCGGGCCGCCGACACCTGGAGCCACATCAACCGTGACAGCGCCGTCATGGTGGACACCGACATGTCTCCGAGGAACTGCTGCACCGCCTCCGGCTCCGGTGGCTGCACGGCCGGGATGCAGGCCGCGACCTTGGACGGGACGTAGTTGAAGAACGTCCGCCGCGAGACGTTCGCGGCGCGGGCGATCTCGTCCACCGTCACCGCGTCCAGCCCTCGCTCCAGCACCAATTCGAGCGCGGCCGCCGAGATCCGTGCACGTGCCTCGCGACGGCGGTTCACATTCGCTGCGCGGTTGGCGGCGACTCCCTCAGTCACAGCTCTCCTGTCCCCGGTGGTGCCCTTGCCGACGATGGTACGGAGCGGACTCCGCATTATCCTGACGGGTATGCACACACGCGCCCGCGTCGCCCTCGCCACCACCTCCGCGGCCCTGCTCGCCGTCCTCGCAGGATGCGGCGACACGGAGCCAGCGCCGGAGATCGGCACCATCAGAACCGCGCCGCCGGAGGCCCCGGAACAGCAACCGGAACCGGAACTGCAGCCCGCCGAGCCGATCGCCGTCGCGGACTGCCCCTACCTGTCGGCGGCCGAGGCCTCCGGTCAGGGCGGGGAACTGGTCACCGAAGTGCGCATCGACGACAGCCTCGACCCGGTCGCCTGCTTCTTCTTCACGGCCGATGGCACCCTGACACTGACCACGACCGTCCACACGGTCGACTCCGCGGACCGGGCCGCCGAGCTGGTCGCCGAATCCGCCCCGGCCGGCATCGCCGAACCGCTCACCGCCGACGGGGGCTGGACCGGCGGCGTCGTCGAGAGCCTCGGAGGCGGACTGGCGGTGCTCGCCCGGGGCGACCAGATCCTGGCCGTGCAGAGCGTGTCGGAACAGGTTGACCCCGCGCGGGAGATCGCCGAACTCGTGGGGCCCCG
>CAYFRF010000034.1:8808-16389 GCA_964345415.1 uncultured Microbacter sp. | reverse complement strand
CCTATCCAGAGACCGAGATCATCCCCAGGATCAGCTCGGCCATGTTGCGGGCGGTCCTGGCGGTGGTCTGGACTTCGCCGAGCATGGCGGCGGTGACCGCGCCGTCGTGCAGCAGCGCGAGCCGGTCCGCGAGGTCCTCGATGTTGTCCGGGTCCTCCAGCCCCATCCCGGCCAGTTCGGCGCGCAGGGTGTCGGCCACCCACTGCCGCTGCTCGGTCACCGCGGCGCGGATCGCGTGCTCGCCCTCGGTGGCGGGACGGGGGAACTCGATGGCCGCCGCGATATGGCTCGAGCCCGGCGTGGCCGGCTCGACCTTCTCGCGGATGATGTCGAACAGGGCCAGAACGCGCCCGCGTGCGTCGGGCGAGAGGTCCGCGCGGCGCCTCCACAGCTCGCGGTCGCGTTCTGCCACCGACCGCAGGTAGGCCACGACGAGCTGGTCCTTGGACCCGTAGGTGTTGTAGAGGCTGGCCTTGGCGACCCCGGCCTCGCGCAGGATCCGGTCGATCCCCACGGCCCGGATGCCGTCGACGGAGAACAGGCGGGTCGCCGTGGCCAGAAGCCGCTCCCGCGGGCCGGGCTTGGTCGACCGTCTACTCGTCACGGGATACAGACTATCGGCTGTGAACCCTGGCACTGCGGTATGTACCGCGGCATGCACCGCGGAAGGGGGTCAGGACTGTGCCGGAGGGGTCTTCTCGGCACCGCCGGTGAGGAACTCCTGGGCCTTCTCCTGCAGCTTGTCGGTGTGCTGGGCGTGCTTGCCGCCGGTCTTCTCGTCGAACAGGTCTCCGACTTTGTCGATGGCCTCGCTGACCTTGTCCGGGTTCTTGCTCGCGAAGTCCTTGGCCTTGTCGAGAAAACTCATGTCGTGATCCCTGTCTGTGAAGGGCGCGTCACGGTGGGTGACGCGGCGCACGTGGGCAACAGAATACCGGTCCGGCCCCCACTCGGGGCCGGACCGGCTTCGGGTGCGGGGCAGGCCCCGCCGGAGGTGGTCAGACCTTGCTGCGGCCCTTGATCTTCGACACGATCCAAATCAGCAGGCAGGCACCGATGATCGCGGCGATGAGCGTGACAAACCAGTTGCCCTTACCGACGGATATCTCCACGCCCGGAATGAGAGAGGCGAGGAATGCAACGAGCAGTGCGCCGATGATTCCCGCAGCGATGTTGGCGATAGCGCCCATCTGGGCGTTCTTGCCCATGATCATTGACGCGATCCAGCCGGCCAAGGCGCCGATGATGATCCACAAGATAATGGTCATGGCCATGTCCTTTCCCGAGAGTCATTCCCGGCCCGGGGTGGGCCGCGTACCCAGGAGACCACGCCGGGCGCCCGGGTGCTTCCGGACGCCCGGACTGTGCGGTTAGACGTCGCTCACCTGTTACCGCGCCGTGTCCGGATCAGGCCAGATCGGCGGTGCCGGGGTTCTTCTCGATGTACCGGGCGACGAACGAGCAGGACGGGCGTACACGGAGCCCGGCCGCCCTCGTCTCCTGTAGAGCCTCGCCGATCATCCGGCCCGCCAGGCCGCGACCGCCGAACTCGGGATCGACCACGGTGTGGGGGAAGACCCGCACGCCGCCGGAGCCGGGCTCGTCGGAGTAGTCGGCGTACCCGGCCACCACGTCGCCGACCAGGATCTCGAAGCGCGAGGCGACCCGGTCGTGACGGACGTGGACGGACTCCTCGGTCGGCTGGCCGGTGGGCTGGCCGCCGCTCACCCGTGCGCTTCCGGGCGGACGACCATCACGGGGCACGGTGCGGCCTGCAGGAGCGCGCGGGAGGTGGAGCCGAGGACCATGCCGGCGAAACCGCCGCGGCCGTGGGATCCGACGACGACGAGCTGGGCGCCCTCGGACTGCTCGACCAGGGCCCGGACCGCGCGATCGCGCGTGACATAACGGGTCACCTTCACGTCCGGGTAGCGGTCCGCGAAGCCGGCCAGTCGTTCGGCGAGCGTCTGGTGCTGCTGCTCCTCGAGCTGAGCCCAGTCATCGTCGGTGAGGGCGATGCCGGCGGCCGCGGCCTGGACCTGCGGGTCCATCCACGTGTGCACGGCGATGAGCTCGGCGCCGCGGGCCGAGGCCTCGGCGAACGCCCAGTCGGTGGCCTTGGCGCTGATCTCGGAGCCGTCGATCCCCACCACGACGGGGCCGGTGCTGCCGGGGTGGTCGGTGTCCGTGCGGGTCACCACGACGGGACTGAACGCGTGGCTGGCGACGGCCGCGGAGACCGAGCCCAGGACCATTCCCTTGATGCCGCCCAGGCCGCGCGAGCCCAGGACGATGAGCTTGGCCTTGCGCGAGTAGTCGATGAGCACCTGGGCCGGGTTGCCCTCGACCACGGCGTGGCTGACCTGGATCTCGGGTGCGACCTTGAGCGCGGTGGCCTTGGCGCTCTCGATGATCGGCAGGCACTCGCGCTCCAGCTCGTCGTAGACGGGCTGCGGCGGCACCATGCCCTCGGCGAACATGGCCGCCGGCATGGTGTAGCTGGTGACGAGCAGCAGTGGGATGCCGCGGGTGGCAGCGGTGTTGGCGGCGTACGCGACCGCGCCCGTGGACGCGGCCGAGCCGTCGACACCGACGACGACGGTGTTCTCGAGGTTAGTCATGACACCGAGCCTACCGCCGGAAACGATCGGTGGACGTCGCTTCACCAAGGGGCCCGAGATGGGGTTAGACGGCGTCCGGGAACGGGGCGTTGGGCGGGTAGGCGAGGTTGAAACTGCCCTGGAACGCAGGGAGGAATGCACGGCCCGGGCCGGTGAGGAAGAAGTCGACGACGGCGTCGATCATGGCAACTCCTGGGGCTGAAGTGGTAGATGAGGCGGAGGTGAGTGTAGCGCACCGATTAGGCTGAGCACATGGCCATTTCTGGTTCCCGGCACCGCGGTTCCCGGCGCTCTGGTTCCGGGCGCAGCCGTCGACCGCTGCCGCTGCGCGACGGCGTCGACCCGGTCCGCATCCGGCTCGCCGACCCCGGGCAGGGCCCCCGCAGCATCCCCGAGGAACTGCGCCGCCGCTTCCCGGACCGGCTCGCCGAGCTCGAGGCCGCCCTCGAGGCGGGGCAGGTCGTCACGGCCGACGGCCACCCCGTCACCAGCACGACCAGGCGCCACCGGGGCATGGACGTGTGGACGTACCGGACCCCCGAGCCCGAGATCCCGGTGCCCTTTCCAGTCGAGGTCCTGTTCCGGGACGAGAACCTCGTCGTCGTCGACAAGCCCCATTTCCTCGCCACCACGCCCCGCGCCGGACACGTCACCGAGACCGCCCTGGTCCGGCTGCGCCGTGACCTCGGACTCGACGACCTGGCGCCCGCGCACCGCCTCGACCGGCTCACCGCCGGCGTCCTCCTCTTCACGGTCGACCCCTCCCTGCGCGGCGCCTACCAGGACCTCTTCGCCGCGCGGAAGGTCGACAAGACCTACCTCGCCGTCGCGCCGGCGCCCGACGGCACGCCCGCGGTGCGGGAGCGCTCCAGCCGGATCGTCAAGACCCGGGGCGTCCTCCAGGCCGCCGAGGTCGCGGGCGAGGCCGACGCCCACACCCGCCTCACCCTCCTCGACACCCGGGACGGACTCGGCCTCTACCGCCTCGAACCCAGCACCGGCCGCACGCACCAGCTGCGCGTCCACATGAACGCGCTCGGCACCCCGATCCTCGGCGACGACCTGTACCCCGACGTGCTCGAGGTGACCCCCGGCGACTTCACCCGCCCGCTCCAACTGCTGGCCGAGTCGATCGCGTTCACCGACCCCGTGACGGGAGAGCCCCGCCGCTTCACCACCCGGCGCACACTGGAGCGGTGGTCCCAGGGTGAAAACCAGGGCCATCCCTGATCTGCACCGGCACCGAACTCCTGCATGCTTGAGCCAGACCACCACGTTTCGAGGGAGCACATGACCACCCAGGCGAACCCCCAGCAGCCGGCCGGCACCACGGACCCCGTGGCCGCCGTCGCGACCGACCTCGTGATGACCTACGGCGAGGGGGAGACCGAGGTCCGGGCCCTGGACCACGTCAACGCCACCTTCGCCAAGGGCCGGTTCACGGCGATCATGGGCCCCTCCGGCTCCGGCAAATCCACTCTCATGCACTGCATGGCGGGCCTGGACCGGCCCACCTCCGGCTCGGTGCGGATCGGTGAGACCGAGATCGTCGGCCTGCCGGACAAGCAGCTCACCGCGCTGCGGCGCGACCGGATCGGCTTCGTGTTCCAGTCCTTCAACCTCGTGCCGACCCTCACCGCCGAGGAGAACATCACCCTGCCGCAGGACATCGCCGGCCGCCGGATCGACCGCGAGTGGTTCGACGAGATCGTGGGGCGCCTCGGGATCCGCGACCGCCTCTCGCACCGGCCCTCGGAGCTGTCCGGCGGGCAGCAGCAGCGTGTCGCCTGCGCCCGCGCCCTCGTGGGCCGACCCGACATCCTGTTCGGCGACGAGCCGACCGGCAACCTCGACTCCACCTCCTCGGCCGAGGTGCTGTCCATCCTGCGCAGTGCAGCCGACGATTTCGGCCAGACCGTCGTGATAGTCACCCACGACCCGCGCGCCGCCACCTACGCCGACCGGGTCCTGCTGCTCGCCGACGGCCGCCTCGTGCGCGAGCTCGAGCACCCCACCGCCGACGACATCCTGGCCGCCATGGGCGCGCTCGAGGGCCACTGATGTCCGCCGGGAAGCACCAGGCTCGCCCGGCTGCGGGTCAGGCCCACGCCCCGAGCCACGCGCGGCCGATGCTGCGCGTCTCCCTGCGCAACATCGCCGCCCACAAGGTGCGGCTCCTGCTGTCGGTGTTGGCCGTGGTGCTGGGCACCGCGTTCGTCACCGGCTCGCTCGTGTTCACCTCCACCCTCAAGAGCACCTTCGACGGGCTGCTCGAGCAGGGCACGGCCGACCTGTCGGTGATGATCGAACCGGCGGACCCGCGCGGCGCCGGGGTCCCGTTCGGGGTGGCCGAGGAGGTCCTGGCGGTGCCCGGCGTGGCCGCGGCCGTCCCCGGCGTCTCCGGCACGGTGGTGCTGTTCAACGCCGACGGCACCCCGTACCAGTCCGGCGGTGCGCCGTCGGAGGGCGTCGCGTGGATCGAGCCGGAGCGCGCCGTCGGCAGCAGCAACGAGCTGGTCGACGGCCGCGCCCCCGCCGCCGAGGGCGAGGTCGTGCTGCCCGCGGGGGTCCTGGAGGGCGCAGGCCTGGCGATCGGCGACGCCGCGCAGGTCTACACCACCTCCAACGGCATGCTCGACGTGACCGTGGTGGGCGCCTACACCAGCAGCACCGACGTGGGTGGCTACGTGGGCGTGGGCTTCACCTCCGAGCAGGCCCGCGCCCTGTTCACCGACGGCGAGAACGCCAGCAGTGTCTCCATCCGCGCCGAGGAGGGCGTGGACGACGGCCAGCTGCGCGACACGGTTGCCGCCCGGTACCCGGATCTGAGCGTCAGCACGGGCGAGGAGGTCAAGGAACGACTCTCCGAGCAGCTGGGGACGCTGCTGGACTTCATCAACTACTTCTTCGTGGCGTTCGGCCTGATCGCGCTGCTGGTCGGCACGTTCATCATCTACAACACCTTCTCCATGCTCGTCGCCCAGCGTCTGCGGGAGCTCGCCCTGCTGCGGGCGATCGGCGCCTCGCGCGGCCAGATCACCCGCTCGGTGCTGGCGGAGGCGGCGGTCACCGGGCTCGTCGGCTCCGCGATCGGCGTGGTGGCCGGCTTCGGCCTGGCCCAGCTCATCTTCATGATCCTCGACGCCCTCGACCTGGGCATCCCGTCCGGGAGCCTCGCGCTCACCACCTCCTCGGTGGTCACGCCACTGGTCCTGGGCTTCGTGGTGACCCTGTTCTCCGCCTGGGCACCTGCCCGCCGGGCCGGTCGCGTGGCGCCGGTGCAGGGCATGCGTGTCGGCACCGTGGCCGCCGAGGCCGGCGGCGGGATGCGCACCTACGTCGGTGTGCTCGCCGTGATCGCGGGTATCGCACTCGCCCTCATCGGCACCTGGCAGGACACCACCAAGGCCGGCGCCATCACCGTCGGAGTGGGCGCGGCGGCCCTGATCATCGGCAGTTTCCTGGTGATGCCCGCCCTCGCGCGGCCCATCGCCGGCGGTATCGGCCGGGTGATCGGCGCGCCCTTCGGGGCGGTCGGCAAGCTCGCCGCCACCAACGCCGGACGCAACACCCGCCGCACCGCGGCCACCGCGTTCGCGCTCACCCTCGGGCTGACCCTGGTCGCGGCGTTCGGCACGCTCGGCGCCACCACCAAGGAGAGCATCAGCGGGATCATCGACCAGGACATCAACGCCGACATCGTGGTGCAGGGCGTCGCCTCCCAGGGCCCGCCGGTGCCGCTGCCGGGCGCGATCGAGCAGCGGATCGCCGGCGTCGACGAGGTGGGCGATGTCGCGTACCTGGCGTTCGCGTTCGGGCTGATCGGCGGCGAGCAGCAGCTCATCTCCGCCGCCGGCGGACCGGTCGAGGAGATGATCGACGCCAGGGTCGTGGACGGCTCCCTCCAGCCGGACGAGGACTCGCTCGTGGTGTCCCGGTCCGTGGCGCGGGACAAGGGCTGGACCTACGGCACCACCGTGCCGCTGATCGGGCCCGACGGCAGCGAGTACACCCTGCGGGTCACCGGCGTCTACGAGGACTCCCAGGTCCTCGGCCAGTTCTACATCGGTAGGCAGATGTACGAGAACCTGGTGCCGGAGACCCTGCGGACCACGTTCAACGTCCTGGTCATGCCCGCGGACGGCTACACCTCCGAGCAGGCCCTGGAGGCGGTCACCGCCGAGCTGGCGGACACGCCCATCGCGATGGTGCAGAACAAGCAGGAGTACATCGACCAGCAGACGGGCGGCGTGGACCAGCTGCTCTCGATCATCTACGCCCTGCTCGGCCTGGCGCTGGTGGTGGCGGTGCTGGGGATCGTCAACACCCTGGCACTGTCGGTGATCGAACGCCGCACCGAGATCGGCATGCTGCGCGCCGTGGGCATGCAGCGCTCGCAGGTGCGCCGCACGATCAACCTCGAGTCCACCCAGATCGCCGTGTTCGGCGCGCTGATCGGCGCCGCGATGGGCGTCTATCTGGGCTGGGCGTTCGTCACCGTGCTCGCGGCGAGCGGCCTGCAGATGACCACCATCCCGTGGGGGATGATCGGGATCGTGCTGGTCTGCTCGGCGTTCGTGGGCGTGCTGGCCTCACTCTGGCCGGCGCACCGGGCCGCCAAGACGGGCCCGCTCGAAGCGATCACGGACTAGCTCGCGCACCTCGTCGGCCAGCCCCGGCACGGGGCCGGCGACGGGGACGCCGGGCGCGACCTGCGTGATCGACAGCCCGGCCACCGGCCCCGGGGCCACCCCCAGCTCGGCCATCCAGGCCGCGTACTGCGCGCCGCTGGAGGCGAACACGATCCGGCCGAGCCCCACCAGGGCGTGCGCGGCGCTGCACATGGGGCAGTGCTCGCCGGAGGTGTAGACGGTCGCCGCCGCGCGCTCGTCGGGCGTGAGGTTCTCGGCAGCCCACCGCGCGATCGCGAACTCGGGGTGCCGGGTGGCGTCGCCGCCGG
>CAYFRF010000034.1:0-8708 GCA_964345415.1 uncultured Microbacter sp. | reverse complement strand
GTCCGCGCCGCGGCGCAGGGCGAGCGCGGCGGCGTCGGGGTCCCCGGCCGCGGCGGCCCGGAGCAGCTCGGCGTCGGCCCGGTCCTCACGATCTGTCGTGGCAGGCACGGCCACCGCCTGCTCGATCAGCCGCGCCTGCGACGTCAGGCCGTGTCGCCGCGCCAGGTCGAGCGGAGTGGCGCCGTCGCCCTGCGCCGGGATCGTCAGGTCGCCACCGGCGGCCACGATCACGCGGACGGTGTCCACGAAATCCGTGCTGCTGCCCCGCGCGGGGCGACCGGCCTGGTCGGCGAAGATGAGCGCCTCGTGCAGGCCGGTCCAGCCGAGGTTGTTGACGTGGTCGATGTCCACGCCGTGGCGGATGAGGCGGCCGATGATGTCGGCGTGACCGCGCTCGGCGGCGCGGATGAGGCCGGTGCCGTCGTAGGAGTCGAGGGAGGTCACGTCGGCGCCGCTGGAGAGCGTGAGGTCGAGCAGTTCGGTGAAGCCCTCGGAGGTGGCGATGAGGTAGGCGCTCTGCACGGTGTCGTCGGTGGCGTTGACGTCCGCGCCCCGGGCGATGAGCTCGCGCGCGGCGGGCACGTCGTTGTTCCAGGCGGCGGCGATGAGCTGGGTGTCGAGCCGCTGCTGTTCCTCCGGGCTGAGGGCGGGCGCGGTGGTGGGCGTGGCCGTCGCGGAGGGGGCGCTCTCGGTGACGACCGTGGTGGGGGCGGCGTCGGTGGTGGTGTCGGTGGTGCAGCCGGTGAGCAGGAGGGCAACGGCGGTGGCGCCGAGGAGGGCGTGGACGTGGGGCGGTGGGCGGTGACGGGTCATGTGGGGTCCTTGAGGTCGTGGACCGCCTGCCGGCTGGAGGCGGAGTGGGAGTGGATGAGCGCGGCCACCGCGGTGGTGTCGCGGGCGGCGATCGCCTCGACGATCGCCACGTGCTCGGCGTGGAGCACCGCGGGGTCGCCGTGCTGGCGGTGCACCCAGGCCAGGCGTGGCCGGAGGGTGTTGAGGAGTTCGTGGGTGATGCTGCCGCGCGCCTGTTCCAGCAGGACGTCGTGGAAGCGGGCGTTGAGGGCGACGGCGCGGGTGGCGTCCCCGGCCTCGATGGCCGCGCCGGCCGCCGAGGTGGCAGATCGGAGGGCGACGACGACGAGCTCATCCCCCTCCTCCGCGAGACGGACAGCGAGCATCGTCTCGAGGGTTCCGTTCAGGGCGATCAGCTCGTCGATCTCGGCATCGGAGTAGTGGCGGACCTCCATCCCGCCGGTGGGGCGCTCGCGGGTGAGGCCCTCGGCGAGGAGGTCGCGCAGGGCGTCCCGGACGGGGATCCGCGACACCTCGAGTTCGGCCGCGATCCGCTGTTCCACCAGGCGTGATCCCGGAGGGTAGTCGCCGGAGAGGATGCGGTCGCGGATCGCGTCGCGGACGGTCCGGGTGGTGGTGGAGGGGCGTGGCACTTTTTTAGTATACAAAAACCTCGCGAGTGTGCCCGGCCGCGAGACGGGGCCCACACACGACAGGGCCCACACACGACAGGGCCCCGCCGTCCACGGGGTGGGGGCGGGGCTCGGGGTGGGGAAGTGGCGGGTGGTGTTGTCGTCGTCGTCAAAAATCCTGGGGCGGTCGGCCTACCTGCTCTGGCCTACCTGCGCCGACCGAAGAGGTTGCGCGGCCCGCGGTGATCGTGGCGGGCGAGGGCGGCGGCGAGCAGGTCCGCGTCGTGTCTGAGGTCCACCGGCTGGCCTGCGAGGCGGCCCACGGTGCGTTCCCACAGCAGGCCCTCGTACACGGCGAGCAGGTCCGCCGCGGCGACGGTCGGGTTCCGCATCCCGGTGGCGTCGAGGGCGGTGGCCAGATCGCTGGGGTCCAGCAGTGCCGAGATCAGGTCACGGGTGTCGGCCTTGCCGGTGAGTTCGATGATGAGCGCCGCCCGCGCGGTCAGCTCGCCCCGGTAGTCGGCGAGCAGGCCCTCGATCATCCGGGACAGCGTGGCCAGCACGTCGTCGGGGTTGGTGGACGCGAGCTCCTGGATGCCGGACACCTCCACGAACCCGCGAAGGAGCGAGATGACCCGGTCGACGGTCAACGAGACTAGCTGCGCCCGGGTCCGGCAGTAGTAGGAGGTGGAGCCGGAGGGGAGCCCGGCCTCGGAGTCCACGGCCCGGTGCGTGAGCGCCCGGATGCCGTCCCTCGCCACGACCTCGATCGCCGAATCGGCGATCAGCATTCGCCGGTCCTCCATGGGTGCTCCCGTCGTCACGTCGCGTCTCGGTTGTCGGCTGCCGGTTTCTGCGGTGTCGGCCGACTCCACGGGTCAGCCTATAGCCGGTCCCGCGTCGGGGGCGCCGGAATCACGGACGCCCCGACACCGGGGTGGGTGTCGGGGCGTCGACGCACTGCCTGGCCGGGCCGGCTGGGCCGGGGGCGGCGGTCGTCGGGTCAGGCGGCGGGCGCGTACTTCTTGGCGCGGCGGCGGGCACGGTGCTGGCGCAGGGCGGTCTTGAGTCCTGCGCGCTTGCCCGTCCCGACCGGCTGCTCCGGCGTGGGCAGACCCTCGAACATCAGCTCCGAGTGGGTCTCGGGCGCGTCGTCGGCCGTGGCCTTGAGCATGTGGTTGGGCAGCGACATCTTGGCGATGGTGCGCCACGCCTTGGCGTACTGCACCGGCAGTGAGCCGGCGGTGTACGGCAGGTCGTACTTGTCGCACACCGCGCGCACCCGCACGGCCGCCTCCGCGAGACGGTTGGAGGACATGTCCGGGTACAGGTGGTGCTCGATCTGGTACGAGAGGTTGCCGGACATGAAGTCGATGATCGGCCCACCGGTGAGGTTGGCCGACCCGAGCATCTGCCGCAGGTACCACTCGGCCTGGGTCTCGTCGGCGAGGTCCTGCTTGGTGAACTTCTCGGCCCCGTCGGGGAAGTGGCCGCAGAAGATCACGGCGTTGGTCCACACGTTGCGGATGCCGTTGGCGACGAGGTTGGCGGTGATGGTGGACTTCCAGCCCTTGCCCGACAGTGCCGGGTAGAAGACGTAGTCCTTGGCCATCTGGCGGCCGGCCTTGCGCAGGAAGAGGGCGACGTTGCGCTTGGTCTTCTCCCGGTCGTCGCGACCCTTGAGCACCTTGCCCAGCTCCAGGTACTGGATGCCCACGCCCCACTGGAACAGCAGCGCGAGCGCCGTGTTGTACGCCAGGTTGCCGTAGTAGAACGGGTGCCAGCGCTGGTCGCGGGTCACGCGGAGCAGGCCGTACCCCACATCGTCGTCCATGCCCAGGATGTTGGTGTACTTGTGGTGCATGTAGTTGTGGGTCTGCTTCCAGTGCTCGGACGTGCCCACGTTGTCCCACTCCCAGGTGGTGGAGTGGATCTCCGGGTCGTTCATCCAGTCCCACTGCCCGTGCATGATGTTGTGCCCGAGCTCCATGTTCTCGACGATCTTGGCCACGCCGAGCGCGCCGGCGCCGATCGCCCACGCCGTCTTGTTGCGCGAGCCCAGGATCAGCAGGGCGCGGGAGCCCACCTCGAGGGCGCGCTGGAAGCGGATGGTGTTGCGGATGTAGTCGGCATCGCGCTCGCCGAGAGAACCGATGATGTCCTGACGGATCTCTTCGAGCTCGGCGCCGAGTGCTTCGATGTCGGCCTCGGAGAGATGCGCGAACTCAGGGATGTCGGTGATTGCCATGAAGCTACGGTAGCGTAACTTACGGTCCCGTAGGTAAGTTTTGTTGGCTGGCTCACACTGCGGACGCCGTCGGGGTGGGGCAGATGTCGCCACTTTCGTTCTTGTGCAGCCTGATTCGGCTAGCTTTGCGGGTTCCTGGCCTGCGGAAAATTTTCTGGATGCCGTGCCAGAAGTCACAGTTGTGTAACGTCGACCGGGTTCGTGGCGACATACGGGACGTACTCCCCCCGGTCGCCGGGGTAGTGAGCAGTGCAGAACACGAGGGGAACAATATGAGCAACGCCAACGACATCTTCCTGCAGGCGATTCAGCCCGTGGTCGACATCTTCTGGACCATTGTGTGGAGTGCCACCGGTTCGACGGTGAGCGTCCCGCGCCCGGTGAGCCCCCAGGGCTGACCAGCGCGGCGCTTCACTACAAGCGCTTCACTACAGCGGCCCGCCCCTCCTCGATCCGGAGGGGCGGGCCGCTGCTGTTGTTGCCAGTCTGTTGTGACGGTGTGCGTCGGTGTGCGCCGGAGGGCGCTGGTCAGAGCCCGAACTTCTCGCTGCCGCCCAGGTCGACGGGGATCGACGCCCCGGTGATGCCGGCGCCCATGTCGCTGCAGAGGTAGAGCGCCATGGAGGCGATCGCCTCGGGCTCCACCCACGGCTGGGGCATCTGGTTCATCCCGGCGAAGGACTCGGTGGTGTCGGCGAGGGTGGTGCCCTGGCCGCCGGTCATCATGGCGATCATCGACGGGTTGTCGATCATCGGGGTGCGCACGTTGCCGGGATGGATGGAGTTGCACCGGACGCCCGAGAACCCGAGCTCCCCGGCGAGTGCCTTGGCCAGTCCCCGGACGCCCCACTTGGAGGTGGCGTAACTCGAGGTGAAGGAGCCGCCGCGCAGCGCCACCATGGAGCTGATGAGGATCACGGCACCCCCGCGACCGGTGGCCAGGATGTGGGGGATCGCGACGGTGGTGGTGATCCAGGTGCCCTTGAGGTTGATATCGAGGGTGGTATCCCATTCCTCCTCGGTGCGTTCCCACGAGGCGGTGGGCTGCGGCGAGACGCCGGCGTTGGCGATCACGAAGTCCAGCCCGCCCAGTTCTTCCACGCCGGCGTCGACAGCCGCGCGCATTCCCGGCATGTCCCGTACGTCGACCTCGCCGGTCACGCAGCGTCGCCCGAGCGCACGTACGGCGTCGGCCGTCGCCTCGAGGTCGGCGGGGTCGGCCATCGGGTAGGGCACCGTCTCGATGTCGCGGCACAGGTCGAGGGCGATCACGTCGCATCCGGCGGCGGCGAACGCCTCACAGTGGGCACGGCCCTGACCGCGGGCCGCACCGGTGACGAGCACGACCTTTCCGCTGAGGTCGGCCGGGGTGGTGGTGGGGTGGGACATCGGCGGGCTCCTGACGTAGTTGGGCGCTGACCCCTGCGGGGCCGTGCGCCCTGCGGCATGCTGGAAGTCTACGAATGACAACAAGAACAGGTTGTGATCATTATGCTCGAGCGGACACTCATCCTGGTGGATACCTCTTATCTACTGGCTAGTTTCTATAACTCCTGGGAGGAGGGTGCACGTGGTCAGTTGGAGATTTCGCTGGCCACGGTCGTGCACCGTTTAGATCAGGTCGCCCACGGTCTGGTGGACCAGCCGGTGCAACGCCAGAACTGGTATGACGGTATTCCCGATTCGGGCCCGCACCGGTACCAGCGGACGTTGCGTGTGATCGAGGGCGTGCAGTTGCGTGCGGGCCAGTTGATCGAGTGGGGGGACCGCCGTACCCAGAAGGCCGTGGACACGCTGTTGGTCGCGGACATGATCCAGGCCGCGTACAAGGGGCACTGTTCGGACATGGTCCTGGTGACGGGCGATGCGGACATGATCCCGGGCGTCCGGGTGGCGGTGGAGGCCGGTGTCCGGATGCATCTGGTCGGGTTCGGCTGGGATTCCATCTCGTCGGCGCTGCGGCATGCGTGCGACACCACGACGGTGCTCGATCCGCGGACAGATTTCCATGACGCGATGCAGATCCGGGTGCTGGAGGGGCCGATCCCGCCCAAGGTGCGGCCCACGCCGGCGCCTCCGGCGCATCCCGGCGAGGACGCGCGCGACCCGGAGGTGGAGGAGGCCGTCGGAATGGTGGACGTGCAACTGCGGTCGGACCGCGCCGCGGCGGTCACGGTCGCCGACGAGGCACGTCTGACCATCGCCGACGAAGAACTCGCCGCGGATCAGGAGGAGTTGGCGGCCGACGAACAGGAGTGCGCGACGATCGTCGAGACCGGACGCCCCGCCGCGGCCCCGCCCAAGCCCGGTCCCGTTCCTCGTGCCGCCCAGCCACAGCCACAGCCCCGGGCCCAGACTCAGGCCCCCGAATCTCCCTCCACCCCGGCCGCCCCCGCGCCCCCTGTGGGCACGGCCGGCGGTGAGGAAGTCGACCCGGACGAGGGGGCGCCGGACGAGGCGGCGCGGCCGAGCCCGTCGATGATGGCACCGCACCGCCGCCCGCTGCGGTCCAAGTTCGTGCCGTTGCCCGAGGAGGTGTGGACCTCCTCCGGTGAGCAGACGCCGTTCGACGTGGGGCAGCAGTACGCGACCTGGTGGTACGAGCAGGCCGCCACGGAGGAGCAGCGCGACGGCGCGCACCTCCTCTCGGGAGGGGTGCTGCCTCCCGCGATCGACCGCCCGTTGTTGCAGTTCGCCTGCCAGATGCTCAACGAGTTCACCCTCACCGAAGGCCAGCGTGTTCGACTGCGCGACGGCTTCCACGAGGGCATCCGCGCGGTCCTGCTCAAGCACCGCTGACCCGGGTCAGAAGGGCGGCGGGTCGGGGTCATGGTGGTCCTCGGTGTGTACGTTCCTGGCGACGATGTTCGCTCGCCTCTCTGCCGCCAGGCGCTGCGCCCGCTTGTACCAGTGGGTTCTTTCCGGCTTCAGCAGTCCCAGCGGGAACTGCGCGGGACCGGGCTCGGGCGCCGCGCTCTCCGAGCTCTTCTGCCTCCATCTGGTGAGGGGGCCGTCGGGTTCGGTGGAGATGGTGCGCCCGGTGTCGGTGGTGATGGTCAGGGTGCCGTCCGCGGCGAGTGAGTAGTTCCAGTCGTGGAACGTCTTGAACCGGTGATGGCGTCGGCACAGGCACATGAGGTTGGACTCGACTGTCAGCCCGCCGGCAGCGGGGTCGAGATTGTCGAAGGGGCGGACATGATCGATGTCGCAGTCATCGGCCGGTACCGAGCATCCCGGATGTCTGCAGGTGCCGTCTCGTAGGCGGATCCGGCGGGCGAGCTCGGTGCTGATCCGATAGCGACGAGCCCGGTGCGGGGAGTCGGCCGAGCCGGGCGTGGTGCCGGGGACCGAGATGGTGGCGCCGACACTGCGTGACAGGAGCGCGATGAGGGCGTCGATCGAGGCGGGTCCGCCGCGCGGGAGATAGATCTCGGGCTCCCCGTCCGGGCCGAGCGGGGCCAGTACCGTGATCTGCGGCCTGACCTGCGACGGCAAGCGCCCACCGGACTCGCCGGGAGGGGCGTCTGGAGATGTGCCGTCTGGAGACGGGGAGTCTGCGGGGGCGGCGCTGGTCGAACTCGGGCCGAGCAGCGCATCGACCAGCGCGTCGGCGCGGCGCTGACCCATGGTCGGCTCCTCTGGCGGTGCGTCGGCGGCCGGCTCGTTCCGCTTCCCGGCCGCCGCGCGCGCTGCCCTGTCTCCGGCGGCCCGTTCCCGCGCGATGTCCTGGAGCACCTGGAAGATGGTCGACGCCTCGACCGAGGACAGCTTCACGTGGAGAACGGACATCCCGTCTCGGCCCCGGCGGATCTGTACGTGACGGTCCTTGAGGGCGTCAGCGCGCCGGGCGAGCACACCGTCGGGATCGTGCTTCTCGATGATGCTGTCCGTTTTGTTGAGGATCGCGGTGCGGCCAGGCCGCCGCCCCGAGTCGATGGCGTCCATCAGCCAGTCGATCACGGCCTTCTGGACCGCCGACCGGTGCACCGCGCTCACAGTTCGCATGTGCTTGACCAACAACTCGGCGGTGCGCTCGTCAAGGCGGCCGCTCTCCATGGCCTCGACCACATTGGGAAAGCACTCGATGAGGTTGCGGGCGAGCGTGAGCAGCGCCTTTGCCCGGTGGATGTGGACACCGTAGGCGGCCACGATCTCCGAGCTCGCCATGTCGAAGGCGTCCACCATCGCGTAGTCCCGCCGGTCTTCGGTCTCCGGGTTGTAGCCGGCGGCGAAGAGTTGGTCGTAGTGCTCGTCCTCGCAGATCTCGTACAGCGTGTGGCAGGCGCGCAGGCGCGCTGCGCACGCACGATTCTCCGCGTACAGGGACTCGAGTGCTGCCTGGCTCGCTGCCGAAATCCGCGGGTTCGACGGCGCCGCCGTGCCCTGTGATGCCATTCGTTCCACCCCCTGATAGTCACCGCCGAACCGGCATGGTATCGCCAGCCAGTTCGATTGAAAACAATGTAGCAACGGGGTACGACATCATCGGATATCCAGCGCTGGACTGGGGTTTTGGGGGAAAAGATAGAACATGATGACGACGACGACGCGATGAATTCAATCGCGCCCCGCGCCGCGGCGGCCGGAGGTGGGGACATGCCGCAGCCCGCCCGGCAGATAGCCGGGCCCGGCGCGGCCTGAACCTGCCCCGGCAGGGCCTGAGCCCGCCGGGGCAGGGATCGCTAGCGGGTGTCGCGCGGCAGCGTCGGGCCCGCACTGTCCGGGCCAGCGCTGTCCGGGCTGCCGGAGGCGGCACCCGGGGCGTGGGTGGGGGCGGTGGTGGTGTGGTCGTCGTCGTCGGGGTTGGGGTTGGGGTTTGGGGTTTCTCCCCCGGTCAACTGGCGCCCGGCGCCGGCGGTCGCGCCCGACTCCAACCCCATCGAGGCGCGGATCTGCTCCAACTTGGAGCGTCCCTCCGACTCGCGCGTGAGGGCGGCCGCGTCGAGCTGCGCGGTGGAGCTGACTCCCGTGGCCTCCGCGAGCTCCTGCTTGCCGAGCGCGGTGGTGTAGCGGCTCTCGATCTTGTTGCGGATCTC
>CAYFRF010000033.1:15013-25924 GCA_964345415.1 uncultured Microbacter sp. | reverse complement strand
GCAGGGCGCGGGCCAGCTTGTCGCCGATCGCCTGCTGCACCAGCCTGCGCAGCGGGCGGGCACCGTAGGCCGGGTCGTAGCCGCGCCGGGCGAGCCAGCCCTTGGCCGCGTCGTTGACCACCAGGGTCAGGCGACGGGCCTTGAGGCGGGCGGCCAGCTCGTCGATCTGGATGTCGACGATGAGCTCGAGCTGCTCCTCGCTGAGCGGGTCGAAGATCACCACGTCGTCCAGCCGGTTGACGAACTCGGGCTTGAAGGCGCGCTTGACCGCGTCCATCATCTGCTCCCGCGTCCCGCCCGCGCCCAGGTTGGAGGTGAGCACGAGGATCGTGTTGCGGAAGTCGACCGTGCGGCCCTGGCCGTCGGTCAGCCGGCCGTCGTCGAGCACCTGGAGCAGGATGTCGAACACGTCCGGGTGGGCCTTCTCGACCTCGTCGAGCAGGACGATCGTGTACGGCCTGCGCCGCACCGCCTCGGTGAGCTGCCCGCCGGCCTCGTAGCCGACGTACCCCGGAGGGGCACCCACCAGACGCGAGACCGAGTGCTTCTCGGAGTACTCGCTCATGTCGATCCGGACCATCGCCCGCTCGTCGTCGAACAAGAACTGCGCGAGCGCCTTGGCCAGCTCCGTCTTGCCCACGCCCGTCGGGCCGAGGAAGAGGAAGGAGCCGGTGGGCCGGTTGGGGTCGGCGACCCCGGCGCGCGCCCGTCGGACCGCGTCCGAGACCGCCTGCACGGCTTCGACCTGGCCCACGACGCGCTGGCCGAGCTCGTCCTCCATGCGCAGGAGCTTGGCGGTCTCGCCCTCGAGCATCTTGCCCACGGGGATGCCGGTCCACGTGGACACGACCTCCGCCACGTCCTCGGGTCCGACCTCCTCCTTGAGCATCGCGCCGGAGGCGGCCTCGGAGTCCTCGGCCTCGGCGAGCTGCTTCTCCAGCTCGGGCAGGCGCCCGTACCGGATCTCGGCGACCCGGGCGAAGTCCCCGTCCCGCTCGGCCTTCTCGGACTCGGTGCGCAGCGCGTCGAGCTCTTCCTTGACCTTCTGGACGCCCTCGATGGCGGTCTTCTCGTTCTGCCACCGGGCGGTGAGCTCGGCGAGCTTCTCCTTGGAGTCGGCCAGTTCGGCCTGGAGCGCGACGAGCCGGTCCTTGGAGGCGGCGTCGGTCTCCTTGCCGAGCGCCATCTCCTCGATCTCGAGTCGGCGGACGATCCGCTCCACCGCGTCGATCTCCTCGGGGCGCGAGTCGATCTCCATCTTGAGCCGGCTGGCGGCCTCGTCCACGAGGTCGATCGCCTTGTCCGGCAGGAACCGCTGCGTGATGTAGCGGTCCGACAGGGTGGCGGCGGAGACCAGTGCGGAGTCGGTGATGCGCACGCCGTGGTGCACCTCGTAGCGCTCCTTGAGTCCGCGCAGGATGCCGATCGTGTCCTCGACACTGGGCTCGCCCACGTAGACCTGCTGGAAGCGGCGCTCGAGGGCGGCGTCCTTCTCGATGTACTTGCGGTACTCGTCGAGGGTGGTGGCGCCGACCAGCCGCAGTTCACCGCGGGCGAGCATGGGCTTGATCATGTTGCCGGCGTCCATGGAGCCCTCCCCGGACGCGCCCGCGCCGACGATGGTGTGGATCTCGTCGATGAACGTGATGATCTGCCCGTCGGAGGCCGTGATCTCGTCGAGCACGGCCTTGAGGCGCTCCTCGAACTCGCCGCGGTACTTGGCGCCGGCGACCATCGAGCCCAGGTCCAGCGACATGAGCGTCTTGCCCTTGAGCGACTCGGGGACGTCGCCGGCCACGATGCGGCGGGCCAGGCCCTCCACGATCGCGGTCTTGCCGACGCCGGGCTCACCGATGAGCACGGGGTTGTTCTTGGTCCGACGCGAGAGCACCTGGACGACGCGGCGGATCTCCGAGTCCCGCCCGATGACCGGGTCGATCTTGCCGTCCCGCGCGCGGGCCGTGAGGTCCGTCGCATACTTCTCGAGGGCCTGGTACTGGTCCTCGGGGTTCTCGGTGGTGACGCGGGTGTTGCCGCGGACGGCGGTGAAGGCGTTCTTGAGCGCCTCCGGCGTGGCGCCGAGCTCGTTCAGGAGCTTGGCCGCGTCGCCACCGGTGTGACCTGAGGCGATTCCCACCAGGACGTGCTCGGTGGAGACGTAGGCGTCCCCCATCTGCTCGGCGAGTTCCTGCGCCGCGGTGATCACCGCGAGCGCGTCGCGGTTGAGGTTGGGGGTGGCCATCCCGGAGCCGGAGGCCTTGGGGTAGCCGGCGACGAGGGCCTTGGCCTGGGTCAGCGCGACCTTCGGGTCGATGCCGCAGGCCTGCAGGAGCGGGCCGGCGATGCCGTCCTGCTGTTCGAGGAGTGCGACGAGCAGGTGCCCAGGACGGACATCCGGGTTACCTGCCGCGGAAGCGGCTTGGACTGCGGCCGACAGAGCCGCCTGGGTCTTGGTCGTGGGGTTGAACTGGCTCACCGACCGGTCCTTTCTTCGATGTGTTGTTGAGCGTACTCAAATCAATACCGGCCTGTTCGCGGCCGGACACCCTGTACAACCTGCGCCACCTTGAGTCTATTCCGCTCAAGTCTGATCTATTCTATGTGAACTCCGCCACCCCCGCCCGGCTTCCGTTCGAGGTGCCGGCGGGTCATAGTTGTCGTCGTCGTCCTCTTGTCCCCGTCCCGACAGGCGCACCGTTGTCACCCACCCACCCCACCCCCGCACCGGGGTCGTCGCGGTGAGCCCCCGCCGGGCCGTCACCGCCGTGGTGACCCTGCTCGCGGTGGCCGTCGCGGTCGCGCTCGCGTTGGCGGTGGTCGGCTCGTCCCCGACGTTGCTCGCGAAGGTCCCCGCGGGATACCAGGGGGCGGTCGCGGCGTTCGGTGACGGCGCCGCGCGCCTGTCCGGGTCGGCACGCGGAGCCCTCGGGCTCGACGACGACAACGCCACCACCGGCGGCCCCCGCACCGGTCCCGACACGAACACCGGCACCGGCACCGACACCGGCCCAGACACGGGGAGCCCCGGGCCCGACGGCCCCGACCCGGACCATCCCGGCCGCGACACCCCCGGCTCCGACACCGCGGCGGCCAACGGCGTGTTCACCTCCCCCGACGGCATGCTCCTGCCCCTCCACGGCGAGTGGGCACCCAGGCGCCCCGGGGACGTCGCCCCGCCCGCCGGTCTCGTCGCCGGACTCGACTACACCGTGGAGACCACCGACGAGGGGTACCTCGCACACTGGCCGTGCGGCCACGAGATCCCCGTCCACACCTACGACGCCCCGCCGGGCACCGAGGGCGACCTGATCTGGGCTGTCGACACCCTCGCCGCCGCCAGCGGACTGCCCCTGCGCTACGCCGGCCCCGGAACGGAGGCCCAACGGGATGCCGAGGGCACCATCTCCGTGCACCACGGCGACCACCCGATGTTCAGCAACCCCGAGGTCGCGGGCGTGGGCGGGGTCGAGACCTGGTCCCACGGACTGGTCTCGCGCGGCTCGGTCACCCTCAAACCGGGGCAGATCACCGCGTTCCCCGGCGACCCGTGGAGCCGCGTCCTCACCCTTCACGAACTCATGCACGCCGTGGGCGTGGGCCACGCCGCCGAGCACCGGCCCGAGATCATGACCACCCGCCGCGCCCTCGGACACCAGGCCGAACTGGGGCCCGGTGACCGGTTCGCGCTGTCCCTGGTGGGATGCCGCTGACCCGCCGTGTCCGGGCCGTGATATCGCACCCGAAATAAGGAATCACTCGCTCGGGAGGCGGCGGTTGTCAGAGGTGTAAACTATGGTCGTCGCGACGGTGCCGCCGGTCGGGCTGCGCCGCGGGGTCTACGAACGGAGACGGATGTCAGAGTCAGGGAAAAGCCCGGGTGAGCGCAGGGGCATCTCCCGCGTGACGCTTCGGCGGCTGCTGACCATGCGCCCTTCGCGCAGTGGCGTGGTGAGGCTCATCGCCCTCCTCGTGGTGGCGGTCTCCGGCGGACTCCTGGCGTTGCGCAGCCGCCGGCAAGCGCCCCCGGCAAGCCGTCTCACATCTCCCGCGCGGCCCGTCGTGGCCACACCGGTCACTGCTCCTGCTGTCGATGCCCCTGCTGCCGGTGCGCCCGGTGTCGCGGAGGCACCCGCCGCGCCACTCGCCGGGTCCCACGCCGAGCAGCCCGGCTCCCCGGATCAGGCCGCCGCCCCGGAGCCGGCCGCACCCGCCGTCCCCACCCGGGTCGGTGTCCACGCACCCTCGCGGCGGTCGCGTCGGCGGCCCGCCCAGCGCGCGGCCCTCGCCGCGAGCCTGCTGACCCTGTGCGCGGTGGCCTCGGTCATGGTCTCGGGCATCGCCCCGCAGACGTTCGCCGTGGTGTCGGCCTCGAGCGTCGAGGACGCCCTGCCCCCGGCCATCGCCACCATCGTCGAGGAGCCCCCGGGGCCCGACTGTGCGGTGCTCAAGTGCGTGTCCCTGACGTTCGACGACGGCCCGGACCGCTACTCGACGCCCGCCCTGCTCGACATCCTCGAGTCCCGCGGAGTCAAGGCGAACTTCTTCGTCCTGGGCTCGCTCATCGCCGGTAACGAGGACATCATCCTGCGCATGCAGCGGCTCGGCATGGGCGTGGAGAACCACACGTGGAACCACCCCGACCTCTCCGCCCTGTCCCCCGCCGCGGTCACCGACCAGCTGGCCCGCACCAACGCCGAACTGCACCGTGTGCTCGGCTACACGCCCAAGTACATGCGGCCGCCCTACGGCGCCTGGACCCCCGGGTACACGCCCACGCTCGGGATGCACCCGGTCCTGTGGGAGGTCGACCCCCAGGACTGGCTGTACCGGAACTCGGCGACGGTCACCCAGAACGTGGTGAACCTCGTCGGCCCCGGCGACGTGATCCTGCTGCATGACATCCACCAGACCTCCGTGGACGCCGTGCCCGCGATCATCGACTCGCTGCACGAGCGCGGCTACACGTTCGTCACGCTGGACGACCTGTACGCCACCCGGCCCGGCTGCGTCGTGGACCAGTACTGCACCCAGCCGGTGCCGTACGCCAGCGTCTCGGCCACCACCACTGCCCCGGTGACGGTCAGCGTCGCCCCCGCGCCCGCACAGCCGCAGCAGTAACCCCGCACCCGCCCCTCCAGTTCCCCCCGTGCTCACCTCCCCCGGCCATCCGATCGGGTGCCCGCCGCGACTTGTGTAGAACAATGGTCGAGCGAACCGGAGGTGCGGTGATGAGGAACGGCGTCGTCGTGGACATGGGCGGCAGCGGCACACGCATCGGCGCTGTGGTGGACGGACATGTGGTGAGGGTCCACAGCGCCCGGGTGTCCACCGCCCAGGACCTCGCCGCCGCCGTCCTCTCCGTGGACCCCTCCCCCGCCGGGGTGGGCATCTCCGTCTCCGGCCACGTGGACGCCGACCGTGGCCGGGTCGTGGCCTCACGCGCCGCCGCCTGGGCCGAGGGGGACCTGCGCACCGAGCTCGTGGCCCGCCTCGACGCCCCCGTCTCCGTGATCGGCGACGGCGACGCCCACGCCCTGGCGATCACCCGGCTCCCCGACGTTCGGTACGGCGGGATCGCCATCTCCCTCGGCGCCTCCCTCGCCTTCGGCGCCCTCAACAGCCACGGGGCCCTCATCCACCCGTGCGGTGTGACCGGCTGGGATCTGGGGCACTGGCGCATCGTGGGCGACGGCACCAACACCGAGGCCTGGTGGGCCCTCGGCGGACACGGCCTCTACGACCTCGAACGCGAACACGGCGACGACGCCGCCGAGCTCTACGCCTACCGGCTCGCCTCGTTCCTCGTCGACACCGTCCAGCTCTTCCGCCCGCGCACCGTCCTGCTCACCGGCGGGATCGTGACGGGGCTGGGCGACGCCCTGCACGAGCCGGTGGCCGAGCAGCTCAACACCCTGCCCACGACCGTCCCCACACCGAGGGTCGTGTTCTCCCCCTCTCGTGACACCGCCCTGTTCGGCGCGGCCGTGGCCGCCGGGCTGGCGCTGCCGGAAGTGCGCTGATCCGGCGCCGCCACGGCTACTCCAGCAGTCCCCGCAGGTCGTCGGCGGTGAGGGCGGCCGAGAAGTGCTCGCCACTGTCCAGGACCGAGGCGAAGAGTTCGGCCTTCCGGCGCTGCAGCTCCACCACGCGCTCCTCGATCGTGTCGCGGGCGACCATCCGGTAGACCATCACCGGCCGGGTCTGGCCGATCCGGTGGGCGCGGTCCACGGCCTGGGCCTCGGTCGCCGGGTTCCACCACGGGTCCAGCAGGAACACGTAGTCGGCGCCCACGAGGTTCAGGCCCACGCCGCCGGCCTTGAGGCTGAGGCAGAACACCTGGGCCCCGCCCTCGGTGAACTCGCCCACGGCCCCCGCGCGGTCGGTGGTCTTGCCGTCCAGGTGCGCGACCGTGATCCCCTCGTCCCGCAGGCGCGCGACCACAGTGTCGAGGTAGGTCGTGAACTGACTGAACACCAGCGCCCGGTGCCCTTCCGCCACCACCTCCTGCAGGGCCGCGATCAGCTCGTTGGTCTTGGCGGAGGCGATGTCCGCGTGGTCCGGGTCGACCAGTGACGCGTCCAGGCACAGGCGCCGCAACACCGTGAGCCCGGCGAGGATCGAGATGCGGTTGGACTCGAAATCGTCCAACAGGGCCAGCAGGGACGCCCGCTGGCGGGCGAGTTCCCGCTCGTAGACCCGCCGGTGCGCGGCGGACAGTTCCACCTCCATCACCGCGTCCGAGCGCGGCGGCAGGTCCGCGGCCACGAGCTCCTTGCGACGACGCAGCAGGAACGGCCGCAGCCGCCGGCGCAGCCTGGCCAACGCCTCGGCGTCCCCGTCCTTCTCGATGGGGGTGCGGTACAGGCTCCGGAACTCCCTGGCATCGGGCAGCACGCCGCGGCACGACAGGGCCGCCACCGCCCACAGTTCCGTGAGGTTGTTCTCCATGGGAGTGCCCGTCACGGCGAGCAGGAAATCGGCGCGCAGAGCGGCGAGCGCCGCGAAGAGTTTCGACGCGGGGTTCTTGGCCTGCTGCGCCTCGTCCAGGATCACCCCGGCCCACTCGACGTCCGCGTACGCCTCGGCGTCCAGCCGCAGCACGGTGGAGGTGGTCACCACGATGTCGTGCCCCGCGGCGTCCTCGGCGACCGTTGTCTCCGACTTGGCCTCGGTGGACGGGCGCCGCGTCACGCGCAGTGAGGGCACGAACCTGCGGGCCTCAGCCTCCCAGTTGGGCACCACCGACGAGGGCGCCACCACCAGGAACGGGCCCGGGGAGGCGTCCTCGGTCGAGCCCACCCCGTCGGCGTGCGCGTAGGTCTCGTGCGCGTGCGCGATCAACGCGAGCGACTGGATGGTCTTGCCCAGCCCCATGTCGTCGGCCAGGATCCCGCCGATGCGGTGCCGCCACAGCATGGCCAGCCAGTCCAGCCCCTGCTGCTGGTACGGCCGAAGTTCGGCCTCCAACGCCACCGGGACCGGCACCGGGTCGGGAGTGTCAGCAGCCAGCTCGAGCAGGGCCTTGGCGCGGCCGGTCGGCGGGGCCAGATCGTCCGCCAACTCGGCCAGATCCGCGAGCAGACCCGCCTGCCCCAGACCGATGCGCATGTCGGTGCCGTCCGGCTCCCGGCCCGCCCGCTCGGCGGACGCCGCCATGGCCTCCTCCAGCAGCACGCGCAGCTCGCCGAACCGCTCGAGGTCCACGGGCACCAGGACCCCGTCGGCGGTGACGATCTCCTCCTGCCCGGTCACGACCGCCTGGAAGATCACCGCGAACGGCACCGGACGCCCCTCGACGGTCACCGCGACCGACAGCCCCAGCCAGTCGATCCCAGAACTGTCCTCCTGCGCCTCGACCGACACCCGCAGCCCCTCGGTGGCCCGCCGGATCCGGGGCACCTCCTCGGCCACCGTCACGGTGACGCCGTCCAGCGCGTTCAGCTCCCCCACGCCGTCGGCGAGCAACGATCCCGCTTCCACACCGGAGACGAGGTAGGCCCCCTCGACGAGGGTCCAGGCCCACCCGGCGGTGGCGACCGCCGCCGCGAGCTCGAGCAGCTGTGGTTCCCCGCCTCCCGGCCCACTGCCCAGGTCGGCCTGCGTGAGCGGGCTGAGACGCCGCGTCTCGGCGCCGCCGGCCACCCGCATCACCTCCACGACGTGCCACTGCGCGACCACCTCCAGGCCCTGCTGCGCGCCCCGCCCCGCATCCCGGCCCCGCCCGGCCGCGCGGTCTCCCCCCGCAGCGCGCCCGCGCCCACCCTCGCCTCCGAGGTAGGGGCGGACGACCAGTTCCAGCTCCACGCGGTCGAGCTCGGGCAGCTCGAGCCGGCCCACCCGGTCCATCACCGGGAAATGGTCCACCAGGTCTTCCAGGTACTCGGCGCAGAACTCCCCGACCGCCTCGTCGGGAATGGTCAGGGTCTGCCAGCTGCGCAGCCGCTCCGCCACGCCCGGCTCCAGACGCCCCACCGGGCTGAGCTCCAGCACCCGGTCATCGACCACCGCGACCATGTCCCCGCGCTCACCCACGAGAGCGCCCGGCAGCGGGTGGCCGGTGTCGGCGAGGTACGGCTCGTCGTCGTCGTGAAAACCCTCGCGGTCACCTGCGGCCTGCGGCACCACCTCCGCGGCGGCGACCACCACCAACTCCGCCCCGTCGGGGCTCCACGTGGTGAGGCCGACGCGGCGCGGGGGCCCCGGCTGCACCGCGAGCAGGCCGTCGCCGGGCACGATCTCCACATCCGCCTCCGCCGCGGTGGCGAACAGGGGCCACAGCGCCGGCACCTCCGCGTCGCACAGGTCCAGCCACACGCGCGCCTGCCGGTGGCTCCGCGCCAGCGCGTCCACCGCCCGGAACCAGCCGGACTGCGCGTGCGACATCCCGCCGTCCCAGCCGTACCGCAGCCGATCCCACTCCACGCCCGCCGACTTCCAACGACCGCCCTTGCCCGGCACCACGATCCGCGCCTTGAGGCGGTTGCCGAGCCCCGGCTGCACACCGCTCGGCGCGTCACTGCGCGTGTCGTCGGCCACCAGCGACAGCTGCAACCCGAGCAACGGGGCGTCCTCCACCCGCGGGCGCGGCGCGTCCAGGAACCGCAGCGACTCCTCCGCCCGCCTCCGCCACGTCGGGACGGAGGTGTCGCGACTCGACTCCGCGCTGACATACAGCAGGATCGCCGCCGCGTGCTTGCAGTTCAGCGTGACCGGGCACGAGCACACCGACCGCAGCGGCCGCGCCGACCCGTCCGACGCCGGCGGCGTGAGGTCCACCGACGTCGAATACCACCGCGCGCCGCTGCCCTTGACCTCGGCGGTGAGACGGTGGTCCTGCGCGCGATAGGTGACGCGCCGGATCTTCTGGCCATTGGCGTAGCCGCGGGCGCGACCCAGCGCCGCCGAACCCACGAAGGACTCGACCTCGGACTCGGGGACCCACACATCGGACTGGAGCACGCCGCCAGGCTAGAGGACCACGACGACACCGACCGCCGTCACAGGGCCGTGCGGCCCGTCCCTGTGGAGACGGACAGGCCTGTGGATAAACGGGTGCCGACACGCGGGGTCGACACCCCGCGCCGGTCAGCGGGGGAAGCGCTCCCGGCGCGGTTGCTCCGGCCGGAGGCTCAGCTCTGGACCGCCGGTGCGTCCTTCGCGGCCGCGACCTTCCGCGACAGCGCGTGCTCGGCGAAGATCACCACGCCCACGATGATCGCGCCGCCGATCGCGGCAGCCAGCACGACAGGCCAGTTCTCGTCGGGGCCGAAGACGCCGCCCACCTCGTCGTCGCGCCACGGCCACAGCGCCCGCAGCGACCCGATCATCAGACCCACCATGAGGATGAGCGTGGGCTTGCGGAAGTCCTCCAGCAGCCGGTCGAGCACCTTGACGAACAGTGCGATACCCACGCACGCGCCGGCGACGAACACCGCGATGTACGGGATGTTGCGGTCACTGACCGCGTTCATGGTGGGCACGTACAGGCCCAGCGCCATGAGCAGGAACGAGCCGGACATGCCCGGCAGCACGAGTGCGCAGATCACCACGGCCGCGGCCACGAACACCAGCAGGTAGGAGGGGTCCTCGATCTCGCCGCGCGGCAGGCTGGTCAGCGAGAACGCCAGCACTGCACCGACGATCAGCAGCAGCGCGAGCAGCCACGTCCGCCCGCCCGGGGTCTCGCGCGCCATGCTCCACGGCACGTAGATGCTCGCCGCGACCATGCCCAGGAACAGCCCGCTCGACAGCTCGGGGTGGTTCTCGACGAACCCGCCCAGGACGCCGGCCATGGTGAAGACCATGGTGAGCATGCCCAGGGCGAGCGTGCCGAGCAGCCACCAGTCGGCGTGGCGGAACGCGGCGCGGGTGCGGGTCGCGCGGTCCTTGCCGAGCACCGCCGAGCGCATCCCGTCGACGATGTGGGCGCCCGTGTCGAGCAGTCGCGGGTACACGCCCACGACCAGCGCGACCGTGCCGCCCGAGATCCCCGGCACCAGTTCGGCCATGCCGATCAGCGCGCCGCGCAGCACGTTGCCCACGGCTTCGACCGGTCCGGGCCGGCTCGGGACGGGGCTTGCGGGATCGAGGTCGGAGTCCGCAACGGGGTCGTGGTGCACCGATTCCGGGTGCGATGGCTCGACAGACATGCCCCTACTGTTCCCGAAGAACCGCGCCAGCGGCGAACCGCCACTCGCCTGGCAGCCCTTCCTGTGACCAATCCGACCCCCGAACCCGCCCGACGAGAAGTCCGCCCAGCGCGCAGCCCCTGCGCCCCGAAGCCCGCCCGCCCCGCACCCGCCCGCAGCCGCCCCGCAGCCCACGCCAACGCCCACCTTTCGGTTCGCCCTCCGGATTCGCGTTCACGCGCGGGTCCCCGCGGGCGCGAGCGATTCGGAGGGGCGAAACGGG
>CAYFRF010000033.1:12485-14913 GCA_964345415.1 uncultured Microbacter sp. | reverse complement strand
ACGACGACGACCAGCTGACGGGAGGCAGACCAGGTGGGCGACAATCCCGGACCGGATCACACCGACGACCACCAGTTCGGCCTCCCGAGCCCGGAGAGCCTGGTCGAGGACATCGATCTGGACCCCTACCTCGACCGTCGCCACGACCCGCTGGCCGGGCCGCTCGACGAACCGGTGGCCGTGGACCCGCAGGCCCCGCCGCTGCTGGTGCTGCGTGACCTGCTGAACGACCCGCGGTTCCCCGAGTTGTTCACCCGCGCCCTGCGTGCCGCCGACCCGGATTTCCGCGAACTGTTCCCCCGCGACGCCACGCCGGTGCTGCGCGAGTTCGTGCGCGCCCTGTCGTGGGCCTTCGTGCAGACCGAGGAGGCGCGCGGGGACCGGGAGAAGGTGCAGGAAGTGGTCGATTTCGCCCGCCACCTGGGCGCCGACCACCGCAAGCTCGAGCTCGAGCCGCGGCATCACCAACGCTTCGGCGAGGCCCTCGCCCACACCCTGCGGCACCTGGCCGGCCGTGGCTGGGACGACCGTCTGCAGACCACTCTCACCACGGCGTACCGGGTGTTGTCCTCGGCGTTGCAGCAGGGGGCCGGGCAGGGCGACGGTCCGGCGCGCGTCGGGGCGACCGTCGTGGACGTGCTGCGGCCGACTCGCGACATCGTGGTGGTGCGGCTGATCAGCGACACCATGATCGACTACCACCCCGGCCAGTACCTCAGCGTGCTCACGCCCTACTCGCCCGGCGTGTGGCGGCGGCTGAGCCCGTCGATCCCCTCGAACCCGGCCGGACAGATCGAGTTCCACGTCCGCGACGTGCCCGGTGGCGCGCTCAGCGGGTCGATCGTGCGCGGTGCCGGGGTGGGCGACCGCTGGGTGCTGGCCCGGCCGCTCGGCATGCTCGAGGTGGACCGCACCGAACCGCATCGCGACGTGTTGATGGTCGCCGGCGGGACAGGGATCGCGCCCCTGCGCTGCCTGCTGGTGGACATGCAACGCCACAGCCAGAACCCGCGGGTGCACCTGTTCTACGGGGCCCGCTACCCGGGCGAACTGTACGACCTGCCCACGCTCGTCGACCTGGCCGCCACCTCGCCCTGGTTGACCATCCAGCCGGTGTCCGAGGAGGACGAGGACCCGTGGTGGGCCGGCCCCCGCCAGGAGCTGCCCCGCACGCTGCACCGTCGGCAGACGGGGACGCTGGTGGACGCGGTCACCCGCTGGGGCGACTGGGCGGACCGTCAGGTGATCGTGGCCGGCTCGCCGGGCATGCTGCGCGCCACGGTCCGCGGCATGGTCGCCGCCGGCACACCGCGCGAGCACATCAGCTTCGACCGCCCCTGAGCCGACCCGCCCGGCGCGGCACCGACTCGTCCAGCCCGGCGCGGGCCCGGCCCGACGCGGCGCGGTCTGGCCCGGTGCAGTGTCAGCCCAGCGCAGTGTCAGCCCTGCGCGTTGTTCTCGCCGGCGGCACCGTTGCCGGGCTCGCCAGTGTCCGTGGGGGTCTCCGAGCTCGGCGGGGTCGACGACGACGTGGGGCTGGTCGTGGGACTACTCGTCGGGCTGCTCGAGCTGGGGCTGGTCGTGACCCCGCACGGCTGGAACACGCGGCGGAACCGGTCCGGCACGCCCAGTTGCTCGAGCTGCTCGCGGCACACGTCCGAGGCCGGGGCCGCGAGGAAACTCCAACTGTCGCCACGCCACGTGTACAGCTCGATCTCCCCGCCCCGGCGCGTCACCAGCAGGAACTCCGGATCGCATTCCCGCACGGTGGTGCCCCGGCCGATCCCGTCCGCCACGAAGGCCGGCGTGCAGCGCTCGGCCGCACTCGGCGGGCCGGTCGTGGTGGGTGTGGTGGGAGTGGGGGTGGGTGTGCTGCGGGTGGTGGAGGTGACCGTCAACCGCGAGGTGGTGGGGGCCGCGACAGTCGGGTCGTCTCCCGTGTTCCGGGAGGCCAGCCACACCACCGCGCCGGCCACCATCAGCACCGCGAGCAGGGCGGCGGCGATCATCCACGGGGTCGTGTTGCGTCCGCCGTTCTCGTCCCAATCCCCGCTGCCGCCGGTGCCACCGGGGCCGGTCGGCGGGGGCGTGCCACCGGGCGGCGTTCCCCCCGCGGCCGCGAACCCGCTGGTAGGAGTAGACCCGCCGGTGGGGTAGCCGGCGGTCGGGTATCCGGCGGTGGGGGTCGGGCCGGCCGATCCGGTGCCGTACTGCGACCACGCCGCCGAACCCATGCCGGAACCGGCGGCCGCGGCCCCCGCACCTGCGCCGGTCCCCGGCCCTGCCCCGGAGTCGACCGGCGGGAGGGTGCGGGTCGGCGGATCGGCCGGCGGGAACTGCCGCGTGGGCGGGTCGACCGGCGAGATCTGCTCGGTCGGCGGATCGACGGGCGGCCCGGCAGGTCGATCGGCGGGCGGGTCGACGGGCG
>CAYFRF010000033.1:0-12385 GCA_964345415.1 uncultured Microbacter sp. | reverse complement strand
CGGGCGGGTCGACGGGCGCGAACTGCTCCGTCGCCGGGTCGGTGAACTCCTCGCCCTCGCGAGGGTCGCGCGGCCCGGTCACCGCGCCACCTCCGCAGCCGGGGACTCCGTGACCCGCCCGTTCGCGAGCACCGGGATCGCCTTCCGGACGCGACCGACCTCGTCGTCGTCGTCGTCAATTTCCACCACCAGCAACCCCGAGCCCTGCGTCGCGATCTCCTCACGCACCGTCCCGTCGGGCCCCACCAGCAGTGAGTGGCCGACGCCGGTGGGCGCGCCCTTCTTCACCTCGACGCCCTCGATCGCCGGGTCCGCCTGGTCCACGGCGAGCAGGAACGTGGTGGCGTCCAGCGCGCGGGCGCGGGCCAGCAGCCGCCACTGCTCGACCTTGCCGGGCCCGGCCCCCCAGGACGCGCTGCACAGGGTGAGCCGCGCGCCGTCGGCGGCGAGCTGCCGGTACTGACCGGGGAAGCGGATGTCGTAGCAGACGCTCAGGCCCACGCCCACGCCGTCGACCGTCACCACACGGGTGGCCTCGCCGGGGGCGACGGTGTCCGACTCCGCGAACCCGAACGCGTCGAACAGGTGGATCTTGTCGTAGCCCAGGTGCAGGTCCTCGCCGACGCCGCCCGGACCGTCGCCGGCGGGCCCGGTGACCAGGAGGGTGTTACGTACGCGGCCCCCGTCGCCGGGGGTGAACATGCCGACGACGACGACGAGCCCGTACTCCCGCGCGATCTCCGCCACCGCGGTGGCCCACGGGCCGTCCAGGGGTTCGGCGATCTCGTCCAGCCGACCGGCGCCGAACGCGCGCATGGTGGCCTCGGGGAACACCACGAGCCGGGCCCCCTGTGCTGCAGCCTCTGTCACCTTCTCGCGGACCAGGCGCAGGTTGTCCTGCGGGTCGCGTCCGGACAGGATCTGGGCGGCGGCGATGCGCACGGCGGGCCTCCTCGGGGTGGGTGGGTCGTCTCCGACGTTACCCGCCGACTCCGACAGCTCCCGGTCCCCCGCAGGTCAGGGCCACCCGCGGCGGCATACTCAGCGGCGGGACCAGGACACCGGCCCGGCCTCCGCCGTCACCTTCCCCACCGCGCGGCCGAGCAGTTCCTCCGCCGGCCCCTTGGCGAAGCGGCGGCGCCACAGGGTGGCGAACACCGGGAACAGCACGATCGACGCGACCAGCAGCGCCCACTTGGCCAGGGTCGTCTCCACCATCCAGTCGGTCAGCATCTGCATGGCCAGCTCGTGCTCCGCCCCGTCGCCGCCGTCCAGGATCTCCGTGACGATCCCGATGAGCTCGGACTTCTGCCAGAAGAGCATCCTGCCCACCACCGCGGCGGTGAGGATGTGGAGGATGTAGATCGTCAGCGGCATGGCCCCCGCGGCGCGCAGGGGCCGGGTCAGCCGCACCACCCGGTCGCTGCGGCAGAGCATCAGGCACACCCCGAGCGCGGCCACGGCCACCGCGAGTGAGCCGACCACGTCCAGGAGCCCGCCGGAATGGGCCTCCGCGGAGAGCATCACGTACCGCCAGTCCGTGACCGGCGGCGCGATGTCCGGCATGCCGAGGTCGGTGGAGGCGGGCTGGGGCTCCCCCGTGGCGAGGTCGGACAGTCCCGGGATCTCGTGGTGCGCCAGCGTGCGGGACACCACGGCGCCGAGTGAGTAGGCCACCACCGCTACGGTCGCGCCGATCGCGACCATCCGGCGCTGGAGGCCGGCCTCGCCCAGCCCCAGCCGCATCAACGCCATCCCCACCAGGCCGTATCCCACCCAGATGAACAGGGGATAGGCTCCGCCCACGAAGACCGAGATGATCACGCCGTTCGGCTCCCACACCTCGGCGGGGACCAGCTCGGCCAGCATGACGGAGCCGGTGCCCAGCAGCATCGACACCGCCGCCATCCCGAACAGCCGTCGCGGTCCGGCACGCACGACCAGCGCCAGGGCGACAAACACGAACCCGTACACGGTCAGCACCACGGCGATCGCGTACTGGATCTCCTCCAGCAGGACGCCGATCCCGGCGATCACCACGCCGCGCGCGAACAGGTTGAGCCGCAGCAACGGGACGTGGGTTCCGCCGAGTGAGAGAGGTCGGCGCGAGACGATCGCCACGGACACCCCGGCCAGGAGCCCGAACAGTGCCGCGGACCGGCCGTCGAAGACCGCGGGCCACGCGGCCGGGTTGGCGAGAGAGGAGGGCTGGGTGATGTCGAAGGAGTCGTTGACGAACAGGTGCGCTGTCATCATCCCGACGATCGCCAGGAACCGGGCGAGGTCGATCCCGTCGACGCGGGACCGTCCGGGGGTGGCCGGATCAGCGGCCGGCACCTTTTCTCTGAGAGTCACGAGAAGTGATTAAACAAGCCTCAGCAGCACCACGAAACAGGAATGGAGAAGTCACGACACGCCGTGTGACCAGCAGCACCTTCCATGAGAGCTGTTGGCGCCGTACACATGACGCGGCCCCCGTCCGATCGGACGGGGGCCGGGGTGAGGCTGTGGGAGCACGCGGCGGGGTCAGGCGTCGGCGTCAGGTCTCGGCGTGTCGGGGGCGCCGGGCTTGTCGCGCTGGTGACGGGGCCGCCACACCACCACGGAGGTGGAGCGGGGAACGTGCACCAGTTCGCCGGACCGGACCTGGCGGCGCTGCAGGTCGGCCACCTCGTCGAGGAGGTCGGAGACACGGCCCCGCAGCGCGTCGACCTGGTTGGTCAGCTCGATGATCCGCTTGATCCCGGCGAGGTTGACCCCCTCCTCCTGGCTGAGCCGCTGTACCTCCCGGAGGAGGGCGACGTCTCGCAGGGAGTAGCGGCGGCCACCGCCCTGGGTCCGTTCCGGGGTGACGATGCCCAGCCGGTCGTAGGTGCGGAGCGTCTGGGCGTGGAGCCCCGACAACTCCGCCGCCGTGGAGATCACGAGCACGCTGTCGTCGGGACCGAGATCGTCGACGTCCAGCCGGGGGCTCATGCCGACCCGGCCCAACCCGCCCGTGGGTCGTACCCTGCCGCACGCAGCGCCTCGTCATAGGCGGCGAGTTCGGCCTCGGCCGTCCCGGCGGGCGGCGTCGCCACCCGGAGCGTGGCCCTGAGGTCGCCGGTTCCCGACTTCCGCGCGATCCCCCGACCGCGCACGCGCAGGATCTGGCCGTCCCGCGAGCCGGCGGGGATCTTGACGGTCACCCGTCCGGTGAGGGTCGGTACGGACACCTGTGAACCGCGCACCAGTTCGGGGTAGGAGACCGGCACGTCGATCAGGAGATCTGCGCCGTCCCTGTCGAACACCGCGTCCTTCTGGACGGTGACGGTGACGTACAGGTCGCCCGACGGGGCGCCCCGGAAGCCGGCCTCGCCCTGGCCCGCGAGCCGGATGCGCTGACCGTCCGAGACACCGGCCGGCACCTTCACGTTGATCGTGCGGGTGCGCTCGGTGATGCCGGTTCCGGAGCAGTCGGGGCACGGGTCGTCGATCTTGGATCCGGTCCCCCCGCAGTCCGGGCAGGGCTCGGCGAAACCGAACGCGCCCTGGCTGCGCTGGGTGACCCCGGCCCCGTGACAGGTGCTGCACACCCTGGGGCTGGTGCCGGGCTTGGCCCCACTGCCGTGACACGTCAGACACGGCGACGCGGAGGTGAGCTTGATCTGGACGGTCTCGCCCAGTGCGGCCTCACGGAAGCTCAGGGTGAGTGCGGTCTCCATGTCCTGACCGCCGCGCGGCCGCTGCGTGCGGGCGCGACCGCCACCGCCGCCACCGCCGCGGGCCTGGTTGAACAGGCCGCCGAAGATGTCGGAGAACCCGCCCGCGTCGCCGCCCTGCCCGCCACCGAACAGGTCACCCAGGTCGAAGTCGCTGGTGGTGGTGTACGTGCCGCCCCCGCCGGGGGCACGGAATCCGCCGAAGCCTCCCGAGGAGACCTGCTCGCGGAACTCGTCGTACTCCTTGCGCTTGGCGGGGTCCCCCACCACGTCGTTGGCTTCGCTGATGCGCTTGAACTTCTCCTCGGCCGCCGGGTCACCCTGGTTGGAGTCCGGGTGGTTCTCGCGGGCGAGCTTGCGGTACGCCTTGCGGATCTCGTTCTGGGTGGCGGTCTTGGAGACGCCCAGCTCGGCGTAGTAGTCCTTCTCGACCCATTCGCGCTGGCTCACCAGACGCCTCCTTCCTGTGGTTGCTTGTGTGTCAACTGCTTGTCAGTGTGGCAGCTTGTCAGTGGAGTGCGGGTGCGGTCCGCGCGTCGCGGTCCGCACCCGCCCCTCCGGTCGTGCTGTGGGTGTCCCCGGTCAGCGGACGACGACCATCGCTGTCCGCAGGGTCCGGTCGCCCATCCGGTAGCCCTTGCGCAGGACGGTGCCGAGTACGGGCTCGCCGCCCTCGGACTCGTCCTGCACGGCCTCGTGCACGTTCGGGTCGAAGGCGTCGCCCTCCTCGCCGAACTGCTCGACGCCCTGTGAGGCCAACAGCGCCACCATCTTGTCGGCGAACGCCTTGAGCGGCCCGTCGTCGAGATCGCCGTGCTCGCGTGCCCGGTCGAGATCGTCGACCACCGGCAGCAATTCGGACAGCAGACCCGCGCGGGCCTGCTCGATGCCGACGGTGCGCTCGCGGTCCATGCGGCGGCGGTAGTTGGCGAACTCCGCCGACACCCGCTGAAGGTCCGAGGTCAGCTCGTCGACCTTCTCCTGCAGGGCGACGGTCTCGTCACCTCCGGCCGCGCCGTCCTCGGCCTCACCGGCTGCATCGTCCTCGGGCTCGCCGGCCGCGGCGGCCTCAGCCGCCGCGGCCTCGTCGATCGACTCTGCGGCCTCGACCGTCTCCGCGTCACCACCGGCCCAGGCTGCCTTGTCCGTCTCCGGTCCGTCAGCGTGGGGTGAGGTCACTTGGTCTCGTCCTCGTCCACGACCTCGGCGTCCACCACGTCGTCATCCGACGAGGAGGGAGCGCCACCGGCCTCGGCACCCTCGGCCGCGGAGGCCTCGTAGATGGCCTGGCCGACGGCCTGCGCCTCGGTGTTGACCTTCTCGACCGCGGACTTGATCGCGTCGACGTCCGACCCCTCGAGAGCGGTCTTCGCCTCGGCGATCGCGGCGTTGAGGGACTCCTTCTTGTCGGCCGGGATCTTGTCCTCGTTCTCCGAGACGAACTTCTCCGTCTGGTAGACCGTGGACTCGGCCTGGTTGCGGGCGTCCGCCTCCTCGCGACGCTTGGCGTCCTCGGCGGCGTGCTCCTCGGCGTCCTTGATCATCTGGTCGATCTCCTCCTTGGACAGACCGGAGCCGTCCTGGATGATGATCGTGTTCTCCTTGCCGGTGCCCTTGTCCTTGGCGGTGACGTGGACGATGCCGTTGGCGTCGATGTCGAAGGTGACCTCGATCTGCGGCACGCCGCGCGGCGCCGGGGCGATGCCGGCGAGCTCGAACGAGCCGAGCAGCTTGTTCTGCGCCGCCATCTCGCGCTCACCCTGGAACACCTGGATCTGCACCGACGGCTGGTTGTCGTCCGCCGTGGTGAAGGTCTCGGAACGCTTGGTGGGGATGGTGGTGTTGCGCTCGATGAGCTTGGTCATGACGCCGCCCTTGGTCTCGATACCCAGCGACAGCGGGGTGACGTCGAGCAGGAGCACGTCCTTGACCTCGCCACGGAGCACGCCGGCCTGCAGCGCGGCACCCACGGCCACGACCTCGTCCGGGTTGACGCCCTTGTTGGGCTCCTTGCCACCGGTGAGCTCCTTGACCAGCTCGGTCACGGCCGGCATACGGGTCGAACCGCCGACCAGCACCACGTGGTCGATGTCGCCGACGGAGATGCCGGCGTCCTTGATCACGGCCTGGAACGGCTTGCGGCAGCGGTCCAGCAGGTCCTGGGTGATCTTCTGGAACTCGGCGCGGGTGAGCGTCTCGTCCAGGAAGAGCGGGTTCTTGTCCGCGTCGACCGTGATGTACGGCAGGTTGATCGAGGTGGACTGCCCGCTGGACAGCTCGATCTTGGCCTTCTCGGCGGCCTCACGCAGACGCTGGAGCGCCATCTTGTCCTTGGTGAGGTCGATCCCGTTCTGGGCCTTGAACTTGTCCACGAGCCAGTCGACGATCCGCTGGTCCCAGTCGTCGCCACCGAGGTGGTTGTCGCCCGAGGTGGCACGGACCTCCACCACGCCGTCGCCGATGTCGAGCAGCGAGACGTCGAAGGTGCCGCCACCGAGGTCGAATACCAGGATGGTCTGCTCCTTGTCGCCCTTGTCGAGGCCGTAGGCCAGGGCGGCCGCGGTGGGCTCGTTGACGATGCGCAGGACATTGAGGCCGGCGATCTGGCCGGCGTCCTTGGTGGCCTGACGCTGGGCGTCGTTGAAGTAGGCGGGGACGGTGATCACGGCGTCCGTGACGTCCTCACCGAGGTAGGCCTCGGCATCCCTCTTGAGCTTCTGCAGCGTACGGGCGCTGATCTCCTGAGGGGTGTAGGTCTTGCCGTCGATCGAATCCGACTTCCAGTCCGTGCCGATGTGGCGCTTGACCGAGCGGATGGTGCGGTCGACGTTGGTGACCGCCTGGTTCTTGGCGGGCTGGCCGACGAGGACCTCGCCGTTCTTGGCGAACGCGACCACCGACGGGGTCGTGCGCGACCCCTCGGCGTTAGCGATGACGTTGGCTTCGCCGCCCTCGAGGACGGAGACTGCCGAGTTGGTGGTGCCGAGGTCGATACCGACTGCACGTCCCATGGTGAACTCCTTACTGTTCCCGCGAATGATGACTGTAATTCAGCGACCCTGACTCAAGTCCGGGGCCCGTCTCTCCACAGTGCGACTCCCACACTGCCCGCCACGTTCCGGCGAGTCAACCCTAGTTGAGTCGGGTCCGCTGAGGTTTGACGCTCGGTATAACTGGGAACGGCAGGGTTCCATTCCCGTCGTGACGCAATTCACACTATAACCTGCGCCGGACAGGCTCAAGGCCAGCTCAGCCGCCTATCCCCCTGCACCCGCCCCGATCCGCCCCCGATCCGCCCCTCCGATCCCGATGCGCCCGCGGGGCCCCGCGAGCGAAGGAGATTCCGAAGGGCGAAACGGAGAGAGAGTGGGCGCAGGGGCGCGGAGGCCGGTGAGTAGGAGCGGGAGGAAACCGGGGTGGGAGAAAAACAAATGACGACGACGACAACACCCGGTGGGCGTTGTCGTCGTCGTCGCTCTTTCCTGCTCTGTCCCCCGTGCCGCCTCCGGGCGGCGCGGCGCACCCCGATCAGATCAGATGACGCCCTGGGCGAGCATCGCGTCGGCCACCCGACGGAACGCCGCGATGTTGGCGCCGGCGATCAGGTCGCCCGGCTGGCCGTACTCCTCGGCGGTCGCGGCGGCGGTCGCGTAGATGTTGGTCATGATGCGGTCGAGCTCGGAGTCGACACGCTCGAAATCCCACAGCAGACGGCCGGCGTTCTGACGCATCTCCAGACCACTGGTGGCCACACCGCCGGCGTTGGCGGCCTTGGCGGGACCGAACAGGATGCCCTTCTCGTGGATGACCGAGATGGCCTCCTCCGTGCAGGGCATGTTGGCGCCCTCGGCGATGAGGCGGCAGCCGTTCGCGGCGAGCGTGCGAGCGTGGTCGCCGTCGAGCTCGTTCTGGGTGGCACACGGCAGCGCGATGTCGCACTCCACGTCCCACACCGAACGGCCCTCGAAGTAGGTGCAGTTGCCGCGCACGTCGGCGTACGCCGAGAGCCGCTCGCGGCGCACGTCCTTGATCTCCGAGAGCAGGTCCAGGTCGAGCCCGTCCTCGTCCAGCACGTAGCCCTGGCTGTCCGAACAGGCCACGACGGTCGCGCCGAGCTGCGAGGCCTTCTTGGCGGCGTACAGCGCCACGTTGCCGGAGCCGGAGACCACCACGCGGGAGCCCTCGAGGGTCAGGCCGGGGCAGTCGCGCAGCATCTCGCGCACGAAGTAGACCAGTCCGTAGCCGGTGGCCTCGGTGCGGGCCCAGGAGCCGCCGTAGCCGACACCCTTGCCGGTGATGACGCCGGCCTCGTTGCGGCCGGTCACCTTGCGGTACTGGCCGTACAGGTAGCCGATCTCGCGGCCGCCCACGCCGATGTCGCCGGCGGGCACGTCCAGGTCGGCGCCGATGTGGTGCGCGAGTTCGGCCATGAAGGACTGGCAGAAGCGCATGACCTCGCCGTCGCTCTTGCCGTGCGGGTCGAAGTCGGAGCCGCCCTTGCCGCCGCCCAGGCCGAGGCCGGTGAGGGCGTTCTTGAATACCTGCTCGAAGCCGAGGAACTTCAGCGTGTCCTCGTCGACGGACTTGTGGAAGCGCAGACCGCCCTTGTACGGGCCCAGGTCGGAGCTGAACTGCACGCGGTAGCCGCGCTGGACCTGCACCACGCCACGGTCGTCCACCCAGGGCACCCGGAAGGAGACCACGCGCTCGGGCTCGATGATGCGCTTGAGGATCCCGCCCTCTACGTACTCGGGGTGCTGGTGCACCACGGGAGCGAGCGACTCGAGCACCTCGTGCACGGCCTGCCGGAAGAGATTCTGTCCGGGGTTGCGTCGCACCACGGTGTCGAGAGCGTCGTGGAGCGCGGCGTCGGCGTCGGACATGGGACCTCCGGTCAGTAAGGGTCAGGTATCGACGCGTACGTCGTTGCCGAAGAGGCAGCCTACTGCCAGCGACACTGTTTCCTCGACTCAGGACCCTCTGAGAATCGCCGCAACAATCCCACTAATCACACGTGTCACACTGGACTCACTAATCACAGGTCCGTAACCTGGCTCGCGACCGGTCGACCTCCCAGTCGCCCGCCCGTGCACCACGGAAGGCCACCATGCGCATCACCTCGAAGCTCGCCGCCCTCGGCGCGGCCGCGACCCTCCTCGTCACCGCGGTCCCCGCCGGTGCCGCCCCGGCCACCGCCCCGGCGGCGCCGACCTCACCCGCCGCGATCACCCTGCCCGCCCTCGGCGAGGCACTCGCACCGCAGCTGACGTCGCTCGTCGAGGCCCTGCGGCGCGACCTCGGACTGACGCCCGAGCAGTTCCTCGACCAGGCCGGGATCGGCGAGCGACTGGCGCAGGCGCGGCCCACGTGGGAGCAGAAGTTCCGCGAGGCGTTCGGCGGCGTGTGGATCGACGACGACGGCAACGGCCTCGTGGGCGTGGTCAAGGGAGAGGTCGGTGACGCACTCCGCTCCGAGGCCCGCGACGCCGGGTTCACCGTCAAGGACGTGGCGTTGACCACAGCGGAGCTCTCGGCTCGACAGCGCCAGGTCGGCAAGATCGTCGAGGGCATGCCCGATGACCTGAGTGCACTGGTGACCGGCGTGGCCGTCGACCCGATCCGCAACGCGGTCGTGGTGACCACCCGGGGCGGCGACGCGGCCCAGCTCGGCAACATCGACTCGCGCCTGCGCGACCTCGCCGTGGTCGACATGCTCGACGCTCCCGACCCGGCCGCCGACACCGCGCCGTTCGGCAGCGAGGGCGGCGGAGCCGGCGCCGGAGCCACCACCGGCGGCGACACCGGATCACTCGGCAGCCTCACCCTTCTCAACGACGCCGGGCTGATCCCCGAGGGACCCCTGCGCACGATCGTGGACCTGCTGGCGGGTCTGACCCCGGGAACCGGCTCGATCATCGACGGCATGAACGAGACGGTCCCGAGCCCCGAGCCGAAGGCGCAGACCGACGCCCAGCGGGCGCCCGTCGTCGCCACCGCATCCGGCCCTGTCGTGGGCGGCACCGCCTACCAGGTCCGCGTCCCCGGCGGGGTGCTCGAGTGCTCCACCGGCTTCAACGGCGAGCTCGACGGCAAGCCCGTCGTTGTGACCGCCGCGCACTGCGCCGGCGAGGACGGCACCCGCGCGGCCTTCGCCGACGGCCAGGAGTTCGGCACGATGACCCGCACCACTCGCGACCGGATCGACACCGCCCTCATCTCCGTCGACGAGGCCTTCGCCGGGCGCTTCGCCAACAACCTCGTGGGCACCGACCGCGACACCACCCAGGCGATCATCGGCACCGCCCGGCCCGTCGTGGGACAGAAGGCCTGCAAGACCGGCTTCCGCACCGGATTCTCCTGCGGCACCATCGCCCAGGTCGACACCAACATCGACGTGGCCGGCTCGCGCACGATCGAGGGCGCGTTCACCGTGGACCTGTGCGCCCTGCCCGGCGACAGCGGCGGCGTCGTGTTCTCCGGCGACCGCGCCCTGGGGATCTCGAGCGCCTCGAACGTGGCCGACACCGGGACCTGCGCCAACGCGCAGGCCGTGGCACAGGCCGCCGGCTTCACCCCTCGCCTCTCGGCGGTCCCGATCGACGACGTGCTCACCGCACACCCGGGCCTCACACTGCGCACCAAGTAGCGCGACCCCGGACGAACTGCAGCCACGCGGGCCCCGCCTGCGAGTGGGAAACCCTCAGGTTAGGGCAACCTCAACTCGTGGAACGGGGCCCGCGTGGCTTACCTTTGACCTCAACACTGTCGACGGTCGGCCATACATGTGTACGGCCGACCGTGCGTCGAGAAGTGCGACGAAAGGCCTCGAACCATGTCAGGCGTGACAATCACCCTCGGGACGATAGGCGTCCTGCTCAGTTTGATCTGCTGGGCCTCCTTCATCGGCGGGGTGTCCCGCATGGTGCGGAGCATCATGCTCGGCCAGAAGGACGGCTTCAATCGTTTCGGGCCGGTGTTCGCCCGCCTGAAGAACGTCATCGTCGAGGTGGCCGCCCACACCCGGATGGCCCGCAAGCGTTCCGTGGGCTTCTTCCACTGGTTCGTCATGGTGGGCTTCCTGCTGGGTTCGATCGTCTGGTTCGAGGCCTACATCCAGACGTTCAACCCGCGCGGTGGCTGGCCGTGGCTGTCTGACCAGGTCTGGTACCACGGTATCGACGAGTTCCTGGGTCTGGGCACCGTCATCGGCATCACCGTGCTGATCATCATCCGGCAGATCAACCAGCGTCGCGGGTTCAACCGCTTCACCGGCTCGGATCGCAAGGCCGCCTACTTCGTCGAGGCCGTCGTGCTCCTCGAGGGCCTGGGCATGATCTTCGTCAAGGCCGGCAAGCTCGCCCTGCTGCGCGAGGACGGTCACGACTTCCACTGGGCCACCGACTGGGTGACCGGTCCGCTCTCGACCATCCTGCCGGCCAGCGCCCTCATGGTCTCGATCTTCGCCCTGGTCAAGCTGCTCACCGGCATGGTCTGGCTGTACGTCGTGGGCCGCAACATCACCTGGGGCGTGGCCTGGCACCGCTTCTCCGCGTTCTTCAACATCTACTTCAAGCGCGAGGCCGACGGCCGCACCGCCCTGGGTGCCCTCAAGCCCATGACCATGGACGGCCAGGCGCTGACCATGGAGAAGATCGAGGAGCTCACCGAGGAGAACGAGGACTTCGAGCCCGTCCTGGGTGTCGGCTCGATCGAGGACTTCTCGTGGAAGGGCTGGCTGGACTTCTCCACCTGTACCGAGTGTGGCCGCTGCCAGGAGCAGTGCCCCGCCTGGAACACCGGTAAGCCGCTGAGCCCCAAGCTCATGATGATGGCGCTGCGCGACCACGGCGCCGCCAAGGCCCCCTACCTGCTGGCCGGTGGCAAGACCACCATGGGCGAGGAGACCGGGCTCGTCGACGCCGAGGGCAACCCGGACGAGAAGAAGCTGGCCAAGATCCCCGAGGCCGCCCGCATCGAGGCGCAGCGCCCGCTGGTCGGCCACACCACGGCCGATGTCTCGGACGACCCGACGCTCGCCGGCATCATCGACCCCGAGGCCCTGTGGTCCTGCACCACCTGTGGCGCCTGTGTCGAGCAGTGCCCCGTGGACATCGAGCACGTCGACCACATCGTCGACATCACCCGCTGAGACCACACCAGCAAACCAAAACGACTGTCAGGAGACACAATGAGCGAATTCATCGCAGGCCCCCACAGCCGTGAACTTTGGGAACACGTCGAGCCCATCCATCAAAGACATCGAAGCCCTGCCCTTCATCGAACAGCTCTCAGACGGCACCCTCGATCCCAAGGTCTTCGTCCACTACCTGCTGCAGGACGAGGTCTACCTCGACGGCTACGGCCGTGCCATGGCACAGCTGTCCAGCAAATCCTCCCGCAACGACGACATGGAGTTCTGGGCCGGAGCAACCTCGGAAGCCGTTGTCGCCGAAAACGAACTCCACGAAGCCGTCTTCGCTGACGAGGTCTTCGCTCCGCTGGTCAAGTAAATTCAGCAGGAAACCGCTAGCACTCGCGGTCTGCGCCACGGTGAGCGCGGCTCCGACGAAGGCCGCGATGCCGAAGCTGTCATCGCCAGCCCCACGTCGCTGGGCTATGTGTCGTTCCTCATAGCAACCGCTGCTCTGCGCCCCTACCAGGTGGGTGTTGCCGGTGTCCTGCCG
>CAYFRF010000032.1:18660-26334 GCA_964345415.1 uncultured Microbacter sp. | reverse complement strand
AGTCCTCACGCATGACGTAGGTGATGTCGACGCCCTCGGCCGCCAGGATCTCGAGGAGGCTCGGCAGGGCCTGGACGTCACGGGGCGGGAAGCGGTGGATCGCCGTGGGCCCTGTTGAGGACCCCAGCGTCCACCGGAGCGGGTTGAACGACGTGGACCCCTCGGGGTCCGACATCCGGAAGCTGTAGCCGACGATCCCGTGCTCCGAACACGGTGACCCCACGGCGAGGCTGGTCAGGCTCGTGGCCGTGGTACTCGGAAAGCCCGCGGAGATCATCCGGGTGGCCATCGAGGCGAGCGTGGGCGCGTGCTCGGCGTGGCGCCGGATCAGTTCCGCACCCAGGCCGTCGATCAGCACGAGCACGGTGTCGCGGCTCGGCTCCAGGCCCAACGGGTTGGGATTCACGGTGCCCAGGGCCGCCGCGATGGACGGCATGACGTCGGCCAGCGAGTGACCGGAGGGGCTGGACGGTAGCGAGATCATGTGGCCACCTTCCCTCATCACCGGGTGCGGTGTGCCGTAACGCCCCACCGTCAGTGAGAGATATGTGATGGACTCTACGTTCGTCACACACCGGGGCAGACGGCCCCACATCCCCGACGGAGGCTGCCCATGTCCAAGATCCTCGCCTATGCCGGCGCACTCGCGTCTGCGCTGCTCGTCGCCTCGGCAGGTGCTGCTGCCGCGCAGAGCGCCGAGCTGTTCGAGGCCGGATCGGATTCGGGATCAGGATCGGGCTCGGGCTCGAACTCGGCGTCCTCGCAGACCGACGCCGACTACCTGGGCGAGCTCGGCGAGATGGCGCCCGCCTCGGTGACGGGGTCGCTGCCCGGCTACGCCACGGGCCCCCTCGGCTCCACGGCGACGCTGGCCTGCAACGTCGGCTCTGTCGCGGGCCTGGCGGCGAACCTCACCGGGGTCCCGCTGCCGATCCCGATCGGCAACATCTGCATGATCGCCAAGCCGCTGCTGCATTCGGGCGACTTCCTCATGACCGGGGACGTGCAGGGCTCAGTGGACTCGGTGCTCGCGGGGATCCCGCTCGTCGGCGGGTCCCTGTCCGAGAAGCTGGACACCTCGTCGGTGACCGAGCAGGTGGAGGAACTCGTGGGAGACCGTCTCGGTTCGCTCGCGGAGAACTCCCTGTCCGCGGCCAACTGAGCAGGCCGGGCACAGACATCACGGCCGGCCGCCGGACGCCCCGTCGCCCGGCCAATGGTGTCAATATGGTTAACCCCTGTTCATTTTCTCAGCACCTGGCTAGGGTTCACTCAGATCATGTGCGGTCCTCCCCCGGGGCGCGCACACGTCGTTCCACACGGAGGTAGACCATGTCCAGATCCGTCACCGCAGTCGGGATGCTCGCAGCAGGGCTGCTCGTCCTCGCCGCTGCACCGGCACACGCACAGTCACTGCCCGAGGCCCCCGAGGGCTACCTCGGTGAGGCGGGAGAGCTGCTGCCCGGCTCGGTGACCGGCTCGCTGCCCGGCTATGCGACCGGCCCCATCGGGTCCGCGGCGCACACGGTGTGCAACGTCGGCAGCGTGGCCGGGCTGGCCGGCATGGGTGTCCCCGGGATGCTCGCGCCGGTCTGTATGGTGGCGCCCGCGGTCGGGGAGTCGATCGACCAGTTCATCGCGGGACAGTACGAGGGGTCGGTGAAGTCCATCATCGGCGGCATCCCGTACGTCGGCAGCCTCCTGGTGCAGGTGGTGCCCACGGAGTCGGCGGCGGAGGCCGTCGAGGGCGTGGCGACCCCGGGCTCGGGCGGACCTAGCGGGCAGCTCCCCGTCGATTCGATCTCCTCTCAGCTGCCCGGAAGCTGAGACATCACGGTTGCCAGCGGGTTCTCGAGCTCCCCGGCGAACTGCAGGGGCCCGGCCTGATCCGTCAGGTCGGGCCCCTGTCGGGCGTCGCGGAGCCGGAGCCGGTTCGGGCACGGCGTGTCGGAAGGCCCGGGCGACCAACGCCTCCCGGGTCCGGCGAGGTGGGATGGATCACGTTGCGGAGGGTGTGAAGTGGGAATCTGACGGAGGGCCCTTGTGTTAAGGGGACGTCAGCATTACGGTTGCCGCACCATAGGTTAGCCATGCCTAACCTCGTGTGTGCCCGGATGGAGAACGATGACCGTAACCGCCCTGCCCCGATCGTCACGACGTCCACTGGTGTTCCTCATCGCGGTGGTGGCCCTCCTCGTACTCCTCGCCAGCTGCTCGACGGGTTCCGTCGGCGGATCCGGGGAATCGGGGGCGGCCGCGGACGTCGAACGCCAGGGGAGCTTCCCCCGCACCGTCGCGCACGCCTACGGCGAGACCGAGATCGCCGAGGCCCCCGTGCGGGTGGCCACCGTCTCCTGGGTGAACGCCGACGTCTCGCTCGCCCTCGGCGTGGTCCCGGTGGGCATGCCGCGCAACTCGTTCGGCGCCAACGCCAACGGGTCCACGGACTGGTTCGACGCCGAGCTCGAGGCCGTCGGCGGCCAGATGCCCGAGCTGTACTCGGAGACCGACGGGATCAACACCGAGGCCATCGCCGCCCTGCAGCCGGACGTGATCCTGGGCGCCTACTCGGGGATGACCGCCGAGCAGTACGAGACCTTGTCCAAGATCGCACCGACCATCGCGATGCCGGAGGGTGACGCGGCCTTCGGCACCCCGTGGCAGGAGTCCACCCGTCTGATCGGTGAGGCGCTCGGCAGGTCGGATGCCGCCGAGGAGCTCATCGCGGACGTGGAGGGGCAGATCGCGCAGGTCGCGCAGGACAACCCGGGCATCGCGGGCACGACCTTCGTCTACGGCACCGTCGACCCCGACGCCGCGGAGAAGATCTACGCGTTCACCGACGTCGACAACCGCCCCCGCTTCCTCGAGCAGTTGGGGATGACGCAGGCACCCGTGGTGGCGGAGGCGTCTGCCGACGCCCCGGACCAGTTCGCCATCTCCTGGTCACCCGAGCGGTCCGACGAGCTGGTTTCCGACATCCTCGTCACCTACGCCGTCTCGCCGGACGTGCGTCAGGCGATCGAGTCCGACCCGTTGCTCGGACGCATTCCCGCGGTGGAGGCCGGCCGCATGGTGGTCCAGACCGACGAGCAGGAGGTGCTGTCCATCTCCGCCTCGTCCCCGCTGAGCCTGCCGTGGGCCCTGGACAACGTGGTGCCCGAGATCATCACGGCCGCCGGGCAGGCCTGAGTCCGCGTGACCACCACCGCCACCGTGCCCGGCGCGGCACCCGCTGGCGCGGTCGCGCCCGCCCCACCACCGCCCGGTCGACGCCGGGTGGTGGTGGGCACGGTCGTGGCGGTGCTGCTGTTCGTCATCGGTGTGGCGGCCTCCCTGTTCGTCGGTGCACGGGCGGTCGACCCGGCCGTCGTGTGGTCGGTGATCACCGCGCTGCCCGGGCAGTTGCTCTCCGGCGACCTCGCCGCCGCACTCGCGCCCGGGTCCGGGGCCGGGATGGACGAGGTCGTGGTGACCGCCCGCGTGCCCCGCACCATCACCGCGATAGTGGTGGGTGCGGCGCTGGCCGTGGCCGGTGCCGGACTGCAGGGCGCCACACGCAACCCGCTCGGAGATCCCGGGCTCCTCGGCCTCACCGCCGGGGCCGCCCTCGGCGTGGTGCTGGGACTGGCATTCGCGCCCGCTGCCGGGCCGTACGCGGTGGCGGGGTTCGCCGTGGTCGGCTCTCTCCTCGCCGGGGCCGTGGTGATCGCCGCCGGCCGTCTGGGCGCGGACTCGGGAACCGGACTCGTCCTGGCGGGCGCCGCCGTCACCGCCGGATGTACCGCGGTCACCTCGTCCCTGGTGATCGCCCTGCCCGGTGTGCTGGACCGGTTCCGGTTCTGGGGCCTGGGCTCGGTGGCCCGCTCCGGCGCCCCCGAGATCGCGGCGGCAGTGCCGTTCCTCCTCCTCGGGCTCGCCCTCGTCCTGGGCGGGGCCGTCACTCTCGATGCGCTCGCACTGGGCGACGATCTGGCGCGGGGGCTCGGCGTGGGGCCGGTCGCGGGACGGGGCGTCGTCCTGGCCGGTGTGGTGATCCTGTCCGGCGTGGCCACCGCCCTCGCCGGGCCCATCGCGTTCCTCGGACTGTTCGTCCCGCACCTGCTCCGCCGCCTCGTCGGGGTGGGCAACCGCGTGGTCCTGGGCCTGTCCCTCCTGGTCGGTCCCGCCGTCCTGCTCATCGCCGACACCGTGGGCCGGGTGATCGCCCCGCCGGGTGAGATCGCGGTGGGCGTGATGACCGTGGCGATCGGCGTGCCGTTCCTCATCGCCCTGCTCCGCGCCAACCGGGGGGTGAGCACATCGTGACCGTGACCGAGCTCGACCGGCACGCCCCGGACGGGGTCGTGCCCGGGGCCGCCGTGATCGAACAGACGGTCCGCGAACTCGCCGCCGCCAGGCGGAAGCGGGCGGCCCTCGTCGTCGTCGTCCTCGTCGTCACCCTCCTGGCGGTGATGGCGGTGCGTGTCCTGCTGGGCCGCTACACGGTCACCATCCCCGACTTCCTGTCCATCCTCGGCGGCGCCACGATCCCGGGCGCCACCTTCGTGGTGATGGAGGACAAGCTCCCCAGGGCCGTCCTCGGCGCGCTGGCGGGCCTGGCGTTCGGGGCGTCCGGAGCCCTGTTCCGGCGCGTGCTCGGCAACCCCCTGGCCAGCCCGGACATCCTCGGTATCTCGGCCGGAGCCTCCGCCGGGGCCGTGGCCGCCATGGCCTTCTGGGGCGCGCGCGGAGTGGGCGTGATCCCCGGCGCACTGGTCGGCTCCGCCGTCGCCCTGGCGATCGTGCTCGGCGCCTCCGTCGGGCGGCGCACCGGGATCGTGGGGCAACGCTTCCTGCTCGGCGGGGTCGCCGTGGCCGCGCTCGGCACCGCGGTGGTCACCCAGCTCATCGCCCGGCTGCCCCTCACCGGCGCGCAGGAGGCGGCCGCGTGGACCGTCGGCTCCCTGTCCGGTGCGTCCGCGCAGCTCATCGCCTGGTTGGCGGTCGCCCTGGTGGTGCTCCTGCCCCTCGGCGCCTGGTTGCACGCCGCACTGCGCCCGGTCGAACTGGGCCCCGAACTCGCCGTGGGACTCGGCGCGCGGCCCGCACCGACACGCGCCGCGGCGCTCGGGGTGGGCACCCTGCTCGCCGCCGCCGCGACCGCCGTGGCCGGGCCTCTGGCCTTCGTGGCCCTGCTCGCCACCCCCATCGCCACCGCCCTCGGCGGTGGCCGGCCCCGCATCCTCGCCGCCGCCCTCACCGGCGCGGTGATCGTGGTGGCCTCCGACATCGTGGCCTCCGAAGCCCTGGCCACCGTCGACCTGCCCACCGGCGTGGTGACCGGCGCGCTCGGCGCCCCCGCCATGCTGTGGATCCTCCTGCGTTCCAGAAAGGTCGCGTGATGAGTCTCTCCGTCCCCGCCGCACCCGCACCGCCCGTGGGCACCGGTGGCCCCGCCGTGCCGCCGCCCGCGTTCCGGCTGCGCTCGCTCACCCTGGGCTACGGGACCGAGCCGGTGATCCGCGATCTCGACCTGGACATCCCCACCGGCCAGACCACCGCCCTGATCGGCGCCAACGGCTGCGGCAAGTCCACGATCCTGCGCGCGCTGGGGCGGCAACTCACGCCGCTCTCGGGCGTCGTGGAGGTCGACGGTCGGGACCTGGCCGGGGTGCGGGCGCGCGAGCACGCGCGCTCCGTCGCGTTCCTGCCGCAGTCCCCGCTCGTGCCGGAGGGACTCACCGTCGCCGAGCTGGTGGCGCGGGGGCGGCATCCGCACCGCCGGTGGTGGGGAGGGGGCGACGACGACGACAACGCGGCCGTCGCCGAAGCCCTGGCTCTCACCGACACGGCGGGTTTCGCGCACCGCCGGGTGGACGAGCTCTCCGGCGGGCAGCGGCAGCGCGTCTGGGTGGCGCTCGTACTGGCCCAGGCCACGCCGACCCTGCTGCTGGACGAGCCGTGCTCGTTCCTGGATCTGGCCCACCAGCTGGACATCCTCGACCTCGTGCACGACCTCCCGTTGCCCTCCGGTCACACGGCCGCGGACCCGGGGACGGGAGACGGTGCCGCGGTGCCCGGTGCCGCGCCCGCTCGCCGGACCGTCGTGGCCGTCCTGCACGAGCTCACGCTCGCCGCGCGTGTGGCCGACCACCTCGTGGCCGTGGCGCACGGGGGTGTGGTGGCCGCCGGCCCGCCGCACGAGGTGATCACCCCCGACGTCCTCCGCGAGGTCTTCGACCTGGAGGCAGACATCATCAGTGACCCGCTCACCGGAGACCCCGTGGTGCTCCCGAGGGGTCGGAAGAGAGGACGAGCATGACCGCTACAGCTGTAGGAACCCCGATCGTCAGTTCCGTGACCCACGTGGTCTCGGTTCAGCAGCTGAGTCAGACCTTCACCCGCCTGGTGCTCGCCGGGCCGGAACTGGGGGACTGGTCGGACGCCGTGGTCGAGCCCGGCACGGCCGGTGACGCTTACATCAAGGTGTGCGTGCCACCGCCCGGTGGGCCGGGGATCCCGCCGTATGCCCACGACATCCGTGCCTGGCGGATGCTCCCCGAGGCCGAGCGCGGCTGGGTGCGGACCTACACCGTGCGCCGGGCAGACACCGTGGAACTCGACGGGCAGACCGTTCCCGCCCTCACCGTGGACGTGGTCCGCCACCCCGGACAGGACGAGGGACCGGGCTCCGCGCTGGCGGCAACCGTGCAGGTGGGAGACACGATCCGTCTGCTCGGACCCGGACAGGGCCACGCGCGGTGGGGTTTCTGGGCGCCCGGCGGCGCACGCCGGGTGCTCTGCGCGGGGGACGAGACGGCGCTGCCGGCACTCCTGGCGATCGCCGAGGAACTCGCCGCCGAGCCGGAGGGGTCGCGCGAGGTGACGATCCTCATCGAGGTCCCCAGTCGAGAGGACGCCGACGCGTTCGCCGCCGAGGCCACCGACGCGGTGCGGTTCCTCGTCCGGGACGGCGAGCCCGGCCATGCGCTGGTCGGCGCGGTGGCGGAGGTGCTCGGCCAGGACGAGCAGGCCGTGGCCGAGGTACTCGCGGGACGGCGTCCGCAGACCAGCAGCACGGCGGCGGGCGAGTCGGGACCGGTGGACGAGGAGCCGAACGACGAGACGCCCGAGGGGCGGGTGTGGGGGACCGCCAGCGGGGTCACCGCCCAGAATCCGTATCTCTTCCTCGCGGCGGAGTCCTCGATCGCGCGGGCCCTGCGCCGACTCGCCGTGGACGGTGCCGGTATCCCCCGGGAGTCGGTCTCGTTCATGGGGTACTGGCGGCGTGGGGTCGCGGAGGGCTGAGGGCGGAACCGGCACTCACCCTCTCAGCGCGCCTCTGAGTCTGGGGATCGCCCAGTCCCAGGGGATGCGTTCCTGTTCCACTCTGAGGTCACCGCCGACAGTGAGTCGTTCCAGGGTGTCGAGCTCGTCGGCCGTCAGGTGGGTCGGGGCGCTGCGGGTGGGTGAGGGGTCCGGTACGGCGAATTGCCGCCAGGCGTCGAGAGTGGTGCTGTCCATGAGGACGCTGGTGACGTCTGGGGCGTGGTGTCGGAGCCGGTCCAGGATCGCGAACCCGTGCGAGTCGAGATCGCCCCAGTAGATGATCTGGGCGCGCAGGGCCCACGGCAGTGAGGCGACGGCACCCACCGCGAATCCGCGTCCGAACACGGCCACGGTCCGGGGGAG
>CAYFRF010000032.1:2741-18560 GCA_964345415.1 uncultured Microbacter sp. | reverse complement strand
GGGGGAGATCGATCCGGGGATCGAGGATCCGGACGCGGACGCGCAGGTCCGGTCCGCGGAGGCCGAGGCCGGCACCTGTCGCAGCGCCTGTCGACGGCTCCCGGGCGGCGTCGACGAGCTGCTCGATCACGCGGAGGCGGGACTCGATCCACTTGGTGTCCACGCCGGGGACCGGGATCTCGCGTGCACCGAGCCCGGCTGTGGGGTGGTCGAGTGCCCATCGGCACACGTCCAGCAGGCGCTCCATGTCCTGATCGGACAGTTTCTCCCAGTGGGGCGCGGTGTCGGCGGCCGCCTGTCGAAGTGCCTCCTTCCCGGGTCCCAGACCGACGATGCGGTCCGAGCGAGCGGCAAGGCCGGCCCAGCGGCGGGTCTGGCCGGCGAGATCGGTGATGGCCCTGTGCCCGCGGACCTCGACCCGTTGGGGGAGCGAAACCGAGCCGAATCCCGGCAGTCGCCGATCTGCCCACGTCACCGTGACATCTGGTCCTGCCCGGTTGAGCTCGAACTCCCGCCATCGACTGAGCCAGTCCGCGGTGCCCTCCGGGTCGTCGGCCGCGTGGGTCGCACCGGGCGGGGCGGCGCTGACCCGGACCGACTCCAGCGGCCCGGCTACCGGATCGGCGAGCCAGGCACGGTGGCGGCGCGTGAACCTGGTGGCGCACGCGTCGGTGAGGGCCGCGGGGTCGCGGGGAGCTGCCCGGCCGGCCATCTCAGCTCTGTTCCCAGGAGACCCGTTCGATACGGGAGCGGGTCCCGTCCTGGTTGCCCACCACCACGAGTCCACCGATGTAGGACTCGAGGGTCTGCAGCAGCTTGAGCGGGGTGGCCAGGACCATGTGGAAACCGAAGTCGGTGAACACGTCCATCGCGCGGCGGGTGTACTCCGGGTCGGCCCTGTCGAACGCCTCGTCCAACACGACCGTGCCGTAGCGGGGCACATCGGCGTCGACGTCGGCGAGTTGGAAGCGCAGGGCCGCGGCGAGGCAGAAGAAGACCAGCTTCTGAGCCTGCCCACCGGAGAGCCCGGACGAGGAGTCGTGGTAGTTGGTCGCTGTGCCGTCGGCGTCGATCTCGACGCCGATGAACCCGACGTGCCTGCGGGTGTCGAGCACGGTCCTGCGCCAGCTCCGGTCGGCGGAGTCCGCCGATCCGAGCCGGCCCAGCAGTCTCGACATCACGGCGAAGCCGGCCTCGGCGGTGTCCACACTACGTTTGTCCAGTGCACCGGTGACCGCCTTCTCGAGGTCGGTCAGGAAGTCGACGACGGTCTCGGAGCGTCGGTCGCGGACCTCGATCTGGAGCCACCGCCCGGTCTGGAACTCGGATCGTCGCAGTGACTCGTTGACGGGCGCGATGCCGGTTTCGATCTCGGATCGGGCGCGACGGATGTGCCGGGCGAGCTCGCCCAGGTTCCGGGTCTGCATCTCGCCGATGAGTCCGAGGAACCGGTCCTCGAACTCGGCCAGCCGGTCCCGACGGAGCTGGACCAACCATTCGACCGCCTCGCCCACGAACTGTGGCTCAGCCTTGAGATCGGACTTCTTGGCGGGCCAGAGTTCCCGGTACGAGGTGAGGATCGTGGCGATCTTGCTGTTGATCCGATCCCGCTCGCCGGCTGATGAGACACGCTCGGAGGCGATCGCGCGTTCTGTCGCCTGACAGATCTCCTGGATGTTGTCCGCGGTGAGCCGGCGGGTCGCGGTGTTCAGACGCTCGCGGATCCGCGAGGCGGCGTCCTCGTCGACGGGTGCGGTCTCATGCTCGGCGAGTGCCGCGAGGCGCGTCTCCAGTCCGGACACCACGCTCGCCGCCACCGCCCGGGTCCCTGTCGCACTGTTGAACGCGTCCTGGGCGAGGGACCGCGTCTCCTCGGCGACGCGGAGCTCGTGTTCCATCTCCGCGACCTCGGGGTTCTCGTCCCGCCACTTCTCGAGACGGTCGTGGGCGGAAGCCTCCCTCGCGTCGGCGGTCGTGGAATCGATCTCGTCCCAGCGCAGCCCGCGGAGCATCGCACCTGCCTTCTGGCGGGCACGGCGATCGGCGTCCGCCGCACCCAGCGTCGCCCAGCGGCTCTCGTGGGAGCTGATGCGTGCACTGAGTTCCTTGCGGGTGGCGGTCAGGGCGTCGACCTTGGCGTCGTCGAGGCTCCCGAGCTGGAACGCGGTCGGGTCGTCGATCCTCCGTCGGTCGTCCTTCTCGAATCTGGCCCCGCGTCTGATCAAGCCGTGGAGGGTGACCGCCCTGTTGTGGCGTTCGAGTTCTGCGGGGCTCTCGACGCACGTGACGTCGAACTCGCCCGAGAGCCTGCGGTGCAGCCACGGCGTGAACGGGCCCGGTGCGGCGAGAACCTTGCGGACCAGGCTCTGGGGCCCGGTGCGTCGGGCGGGCGAGTCATCGGACTGGTCCACGACCTCGTACACCAGTCGGACGCCGAGGTGGGCGGAGTCCACGGCCACGGCGACGCGTTCACGGAGCTGCTGGGGCACGAGCAGGGTGCGTGCGAATCCGGACAGGACGCGTTCGATCGCCGGTCGCCACCGGGAGTGCTCGGACGGGACGTCGAGCAACTCGCCCGCGAACGGCAGTTCCCGTTCGTCCACACCGGCGGCGGTGCAGATGAGTTCGCGGGCCGCGAGGAGCCGGGAATCGATGTTGGAGCGGTGTCGCAGCAGCGCCTCGAGCTGGGCGCTCACCCTGTCGAGTTCGCGTTGGTCCTCGTTGAGGGAGCCCGCGACCTCGCGGAGTGTGGCGAGGTCACGTTCGCGCTCGAGTTCCTGGTCTGCGTCTTCTCGTTCGAGTCCTGCGAGCAGATCCGCGAAGGCCTCGGCTGTTGTCGGGAGGTCCCCGCCCAGTCGTTCCAGCTCGGTTGCGGCGTCGGCGCGCTTGTCGGCGACCCGGCGGGCGGTGTCGCGGGCTCTCTCCAGCTCCTTGGACAGTTCGTCGCGACCGGCACCGGCGATGCCCGTGAGCCGGGCCCGGATGTCGTCGACCGCGGTGCGCTTCTCGTCGAGGAGGTACTGCGTCGAGGCGACCGTGGACTCGGCGGCGACGAGGGCCCCACGGGCCGTTCGGAGCTCCTCTTCGATCAACTCGGTGGTGACCGCGGACTGCACTGCAGGGAACGATTCGCTCTCGCTCTCGAGCTGGGCGACCCGGTCGAGAACCCGTTTCCGGGCGGTGTGCAGCTCGGTCAGCGGCGCGAGGTGGGTGATCTGTTCGCGTACGTCGACCACCGAGCGGTGGGCCTCGCGGAGCTCGGCGAACTGCGCCACAGCACGGTCGGCCACGGCGAATGTCTCCGGCTCGTTCAACATGAAGTCGCGGAAGAGTTGGTCCAGACTGGACAGTGACTTGGCGGACAGGGTCCGGTGCAGCAGGAGTTGTGCGGACTCCGAGGAGATGCCCAGCCGCCGCCGGAAGGCCGAGGCGAACGCCGTGTATCTGTCGTGGAATCTGACGCCGGTGACCTCGCGTTTGAGGGCACGCTTGTCGATCCCACTGCGCAGGTAGCCGAACAGGTCCGGCAACTCCAGCGGCTCGTCCGTGCTGTGTTCTGCGACGCCGTGGAGTCGCTTCACGCCCGCGGCGGAGTTGTCCCCAGCCCGGAGGTAGAGAAGGAGCAGCAGTGTGACACCGCGCCCGGCGCCGTCGGAGTAGGTGAGGGCGATGGCCGAGAACGTGGCCTTGGGGCGGAGGTAGACCGAGGCCAGGTCTCCGGAATCCTCGTCGGTGCCGCGGCGCCAGGCACCACGGATGTACGACACGAGGGTGCGTCCCGTACCCCGCCCGGACTCCTCCTGTGCGGCTGCGTTGAACCGCAGGTGTGCCGGGGGGACGAGGACCGCCGAGACGGCGTCGATGAGGGTGGACTTCCCGGAGCCGGATCCGCCGGTCACGAGGAAACCCTTCCGGGGGACCTCTACGTCGTGGTAGCCGTCCAGCGTGCCCCAGTTGCAGACCTGGATCCGGGACAGTCGCATCTGGCCGGGGTGCTCCGGGGCTCCGGCTGAGGTCTCGGCCTCGGTGGTCGCGTCAGTCATCGCGGGCCTCATCGGCATCCTCCTGCTCCTGCTCGTCCTCCCGGTCGCGGTCCCGGTCGGGGGTGGAGCCGTGCGCGGCGATCAGCGCCGTGTACTCGTCTCGGATGCCCGCCACCACATCGGCGTCGAACAGGTGGCGTAGGACAGGGGAGACCTCGGCGCGGCCCTCCGTTTCGGTGTCCGAGAGCAGACTGTACGACTTCAGGCGGTTCCACGACGCGTCGAACTTTCGCACGTAGCGGGCCCGGTCCGAGTCGATGACCGATCGGTAGACATCGATCCTCTCCGCCACATCCTCCCGGTCCACGATGACCCGCTCGCCGGGCTGGGCCACAGTCAACTCAGACCGCAGGTGTAAAAGGAGCACCGTGTCCATGTGGGAGAGCGTCTCAGTACGCAGCACCGCCGGGACCTCGATCTGGCCCGCGGTGTCGACCTGGCGGGTGAACGCGATCCCGGCGTCGTGGTCCAACACCAAGTCGAGGAACACATCCGCCAGCCGAGAGCGCAGCGCCGGCTCGTCGGAAACCACTGCGGACCAGATGTCCGGTTGCTTGTGGGATTGCACCAGAGGCCCGGTGAGCAAGCGGGACAGGGCGCGTCGGGACGCGAACGACAGCGTTCCGGTGTCGCCAGGCCACAGTCCACTGTCATCGCGCTGCTCGCCGGGTGCCGGCTCGAGGCCCGGCTGGGCGTCGGCGGGATCCGGGGATGTCATGAGTTCTCCTCCCGGAGGCTGTCGGAGGTGAAGACGAGGACTGGAATGCGGGCGCTGCGTACGGTCTCGCCTGCATCCGTGGTCCAGGTGATCTGCTCGGTGGCGGCAGGTCGATCCGGCGGTGGTCCGGAATGCGATCGGATGGCCAGGTGGAGCAACCCGACGACACTGGCCACGCCCTGGGTGGCCGGGTGCTCGTGCAAGATCGTGGCGATCGAGGACGGACCGAGCCTCGACACCACATCGTGGACGTGGGCCCGGAGTTCGGCTTCGTCGATCTCCGAGGCACGGACCAGCTCGGTCAGGGCCCGGAGGTCCGCGGTATCGGTCACGTGGTGGGTGACTCCGCCGACCACACGTTCCTCACCCGGATTACGCAGACGGAGCGACCCGACCGAGCGGACCGACATGCCGACCCGGCGCAGCGGTACCGACATCTGGGTGCCCGGACGCACGGCGTCGGCTCGGCTCGCCTCGGCCGCGCCGGAGCGTGCAGCCCGGATCAGTGCGACCATCTGCCGGTGTTCCGCGTACGCGTCGGAGGTGACGAAGTGGCGGAGACTACGGGACAGCGACGTGAGCACGCCGTTGACCTCTGCACCGGCCGATTCCATCTCCTCGAAGAGTCTGCGCAGTCCGCGTCGGGTCGCCTGAGGCAGAGTGGTGGCCTGGGGCCGTCCGAGGATCTGGTCGATCCAGGTGTCGACCGACGCGGAGCGTTCCGGGTCGAGGAGAACCGAATAGAACGAAGAGAAACTTCTGCCGGCATCGGAGTCTGCGATCAGGTCGACCCCACCGAACACCGCGTCCAGCACGTCTCCCCGGGCCCCCTCCTGGTCGAGGAGACGACGCCGGAGGTCCTGGTTCAGTGCATCGAGTTCGGCCCTGACCCTGGCGAAATCCGCCGGGATGTCGTCTGCTCCGTGGAGGATCTCCGCGATCTTCTCGCTGACCTGTTCCGGATCCGTGAGCTCGATGTCCCCGGTTTCGACCCGCGCGATCGCGGCGTCGATCCGATCTCGCTCCCGGTGCAGCGCCGCCAATCGGCCCTGGGCGGACGGGTCGGTATCGCGCGCGAGATCCTCGAGCTGACGGGTCAGCGTCTCCACCCGCGAGACCGTCAACCCGCGCCTGGGGGTCTGGAGGCCCCGGAGGAAGTCCACGGCGACGAGGGCGGCCTGCGTGGGTTCCAGGGTCTCCCCGGTCGCGGCGGTCCCGGGCCTGCGCACCATCCAACCCGCATCGACCCAGGTGCGGACCTGCGACTGGGCGTGACCAGCGATGTCGGCTCCGGCATCACGCAGCGACACCAGCTCCCTGTCGAGTGACTCGTAGAACTCGGCGGACGGGACGCGGCGGGACGCACCGTCGAAGAATTCCGAGAACACCGCGACCACCACCGGCCACAGCGGACTGCGGAGGAGGGCGAGTGTCGGCGACTCGTCCTTCAACCGTGCGAACGCGAGGTACCGCGCCTGGGTGGACATGCGTTCATCGTGGCACGTGGCTCCGACACCGTTGCCAGAAGGCCGACTCGCCGGAGGCAGGAGAAGGAAGTCCACCCGTTGCCGTCCCTGACGGTTCAGGACGTGAGGAGCTGCCGCAGGACGTAGGGGAGGATGCCGCCGTGCCGGTAGTACTCCTGCTCCGCGGGGGTGTCGATCCGGACGGTGGCCTCGAACTCGCTGGCCTGACCGTCCCGGTCCACCGACACCGTCACCTGCGCGGGGATCTGGTCTGAGCCCTCCAGCCCGGAGACGGAGAACGTCTCCTCCCCGGTCAGTCCGAGCGATTCGGCGTCCTGCCCCTCGGGGAACTGCAGCGGGAGCACGCCCATCCCGATGAGGTTGGAACGGTGGATGCGCTCGAACGAGCTCGCCAGAACGGCGCGGACCCCCAGCAACATGGTCCCCTTGGCCGCCCAGTCGCGCGATGAGCCCGAGCCGTAGTCGGCGCCGGCGATCACCACCAGGGGGACACCCTCCTCGCGGTACTTCCCGCGGCGTCGAAGATGCTCATCTCCTCACCGCTCGGCAGATGACGCGTGACGCCGCCCTCCACACCGGGGACCAGGTCGTTGCGCAGGCGTACGTTGGCGAACGTGCCGCGGATCATGACGTGGTGGTTCCCGCGGCGTGAGCCGTAGGAGTTGAAGTCCCCGGATTCCACCCCGCTCTCGGTGAGGTACCGGCCCGCCGGGCTGTCCTTCTTGATGGCGCCGGCAGGGGAGATGTGGTCGGTGGTCACCGAGTCTCCGAGCCTGGCCAGGACACGGGCGTCCACGATGTCGCGCAGTGGCTCGGGCTCGGCCCGCATCCCCTCGAAGTAGGGCGGGCGCTGGATGTAGGTGGAGGAGGCGTCCCAGTCGTAGACGTCGCCCTCGGAGATCTCCATCCCGCGCCAGTTCTCGTCGCCGGCGTACACATCCGAGTAGCCCTCGGTGAACATTCGGGCCTCCACGTTGGCGTCGACGACCTCCTTGATCTCGGCACTACTGGGCCAGATGTCGCGCAGGAAGACCTCCTCTCCCCGGTCGTTGGTGGCCAGCGGTTCGGTGAGCAGATCCGTGTGCAGACTGCCTGCCAGGGCGTACGCGATGACCAGGGGCGGGGAGGCCAGGAAGTTCATCTTGACCTCGGGGTGGATCCGGCCCTCGAAATTGCGGTTGCCGGACAGGACCGAGGACACGTTGAGGTCCTTGCCCGTGACCGCGGCGCTCACCTCCGGGATGAGCGGGCCCGAGTTGCCGATGCACGTGGTGCAGCCGTAGCCCACCAGATGGAACCCGAGTTGCTCCAGGTAGGGGGTCAACCCGGCGCGCTCGATGTAGTCGGTCACCACCCGGGACCCGGGGGCAAGCGTGGTCTTGACCCACGGTCGGGTCCGCAGGCCGCGTTCGACCGCCTTCTTCGCCAGCAGCGCGGCGCCGAGCATCACCGACGGGTTGGAGGTGTTGGTGCACGAGGTGATCGCGGCGATCACCACGTCCCCGTGGTCCACGATCGCCTCGCGTCCACCGATCACCACCTCCGTGGGATCACTGGGCCAACCGAGCTTGGCGTTGGCGGTGAGCTGCTCCTCGGACAGGTGGCGGGGCGGGGGATCATTTCCCGGCCTGGCGCCGGGAGAGACCGGGTCGGAGGCGGGGAAAGAATCAGCGGATGCGTCGTCGACCCCGCCCGCACCGGAGACCGGCTTGTCGAACTCCCCGGCCAGCAAGCCGAGAACGGTGCGGGGGGCGTCGCCGAGCGGGATACGGTCCTGTGGCCGCCGCGGCCCGGAGATGGAGGGTTCCACGGAAGCGAGATCGAGGTCGACCACGCGCGTGAAGTCCGGCACGTGCTCCGGGTCGTGCCACAGGCCCTGCTCCCGGGCGTAGGCCTCGACCAGCCGGATCTGGTGCTCCTGACGCCCCGTCAACCGTAGGTAGTCCAGCGTCTCGGAGTCGATCGGGAACATGGTGGCCGTGGAGCCGTACTCGGGGCTCATGTTGCCGATGGTGGCGCGGGTGGCCAGCGGCACGTTGGCGACGCCCGGCCCGAAGAACTCGACGAACTTGCCCACCACACCGATACCGCGCAACAGTTCGGCCACGGTGAGCACCAGATCGGTGGCGGTGGTGCCCTCACGGAGCTCACCGCTGAGCCGGATCCCGATCACCTGGGGGATGAGCATGCTCATGGGCTGGCCCAGCATCGCGGCCTCCGCCTCGATCCCGCCCACACCCCAGCCCAGGACGCCGAGGCCGTTGACCATCGGGGTGTGCGAGTCGGTGCCGACGAGCGTGTCGGGGTAGGCCTGGCGGGCATCATCCGGTCCGCGGGTGAACACCACCCGCGAGAGGTACTCGAGGTTCACCTGGTGGCAGATCCCCGTGTCGGGTGGCACCACCAGGAAGTCGTCGAAGGACTGTTGCCCCCACCTCAGCAGTTGGTACCGCTCCTGGTTGCGCTCGAACTCCAGCCGCGCGTTGATGCCGAACGAGTCCGGGCTGGCGAAGGAGTCGGCGATCACCGAGTGGTCGATCACCAGCTCGGCCGGGATCTGCGGGTTGATGGCGGAGGCGTCCCCGCCCAGTTCCGTCATGGCGTCGCGCATCGCCACCAGGTCCACCACACAGGGAACGCCGGTGAAGTCCTGCATGAGCACCCGTGCGGGAGTGAACTGCACCTCCGGGTTCAGCTCCGAAGCCGGATCCCAGTCTCCGATCGCCTCCGCCTGCGCCGCAGTCACCACCCGCCCGTCCTCGTTGCGCAGGACGTTCTCCAGCAGCACCTTGAGGGAATAGGGCAGGCGCCCCGAGCCGGTGACGGCGTCGAGTCGGAAGAACTCGTACGCGCTGCCGTCGACCTCGAGTCTCGCGCGGGCCCCGACGCTGTCCGTTCCCGTGGTGGTTCCGTCCTGTGACATGGCCATGCACCCCTCCGGCGCGCGTGATCTCGGTCACGTCTCACCGTAGGCTCCCCGGCGCGGGAGCGACACCGGTCAGTCGGTGGCGCGCGCAGGTCGGGGGCGCCGGCGAGCGGGCCCGGGGGCGTCAGTCGTCGACGCCGCGCGCGGCGAGTGCGTCGCCCAGTTGGTCCGCTGTGGTCAGCGCGCCGAGCACGGTGGGCACGACGAGCGCACGGATCGACATGCCCAGACCGCGGGCCTTGCGCGCCTCGGTGACCTGCCTCAGCTGGCGGGCGAGCAGCGGGATCGCCCGGATCGTCAACACCAGCACCAACGCGATGCGATCCGGGGAGGCCCCGACATGCCGCAGCGGCCCGGCCGCGCGGGTCACCGCGTCGAGCATGTCCGAGACCCGCGTGGTCAACGCGACGAGACCTGCTACGGCCACGGCGACCAGGAGGGAGCCGGTCACCCGGACGGCGGTGTCCAGATCGGCGACGATCCACTGCAGGACCAGGATCGCCACGAGCATCGGCAACACCGGCTTGACCTGTCCCCACGCCGCTCGCGGACCGATCCTGCCGAGTGCGTACAACGCCACCGTCAGTCCCAGGGCCGGCAGCAACTGCCAGGGCTGGCGGACCAGCACCGAGACCGCCACGATCAGCACGCAGACCAGCAGGATCTTCCACCCGGCCGACAGTCGGTGCAGGAGCGAGTTCCCGGGCAGGTAGGTGGCGAACACCTAACGCTCCAACGCGATGCGCCGGTACCCGGCCAACGCCTGTGCGGGGGAGTCGTCGATCACCACGCGTCCGCCGTCGACCACCAGGACACGATCGAAATCGGCCACCAGCTCCAGGTCGTGGGTCACCACGACCAGCTGCTGCGGCAGCGCGGCGAACGTCTCCGCCACCAGTGCACGGTTACGCAGATCGAGCAGAGTCGTGGGTTCGTCGGCCACCACCACCGCGGGCTCGAGGACCAGGACCGCCGCCAGCGCCAACAACTGCTTCTGGCCGCCGGACAACAGGTGGCACGGATGATCCGCGTGGCCGGCCAGGCCGTACGTCTCGAGGACCTGCCCGACTCGTCGTCGTCGTTCCTCTTTCGACAACCCGGAACGGCGCAGGGAAAAATCCACGTCCTCCGCCACGGTGGGCATGACGATCTGGGTGTCCGGGTCGGTGAAGCAGAAGCCCACCTTGCGGCGGACCTTCGCACCCTTGCGTCGGGTGTCCAGGCCGTCGACCGTCACGGCGCCGGACGTCGGCACGACGAGCCCGTTGATCATCCGCGCCAACGTGGACTTGCCGCCGCCGTTGACGCCCACTATCCCGATCCGGCGCTCACGCAGGGTCAGATCGACACCGGACAGCACCGTGCGGTCGCCGTAGCTGTGGCCGACATCGGAGAAACGGATCTCGACACCGGGCTCAGCCGGTCGCGGGGACGACGGCGCCGGCTCGGGCGCGCGGGGATCGGTCACGACGGGCAAGGTTACGCCGCCGTGGCGCGGCGGCCCCGCAGCGGCGCGATGAGACCGGGACGCGCCTTGTGAACCTGCTGCGCCACCACCGCGGTCACCACGGCCTTGGCCAGGTCGCCCGGCAGGAACACCCCGTTGGCCGCGATGGCCGCGCCCAGGGTGAGATCGGTGCGCAGGAGCATCCCGGCGATGCCGAAGACGTAGATCACCACGATGCCGCCGAGGATGTTGATGAGCAGCCCCGGGATGAGCCGGTAGCGCGGCATCATCCACGCGGTGAGCAGGCCGATCACGATCACCGCGGGGATCCAGCCGATCAGGAAGCCGGCGGTCGGACTCGCCAGCGAGGTCAGGGTGGTGCGGCCGCCCGCGAGCACGGGCAGGGCCAGGCCGATCACCATCACCGCGAGCACGGACAGCGCGCCCTTGCGCCAGCCGAGCAGGGCGCCCGCCAGCATCACGCCGAGGGTCTGCAGGGTGATCGGCACGCCGGCCGAGCCGATGCTGATCTGGCCGGGCAGCCCCAGTACCACGATGAGTGCGGCGAACACGGCGATCTGGGCCAGATCCCGGGTGGCGCTGCGGGCGGGCGCGATGGCGGTCGACGAACTCATGTCACTCCTTGCGGTGCGGCGGCCGCACGGAAGCGACCTGAACGGTGTTCATCATGGCACTCCGGGCCGGTTCGGGGCACATCCAGGTTCGTCGATCCGGTGGGTGTGGGCCCGTCGTCGGATCTTCGGCGCTTGGCCGAGAGGTGGCCCGGCCAGGGGTTGGTTGATGGCCGTCCGTCACGCTCGAGCCTCGCCAACCGCCGCGCTCGAGCTTCGCCACCCGGAGGGCTGACCTGGGAAAACCGCGCCCGAGAGCCAGTTTTCGCGTCGCCACCCATCCGATTCTTCGCCGCCTCTCGCATTCGGCAGGCGGCGCGGAATCGGACAGGCGGCAGTGAATCGGACAGGTGGCGCTGCCTGCGCAGGGGCGGCCGACGGAGCCGGGCGAGCGCGCTGGTGTTGTCTACGGTGCCGGGGCGAGGAGGGAGGCCACGGCGGGGTAGACCTCGTCGAGGGGGCGTCCGGCCTCGACGAGTTCGGAGGCCTTGAAGACCATCGCCATGACCAGGTCGGTGGTGAGGGCGGGGTCTCCGGGGTGGACCTCGGCCAGTGCATCGCGAAGAGGCGCGGTCATCTCCCCGTGCATCCGGTGGAGCTGTTCCCGTGCGGGCCCCTCGGGGAGCTGGGCCGCGAGAGCGGTGAGGACCGCGTGATCCCCGGCCGCCACCTGCTCGAGAGTGGCGCGGGCGAAGGCCAGGACACCGGCTCGGCCGCCCTCGCTGCCACGGACGGCGTCGGTCACGGTGGTGATCCATCGGGGCATGAGCTCTTCCGCCAGTGCCACGATGAGCTCGGCACGTGAGGGGAAGTACGTGTAGAAGTTCGATCTCGTCATGCCGGCCCGGGTGGTGAGTTCGGTGATGTCGGGCGGGGTCCCCGGCGCCTCGGAGAGCATCGACCGCGCGGCGTCGAGCAGGGCCCGGCGCCGCGCGTCCCGGTGTTCGCCCACGGTGGGCGCGTCGATACGGGGGATGGTCTCCTCCGGGGTGGTCTCAGGCGCGGCTCACCGGGCCGCGGGGTGGGTGCGGGAATGCGACCTCCATGATCACACAGCGGGGCGGAGCTGCCCGTCGACCATCTCCAGGACCCGATCGCAGTGCTCGAGGATGTCGTGATCGTGGGTCACCAGGACGGTGGCCACACCGTTCTCGTGGGTCTCATCGGCGAGCAACCGCACGACGTCGTGGCTGTTCTTGCGGTCGAGTGCCGCGGTCGGTTCGTCGACCAGCAGCAGATCGGGCGAGGACATCAGGGCGCGGGCGATGCCCACGCGCTGTCGTTCGCCGCCGGACAGGGTGGCCGGTCGACGCCCGGCACGGTGGGTGAGGCCGACCGCCTCGAGCAACTGGTCCGGATCGCGGAGCCGGGAGCGGTCGCCGCCGAGGGTGCCCACGAGTCGGAGCTGGTCGCGGGCGGTGAGGGCGGGGACGAGGTTGCCCGACTGGAACACGAAGCCGACGTGATCCCGGCGGAAGCGCGTGAGCTCCCGCGCGCCGAGCCCGGAGATGTCGCGGCCTCCCACTTCGACGGCGCCGGCGGTCGGGGCTGCCAGGCCACCCGCCACGGCCAGAAGGCTGGACTTGCCGGCGCCCGAGGGGCCGACCACCGCAAGGACCTCCCCGCGTGCGACCTCGAGGTCGATCCCCGCCAGGGCGTACAGGGTCTCGTCCCCGTCGCGGAAGGCGAGCTCCACCCCGCTCAGGCGCAGCCCGATGCCGGTGTCGATTCCTGCAGTGATGGTCATCGGTTCTCTCCCAGTGCGCTGTGCGGGTCGACGGAGCTGATGCGGACGGTGGCGAGGGTGGCGCCGACCAGGCCCAGGGCCAGTAGTAGTGCGGCTCCGAGCGCGATCGGGCCGGCCTCGAGGGCGAACGGCATCCCCGAGCCGACCAGGAGGGAGCCCAGGCCCACACCGATGGCGACACCGATGCCGATCGCGGCGACGAGCAGGATGAGCGCCTGGCCGACCGCGTCGACCAACAGCTTGGCCGTCGAGGCGCCCATGGCCCGCAGTACCGCGATCTCGCGGGAACGCTGGACAGTGAGGATCGCGAAGAACGCGCCCACGACGAGCGCGGAGATCGCGTAGAGGAACCAGGTGATCATCGACATGGTCATGGTCTCGGCCTGGTAGCCGGGGGAGGAGTTGAACGCCTCGGTCATGGGTCGTGCCGAGGTGTCGGCGGCGGAGTCACCGGCGGCCAGGTCGGGGGTCTTCCCGTCGACGCCGGCCAGTGCCACCACGCTGTATTCCTCGCGTGCGCCCGCGCGCGGTTCCTCGCCGAAGCGGGTTCCGGAGTGGACGTCCTGCCAGGTGGTCAGGGTGGTGTAGGCCATGTCCACGTGGCCGAAGGTGTGCTGGTCCGCGGCGATACCCACGACGGTCAGCGGGATCTCGAGGCGGTCCACGACCACCGTGTCGCCGAGCGAGATCTCCTCGGCCGCGGTGGCGCTGATGAGGATCTCGCCGTCGGCGGTCGGCGTGCGGCCTTCGGCCGCGGCCGGCACCAGCGGGCCGTCCGGCTCGGCGCCGATCAGGGTGAGGTCGACCGGTGTTCCGCCTGAGGTCTTGGCGTTGATGATCGACAGGCCCATCGGGGTGGCGACCTCGACGTCCGGCTGTGCCGCCCAGGCCTCGACCTGGTCCGGCCCCACCACGGAGCGGGTGAAGGCCGAGTCGGTCCGGGTGTCGGGGGCGAAGGCGACTGCCTGCACGGGCATGCGCTGCAGTCCGGAGACACCGTCGTTGACGAGGCCGGAGGTCAGCCCGGCGAGCAGGACCATGAGGATGCTGATCAGGGCTACGACCGAGCCCATCAGGGTGAATCGGGATCGCGCGTGAACGAGTTCGCGCCAAGCGAGAAACATGGATGCCTTTCGGCGTCGACGTCAGAGACGCGAATTATGCTAACAGCGTGTCAGCAAGTTGCTGACACCGAGTTTGCATCCTGTGCGCGATCCCACCCGACGTCCGGATCGCCCGCTGACTCGCGGGCGAGGAGTCACTCCGTAGGCGGGGCGCCCTCTCTCGTGGGCGCGGCCCGCAGGTGTGCCCGTTCGCCCTGCTTGCCGATGAGGCTGAGGAATTCCACCGGGCCCGAGCTGGTGGCCCCGAACCAGTGCGGGGTCCGGGTGTCGAACTCGGCGGCCTCCCCGGGGCTGAGGAGTAGGTCGTGCTCGCCCAGGACCAGCCGTAGGGTGCCGTCCAGGACGAACACCCAGTCGTAGCCCTCGTGGACGTGAAGGCGCGGTTCGTCGTCGTCATCGCCCCTCGGCAGGACGAACTTGTACGCCTGGATCCCGCCGGGCCGTCGGCTGAGCGGGATCACGGTGGCGCCGTCGGAGGTCGACAGCGGTCGCAGGGTGACGCGCGGGTCGCCGGTGGGCGGGGCGTCGACGAGCTCGTCCAGGGTGACGCCGTGCGCGCGGGCCAGCGGCAGGAGCAGTTCGAGCGTCGGGCGGCGTCCGCCGGACTCGAGGCGGGACAGGGTGCTGGTGGAGATCCCGGTACGGGCGGCGAGCTCGGTGAGGGTGAGGTCCCTGCGCTGGCGTAACGCCTTCAACCGGGCTCCCACGGCTCCGAGGGTCTGTGCGTGGGGGTCGGTCATGGCCGCTATTTTGCCGGATCCGCAACGATCGTTGCGCCGATGCGCCGGCGCGGTAATCCTCGAGGGGCGCGGCGCGGGAGAGGCGCCGCCGGAGCCCGAGGAGGCGGCGACATGACACGCGAGGGCGACATGACCAGGGACGTGGTGGTGATCGGAGGAGGCGCGGCCGGACTGGGTGGGGCGCTGACGCTCGCGCGCGCCCGCCGCCGGGTGACGGTCGTAGACGCGGGTGAACCGCGCAACGCCCCGGCCGAGGGCGTGCACGGGCTGCTCGGCCTCGAGGGGGTGAGCCCGGCCGAGCTGCTCGCCCGCGGGCGCGGCGAGGTCGAGTCGTATGGGGGCGAGATCCTCTCCGGCCGGGTGGTCGACGCCCGCGCGGCCGGCGACGGCTTCGAGATCACCCTGCGCGACGGCGCCACGCTCACCGCCCGCGCCCTGCTCATCGCGACCGGCGTCGCCGATGAGCTGCCCGACATCCCCGGCGTCCGCGAGCAGTGGGGCCATGGCGTCCTGCACTGCCCGTACTGCCACGGGTGGGAGGTGCGCGACCGCCGGATCGGGGTGCTGGCCACCGGGCCGATGTCCGCGCACCAGGCCGTGCTGTTCCGCCAGTGGAGCCCGCACATCACCTTCTTCGCCGACGGCCGCCCGCTCGAGACGCAGGACCGTCTCCATCTGGAGGTTCTGGGGATCCCGATCGTCGAGGGGCCGGTCACGCGGGTGGAGACCGACGGTGGGCGCGTGGTGGGCGTGAGGGTCGACGACGACGCGGTGGTCGGCCTCGACGCCGTGGTGGTGGGCACCCGGCTGGACGTGAAGATCGATTCCTTCGCCGCGCTCGGGCTGGAGGTGAGCGAGCACCCGGTGGGATCGTTCCTGCGCGTCGACGAGTTCGGCGCCACCTCGGTGTCCGGCGTGTGGGCGGCCGGAAACTGCGCCGACCTCATGGCGCAGG
>CAYFRF010000032.1:0-2641 GCA_964345415.1 uncultured Microbacter sp. | reverse complement strand
ACCTCGGTGTCCGGCGTGTGGGCGGCCGGAAACTGCGCCGACCTCATGGCGCAGGTCGGCGCCGCGGCCGCGCAGGGGACGAAGGCGGCCCAACACATCAACGCAACGCTCATCATGGCCGACCTCGATCGCGCGGTCCGCAGCCAGCAGGTGGGCGCGCCGTGACGCAGCGGTTCGGCCGGCAGTACTGGGACCAGGTCTGGTCCGGATCCGGCGAGGGGGCGCAGGCGGCGGCGATGGCCAGCAGCCCGCCCAACCCGCACCTCGTCCGCGAGGTCGCGGGGCTTCGGCCCGGCACGGCACTGGACGCGGGCTGCGGCGGCGGCGCGGAGGCGATCTGGCTGGCCTCGACCGAGTGGGAGGTGACGGCGGTCGACATCGCGGCCGAAGCGCTCGCGCACGCGACGCGCCGGGCCGCCGCGGCGGACATTGGCGGGCGGATCGACTGGCGCCGGGCGGACCTGTCCACGTGGGAGCCGGAGGCGAGGTTCGACCTGGTCACCACCCACTATGCGCACCCGTCGGGCCCGCAGCTCGACTTCTACGAACGCCTGGCCGGGTGGGTGGCGCCCGGGGGCACGCTGTTCATCGTGGGCCACCTGCACCGCGGCGGCGATCACCATGACGGCCCGGGCCAGAGCGGCCATCACCACGACGGGCGCCATGGACACGGTGCCGGGGGCACAGGCCACCATCACGCGGCCGAGGGCCCGCACCACGGCGGCGGCCATCCGCCGGAGGAGGCGTCGGTGACCGCGGCGGAGATCGCGGAGCTGCTCGATCCGGCGCAGTGGCGGATCGTCTCCTCCGAGGAGATCTCGCGTGAGATGCGCGGCCCCGCGGGAAATGCGGGAACGGTGCATGACGTCGTGGTCAGTGCCGCCCGGCGCGGGTGAGAGGACCTGCGGTATTCCTGGTACATGGCCCGAGTCCTCCCAGCTCACCCCGTCTACGGTCACCCGTCCGAGGAGATGGTGGTCGAGCGGCTACGCGAGCAACTCTCCGACGACAGCCTGATCGTCGTGGGGCAGCGCGTCTCGACGGACGAGAAGGAGCACGAGGTTGACATCCTGGTGGCGATCCCCGGCGCCGGGATCGTCGCCATGGAGGTCAAGGCCGGGCAGGTCACGGTCGAGGACGGGCAGTGGGTGCAGGGGAGCGGGGGAAAGCAGTATCTGATCGACCCCGTCACCCAGTGCCGCGAGGCGCTCTACGCGCTGCGCGGCTTCGTCACCGCCGACCCGCGCTGGCCGCAGCAGTTCCAGCGGTGGACCCACATGCTGGTGTTCCCGCACGCGTCGATCCCCGAGGACTTCGCGCTGCCCGACATCCGGCGCAACCGGATCGCCGACCGCGACCAGCTGGGGGACCTGGCGATGATCGCCTACCGTCTCGCCCGGGATTCCGGCCCGGAGGACCGGCCGTATCTCGCGCCGGCCACCGTGGACCGGCTCGCCGAGGTCCTGGGCGGGCGGGGACTGCCGCAGCGCGACGTGGTGGCGCGGGCGGCCGAGAACGCCGACATCGCCGACGCGCTGACCCGCGAGCAGTCGGTGCTGCTGCGGGCCGTCGACGCCCTGCCCCGCGTGGAGATTCGCGGGGGCGCGGGCAGCGGCAAGACGTTTCTCGCTCTCGAGCAGGCGCGGCGGTTGTCCCGGGCCGGGCAGCGTGTCGCCCTGATCTGCTACTCCCACGGCCTGGCCGGCTACCTCAAACGCGTCACCGCGGGGTGGCGCCGACGGGAGCAGCCGGCGTATGTCGGGGAGTTCCACTCGCTCGGCGTGGAGTGGGGCGCTCCGGCCGGGCCCGACGAGCGCGTCAGGTCGGAGGAGACGGTGCGCTGGTGGGAGGTGGAGCTGCCCCGGCTGATGGTCGAGCTCGCCGAGGCGCTGCCGGAGGGCAAGAAGTTCGACGCGGTGATCGTCGACGAGGCGCAGGACTTCGCGGACGCCTGGTGGCGGCCCGTCCTCGGGGCGCTCCGGGACCGCGAGAACGGGCGGCTGATGATCGTCGGCGACGCCGGGCAGAGCGTCTTCCAGCGCACCGGCCGCCCGCCGGTCGACCTGGTCCCGCTCGTGCTGGACCATAACCTGCGCAACACCCGGCAGATCGCCTCCGAGTTCCTCCCGCTGGTGGGCCAGCGTATGGAGCTACGGGGCGGCACCGGGCCCGAGGTGCGCCACGTGGAGGTACCCGAGGGGGCCGATCCCGTGACGATCGGGGACGACGAGGCGATGCGACTCCTCGACGAGGGCTGGGAGCCGGCGGACGTGGCGCTGCTGACCACCGGCTCGCGTCATCCGATGCAGGTCGAGCTGCAGGAGGAGGGCAACGACGCCTACTGGGAGACCTTCTGGAGCGGGGAGGACATCTTCTACGGGCACGTCCTCGGCTTCAAGGGGCTCGAGCGTCCCGCCGTGGTGCTGGTGTGCAACCACCACGAGGGCATGGACCGGGTGCGCGAGCGCATCTACGTCGGCCTCTCTCGCGCTACCGATGTGCTCGTGGTGGTCGGGGACCCGTCGGCGTGAGGCAGGGCGGCCGGGGTGCGGCGGGACGTGGCCGGCCGGGCCTGCCCCGGAGACACCGGTGCCCCGGCTCGCGGGGAGCCGGGGCACCGGTGGTCTCGGCGGCGTGCGCC
>CAYFRF010000031.1:22766-28078 GCA_964345415.1 uncultured Microbacter sp. | reverse complement strand
CCCGTCCGTCGCCGACTCCACGGGCGCGCCCAAGACCGGCGGGCTCCAGCTCGGCGGCGGCAAGGCCCCCGGCGGGGCAAAGGCACCGGGTGGCGCGAAGGCCCCCGGCGCACCGAAGGCCGGCGGCCTGCAGATCGGTGGCGGCAAGGCGCCCGGTGGAGCCAAGGCTCCGGGAGCCCCCAAGGCCCCGGGCGCCGCGGCCGAGGAGCAGTCCGCGGTCAAGGACGCCGAGCGCACCCAGGAGACGCGCGAGGCGGCCCAGGGTTCGGCCCCGGCCAGCACGGGTGCACCGAAGTCGGGCGGGCTCTCGCTCGGCGGCGGCGCCAAGGCCCCCGGTGCCCCCAAGTCCCCGGGTGGCGCGAAGGCCCCGGGCGCGCCCAAGGCAGCGGCTCCGGCTCCGGCAGCCCCGGCTGAGGCCCCCGCGGCTGCCGCCGAGGCAGCGCCTGCGGCACCCGCCAAGCCGGTTGTCGGCCTGGGTCTGAAGGGCGGGGCCAAGGCCCCCGGCGCCCCCAAGGCCCCGGGTACGCCGAAGGCCGCCGCGCCCGCACCGGCGACGCCGGCCGAGGCTCCCGCTGACAGCCCGGCCCCCGCCGAGGCCGAGGCGCCCGAGCCCGCGAAGGCGGAGAAGGCCACCGAGGCGCCCGCTACGGAGACCCCGGCCAAGCCCGCAGCGGGCGGCAAGATCCCCGGCTCGAAGAAGTCCGGCGGATACGGCCTCTCACTCGGCTGACCGGCACGCGACAACACGACCGCGGCCCGTGATCAGAATCCCTGATCACGGGCCGCGGTCTATTTCCGCCGCGCCAGCCCAGCCAGCCCAGCCAGCTCAGTCGGCTCAGCCGGCCCAGCCACCCACTCAGCTGGTGTGATGCGCCTCCTGCACCCGGTACACCGGCGTGGGGATCCCCTCCATCCGCGCCTTGAGCTGCAGGGCGAGGTACTTGGAGTAGTGGCGCGACTGGTGCAGGTTGCCGCCGTGGATCCACAGCTGCTCGACGTTGGTGGGCTTCCACATGTTGCGCAGCTCGCCCTCCCAGGGGCCGGGGTCGCGTGTGGTGTCGGAGCCGTAGCCCCACACCTTGCCCACCCGGTCGGCGACCTCCTGCGAGATCAGGTCCACGAGCCACTGGTTCATGGAGCCGTAGCCGGTGGCGTAGACGATCAGGTCGGCGGGCAGGACGCGCTCGCCGTCGAGCTCCACACCGTCGGGCAGGATCCGGGTGACCTGCCCGCGTGCGAGTGCCACCTCGCCGTCGATGAGCAGCTGGCTGGCGCCCACGTCGATGTAGTAGCCGGATCCGCGCCGCAGGTACTTGAGGAACAGGCCCGAGCCGTCCTCGCCGAAGTCCAGGTCGAACCCGACCCCGCGGAGCTTCTCGTAGAACTCGGCGTCCTGCTTCGCCATCTGCTCGTAGACGGGGACCTGCGCGTCGGGCAGCAGCCGGTAGGGCCAGGACGCGAACAGCATGTCGGCCTTGTCGGTGGTGACGCCGGCCTCGAGCGCGTCCTCCGAGTAGAGCCCGCCGAGCGCGAGCGACATGAGCGATTCACTGCGCGAGATGTGGGTGGAGGAGCGCTGCACCATGGTCACCTCGGCGCCCTGCTCCCACAGGGCGGCGCAGATGTCGTGGGCGGAGTTGTTGGAGCCGATCACCACGGCCCGCTTGCCCGCGAAGTCGCCCTCCCCGGTGAACTGGGAGGAGTGCCACTGCTCGCCGGCGAAGTCCTCGGCGCCGTCGAACTGCGGGATGTTGGGGTAGCCGGACACGCCCAGCGCGAAGATCAGCTGGGTGGGCCGCAGTTCCACGTCCTCGCCGCGGCGGTTCACGCGCACCCGCCAGGTGCCGCCGGCCTCGTCGAACTCGGCGCCCAGGCATTCGGTGCCCGTCCAGTAGTCGAGGTCCATGATGGCGGTGTAGTGCTCGAGCCAGTCCCCCACCTTGTCCTTGGCGGGGAACACCGGCCAGTCGTCGGGGAACGGCAGGTAGGGCAGGTGGTCGTACCAGACCGGGTCGTGCAGGTGCAGTGACTTGTAGCGTTTGCGCCACGAGTCGCCGGCGCGCTCGTTCTTCTCGATCACGATGGTCGGCACCCCGAGCCGCTTGAGCCGGGCGGCGAGCCCGATGCCGCCCTGACCACCACCGATGATCACCGCGTACGGCTGCTCGGTGTAGCCGAGGGATTCCTTCCGTTCGGTCTGCTGCTCGAGCCAGGTCCGGCGCCCTCGGGTGATGACGTGCTCCACGCCCTTGTCCCGCCCGCGCCCCTTTCTCTCCTCGTGGCCGGTGAGTTCCTGCAGAGTGGTGAGCAGGGTCCAGGCGCGCCCGTCGCGGATCCGCAGGTGGCCCCAGCCGCGTCCGACGGCGGTCTCGAAGCGGATCCACGCGTCGGTCACGCCGTCGGCACTACTGGCGGGTTCGTCGAGGGCCCAGCCGCCGGGTGCCACCGCGGCGAGTTGGGTGTCGAGCATGTCGCGGATCTCGTCGCGGCCCTCGAGGGTGCGGAGGTTCCAGGTGAAGGACACGAAGTCGCGCCAGCACCCGTCCTCCTCGAACATCGCGGCCGCGCGGGCGGTGTCCCCCGCGGTCAGTGCATCGCCGAACTCGGCCAGCCAGCTCTCGACGATCCGGTCCGGCGTGCTCCCCGCCTGAGCCTGCCCCGCCTGAGCCTGCCCTGCGGGCGCCTGCCCGGCCTGTGTCTGGTCCGTCTGTGTCATGCCCACTCCTTCGCTCTGCTGTAGCGTTTCCCATGACGTAGATCACACTTTCCTCCCAAGGGGGTGGCAATGTCGTTGCATCCGACGTTGCGGTTCTCGGACCCGCGGGCCTTCGCCGCGCGCTCGATCGAGGCCCACGAGCTCGCGCTGTCCGGCGGGCGGCCCACGGGGCTGGATGCGCGCGTGCTGCGTGCGTGGCGCCGGAGCGGGGCCGCGGGGATCTCCCCCGACCAGATGTCCCCGTCCAGTGTGTTGTCCCGGGAGGAGCTCGCCGCCGCCCGCGCGCGGTCGCCGTTGCACCGGGTGGCCGCGGAGGTCGTGGCGTCGGTGGCGGACACGTCTGCGGCGGGGCGTCACCTCGTCGTCGTCGCCGATTCCCGGGGCCGGGTGCTGTGGCGCGGGGGCAGCGCGCAGGCGTTGCGCCGCGCCGACTCGATCGCCTTCGCCGAGGGCGCCGACTGGTCGGAGCGGGGCATCGGCGCGAACGGCATCTCACTCGCGCTGGAGGCCGGGGCGCTCACCCACGCCACCGCCGGGGAGCACTTCGTGCGCGCGCACCACGGCTGGACCTGCACCGCGGCGCCGATCCGGGACCCCCGCGGGCGCGTCGTGGGTGTGCTCGACGTGTCGTACCCGCTGCGGTTCTCGTCAGCGGAGACGGCCGCGCTGGTACGGTGCGGCGCCCGGCTCGCCGAGTCCCTCCTCGCCGCACTGTCACCTCGCGGCGGTGGGGCCGGCCCCACCGGGGCCGAAAAACCAGGATCCGACGACGACGACACCGCCGCGCCCCTCACCACGGTCAGTCCCGTCACCGCGCGCACCGCCCACCACCCCGGCGACGCCGGCCCCGCCCGCCACAGTCCCTCCCACCACAGTCCCGTCACCCACATCCGGCTGCTCGGCTGGAAGCCGGCCGTGGTCCGGGCCGACGGCACCGAGGTCCCGCTGACCCCGCGCCGCGCGGAACTGCTGGCGCTACTGGCCTCGCGGGAGGCGTGGTCGGCGCGGGCCCTGTCCGAGGCGCTGTACGAGGACCCGTCCGCCACCACCACCGTGCGGGGCGAGGTGCGGCGCCTACGGCAGCTCACGGGCCTGTCGATCGAGTCGCAGCCGTACTCGCTGTGCCCGCGCGAGCGCGCCTGCGTGGACTTCCTGCGGGTCGAGCACCCGGAGGAACTGCTGCCCGATTCGGAGATCCCCGCGATCGTGGACCTGCGCTACGGGATCTGAGCCACGTACCCGCCCCGGGCCCCGTCCCCGCCCACCAGGTCGCTCCGTGATGCCGGACACCGCGCCGAGGGTGGCACAATCAGCAGGTATGACCCCTGAGAACACGGGACGCACGCTCCGCCAGCCGCGCACGCTCGACCAGTCCTCCAAACTCAAGGACGTCCTCTACGAGATCCGTGGGCCGGTGCTGGCGCGGGCCAACCAGCTCGAGACCGAGGGGCACCGGATCCTCAAGCTCAACATCGGCAACCCGGCGCCGTTCGGGTTCGAGGCGCCGGACGTGATCATGCGCGACATGATCGCCGCACTCCCCCACGCCCAGGGCTACTCCGAGTCCAAGGGGATCCTGCCGGCGCGGCGCGCGATCTTCACCCGCTACGAGCTGGTGCCCGACTTCCCGCGGCTCAGTGTGGACGACATCTACCTGGGCAACGGCGTGTCCGAGCTCATCACCATGACCATGCAGGCGTTGCTGGACGACGGCGACGAGGTGCTGATCCCCGCGCCCGACTACCCGCTGTGGACGGCCATGACCTCGCTGGCCGGCGGCAAGCCCGTGCACTACCTCAGCGACGAGGAGGACGACTGGAACCCGTCGCTGGAGGACATCGCCTCCAAGATCACCCCGCGCACCAAGGCGATCGTGGTGATCAACCCCAACAACCCGACGGGCGCCGTGTACTCGCGCGAGGTGCTGCAGGGGATCGTCGACCTGGCCCGCGAGCACAGCCTGCTCATCCTGGCCGATGAGATCTACGACCGGATCATCTACGACGAGGCCGAGCACATCTCCATCGCCACGCTCGCGCACGACCTGCTGGTGCTGACGTTCAACGGCCTGTCCAAGACCTACCGGGTGGCCGGCTACCGCGCCGGCTGGCTGGCCATCACCGGCCCCAAGGCGCACGCCGCCGGGTTCCTCGAGGGGCTGGAACTGCTCGCGTCCACGCGACTGTGCCCCAATGTGCCGGCGCAGCACGCCATCCAGGTCGCGCTGGGCGGGTACCAGTCGATCAACGAGCTCATCGAGCCCGGCGGGCGACTGCACGAGCAGCGCGGCATCGCGTGGGAGAAGCTCAACGCGATCCCCGGCGTGAGCTGCGTCAAGCCGATGGGCGCCCTGTACGTGTTCCCCCGGTTGGACCCCGAGGTGCACGAGATCCACGACGACCGGCAGTTCGCCCTGGACCTGCTCGAGCGCGAGCGGATCCTCATCACCCAGGGCACCGGCTTCAACTGGCCGGACCCGGACCATTTCCGGATCGTCACCCTGCCGCCGTCGCGCGACCTGAGCACGGCGATCGAGCGGATCGGCAACTTCCTCTCGTCCTACCGGCAGTAGCGGCGCCCGCCCGCCCGGCGCCCG
>CAYFRF010000031.1:16076-22666 GCA_964345415.1 uncultured Microbacter sp. | reverse complement strand
CGGCGCCCGCCCGCCCGGCGCCCGGCCACCCAACGCCCGCCCATCACCGTCGTTGAGTCGTTTCGTGCAGCGTTTCCCCAGGAACGTTCGCCCGGACCGCTGACGCAGCGACTCCACGCGTCGTGACGGGCCCTTCCTCGGACACCGCTGACGTCCCGTTGGCGTCCCGGAGCGGGGCAGGAGCCGGTCAGGCCCTGATGAGCCCCGCGCGATCCGCCGCGCGTGCCACGGGGCGCTCGGGGACGCCGCGGCCCAGGGCCCGGTAGGTCCAGCCCGCCTCACGCCAGCGGTCGCCGGGCATGCAGTTGCGCCCGTCCAGCAGGATCCGGCCGCGCGCCACGGCCGCGACCTGCGCCGGGTCCAGGTCGACGAACTCGGCCCACTCGGTGGCCACCAACACCACGTCGGCGCCCTCGCACGCCTCGAGCGCGGACTCCGCATAAGCCAGGGTGGGGAAGAGCGCCCGGGCGTTGTCGAGGGCCTGCGGGTCGTACACCACCGGGCTGGCCCCCTTGAGCGAGAGCATCCCGGCCACGTTGAGGGCCGGGGAGTCACGCACGTCGTCGGAGTTCGGCTTGAACGCCGCCCCCAGCACGGCCACGGTGGCGCCGATGAGGGTCCCACCGCACGCCTCGGCGGTGAGCTCCACCATGCGTTCGCGGCGGCGCATGTTGATCGAGTCCACCTCACGCAGGAACGACATGGCCTGGTCGGCGCCCAACTCGCCGGCGCGGGCGGAGAAGGCGCGGATGTCCTTGGGCAGGCAGCCCCCGCCGAAGCCCAGCCCGGCGCCGAGGAAACGCCGCCCGATCCGCGGGTCCATGCCGATCGCGTCGGCCAGCACCGTCACATCGGCGCCCGCGGCCTCGCACACCTCGGAGACGGCGTTGATGAAGCTGATCTTGGTCGCGAGGAACGCGTTGGCACTGCCCTTGACCAGCTCGGCGGTGGGCAGGTCGGTGACGATCACCGGGCACGGGTCGGTGGCCAGGATCGGCGCGTACGCCTCCTCCACCAGGTCGCGGGCCCGGCTCTGCTCGTCGGCGCCGCCGCGCAGGCCGATCACGATGCGGTCCGGGGTGAGCGTGTCCGCCACGGCGAACCCCTCGCGCAGGAACTCGGGGTTCCACACCACGTCCACGTCGACACCCGAGCGCGTATTCCAGTCGGCGATGCCCTGCAGCCGCACGGCGGTGCCCACGGGGACGGTCGACTTGCCCACCAGCACGGCGTCCGAGGTGAGCAGCGGGGTCAGGCGGCTCACCACGTCCTCCACGTAGGAGGTGTCGGCGGCGAACCCGCCCTTGCGCTGCGGGGTGCCCACGCCGATGAAGTGCAGGTCCGCGGACTCGGCGGCCTCGGCGTAGTCGGTGGTGAACCGCAGCCGACCGGACTCGACGTGCCGCTGCAGGATCTCCGGGAGTCCGGGTTCGTAGAACGGCACCTCACCGCGCCGCAGCCGTTCGATCTTCGCCTCGTCCACGTCCACCCCCAACACCTCGTGGCCCAGCTCGGCCATGCAGGCGGCGTGAGTGGCGCCGAGGTATCCGGTCCCGAACACGGTCATACGCATGCCGCTTGTCTATCGGCCGGAAACGACGGCCCGGGAACTGTCGGGTGTCGGTGGGAGGACGGGCGGTGAACTCTCGGAAAGGCCCCGCGCGAACGCCGCGGCGCGCGGCCGCCCGGGCTCAGCTCACCGGAAGTTCCAGCTCACCGGAAGTTGAGGTACGCCTTCGACGGGGTCGGCCCGCGCTGGCCCTGGTACTTGGAGCCCATCGCGGAGCTGCCGTACGGGTTCTCGGCGGGGCTGGACAGGCGGAACAGGCACAGCTGGCCGATCTTCATCTCGGGCCACAGGGTGATGGGCAGGTTGGCCACGTTGGAGAGCTCGAGCGTGATGTGCCCGCCGAAGCCGGGGTCGATGAACCCGGCGGTGGAGTGGGTGAGCAGTCCGAGTCGGCCGAGGGAGGACTTGCCCTCGAGGCGGCCGGCCAGGTCGTCGGGCAGTTCGAGCCGCTCGAGTGTGGCGCCGAGGACGAACTCGCCGGGGTGCAGCACGAACGCCTCGCCGCGGGGGACCTCGACCAGCTCGGTGAGCTCGTCCTGCTGCTGCGCCGGGTCGATGTGGGTGTAGCGCGAGTTGTTGAACACGCGGAACATGCGGTCGAGCCGGACGTCGATGCTCGAGGGCTGGATCAGTGACGGGTCGAACGGGTCCAGCGCGACCCGCCCGTCGGCGAGTTCGGCACGAAGGTCACGGTCGGAGAGCAGCACGATCCAGAGGGTACCGTGCGCCGCCGGCCAGCATCCTGATCTGGGTCCCCAACTCGGAGACCTCGGTGCAGGCCTCGGCGAACGGCAGGCGCTGGCGGTGGATGTTGTCCTCGCGGTCGGTGAACTCCAGGTCCACGCCGGCGCGGTCGATCCCCACGAGCAGGGGGCGCTGCGCGGGCAGGCAGCGGCACACGCGCATGGCGATCCGCGGCACGATGCGGCAGCGCGGGTCGTTGAGGTGGTCGAGCCAGTGCCCCTCGAGGTCGGAGAAGGGGTCGGGGCCGGAGGTGGCGAGGTCGTCGGGGGCGATCTCGGTGACCCCGTCGTGGTCGGTGAGGACGATCCGTTCGGCGCGCAGGCGCACCAGCGCCATGTCGCCGCCGACGCCGAGGAGGACGGAGTCGGGAAGCTCCACCGCGATGTGGGTGGCGATGTGGCGCTGGGCGCGCACCCCCGGCAGTTCGACGCGACCTTCGACGACGACGACGCGGCGGCAGCGGCCGTCGGCCAGTCCGCCGACGATCACGTCCAGGACCTCGAGCCGGGCGTGCACTCCGCCACGGGTGATCGCCGCGGTGTCGGCCATCGGGATGGCCAGCCAGACATCGGCGGTGCCGGCGGCGTGGTGGGACAGGCTCACCGGGGCTGTGGCGGTGGCGGAGGTGGTCGCGGCGGCGGAGGCGCCGGCCTCGGCGAGTCCCACCGTGAGGTGTCCGCGGGCGCAGCGGCGGAGTGCGGATCCGGCGCGCTCTGCGGGTTCGGGAACGGGTCCCACCAGTGATCGCATGCGTCGAGCCCCTTCTGGTCTGTTCGGTTCCCACACCGTTCCGGCGTCTCAGGGAGTGACGCCGGAACGGTAAGGGGGGCGGGGACGTGACTACCCGCAGCGACCAACTTAGGTAAGGCTCACCTACAAATCAAGAGGGTTCGCGAGATTAGTTGAAATCACTCGCCGAAATGACCCCGGCCCGCCGCCCCGTACACACGGGAACGGCGGGCCGGAAAGCACGACGGTCAGCGGCGCCGAGCTCAGGACGCCAGGGCCTCGAGCTCGCGCAGAACAGCGTCAAAATCGGCGCAGACCTGTGAGAACGGCACCCGCAGCACCTCGCGGAATCCGCCGCCGGGGGAATCGACAGCCAGGTCCACCCCGCGACCGTCCAGCCCGATGATGCGTGGATCGGTGCCGGCGATCTGCCGGCCGGCCCGCAGCGCCAGACGGGCGGCGAGCCCGGAGTCCGGGCCGATCCGCCGCAGCCAGGCCTGCTCGTCCACGCCGATCGGATCGACACCCGCGGACGCGAGTTCCGTGCGCGACACGAGGTGCACGCCGTCGCGGTCCAGATAGGTGATCTCGAGGGGCTGCAGCTCACTCAGCCGCATGGAGCCGGGATCCCCGTCGGGCCCCACCCCGCCGCCGTCGGCCGCGACCAGCCGTCGACGGCGGGCATCGGAGGCGGCCGTGACGATCCCGGAGAGGGTCACGACCCCGCGTGCGACAGCACAGTCGTCGTGGCACCCCTCCGGCCGCGCCGCATGCCGACCGTCCAGCGCGAACGACGGCCGCGGCAGGGCACCACGGCAGCGCCCGGTACAGACCGTGTCCACCACCTCGACGGTCGCGGAGGCGCCGACGGCGGCCACGCGGGCCCGGTCGCCGGCCTCGCGGGACATGCCGCTGACGTCCACGACGAGCACCACCACGCCGTCGTCCCGCACCCGGGCCGAGCGCAGCGGACGCCGCAACATCCCCACCTCGACCGTCCCGGCCGCACCGCGGGCGAGCACCGTGCGAACACGCTCGGCGACGGGCCGCATCGTCACGTCGTCCATCACGCACCTCCTGGAGCAGGTCCGTCGGCCGCCCAGCCGGCCCGTGAACGGACTGTCTCCCCTATTAAGCGCTCTCGCTGACCGAAATGCTACCCGCGAGTAACAAATGGCGGCGTGAAACTGGACACAGGGCGCAGATTTGTCGGATGGCCGGGTCCACGCAGCGGCCGTCCGGGACCCCCGACGAGGATCGCTGATGTGCGCCGACCCCCGTTTACGTGGTGAAATGGGCGACATGGACGAGTTCAGGGAAGAGCCCTCCAAGTACGTCTGGCGCTGGACCGTGTGGTCGTGGGTCTGCGTCGGACTGGCCGTGATGATCGTGCTGATGGGAATCACCAGCTACATGCCGCTCACCCCGTGGATCATCGGGGCGCTCGCGGTGGCCGTGATCGGCGGCATCGGGTTCGGCTTCGTGCCCCGCGCCTCGCTCAACCAGCCCAAGCGGGCCATGACCCCGGGCGCGCGACGCAAGGCGGCGGCCGCCAAGGCCAAGGCCGAGGGGAAGGCCACCGGAAAGGCCACCGGCACTCCCGGCGAGGAGTAGGGCGACGAGGGGCAGCCCCCAGCCCATCCCGGACACGGCACACCCGCTGTGACCGCGGTCGCCGGGGGCGTGCTAATCTGGTCCAGCCTCAGACAGGCACTGCCGATGTAGTTCAATGGTAGAACTTCTGCTTCCCAAGCAGACAGCGCGGGTTCGATTCCCGTCATCGGCTCCACCGGCCCCCGCGGTTCGCCAACCGCCAGGGCCCACCAACTGCGGGGCATCCTCCACCGGGAGGGTGCCCCGCAGTTGCATATTCCGCGCACCGCACCCCGCCGCGACCGCCGCACCATTGTGCATCGTGCACTGTTCGATGAGTGAAGTTCGTCACATCCAATGATGAGATGCGTAGTCATGCCGCAGTAGTGTTCCAGGTCACACAGGTCAGTTCGACCAGCGGCAAGGAGCAGATGTGGAGTTCGAGTACCTACCAGGAGTGCTGGCCGCACGATTCGGTGAGGCGCCCGCGATCCGCGACGACTCGACGGAGATGTCGTTCCGCGAACTCGATGATCGCGTCCGGGCCGTGGCGTCCCGGTTCCGCGAACTGGGTGTGTCCCGGGGCGACGTCGTGGCCGTGATGCTCCCCAACCGGGCCGAGCTGGTGCTGTCGATCTTCGCCGCCTGGCACCTCGGGGCCGCGGCCACGCCCATCAACCCGAACTTCACCGCCGCGGAGGCCGACCACCAGATCAACGACGCCGGCGCCGTGCTCGTGGTGAACGCCGGGCCCGACGCCCCCACCGGAGGCAGGCCGACGATCGCCGTGGACGACCTCCCGGCCGCGGGCGGCGGGACGACCCTCGAGCCTGTCGAGCTGCGGGGCGAGGACCTGGCGCTGGTGATCTACACGAGCGGCTCGACCGGCCGCCCCAAGGGCGTCATGCTCACCCATGCCAATGCCGACGCCATGTCCGCGGCGATGGCGGAGGCGATGGCCATGACCTCGGAGGACCACTGCCTGCTGATCCTCCCCCTGTTCCACGTCAACGCCCTGATGGTGAGTCTGCTGGCCCCGCTGCGGGTCGGCGCCCAGCTCTCGATCGTCGGCACCTTCTCCGCGTCCACGTTCTTCGACCGGGTGGAGCAGCTCCGCCCCACCTACTTCTCCGCGGTACCGACCATCTACGCACTGCTGCTCACCCAGGCCGAGGGCCGATTCCCCGACATGTCCTCGCTCCGGTTCGCCGTGTGCGGCGCGGCGCCCGCCACCCGGGAACTACTCAGGGCCGCCGAGGACTTCCTCGGCGCCCCCATCCTCGAGGGATACGGGCTGACCGAGGCCACGTGCGCCTCGGCGGTCAACCCCATCGACGGGCCGCGCAAGCCCGGCACCGTGGGACCCGCCCTGCCGGGTCAACGCATCCGGATCGTCGACGAGGACCTGCGGGACGTGCCCGTCGGCGACTCGGGCGAGGTGCTGATCACCGGCCCGATCGTCATGGCCGGCTACCTCAACAACCCGGAGGCCACCGAGCAGACCCTCGTGGACGGCTGGGTCCGGACCGGGGATGTGGGCGTTCTCGACGCGGACGGCTACCTCACGATCGTCGACCGGCTCAAGGACATGATCATCCGCGGCGGGGAGAACATCTACCCCAAGGAGATCGAGAACGCGATCGGCAGCCTGCCCGGGGTGCTCGAGGTGGCCGTGGTCGGCCGCCCGGACCCGGTGCTCGGCGAGGTGCCGGTGGCGTTCGTCGTCCCCTACCCGGACGCCGACCTGACGCCGGAATCGGTGATCGCCCACTGCGCCGAGCTGCTCACCAGGGTCAAGGTCCCGGTCCACGTGGAGGTGATCCCCCAGCTGCCCAAGAACCCCGTCGGCAAGATCGACAAGCCCGGACTCCGGGCCTCGTTCGTCGCCTGACCTCCCCTCCGGGCCGGCATGCCCGGCACCGCCCTCCCGACGTCCCAGTTCCCTTCCCCTCAC
>CAYFRF010000031.1:12154-15976 GCA_964345415.1 uncultured Microbacter sp. | reverse complement strand
GAAGGAGTTCCCATGGCATTCCTCACAGCCGATGTCCCCGACATCGACCCGGAGAAGTTCGAGTCCATCCCGGTCTTCGAGCGGATGAAGCTCCTCGCCCACCACTGGGTCGAGGTCGGCTTCGGCGCGCCGAAGATCATGCATTCGCTCTACCTCGTCAAGGGCCTGTTCTTCTTCCTCGGCGGCTGGCTGGTGATCGGCCTGTCCACGCCGGGCCTGCCGCTCACCGACCTGGGCGCCTGGTGGGGTGAGCTGATCGTCTACCAGAAGGCCATGATCTGGGTGATCCTGTGGTCGGCCACCGGCTTCAACGAGTCGTGGGGGCCGCTGGCCTTCAAGTTCAAGCCCAACACCGCCGGCTACCGCTACTGGATGCGCACCGGTACGCTGCGCCTGCCGCCGTGGCCGGACAAGATCCCGTTCACCAAGGGCGACGAGCGCAAGGCCATCGACGTGGCGCTGTACGCCGCGATGCTCGCCACCCTCTTCCTGGGTCTGGTGCTGCCGGGCCAGCAGACGGCGGCCGCCTACTCCGAGGCCGGCCTGGTCCCGGCGTGGCCGTTCATCACCTTCGTCGCCATCCAGATGGTGATGGGCCTGCGTGACCGGGTGACCTTCCTGGCCTCGCGTCCCGAGCAGTACTCGGTGATCATGCTCGGCTTCGGTGTGTTCACGTTCCTCGGTGTGGGAGCGGTGGACATGGTGATCGTGGCCAAGATCGCGATGTTCGCCGTGTGGTGGGGCGCCTTCCTGTCCAAGGTCGGCGTGCACTTCACGCCCACCGTCCAGACGATGCTCACCAACGCCCCGCTGATGAAGAGCAAGGCCCTGCGCCGCTCGCTCTACAAGGACGCGCCGAACGACCTCATGCCCACCAAGGTCGCGTTCTTCGCGGCACACGTGCTGGGCACGATCGTCGAGTTCGTGGTCCCGATCATCCTGCTGTTCACCACCAACTGGACCGTGGCGGTCCTGGCGGCGGTCTTCATGATGTGCTTCCACCTGTTCATCTACTCGATGTTCGCGCTGGCCATGCCGCAGGAGTGGAACCTCTTCTACGTGTTCGCCACCCCGATCGTGTTCCTGGGCTTCTTCTCCGGCAACGGCTACGCCCTGTGGGACGCGAGCAGCGTGTGGGTCCCGATCGGCGCGGCCGTGCTGACGCTCACCCTGCCGATCATCGGCAACTTCCGCCCGGACAAGATCTCGTTCCTGCTGTCGATGCGCCAGTACGCCGGCAACTGGGCCAACTCCACCATGGCGTTCCGCAACAACGGTTGCGAGGCCAAGCTGGACAACCCCGAGTTCATCACCTCCATGACCTCGCCGAAGCACCAGCTCTCCGCCCTGTTCGGGGAGGCCGGCGCGGAGATGTTCCTGCAGAAGACCACCGCGTTCCGCATGATGAACACGCAGGGCCGCGGGCACATGTCGATCTTCCCGGACGTGGTGGACAGCATGGAGAACTACCGTTTCCGGGAGGGCGAGGTCATGTGCACCTTCTTCTCGGGCTGGCAGTTCGGCGACGGCCACCTGTTCGACGAGCGCACCATCGCCGCCGTGCAGAAGCGCTGCAACTTCGAGCCGGGCGAGTTCATCAGCGTCTGGACCGAGTCGCAGCCGCTGCACAAGAAGACCATCGAGTACCGGGTGATCGACGCGGCGCTCGGCGTGGTGGAACGCGGTCACTACGACGTGCGGGACGTGGTCAAGGAGCAGCCGTGGCTACCCAACGGCCCGATCGCCTACACGGTGACCTGGCGTCATCCGGAGTACCTGCCGGCCTCGGAGCGGGCAGGGGCGGATGTGCCCGCCAACCCCGGCTCGGAGGGCTCGCTCACCGACGGGTCCACGGTGACCGAACGTGACGAGTCCGCAGTGGGATCGAACTGAGCCCATGCCCTCTGCACTCATCGTCGGTAGCGGGCCCAACGGGCTGGCCGCCGCGTTGACACTGGCCGCCGGTGGGGTCGATGTGACCGTTCTGGAAGCGTCCGACTCCATCGGCGGCGGCACCAGGTCCGGCGAGCTCACGCTGCCGGGCCTGCTGCACGACCACTGCTCCGGCTTCCACCCGCTGGCCGTGGACACCGGCTTCAGCCGCCAGTTCGACCTCACCGCGCACGGGCTGACCTGGGCGTGGCCGGAGATCCAGTACTCGCACCCCCTCGACGGCGTGGGGGGCGGACGGGGGGCGTCGGTGTGGCGGTCGGTGGACCGCACCGCCGGAGAACTGCACAACAACAAAAACAACGACGACGACGACGACGCAGCGTCCTACCGTCGCCTGTTCGGACCACTCACCGAGCGGTTCCCCCAGATCGTCGACGAGTTCCTGCAGCCGATGGTGCACGTGCCGTCCCACCCGGTGTCGCTGGCGAGGTTCGGCCTCTACGCGGCGATGCCGGCCGGGCTGCTGGCCCGCCGCTGGAGGTCCGAGGAGGCGCGGGCACTGTTCGCCGGGGTGGCCGCCCACGCGTTCCGGCCGCTGGACTCGGTGATGTCGTCGGCGATCGGGGTGGCCCTGGGCACGGCGGCGCACCGCTACGGCTGGCCGGTCGCGGTCGGCGGCTCGGCCACCATCGCCGCCGCCATGGCCTCCCGGCTCACCGACCTGGGAGGCCGGATCGAGACCGGGGTCCACGTCCGAGACCACCGCGAGCTCGGCCGGTACGACCTGCTGATGCTCAACACCGCCCCGTCCGCCGCCGCGGACATCCTCGGCAGCGCCCTGCCCGGCCGGGTGGCGCGGGCCTACCGGCGGTACAAGCACGGACCCGGCGCCTTCCAGGTGGCGTTCGCCGTGGAGGGCGGGATCCCGTGGGCCCACGCGCCCTCGCGCCGCGCGGGGACCGTCCACGTGGGCGGCACGTTCGCGGAGATCGCGGACGCCGAACGTCAGGTCGTGCGCGGCCGGATGCCCGAGCGCCCGTTCGTCCTGGTGGGCCAGCAGTCGGTGGCCGACCCGGCCCGCGCCCGCGACGGTGTCCACCCGGTGGATACGTACGCGCACGTCCCGGCGGGGTGGACTGGCGATGCCACGCAGACGATCATCGACCAGATCGAACGCTTCGCCCCGGGCTTCCGCGACCGGATCCGCGCCACCCGCTCCACGTCCACGCAGGCGATCGAGCAGTACGACCCCAACTTCGTGGGCGGCGACATCGTCACCGGCGCCAACACCCCGCTGCAGCTGGTGTTCCGGCCCCGGGTGACGCCCGACCCGTACTCGGCGGGCATCCCGGGCGTCTACCTCTGTTCGGCGGCCGCCCCTCCGGGTGCGGGCGCGCACGGGATGGCCGGGTGGAACGCCGCCCGCTCCGCGCTGGCCCATCTGGCCTCGCGGTGAGGACGAGCGCAGCACAATGACCCCATGCTGATCACCACCCCCCAGGACCCGCAGCGCCTCCGGGACCTGGCCTGCCAGATCGGCCGACGCCTTCGCACCCGGACCGCCGAGGTCAGCGAGAGCATGACCGCGGCGATCGAGGAGGCGATCGGCGAGCTCGACGACCAGGCCATGCGGGCCTCACTGCACTCCAGCGTGACCAACAACGTCGAGGTGATCGTCAGCCTGCTCGCCACCTCCCGCGAGCCCCACCACCTGCCACCGCTGCCGGAAGCCGTGGGGTACGCGGTCGAGTTGGCACGCCGGGGTGTCTCCAGCGCGCCGCTGCGCCGCGCCTACCACGTGGGCTCCGACAACCTCCTGGCCCACATCTTCGACCAGGTCCAGGAGGTCGACTGCACGCCCCAGGAGCAGCTGCAGCTCTACCATCACCTCGCCGGCTGGCTGTACCAGTACGTCGACGAGATCACCCG
>CAYFRF010000031.1:3816-12054 GCA_964345415.1 uncultured Microbacter sp. | reverse complement strand
ATCGACACCCACCTCGCGCTGGAGGCCTGCCACATGCTCGGCGACGCGGTCCTGGCACCGGCGGCACCACACCGTCCGGGCGGGCGCGACCCGGGCTAGTTTTTCAGCCCGGCCCCGCGGGCAACTCTCCCTCTGAGGGGATGTTCGCGGGGCTGAGCGGCCTGAGATTCTACTGTGTGTTCAGGTGTGTGCGAACGTCTCGCGCGGCTCGGAGCCCGGATTCAATGGCGCCGTCGAAGAAAGCGCCGTGGAAGAAGCGGGCGATGTCGGCGGTGGCAAAGACGACCCGGTCGTCGAGCTTGGTGAAATTCTCGTGGGGAACATACGTGGTCAGTTGCCCAGGCTGAAGAAATCCGTAGGCGCCGTAGAACATGGGATCGTCGGCCCGGTACATGTCGCCGACAGATTCGAGCACCGTCACATGCGGCAGAGCCTTTTCGATCGAGGCTTTGATCAGCGCGGGATCGGAGAGGTCGAAGCCGGAGCCCGGGTGGGCGTAGACCGCGACAACCTGCTCGTCGGGGGATCGGAAATCGGTTGTGAGAAAGCTCAGCGGCGTGGTCTCGTCGCCGATGAACTGCATCGCACGAGCCTCACCCTTGAGCACTGCGACGCACTTGCCGGACTCCGGCACGGCCATACCCTCGGCGGCGGCCGCAACCTGCTTCTCGGGTAGCGGGGGGCTCAGGTCCAGGTGCGGCCACACGTTGGCTGGAGTCGCGATGACGCAGGCCCTGCCGGTCACCTCGCCGCCGTCCTTGAGCTTGACCCGAACTCCGTCATCGGAGGAATGGACACCGTCGACCGGGGTGTTCAGACGCACCTCGGCACCGCCGTCGCTCATGATCGCATCGATCAGCGATCCGGTACCACTTTTCAGTTTCCACCCCATCTCCATGTCTGAGAAGTCTGCGTAGTTGTCGTTACCCAGCGCCAACCAACGCAAGATGGTGAGCCAGCTCGTCTCGTCAGGCGATCGGCCCGAAAAGCCGGCGAAGGTCCGGGACAGGTTGGCGTACTCGTAGTCGGACAGACCCAGCTGCTGCAGGGCTTCGGCGACACTGATCGGGTCCGTTGCGGAGACCTTGCCGAGGGCCTGTAGCGGTTGGGTGGGGTTGGGAAAGACCGACGCGGAGGCGCCCCGGATCTTGTCGTACGCGGCGCGAGTCACGGCCTCGCCGTCCTTGTAGGAGGACCAGGCCACCTCACCTGCAGAGTAGATGGCGGTCCATTCGAGGTCGGCGACGCCGGGGATGACTTCGTCGGTCAAACCGTAGCGGGTGATCTCCGACCATGTGTGGGGTTGGCTCCAGTGGACGAAGGTGCCGCCGACGTCTGCGTAGGAGCCATCAGACAAGCGTCGGCTGCCGGAGCGACCCCCGATGCGGTCCCGCCCTTCCAGAACGAGAGTGCGCAGGCCGCGGGTGGCGCATTCGCGAGCGGCGGTGGCACCGGCAAAGCCAGCGCCGACGATGATGACGTCATAGTCGTGGGTCATGCGGAGAGCTCCGTTACTTGTGGGTGGGTGAGTCACCTGGCGGCGACGGGCGAGATCTCGACCTTAACGCAACTACAGTAGACGCAAGGAGTGGATTCCTCGCGAAAAATCCTGCATTGACTGCCGAGACGGCTTCACAATCGCTACATACGTCGCGCTAGGCGGCCGGCGTTGCCCGACACTCGATGTGTTAGAAAGGTTTGCGTGACCGACACCGACCCCTTTCGGACTACGCCTGCGGGTCGCCTGACTCGGCAGCGCGCAGGCGGCCGTAGCGAGCTCGTGCGCGCCAACGTGGCGGAGGCCGTGCTGTCGTTCATGCGTGAGGGGAAGACCGACTTCAGCGTTGCGGAAGTGGCAGAACGAGCAGACGTGCATCGGACCACCATTTATCGGTGGTGGCCTACTCGCGTCGACCTCTATCGCGAAGCCCTGACCGTCCGCGGGGCCCGGTTCACACTGCAGGACACCGGGTCCTGGCGCGGTGACGTGCCGGTCGCCATGGCAACGCTCGCAGCATTTCTCGCCGACCCCGTGGAGGTGGCACTCACCGCTGCGTTCGCAACGCACTACGACCCGGAGGGCAATCTGGTCCAGATCGAGTACTGGGCACCGATCCTCGAACAGCTCAAACGCGTTGTGCACCGCAGCCTAGGGCGCGGCGAGGTCCGTGCGGACACTGATCCCGAGACTGCCGCGCTGTTGATGGTCAGTCCGATCACGACCTATGCGCTGGCCTACCGTTGCCAACCCCCGCAGGCTTTACTCTCCAGCTTGTCTCAGGGCATCGTTCGGGCCTTTTCGATCGACGGCCGCGACTAGTTCAGCCCCTTGGTGCCGTCCCCACCGCGGCGGCGCAGCATCTGGAAGCCTGGGATCCCGTTGAGCGCCTCGAGGCAGTTGTTGGCCACCACCAGGATCTCGGACAGCTCCGGCGCCACCGTGTCGAGCGACCGGACCACCGGCAGGACGTCCTTCTCGACCGCCTGCAGGATCGTCGGCAGGTTGTCGATCACATCGAGGACGGCCTCGAAGTCGTCGGAGTCCACGGTGTCGGCGACCCGGCCCACGATCGGGACCAGCTTGGTGGCCACCTCGTCGGCCGTCACCAGCAGTTCGGTGACCCGGGCGGAGATCAACTTCGCCTGCTCGGCCCGGACGCCCTCCTCGAGGAGCAGTTCCTCCAACACCGGTCGCACGCCCGCGACCGTGGACTCCGCGAACTCCAACAGGGGCGAGGCGCGCTCGACGAGCTGCTCTGCCTCCCCGACCGTCGAGTCGACGCGGCCGACGAGCCCGTCGGCCGCGCCCGCGGTGGCGTCGATCCGCGTGACGAGTCCGTCGGCGGCACCCGCGGTGGCGTCGATCCTCAGGACGAGCCCGTCCGCGGAGTCCACCGTCGAGTCCACGCGCAGGACGAGCTCCTCCGCGTCGTTGACCGCTCTCCCGACCCGGCGAACCAACTGCTCGGCGTCTCCGACGGTCGACCCCACGCGCAGCACGAGCTCCTCGGCACCGTCGACGGTCGAGTCCACCCGCAGCACCAGCTGCTCGGCGTCGCCCACCGCCGAATCGATTCGCAGGACCAGACCCTCCGCGTCGCCGACCGTGCTGCCGACCCGGTCCACCAGCTGATGGGCCTCACCCACCGTCGAGTCGACCCGCAGGACCAGGCCCTCGGCGTCTTCCACCGCCGACCCGATCCGAAGGACGAGTCCCTCGGCGTCGCCGACGGCCGCCGCCACGCGACCCACCAGTAGCTCGGCGTCCCCTGTCGCCGTGGCCACCCGCAGCACCAGCCCCTCGGCATCGGTCACCGCCGAGTCGACCCGCAGCACGAGCCCCTCGGCGGCCGCGGCCACGGTCTCCACGCGGCCGACGATCGGCTCGACGCGGTCGACCACCGGCTCGACCCGCTCCACCGCGGTCTCGACGCGGGTGATGATCCCCTCGGCCGCTCCGATCGCGATCTCGGCGCGGGAGATGCTCCGCCCGACGCGGGCGATGGTCACATCGACCTCGTCCACCGAGTTCGCCGCGGCCAGGATGACCTGGTCGACCGCGGCGACCGCGCGCTCGACGCTGTCGATGATCGAGTTGATCCTGCTCACGATCAGTTCGGCATCCTCGAGCAACAGAGCGATGCGTGCCGGGATGGACCACATGTACCGGGCCACGCGGATCTCCCACGCGAGGACACGGGACGCCACGCCCACGACGGACGTCGGGCCGGGGAAGCGCGGCTGGATATCTGCCATGAGCCGATGATGCCCCACTCCGCGTGCCGAACTCGTGGTTCCGCCTCGATGGTTCGCGATCACCGGCGGAATCAGAGTCATTCCTCACCTTGGACGGATTGCTGAGAACGCACTAGCATCGTCATTGTTACCGGTGAGTAGGTTCCGGTGTGCCCAGCCCACCAGCTCCGACTCTCCCCCGGCACCAACCAATACACGACATCTCACCTGTCGATCGGAGAACACCGTCATGGGTCACTACAAGAGCAACGTCCGCGATCTCGAGTTCAACCTCTTCGAGGTCCTGGGCATCGACACCGAACTCGACTCCGGCGCGTTCGGCGACATGGACACCGAGACCGCCAAGGGCATCATCGCCGAGGTCGCCGCCCTCGCCGACGGCCCGGTCGCCGAGTCCTTCGCCTCCGCGGACCGCAACCCGCCGGTCTTCGACCCCGAGACCCACACCGTCTCCATCCCCGAGGACTTCAAGAAGTCCTTCGCCGCCTGGTACGACGCCGGCTACACCATGATGGGCCTGCCGGAGGATCTCGGCGGCATGCCGGCCCCGCGCAGCCTCGTGTGGGCGACGGGCGAGATGATCCTCGGCGCCAACCCGCCGATCTACATGTACTCGGCCGGCCCGTCGTTCGCCGCGGTGATGTACGAGAACGGCACCGACGAGCAGAAGAAGTGGGCCGCCACCTGCGTCGAGCGCGGCTGGGGCGCCACCATGGTGCTCACCGAGCCGGACGCCGGATCCGACGTGGGCGCGGGCCGCACCAAGGCCATCAAGCAGGACGACGGTTCCTGGCACATCGAGGGCGTCAAGCGGTTCATCACCTCGGCCGATGCCGACGACATGTTCGAGAACACCTTCCACCTGGTGCTGGCCCGCCCCGAGGGCGCCGGCCCCGGCACCAAGGGCCTGTCCCTGTTCTTCGTCCCGAAGTTCCACTTCGACTTCGAGACCAACCAGATGGGCGACCGCAACGGCGTGTTCGTCACCAACGTCGAGCACAAGATGGGCATCAAGGCCTCCACCACGTGTGAGCTGACCTTCGGCGGCCACGGCATCCCGGCCAAGGGCTGGATGGTGGGCGGCGACGAGCTCAACCAGGGCATCCGCCAGATGTTCGACGTGATCGAGCACGCCCGCATGATGGTCGGCACCAAGGCCATCTCCACCCTGTCCACCGGCTACCTCAACGCGCTGGACTACGCCAAGGAGCGCGTGCAGGGCGGCGACATGGCCGAGATGGCGGACAAGAACGCCCCGCGCGTCACCATCACGCACCACCCGGACGTGCGCCGCGCGCTCATCCGCCAGAAGGCGTTCGCCGAGGGCCTGCGCGCCGTGTACCTGTACACCGCCGCGCACCAGGACCCGGTCATCGCCGAGCGTGTCTCGGGCGCGGACGCCGAGCTGGCCCACCGCGTGAACGACCTGCTCCTGCCGATCGTCAAGGGCGTCGGCTCGGAGCGCGCGTACGAGCTGCTCACCGAGTCGCTGCAGACGTTCGGTGGCTCGGGCTTCCTGCAGGACTACCCGATCGAGCAGTACATCCGCGACGCGAAGATCGACTCCCTCTACGAGGGCACCACCGCGATCCAGGCGCAGGACTTCTTCTTCCGCAAGATCGCCCGCGACCGCGGCACCGCGATCGGCCACATCTCGGCGCAGATCAAGAAGTTCCTGGAGTCGGACGCCTCGAACGGTCAGCTGGCCGCCGAGCGCGAGCTGCTGGCCACCGCGCTGGCGGACGTCGAGGCCATGATCGCCACCTGCTTCGACCACCTCATGGCCGCGCAGGAGGACCCCAAGCGCCTCTACACCATCGGCCTGGCGTCGGTGCGGGTGCTGATGGCCTTCGGCGACCTGGTCATGGGTTGGCGTCTGCTGGAGGGCGCGGAGGTCGCGCTCGGAGCCCTCGAGGGTGCCGACGACGACGACAAGGCCTTCTACAACGGCAAGGTCGCGGCCGCCCGCTGGTTCGCCGCGAACGAGCTGCCGCTGCTGACCGCCAGCCGCGGGATCGTCGCGGGCCTGGGCAACGAGCTCATGGAGCTGGACGAGGCCGCGTTCTGATCAGGCTCCCCGCCTGAGCAGGCCCCGCGCCCGCACAGCACCACCGCACACCACCGCGCAGCACCGGAATCCGCTACTCCCACTCCGGATCCGCTACCCGTACAGGGGTAGCGGATCCGCAGGCAGAGTAGCGGATTCCGTGTATTTGGCGTTCGGGCGCGGGGCTGGCGTGCGTCAGTTGCCGGGCAGGCCCGGGATGGTGGGGATCTCGATCGGCGGCAGGCCGGGGATCTGCAGCGCCGGCGGCCCGGGCGCCGGGGCGGGCTCGCCGTTCGGGCCGGGCCGGGCCACCCTGCACTCGACCCTGTCGCGCGGCGCATACGTGGAGGAGAACGTGTCGCTGCTGATCCGCTCACCACCGCGCGAGACGGTCCGGACCACCCGCACCGAGAAACCGTCCGCACCCGGGTACGGGGTGCAGCCCTCGGTGGTCACGACCCGCGTCTGGGGCGGGCGGATGTCCGTGCGGGGCGAGGTGGAGATCCGCACGTCGTACTCGGGGGTACCCCACAGGCGCACGGTCACGGCGGTCGAGTTGCCGGACGCGTCGATCACGAGCCCGGTGGACTGCGCGTTACGGAACGCGATGTTCGCCGAGGCGGTGGCATCACGGCCGGCGGGGAAGGCCTCGCCGTCGACCCCTCTCCCGGTGCGCTCGATGTCCTGCGTCCCCGCCACCAGTGCGGCGTTGAACAGTGCGGTGGCCACGGCGTCGGCCGACTCGTCGCCGGACACCAGTCCCGTCACCTCCTCCATCGAGAAGGTCGCGCCGGCCGGGATGAACTGTCCGGCGAGCTCGGCGATCATCTCCTGCGCCCGCGGGTCCGCGCCCACCGCGATGGTGAACTCGCCGACGGGCGCGACGATGCCGGCCTTCTCCGCGTCCTCGGTGCTGAGTTCCGGGTCGCGGTCCACGTAGCTCACGGGCACGATCCGCGGCCCCTCGAGGTCGGTGAGCTGGCCGGGCAGCGCCCCCAGCAGGGGACCCCACTCGACGGTGCGGCCCTGGACCGCCGGGACCACGGTGGCGGTGTTCCCGCTGAACGAGAAGGTGGCGTCCCTGCCCTCCTGCTCGGTCTCTGCCAGCAGCGGCTCGAGGATGCCCTTGGCGGCGTCGGCGTCGAACCTCGGCTCCAGCACTGAGCCCTCGCGCACGAAGCTGAGGTATTCGCCGATCCTGTCGCGTGGGAACTCGACCGGTACCGCGTCGGGGTCCTCGCGGAGGACCATCTCGATCTCCCGCTCGGACGGGGTGGCGCGGGGTTGGCCCGGGGCGGGCGGCGGGACCGGCATCCGGGTGGTGATGGTGGTGGTGGGCGGTTCGGTGCCGTCGGGGCGCAGCCGGGAGGCCAGCAGGGTGACGTCGCGGGAAGCGGCGGGTTCGGCCACGTCCCGGATCAGCGCACGCACCTCGTCGGGATTGGTCTCGGTGGGCGTGTACTCGACGGGCAGGTCCACGCCGTCGTCGTCGAGCCAGTTGGCCAGTACCGCCTCGCGGGAGCGCTCGATCTCGAGTCGCTGCCCGTCCAGCGGGATCGCGGAACGCACTTCGTCGCGGTCGAACCAGATGGCGCCCTCGCGCGGCTCGAAGTCGGCCTGCAGGGCCAGTCGTTCGAGGAAGTCGGTGAGTCGGGCGTCGGGGATGACGCTGGCGATACCCACGTCGCGCGTCCAGAACAGGCTGATCAGCCGCGTGAACGGGTTGAGCGGCTGTTCGCCGGCCCGGTCGAGGGTGGCCTGCCAGTCCACTGACAGTCCGACTGTCCGGGGGTCCAGCGTCGTGGACACCACGCCCGCCCGGAGATCGACCTTGTCGTCGACCCGCGGCCCCAACGTGGCGATGAGCTTCTGCTCGGCGTCGGCGGTGCGCATCCCACCGACCTTGATCCCGGCGACCTCGGTGCCGCGCGGGACGCGGCCGATGCTGTTGACCAGGTCGAACCCGTACAGGACCGCCAGTCCCATGAAGATGCCGACGGCCGTGTAGATCCACCGTGACCGCACGCGGTACCGGCGTCGGTCGGCGGCAGCCGGACGGCGGGCCGCACCCTCGATCTCGACGGGGCGGGCCGGGCCCCCGTCGTGGGTGGTGGAATCGTCCACGCGCTCTCACGCTCCTCACGGGCGGCCTCGCCGACCAGACGCCACTGTGGGTCCACTATGGCGGACCGGTACCGATGAGTGCAGCCCCCGCGCCGGACGCGGGGGCTGCACCTGGCCACGGGTGACGCCCGTGGCCCTTGTGTGTTAAGGATACGTTCACCCGGCCGTCGACGGGGACGACGTGCCGGACGGCTCCCCGGTCAGCGCTCGATGATCGCGGTGACGCCCTGACCACCGGCGGCGCAGATGGAGATGAGCGCGCGGCCCGAACCCTTCTCCTCCAGCATCTTGGCGGTGGCGGCGAGGATGCG
>CAYFRF010000031.1:0-3716 GCA_964345415.1 uncultured Microbacter sp. | reverse complement strand
CGCGGCACCGCGTAGGTGGGGGCCATGAGCAGCCCGTCCGGGGTGCGGCCGTCGTGACCGTGGATGAAGTCCACCGCGGCGGTCTCGGCGTCCACCAGGTAGGCGCGGACCGGGAGCTTGTTCTCCTTGGCCCACTCCTCGCTGGCGAGCAGCACCGCGGAGGCGCCGTCGGTGAGCGGGGTGGAGTTGCCGGCGGTCATGGTGGCCTCGGTGCCGTGGGCCTCGGCGTCGCGCTTGCCGAAGACCGGCTTGAGCTTGGCCAGCTTCTCCTCGGAGGTGTCGGGACGCATGTTGTCGTCCTGCTGCAGCCCCAGGAACGGGGTGACCAGGTCGTCCTGGAACCCGGCCGCGTAGGAGGAGGCGAGGTTGCGGTGGCTGGCGGCGGCCAGTGCGTCCTGGTCCTCGCGGGAGATGCCCATCTCGCGGGCGGTGATCGCGGCGTGCTCGCCCATCGACAGGCCGGTGCGCGGCTCGGCGTTCTGCGGCTGCTCGGGGACCAGCCCGTGCGGACGGATGTCGCCGAGGAGCTTGAGACGGTCGAGGTTGGTCTTGGCGGCGGAGACCTTGATGAGGATCTTGCGGAGGTCGTCGTTGACGGCCAGCGGCGCGTCGGAGGTGGTGTCGGAGCCGCCGGCGATGCCGGAGTCGATGCGGCCCATGGCGATCTGGTCGGCGATCTGGATGGCGGTGGCCAGGCCGGTGCCGCACGCCTGCTGGACGTCGTAGGCGGGGGTGGAGGGGTCGAGCACGGAGCCGATCACGGACTCGCGGGTGAGGTTGAAGTCCCGCGCGTGCTTGAGCACGGCGCCGGCGGCCACGGCCCCGAGCCGCTTGCCCTGCAGGTTGTAGCGTGCGGCCAGGCCGTCGATCACGGTGGTGAGCATGTCCTGGTTGGAGACGTCCGCGTACTTGCCGTTCGAGCGGGCGAAGGGGATCCGGTTGCCGCCGACGATGGCGACCCTGCGGGGGCTGGTGGTCACGTTGTGTCACTCCCGATTGCTGTGGTGTCCGATGGCCCGCAAAGCGGCCCTGGCAAGTATTGTTACTCGGGAGTAAGTTAATTGTCGACCCCGCACCACAGAAGTTCCCAGGAGATGATCGCCATGGCACAGGGCAACCTCGACCTCTATTCGCAGTTCGTGACCTCGGCCCCCGGGTCGTTCATCGCCGGCAAGGTCGGCCTGCCGCAGCCCGAGCAGCTGCGCCGCCACGAGGCCGGCCAGCCCGCCCTCCACGGCCCGGTGCTGGTGGGCGGCGAGGGCCGCCTGGTCGAGCCCGTACGCGAGATGCTGAGCAACGGCTACGAGCTCGCCGGCGCGGACGCCGAGGGCAAGTTCGCCGGCCTCGTCTTCGACGCCACCTCCGCGCGTTCGCCCGAGGACCTCAAAGCACTGTTCGAGTTCTTCAACCCGGTCGTGCGCCGTGTCGCCCCGAGCGGCCGCATCGTGGTGCTGGGCACCATCCCGGAGGAGACCGGCTCGGTGGACGAGCGCATCGCGCAGCGTGCGCTGGAGGGCTTCACCCGCTCGCTGGGCAAGGAGATGAAGCGCGGCGCCACCGTGCAGCTGGTGTACGTCTCCGCCGATGCGGACAAGGGCGCCTCGGGCCTCGAGTCCACCCTGCGCTTCATCCTGTCGGGCAAGTCGGCGTACGTGGACGGCCAGGTGTTCACCGTGGGCGCGGGCGCCGCGACCGCCCCGGCCTCGTGGGACCGCCCGCTCGAGGGCAAGGTCGCCGTGGTCACCGGCGCCGCCCGCGGTATCGGTGCGGAGATCGCCGCGGTGCTCTCGCGCGACGGTGCGCACGTGATCTGCTGCGACGTCCCGGCCGCCGGCGAGTCGCTGTCCGCCACCGCCAACAAGGTGGGCGGCACCTCCCTGCCGCTGGACGTCACCGCCGCCGACGCCGCCGAGGTGCTGGCCAAGCACGTCGCCGAGCGTCACGACGGCACGATCGACGTGCTGGTCCACAACGCCGGCATCACCCGCGACAAGACCCTGGCCGGCATGGACGCCGCCCGCTGGGACTCGGTCATCGCCGTCAACCTCGTGGCCCCGGAGCGGATCACCGCCGCACTGGTGGACAAGGGCGTCCTGGGCGAGGGCTCGCGCGTGGTGGGCGTGTCCTCGATGGCCGGCATCGCCGGTAACCGCGGCCAGACCAACTACGCGGCCTCCAAGGCGGGCGTGATCGGTTTCGTCAACGGAGCCTCGGCCGAGCTCGCGCCCAAGAAGATCACCGTCAACGCGGTGGCCCCGGGCTTCATCGAGACCCAGATGACCGCCGCGATCCCGTTCGCCACGCGCGAGGCCGGCCGCCGCATGAACTCGATGCAGCAGGGTGGCCTGCCGGTCGACGTGGCCGAGACGATCGCCTACTTCGCCAACCCGGCCTCCTCCGCGGTCACCGACAACGTGATCCGCGTGTGTGGCCAGTCTCTCCTGGGCGCGTGATCTGACATGGAGTACACCCGGCTTCCCGCCATCCCCAACCTGCTGGCCCAGTACGGCAAGGCCGCCCTCGGTTCGGTGCCGGTCCTGGGCGGCAGTCGTGACGCCACGTCGCTGCCCGCCAAGGGCGTCGAGGTCTCCGGCGTGACCGTCGACGTGGCCAACCTGGCCGCGTACACGCGCGTCTGTGGGCTGCGCCTGGGCGACACGTTGCCGTTGACGTATCCGTTCACGCTCTCGTTCCCGTTGACCATGCAGCTCATGCTGGACCCGGCCTACCCGGTGGCAGCCATGGGGTCGGTGCACCTGTCCAACGAGATCACCTCGCGCCGCCCGCTGCGCGTGGGTGACGAGCTGTCGATCCGGTCGCGCGCGGAGAACCTGCGCGAGCACCCGTCGGGTCTGTTGGTGGACATCGTCACCGAGATAAGGACAGGCGACGACGACGAGCCGGCCTGGCTCCAGCGCTCCGGGATGCTCTCGAAGCGGCGCACGTCCCTGACCCCGGCCAAGGATGCTCCGCGCCCGCCGCGGCCCGAGCCGCCGACGGCACCCGAGATCGGCGATCCCACGGTGGTGCGTTCGGTGAGCGAGGCGCAGATCGCCGAGTATGCCGCGGTCTCCGGTGACCGGAACCCGATCCACGTCTCCAAGGTGGGCGCCAAGGCGTTCGGCTTCCCCAACGTGATCGCCCACGGCATGTGGACCGCGGCCACGCTGCTGGGCACGGTCGAGGGCCAGATCCCGGAGCGGGCCCGCTACTCGGTGGAGTTCGGCAAGCCCGTGGTGCTGCCGGCCAAGCTGGCGATCTACGCCCGGCGTGCCGTCGCGGCCGGTGAGCCGGCGTGGACCATCACGGCCCGCAATCCCAAGAAGCTGGGCACGGTGCACGCCACGGCCACGCTCGAGGAGCTCTAGCCTCCCGGCCTCCGGCTCCCCTCTCGGCAGCCCCGGTCTCCCGCCTCCCCGCAGGCGGGTGGCCGGGGCTTCGCCGTGTTCCCGGCCACCGTCGTTGTCCCGGTCCTCGTCGATGTTGTCGTCGTCATCGTCGTTGTCGTCGTCATCACGTAGGTTCTCTCTCGGTTCCCCCACCCACACCCCGGCCCGTATCGAGGGCGCGGACCCGCGCATCGTCACCTTCGGTCACCGGAACGTGCAGGGACTGGCTGTGCAGCCCGGTACCGGGCGCATCTTCTCGGCCGAGCACGGCACGCATCGCGACGACGAGATCAACCTGTCGGAGGCCACCGGGAACTACGGCTGCCC
>CAYFRF010000030.1:21134-28293 GCA_964345415.1 uncultured Microbacter sp. | reverse complement strand
CCGCCGGTTACAGCCCCGCCGGTTCCGGCGCGGCCGCCGCTGCCCCGGGCACGCCCGCCGGCATCCTCGACGCCGCCGCCGCGCAGATCTCCGACTACCTCGCCGGCCGCCGCCGGGACTTCGACCTCCCGCTCGACACCCGCCTGGCCACCGGCTTCCGCGGCGAGGTGCAGCGCCATCTCCCGGATATCGAATACGGCCGGACCGCCACCTACAAGCAGCTCGCCACCGACCTCGACCGGCCTGGTGCCGTCCGGGCCGTGGGCACCGCCTGCGCGACCAACCCACTCCCGCTGGTGTGGCCGTGTCACCGCATCCTGCGGTCTGACGGCGGACTCGGCGGCTACCGCGGTGGCATCGAGGCCAAGCAGCGGCTCCTCGCACTGGAGTCGGCGGCCTGACCGCGCCCTCCCCGCGAGCCCACCTGACCCACCCGCCCCACTTGACCGCCCGCCCACCCATCCGCCCGCCCACCCATCCGCCCGGAATCCGCTACTCCGCCTCAACATCCGCTACCCCTGGTAGCAGATCAGGAGCGGGAGTAGCGGATTGCGGGGGAGTGCGGGGAGGTCGGGGCGGGGGTGGGACTCGCGCTCCCAACGGCCCCGATTCTGTGACGCGGCTAAATTCGGAGCTCATGGACACTCGAGCCGCTGTGACGGTGGGGCCCCGCGACTGGGCCCGCGCGGCGCTCGCGATGTTCGCCGTGGGCTGGGGCGCCAACCAGTTCGCCCCGCTGCTCGTGATGTACCAGGACGAACTGGGCCTGAGCCAGGCCGACGTCACCGCCATGTTCGCCGTCTATATCGTGGGGCTCATCCCCGCGCTGGTCCTGGCCGGCCGCTGGTCGGACGCCAACGGGCGCCTCGGCCTCATGCGGGTCGTGCTGGTGCTGTCCCTGATCGCGACCGTGCTCATGCTGCTCGGCCCGCAGGACTCACTGTGGCTCTACCTGGGCAGATTCCTCGCCGGTGTCGCCTCGGGCGCCGCGTTCGGGCCCGGCGGCGCATGGATCAAGGAGCTGTCCGCGGCCGATCCTCCGGGGGCGGGGGCCCGGCGTGCCGCCATCGCGGTGTCCGGCGGGTTCGGGCTCAGCGCCCTGGTCGCCGGCATCGTGGGCCAGCTGCTGCCGGCACCCCTGTACACCCCGTACCTGCCGCATCTCCTCCTGGGACTGGCGGCCGCCGTGTGGGCGTGGAATGCGCCGGATCCGTTCGTCCCGAGGCGCGGGGGCCCGCGTCCGCCGCTGCTCCCGGCCACCGCACGCACGCGCCGCTTCGCGCTGGGTGTGGCGCCGTGGGCGCCGCTGGTGTTCGGTTGTGCCTCCATGTCGTTCGTCGTGCTGGCCGGGCTCCTCGGCGGCGACGCGGCCGGTGTGCCGATCCTGTACGCGGGTGTGCTCGCGGGCATCACGCTCGGCACCGGTGTCCTCGTCCAGCCCGCCGCCCGCAGGCTGGCCTCCGCCGCCTCCCCGTGGCGGGTCCCGGTGGCCGGCCTGTTGGCCGCGATGCTGGGCATGGCCGCCGGCGCCGCCCTGGTCGCGGCCGAGGACCTGCCCGCCCGCGCGCTGCTCATGCTGCCGGTCGCGGTGCTGCTCGGCGCCGGCTACGGCACCCTGCTGGTCGGCGGACTGGTGGAGGTCGAGCTGCAGTCCGCCCCCGACGAGCACGCCGGCATGGTGGCCGTGTTCTACGTCCTGGCCTACATCGGCATGGCCACCCCGTACTTCATCGCGGCCGTCACCCCGTTCGGCGGGCCCGTCCCGTGGATCGCCGGCATCGCGGGCGTGTGCCTGCTGCTGGTGCCGCTCACCGTGTCGCAATTGCGCGACCACCGGCCCCGCACGGCCTGAGCCGCACCAGCTCAACCGCACCTCCTGTGCCGGCCGCGGCCCGCCCGGTCCGGGGTCAGCCGGAGTTCCGCAGGGCCGTGGCCAGCCCGTTCATGGTCAGCTGGATGCCCGTGCGGACCTGCGGGTCCTCGTCCCCGGCCCGGTGGCGACGCAGCAACTCGACCTGCAGGACGTTGAGCGGCTCGAGGTAGGGGAAGCGGTTCCGGACGGACCGGGCCAGTGCCGGGTTGTCGTCCAGCAGCGTCTCGTGCCCGGTCACCGCGAGCAGCATCTCGCGGGACAGCTCGTACTCGTCCGCGATCACCCCGTGGATGCGCCGGCCCACCTCCGGGTCCGGAACCAGTGAGGCGTAGCGGCCGGCCAGGTCCATGTCCGCCTTGGCCATGACCTGCGCCATGTTGGACAGCGTGGTGCGCAGGAACGGCCAGTCGGCGTACAGACGCCGCAGGGTGGCGAGTCGCTCCTCGGCCGAGCCACCCACCGCGCCCGCCGCGTTCGCCGCGCCGGCCCCGTCGATCCGCTCCCCCTCGATCCACTGCCGCAGCGCCGTGCCCACGCCGAACCAGCCGGGCAGCATGACCCGCGACTGCGACCACGACAGCACCCACGGGATCGCCCGCAGGTCCTCCACCGTCGAGGTCTGCTTGCGTGAGGTGGGCCGCGAGCCGATGTTGAGCTCCCCGATCTCGCTCACCGGGGTGGAGGTGGTGAAGTACTCGATGAATCCCGGGTCGGAGTGCACGAGCGACGCGTACGCCTCCCGCCCGAGCCGTGCGAGCTCCGCCATCACCGCGTAGGCCTCTCCGGCCCTGGCCCCGAGCCCCTCCACGTCCAGCAGCGATGCCTCCAGGGTGGCCGCGACCAGCGCCTCGAGGTTCCGGCGCGCCCGCCGCGGCTCGGAGTACTTCGCCGAGATCACCTCGCCCTGTTCGGTGATCCGCAGCGCTCCCTGCACGGCGCCGGGCGGTTGGGCGAGGATCGCGTCATACGAGTTGCCGCCGCCCCGGCCCACCGCGCCGCCGCGGCCGTGGAAGTAGCGCAGGTGCACCCCGGCTCGGGCGGCGCTCGCGGCGAGATCGCGCTCGGCCTCGTACAACGCCCAGTTCGCGGCCAGGTAGCCGCCGTCCTTGTTGGAGTCCGAGTAGCCGAGCATCACCTCGAGCACGTCGCCCTGCCCGCGCACCAGTTCCCGGAACTGCGGGATGGCCAGTGCGGCGTCGAGGATCGCGGGCCCGGCCGCCAGGTCGTCGATGGTCTCCAGCAGCGGGATGAGCCGCACGCTCGACCGCGGCGCGTCCGGGTCGCCGGAGAACAGGCCCACCTCGCGCAGCAGGATCGCCGGTTCCAGCAGGTCGGAGACGGAACCGCACATGGACACGATGTAGTGCGGCACCACCTCCGGCCCGAGCACATCCACCGCCGCGGCCGCGGCCCGCATGACCCCCAGCTCGCGCGCCGCCACCTCGGACAACTCCGCCCGCGGCCCGAGCAGCGGGCGGTCGTGCGAGAGCTCCCGCAGCAGCAGGTCCACGCGCGCGCCCTCGTCCAGCGCCGCGTAGTCCTCGGTGACGCCGGCCAGCGCGAACAGCTCGCCGAGCACGTCCTCGTGGGACTCCGAGTTCTGTCGCATGTCCAGCGCCTGCAGGTGGAACCCGAACGTGCGCACGGCCCACCGCAGGTCACGCAGGCGCGGCGTCCGCAGGAGGTCGGCGCCGCACCCGGCCAGCGCGGCGTCGATCACGTCCAGGTCGGCCAGCATCTGCACCGGGGAGGTGTACGGCGCCGCGGTGACCGCCTCGTCGTCGTCGACCCCACCGCCGCCGTAACCACCCGCCGCGGGTGAGGTGTGCGCGCCCGGTCCCGCGCCAGGCCCCGACAACGACGACGACAACGACCTCTCCCTCGCCGCGAGGCGACGCCGGACCACCCGCACGGCGCGACGGAACGGGACGTCCTTCCGCGAGGCGGCACCCGCTTCGGTGGCGTCGACCAGCGAGTCCGCGAGGTCCCGCAGCTCGGCCGGCACCTCCACCAGGCGCTGCGACAGGGACAGTTCCTGCTCGAGCAGCCGCAGTTGATCGGCATAGTGCCGGTGCAGCAGCCCGGCCGCCTGCCCGGTGGCGAACCGCACCACGTCGCCGGTGACGTACGGATTGCCGTCGCGGTCCCCGCCGATCCAGGAGCCCGGCCGCACCACTGGCCGGTCCCCGCAGCCCAGGCGTTCTGCGATCTCCGCGTTGAGCGGCGGGATCACGTCCATGAGCGTGGCCTCGTGATACTGCAGCCCGGCGGTCACCTCGTCCTCGATGCGCGGCCGCTCACTGCGGATGATGGCCGTCTGCCACAGGGTGAGCACCTGGCGGCGGATGTCGAGCTCCACGGCCTCGACCTCCGCCTCGGCCACCCGGTCCAGCGACCCCGCTCCCGCACGCAGTTCGTCGCGGCGGCGCATGAGCTCCAGGATCCGCCGGGTCACCTGGAACACCGTGCGGCGCCGGGTCTCGGTGGGATGAGCGGTGAGCACGGGCGCGACGCGGGCGGTGGCGCGGACGGTCTCCAGCCGCGCCGGATCGGGCGTGGTCTCGGCCAGGCGCGCCCAGGTGGCGGCGAGGTCCCCGTCCGGCGGGGACTCACCGGCCGCGGTGTGGATCCGCCGCCGCCGCTCCTGGTGCAGGTCCTCGGCCACGTTCGCGAGCAGCGCGAACAGGGAGAACGCGCGGATCACCGGGATCACCCGCTCGGTGGGCTCGTCGGTGAACAGGGCGGCCACCTCGTCGCGGTCCGCCTGCGAGCGACGTACGGCGAACGCGGTGCGGCGGGCCGTCTCGACCAGGTCGAAGATCTCCTGCCCGGCCTGCTCACGCACGGTGTCTCCCAGCAGCGCGCCGAGGAAACGCACGTCGTCCCGCAGTGGGGCGACCGCGCTCTCCAAAGGGTCGGGCCGGTCGGCGGTGAGGGGCTCTGTCTGGCTGTTCTCCACCATGGGCGACAGAGTAGGCGCGGGGTGTGACATCCGCGTGAATCCCGCGGTGAACCCGCCCCAGCCCGCCCGGCCCAGCCCCCGCCCATCCCAGCCCAGCCCAGCCCGCCCCAGCCCAACCCTCGCCGCCGACTTGTGCGCCCTGCACGCACGCTGTTGATCCACTTGCGCGCCCGATACGGACCACGGAGGGCGCGCAGGTCAGTCCGCTTCAGCCCTCCTGCGGTCCCCGCTCGACGGAGTGCGCGTCATTCCGGCGTTCCCGGCGCAATCTGTCGAGGAAAACCGGGGTCATCCCTGATGCGGTCCGGACGTCCGGCCAGGACACTGGAGCACATGACACAGCAGCCCGGATTCCCGCAGTACGGCAACCCCGGCGACCCGAATCCCGGCGGCGCCTACGGTTATCAGCCCGGCTATCAGCCCGCGGCCGTCAGCTCCGAGGACCGCACAGCCGCCGCCCTCGCGCACGCCGCGAGCCTCGTCGCCATGGTCATCTCGGCCGGATGGCTCTCGTTCGTGGGGCCGCTCGTGATGTGGGCGATCTACAAGGACCGCAGCCCGTTCGTCCGGCAGGCCGCCGCCGGGTCGTTCAACTTCAACCTCACCCTGTGGCTGGTGAACATCGTGGGCTGGATCTGCATCATCACGGTGATCGGCATCCCGCTCGGACTGCTCCTGCTGGCCGTGTCGTTCCTCGGCCAGATCATCGGCCACGCGATCGGCACCCTGCGCGCCACCAAGGGCGAGCCGATGAACTACCCGTTCCAGCTCAAGGTCCTCCGCTGAGCGGATCCTGACGTGCGCTGAGCCGGCCCCGAGACCAGGCTCAGCCCAGCGCCACGTGGCGGATCGGCCCGTGCAGGGAACTGACCAGCAGGTCGCCCGGACCGAAGTCGCCGAACCCGTCGGCCACCACCACACTCGTCGCCCGGGGGATCCCGCTGACCAGCACGCACGCCGCGCCGCTGGCCCGGTCGATCCGGTACACCTCGCCGGAGGACCACGACGTGACATACAGCCACTCAGCGGTCACCGCGAGATCGTCCAGGCCCCGAGGCGTGACGGGCGGGGCGGTCAGCTCGGTGGTGGTCCACCCACCCGGCCGGTCGAGGGGCACCGTGTGCACCAGCGTCCGGTCGGTGGACTGGGTGACGAACGCCGTGTCACCCTCGATCGCGATCCCGTTGGACACCCCCAGCGCCGCTGCCCGCGACCACTCCTCATCCACCACACCGTCGGCGGAGACCCTGGTCAGGCCCGTGTCCTCGAGGCTCGTGAGGTAGCGGTTGCCCGCCGCGTCCACGGCCAACCCGTTCATGCGATTGTCCAACCGCGCCACGAGCAGCGCCTCCGGTTGCTCGACGGACGGGTCGAAGGTGACCAGGTCAGAGCGCTCGGAGAGGTAGCCGGTCCCGGCCGCGACATGCATCAACCCGTCGACGCCCAAGGCGATCCCACCGGGGGCGCGCACCGGGACGCTGACGGCCACCGCGCCGTCGTCGTCGTACCCATCGACCCTGTTCAGGAACGTCTTGGCCACCCACAGGCGTCCCTGGCCGTCCAACGCCATGTTCTCGGTCCAGCCCAGCACCGGCGGCGGGGTGGCCCCGAACGTCGACACGCTCGGCGCGGGGCCCCCGCACCGTGGGACGGGCGCGCCGAGCGAATCCGACGACGCCCCCACGCCGAACGCCACGTCAGAGCCCGCATCGAGCACCCCAACCGACCCGGCGTGCGAGCCCGACGGCACCGCCTCCACCGACCCCGCCACCGGCGCGCCGACCACGCCCACCACGGTGGCCGCCCCCACCGCCGCCGACCCGAACGGATCGGCCACGGCGCGCGGCGCGGCGAGCAGCGCGAGGGCGAGGGTCATGAGAGCCACGACGACGGCACCACGGCAAGCGGCGGTCACTGGGCGGAGACACTGCATGCCCACATACTCACATCCGGCTACGACAGGATCACCGGTTCGACCGCATTGTGGCCCCGCGCGGCGGACAATGACGGGCAGGCCACGCCGCGGTGCAGTGACGGTCGCGCTCGCGTGAACCCGCCCGGACCTGCCCCAGGACCCACCAGTGACCACCCCCCACGACCAGGCACGACACCCGTGGGGCACCCGGCTGCTCGGCGCGGTGGCGGAACCCCCGGCGCGCCGCAAACACCGGGTCCAGTGGGTGCTCACCACAACGGTGCTGGTCACCCACCTGATCGGCGTCGCGGGCGTGGTGACGCTGCAGTGGCTCCTGCTGCCGTTCGACGAGCTGACCTCCGGCCGGTTCCGCACCGCGGCCCTGCTCGTCACGCCCGTCGCGGTGCTG
>CAYFRF010000030.1:0-21034 GCA_964345415.1 uncultured Microbacter sp. | reverse complement strand
GCGGCGCCCTCGCGTGCGGGTTCGGCTACCTCGTCGCGGAGATCTCGCTGCGCCCCCTCACCGCGATCGCGTTCAAGGTCGGCCCCGCCCCCGCCCGCCCGTATATAGGTATCCGCGCGCGGCTCGTGGGGATCTGGGTGGTGGCGATCGGCTTGCCCATGACGGGGCTGGTGGTGCTCGCCGTGCACGCGGTCGGCGGCAGTGGCGTCCCGGCGTCGCGGCTGGCGCTGATCCTGGGTTTCATCGGCGTGGGCGGAATGGTGGTGAGCATCGCCGCCGGCTGGCTGCTCGTCACCGCGATGCTCGCGCCGATCCGGTCGGTGAGCTGGGAGATGGAGGAACTGGCCGGCGGCAACCCCGGCGCGCGGATCGACGTGTTCGACGCCACGGAACTCGGCCAGCTGCAGCGCGGGTTCAACGACATGGCCGACATGGTGGGCGAGCGTCAGCGCCTGCGGGAGTTGTTCGTGCTCCACGTCGGTGGGCAGGTCGCCCGGGCCGCGGAGCTGCAGGAACCGCGCCTCGGCGGCGAGGTCACGCGGGTGGCGGTGCTGTTCGTCGACCTGGTCGGTTCCACGGCGCTCGCCTCGACGCACCCGGCCGCGGAGGTGGTGGAGTTGCTCAACGAGTTCTTCGAGGTGGTGGTGGACGAGGTCGAGGCCGGCGGCGGGTTCATCGACCAGTTCCAGGGCGATGCCGCGCTCGCGGTGTTCGGCGCGCCGGCGCCGCGTTGGAGTCGGCGACCCGCGCGGAGGCGGGGCGGTGGACGACGGGCGAGCGCGTGGCGCTGCGGGGCCGGACCGAGCCCACGGTCACGGCCTGGCCCACCGCGCGTGGCGGCGCCGGCCCGGCCCCCCGACCTCCCGCCCTCGGTCGTCTTCCTGACACGTGACAGCCGTCGCGGCGCTACGATGGGAGGAACTTCACGGGCGCACGATCCGCTGCGCCCGGATGAGAGAAAAAGGGGTGCAGGATGTCGGCTGGCCAGGGCGGAACCGTCGGTGTGGGTGCGGGTCCGGGTGCTTCGCAGGGCGACGACGACACGGTGGTCCGCAGCCGACTCGAGCACGCTGACGGGGAGGTCACCCTCTCGGGTATCCACAACTTCCGTGACGTGGCAGGCCCCGGCTACAGGCTGACCCCCTCCGGGACGATGGCCCGCGGGATCGTCTTCCGGTCGGCCGCGATCTCGGCCACTGGCGGCGACGTGGGGGTTCTCGAGCGTCTGGGCGTGACCACCATCGTGGACCTGCGGACCGAGATGGAGATCGCCCAGCAGCCGGATGTGCCGGTCCCGGGTGCGCAGAACGTGGAGATCGACATCCTCCAGGGCAATTCCACCGCCGCGACCCTCATGAACTCGGGGATCGTCACGGTCGAGGAGGCGCGCAGCGAGATGGCCCGGACCTACGAGCTGTTCGTCCAGGGTGCCGACGAGCGCACTGCGTTCGGGCGGGCGATCACCACGGTGGCCGGGTCCACGGGTGCGTCGATCGTGCACTGCAGCGCCGGCAAGGACCGCACCGGCTGGACCTCGGCGATCCTGCAGCTGCTCGCCGGGGTGTCGCAGGAGGACGTGGTGGCCGACTACCTGATCTCGCAGAAGAACACCGCCGAGCTGAACGACGCGATCATGCAGCTCGTGCGGGTCAAGATGCCGCACCAGGCCGACGCGATCGAGGTGCTCATGGGCGTCGAGGAGGCCAACATCCGCCGCTCGCTTTCGGCACTCGACTCCGAGTTCGGCGACATCCGCCGGTACCTCGTCGAGGGCGCCGGAGTGGATGCCGACGTGGTGGACGACCTGGGGGCGCGGCTGCGGGCCTGACCCGCGTCAGCCTCGCCACCCGCGCCACCCGCGGCGCCGCAGTGCTCGCTCTCCGCGGCGCCGCGGTGCTCGCGCGCGGAGCTCTAGAGCACGAGGGCGAGGGCGCCTATCGCACCGCCGAACGCGACCGCCTGCAGCGCCACGGCGACCACCCGGCCCAGCTCGGTGCCGGCCCGCCCGTGCACCCACGGGCCGGCCATGGTCACGGCGAAGATCATCACCACCGCGGCGACGGCCGCCAGCGTTCCGGCCAGTCGCGACGCCACCAGGTAGACGGCACCGAGCCCGGCCAGGCCGCCGCCCGCGGCGGCGCCCAGGGTGTGCAGCGGCGCGGGGAGGACTGCCGCGGTGGTGTCCCCGGCACTGCTGGTGACGGTGCGGTTGTCGGCGGTGCTGCCGTTGGCGGTGCCGCCGGCGACGCTGCGGGCGGGGTCGTTCGTGGCGGACTGCGTCCCGTCCCCGGACTGCAACGCGAGACTCTTACTCATGCCGTCGACCGTACGGAGCCGTAGGCTCCGGAACCTTCCACGATCCTGAAGATCCGCGGTCTATTCCGCCGCCGCAGGTCAGGGCGCTGTGCGGCGCCGGAGATGTCAGTCACAGCAGCCGATCCCGGGCCGAACCCCGGTGGTGCGGCCTCGATCCCGCCTTGGGCGCACCAGAGAAAATGATCATGCGCGTCACATCCCGTGGTTGGAGAATTCTGGCCGCAACCTGCATCGGAGAGCCCGTGAGCGCACCGGCCGAACCGGACAACCCCTCGAGCAGACTCCCTCTCACTCCGGCGGCCCTGATCGCGGTCATGCTCGCGCTCGCCGCGATGGTCGGCACTGCGGCGGGCGCCCGTCGTGGGCTCGCTCTCCGGCTCGCTGCCCCGACCCCGGCCCGCGAAGTGGGCCGCACGTGGTGAACGTGTTCTCGAATCCGGTGGCCGGGCCCGGTTGTGGGACGGCTGTCATCGGCGGGAACCGCGTAGGATTCCGGGCGTCCGGTGCCAGTCGGGCCGGGGGTACGTGAGAGAAACGGGGCCGTTCGTGGGCGGGATCAGGGCAGATGGGGGATGGTTCGGGCCGGGGGACGATCTCGAACGCGCGTGGGACGAGGCGGAAGCGATCCTGCTGGCCACCGAGGAACTCGACGCGGTCATGCAGGTCATCCGCGAGTCGGAGTCCCCGGTCGAGGCGCGGCGGGCGCTCAAGCTGAGCTTCGGCTTCACGGGCAGGCAGGCCGCACTGCTCCTCACCCTGCCGGTGATGTCGTTCACGCGCTCCGAGCGTCGGCGTCTCGACGAGGGCCGGCGTGCCCGCATGGATCTCCTCGCCGACGTCACCGGTGTGCTGCCCGTGGTGCCGGGTGCCGACGATGCCACGCATGACGTCGCTCGTCCCGCCGCACGTCCGATCGCGCACCCTGCCACCCACGACGCAGGCGGTGACATCGGTGGTGATGTGGCCGGTGATGTCGGCGGCGACACCGCGTATGCGACCGACTGGAGCACTGATTTCGGCGCGACCTTCGACGGGGTCCTGGCCGGGATCTCCTCCGCCATGACGGAGTCGGAGGTCGAGGCACCGCCCCTGCTCACCGCCCCGCCCGCGCCCGATCCGGAGCCGTTCGTCTTCTCGGAGCAGTCGCCCAGCGGGTCGTCCCGCCCGCCGGTCGTGCCCGCTCCGGCGTCTGATGTGGCCCCGAACGTCGTTGTTCCTGCTCCTGCTCCTGCTCCCTCGGGGCGGCCGACGCGGTCTGTCCGGCGATCGTTGACGGCTCAGGAGGAGGCATCTGCGGTACTCGACGAGCAGATCGGCGAGTTGTGTGACGCGATGGCCATGGTGGTGGGTGTGACACCGGCGGCTGACGCGTGGTCCGACGACCCCCGCTCGTCCTCCGATTCCTCCGGCGGCGTGCTGGACCGTTGCGGGGTGGACGACAGGGCCGGCATCCGGACTCTCCTGTGGCACCTGCGGCGGACCGGGTTGGACGGGGTGGAGGGACTGTTCCCGTTCGCTGAGCCGCTCTCCGCACACCGGGGCGTTGTCGCACAGTCTGCGCTGTTCGAGTCCGCCATGGCCGAGGGTCGGGTCGGGTCCCAGCCGGGTGCCGATGTCCACTGGGCAACCGGGCTGTGGCCGATCGCCGAGCGGCGGGGATTCGGATACGCGGTCGTGTTCGGAGATGGACCCGAGGCCGGCTCGGTGTGGGCGTATGGCGGTGGCGAGCCCCTGCACCGGCTGTGGGACTCGGTCGTGGACCTGCTGGTCGAGCTCTACCAGTCGGTGACCATCGGGGCCGCGTGCGACGCGGCCGTCGGTGCTGTCCTCGACGGCCGCGTGGTGTGGACGAACCTCAGCTGAGCCAGCGCGTCACCACCGTCGCCCGGGAACCCCGGCAGAACACCAGGTCGAGCCGCGACACGGGCCTGCCGGTGGTCTGGGTCAGCAGTTGGGCGTAGGCGCACAGCTGGAGCACGTACTCGTCGACCGTCGCCACGGTGACACTGACGTCGGTCTTGTAGTCGATGACCGACAGCGAGCCGTCCGGTTCGTCCACGACGAGATCCACCACGCCGTCCACCGCGACGGAGGTCCCGTCGGACGTGGTGAGTGCGCCGGCCACCGGGAGTTCGGCCCAGTGGCGCAGTCCGGCTGCCCGGCGGACAGGGTCGGCGGTCAGCGCGGTCCGGGCCACCGAGACCATCTCCGTGACCGCCTCCGGGTCGCGGGCACTGCGCAGTGTCCCACCCAGCCCCAGCGCGGTGAGCTGGCCTTCTGCCCAGGACTGCCATTCGGTCAGGGCGTCTGTCCGGCCCTCGGGGTCGGCTGTGGCCGGGGCGTTCAGGGCCGCCAGGTCCGAGTGTTCGGCCAGGTGGTGCACGGCCGTACCGACGTCGGGGCCGGCGGCGACGGGAGTGTGTCGCGGCTGTGCCGGCAGTTCCTCCCGGCGTGCGGGGGCAGGGGCGAAACGCTGTCGAAGCGCGGCCGCGAGCTGCTCGGGCAGGGGCACGCTCTCCGACGCACCGTCTGTCGGGAGATGTGAGGCATCGTCCGCTGGGGCATCGCCGTTCGGCTGCGCGGGATCCCCGTCGCGGGTCGTTCCGGGGCCCACGGGGTCAGCCGGGTGCACGATGCGGGTGGCCGACCATCCGGCGCGTTCCTCCGAGCGGGCTGTGATCTCACGGCTCCGCTCGGCCCACGCGCGCGGGTCGGGCACCTCCACCACGGGCAGCGGGGCGCTCTGCAGGAGGTTCTCCCCGAAGTCGACCAGTGCCGGGGCGTCGGGCTCCTCCACCGCCGAGCCGAACAGAGAACCCCACAGTGCGAGCGGCTTCTTGGCTTTGGAGAGGGCGTATCCGTGCCCGGACACGGCGAGCCGGCTCTCGGCACGTGTCGTGGCCACATAGAGCAGCCGGATCCGCTCCGCACGGGAGTGCTCCTTCTCGCGCTCGGCGGCGGCGGTGTACGCGGGATCGAGCACGGTGGCGGAGAGACGGGCGACGGGCTGGGCCTTCTCGCCGGTGGTCCACAACAGACGGGGAGAGTGATTACGCATGTCCCGGCTCATCCCGGCGACGATGACCATCGGGTACTCCAACCCCTTCGAGGCGTGGATGGTGGTGATGCGGACCGCGTCCACGCCTATCTCGGGGATGGCGGCCTCGGGCACCCGCGCGTCCTCGGCGGTGAGCGACAGTGCCCAGTCGGCGTACTCGCGCAGGTCGGCGCGGGCGGGGTCGGCGGCGGATTCCTCCCACTGCCAGGCGTGCTCCACCACGAAGCGGATGCGACGCCACAGGTCCCGGTACCGGGGTGATTCGGCGACGGATTCGAACACCATCCGGTCGTGGACGAGCCGCTCCAGCAGCTCGCCGGGCCGCCTGGTCTCGCGGCCCAGGGCCGCCAGGTAGCGGACCGCCTCGGCCACGGGCGATCGGTCGAGCTCCTCGGGCACACGTGCCGCCACCGACCAGGTGCCGCCGCCCGCGTGCCAGCGCAGCAGGTCGTCGTCCCCGCATCCGAACAACGGTGAGCGCAGCGCGCCCACGAGCGAGGCCTCGTCGGCGGTGTTGGCCAGCGCCCGCACCGTCAACAGCAGGTCGCGGATCTCGGGGGTGCCGTAGACGATCGACGACGCCTCGGTCCGGTAGTCGATCCCCGCGTGGTCCAGGCATTTCTCCAGCAGGGGAAGCGAGGTGCGCGCCGGAAGGAGGATCGCGATGTCCCCGAGCTTCAGCGGCGTCTGCTCCCCGGACTTGGACTCGTGGGTCCACCCCTCCCGGATCGCGGTGGTGATCACCCGGGCCACGTCAGCGGCCTCGGTCCAGTGTCGCCGGGTGGCGTCGTTGGCGTCGGCCGGGCACAGGTCGGGGACGTCCTCGGTGCGGAACACGAACGGTGCCGGTCCGTGTGCCGGATCGTGCGGGGGACGCTGCGGTGCGGGCTCGAGGGGACGGTACTCGGGCTGGACCCCGTCGGCGGGGAGCAGGACTTCGGTGAACACCTCGTTCACCCAGTCCAACACCGCCCGTGAGCAGCGGAAATTGGTGCTCAGGCGTTCGACCTCGACACCGGTGCCCGCGCCGTCGTCCCCTCCCCGGGCGCGGAGGTAAGTCGAGATGTCGGCCCGCCGGAAGCGGTAGATGGACTGCTTGGGATCGCCCACCGTGAAGAGGCGGCCGGGCTCCGTGCCGCTGCCGTCCACGGCGGAGGTGAGCAGTTCGGCGAGGTCCAGCTGGATCGGGTCGGTGTCCTGGAACTCGTCGATGAGGATGCGCGTGTACTGTCCGCGCACCCGTTCGCGGACGTGCGGGACGTGCAGGAGTTCGCGGGCCAGCACCAGTTGGTCGTGGAACTCCAGGGTGCCGCGGTGACGCCGCTCGTCGGCGTGACGGCGCACCACCAGGCTCAGGGCGTCCAGGATGATCTGGATCCTCGGACGCCAGTGGTCGGCCATGACCTTCTCACACAGGGTGGCCAGCTGACGGATCTCCTCCTTGATGTCCTTGACCACCTCGGCGCCGCCCCAGTTGGGGCCCTTCCCGCCGCGCCCGGCGGTCTCCGGCGTGCCGACCAACTCGGCCCAGGTGGGCGAGCTGGTCGGATCGTCCAGCGCGGTGTGGAGGTCCTCCAGCCATCGCTGGTGCTTGCCGAGGGTCACGTACAGCAGGTCCGTGGGGTCCTGGCAGGTCTCACGCCAGGCGATGATCGATTCCGTCGCCGCGAAGATCTCGGTGAGATCGGGGGTCGCCGGCAGCGGGGTGCCGTCGTGGAGCGGGTCGGTCGGAAGTCGGTCCCAGTCGCGGTGGAGGGCGTCGACGAGGTCGTGGAACGCGGTCGGCGAGACCCCGGCGTCGAGGACGTCGTCGACCGCACGGGCCAGGTCACCCTCCCGCGGCGCGGTGGGACCGCTGCCGAACAGCAGGAGCGCGCACTCCTGCCACAGGGCGTCGAGTGCGGCGGACGCGGCGGTGTCCTGCTGCACGGTGGCCCGCGGTGGGATCCCCGCCTCGAGGGGATTCTCGGACAGCAGCCGCAGGGCGAAGGAGTGCAACGTCCCGATCGCGGCGGTGTCGAGCCCCGCCAGCGCCCGGTCAGCGAGGCGGTCACCCTTGTCCCGCTCGTCCACCAGCGCCACACGCAGACGGTCGCGCAGCTCGGCGGCGGCCTTCTCGGTGAAGGTGATGGCGGCGATCTCCTCGATGGGGACGGCATCGTCCAGGAGCAGAGCGCTGAGCCTGCGGACCAGGGCGTACGTCTTTCCGGTCCCGGCGCCGGCCTCGACGAAGAGGGTGGCTCGGGTGGCCGACTCGACCCGGGTGCGGGCGGCCTGATCGGTGAGGGTGGTCATGAGTGCGACTCCGCTTCGGTCTCGGGCTGGTCGGCGAGCAGGAGGCCGGCGAACGCCTCGTGGCTGGACAGGGGCTCGTGTCGTGAGAGCAGCGCCCAGGCCTCGTCGAGGTCGGAGTCCCCGAGGATGCTCGCCAGGTCCCGGGACGAGCCGCGTCCGCCCTTCAGGGGGAACCATCCACGCTGGAGGGCGTCCACCAGGTGGCCGACATCCTCCCGCACACGGTCCATCAGTTCGTCCGTGATGGTCAGACCGACCTGCGTGAAGTCGCCCTTCTCGGTGCAGTACCAGTAGCGGGCCTCGCTCACCGGCAGGCCGGCGGCGGACCGTGCCGCCGCCGCGTAGAGCGGCAGCTGGAACCTGGTGCCGTGCAGTGTGGGGTGCTCCGACGAGGGACGGTGCTCCTCGTCGGGTGCCCTACCCGTCTTGTAGTCGGTCACACGCTGCGTGCCCGACCGGTTGTCCAGGCGGTCGATCGACCCGGCGAGCAGGATAGACGTGGTTCCCGCAGGGGTCGTGACCTCGTACGGGATCTCGCGTACCTCTCCCGTCTCGTTAGCCCGGCCGAAGCCGAGCTCGGTGGCCGTGGGTCGCCAGCCCTGTTCGGCATCCGCGCTGTCCTCCTCGTACCAGCGGTCCAGCTCGGCACCGAGCAGCATCTCGCGTTGACGCCAGAGGGACGCGACCAGCCCGGGGGACGCGGCGATCACGGCCTCGCATTCGGTCCTGAGCGCGGACATCAGCAGGTCCCGGTCCGGCCCGGAACCGGTGTCGCGCCGGTCGTTGATGTAGCGCTGCAGGATCGCGTGGACCAGATCGCCGTAGTCACGGGGGTCCAGATCGATCGCGGAAGCCGGGTCCTCGAGTACCCGGACCCGCAGGATGGTGCCGATGAAGAACAGGTACGGGCTCTGCGCCCAGTCCTCCAGCCGGGTGGGGGACAGGGGACGGTCCAGCACCGTGAGCAGGTCCGCCACCGAGGAGACGTCCCCGGTGAACCGGGTGAACCGGCCGAACCGGCGATCACCACGCATCTGGTGGGCGCGTACGAGCAGGTCGGGCGCAGTGGCGCCCACCTGCCAGTCGGCGGCGGCGAGCTGTCGGATCCTCAGCTCCGCAGAGGTTGCCGGATCCGTCCCGAGACCTGCGGGAGGGGTGAGCACGCCGTCCACGAAGGACGACACGGCGGTGACCGCCTCACACCCCGCCACCGCCTCCTGCCAGCGGGTCGCGTGGACCTTGGTGCCGGACAGCCGGGACAGCGTGGGGAGCAGCCACCGGGACGGGATGCGGTCCCCACCTCCGCGCATCGAGCCGCGGGGGAACGAGCACAGGCGGTGTGCGGCCCCGGCCGCCAGCGCCAGCTGGAAGACCCGATACCGCTCGTCGAGCTGGTCGGCCGCGGACGGCTCGACCGCGCCCTCGGGCAGCAGGGGATCAGGCCTGTGCAGTACCGGGAGGAGACCTTCCGCCATGCCCACGATGCACACCGTGTCCAGGTCCCGACCCACCGCGTCGTCGATCGGCCCCACCGCCACGCCCGCGCCCTCCTCCCCGATCCGTTCGGTGAGCGCGTCGAGGCGGGCGGTCAGGGCACCCACGACCCGGTCACGGGTGATGGCGGGGGCGATCGAGTCCAGGTCGGCCAGTGAGGCGACGACCGCCAGCACGGCCGCACGCTCGGGGTTCTGCCGGAATACCGCTGTGATCAGCGCGGTCACGGCCTCGGCGGTGGCGGCCCAACTCGCCGCCGCATCGACGGCGACCAGCCCCGCCCGGATCCGCGTGATGAGGTGCAGCAGGGCGACGGCGGCCTCCCGGTCCCGGTCCCCGAGCGTACCGGGCTCGTCACGAACCTTGTCGGCCAACCGGTCCCAGTCGCCACCTCCGATCACCGGGAAGCGGCTGCGGGTGAGCAGCTCCAGCCGGCGTGAGGACACCGGTTTCCCGCCCTGGTCGGTGGCCATCACCGATCCCTCGGCCACGATGGACAGCAGCTCCGCCCGGTCCATCAGATCGGTGTCCAACTGCAGCAGCCGGACCAGTGACCGACCCGGGGCCGAGCGCCCGACTCCGGAGTCGGAGGGGCCGTAGACGGCGATGCCGGCCTCGGCGAAGGCCCGGTGCAGCAGGCGCTGGTACGGGTCCGGTGAGGGGAAGTAGACGCCGATCCGGTGTCCGGGGACGCCGGAGGCGAGCCGCGACCGGACGAAGCGGACCACCGCCCGCACCTCATCGTCGGAATCCGAGGCGTGCACCACCTGCGTGCCGGTCACCGCGTTCTCGGCATCCGGTTCGGCGGCGGAGGCCAGGTGATCCGCCCCGGTGCCCGGCACGGTGTGCACCCCGCCCTCCGGTCCGCGGGCCTCGAGGGCCGCACGCAGCTGACGCTCGAGCTCGGTCCCGCGCAGCGGTGCGGCCAGCACCACCTGACCGAGCCGGTCCAGGCGCGCGATCGCCGTGGTGACGGCCTCGAACTGCGTGTAATAGGAGCGGCCCGTCCGGGCTCCGGCTTCTGCTGCCAGGCGCAGCACCTCCTCCTGCAACGGCGTCTCCGGCTCGACCGAACCGGGCTCGACCGTGCCCAGCCGCAGGCATGCCCGGGCGATGGCCTGCCCGGTGACGGGTTCGGCAGCGACCGCCGCCAACCGTCCGGGATCGGAATCCAGGGCCCTGTCGACCGCCGCGGCCAACAGCGGGAGCGGCAGGGCGGCCCGCGGTGCGAGTGCGGGTCCCGCCAGTTCCGCCACGACCTGGGCCGCCGTGCGCACCGACACGCCCGCCGCCCCGCCGGTCAGTGCGAGGGCGCGGACGAGGTCGCGCGCGGCGCCGAACGACGGGACGATCACGGTGATGCGGGAGAGCGGGTCGCCTGCTCGGGCACGACGAACCACATCTGCGATGGCGGTGGAATGGGCCTGGAATCCGGTCACAAACACATCGTGCCCCACGGGTCCGACATGATGGCCTGCACGCATCCGCCTACCTGGGACCGAGCGTGTGTGCCACGGCATCTCGGCTGCAGGCGAAGGTGTAGAGGAAGTGCTCGAGTGCAGCCTGAGCGTGCCGCGGTAGGAACGGAGCGACGGGCACGACGGTGCGTTGGAAGACGTGACGACCGTCGAGCACCCAGGCCGTGAGGTCGTTCTCCCCGTTCAACCGGGCGATCTCCAGGGCGGCTTCTGACCGCGACCGGACGCCACGCACCACCCAGGCCCAGAGTCGCGCGTAGGGGACGTCCTCGGTGAACTCGATGTGGATGCGGTGCCCCACATGGTCGAACACGATGTCGCCGTCGTCGTCCACAACACACGGTCGTCCCGTGACGCGTTCCACCAGCACTTCGTACTGCTCCCTCGCGTCCTCGTGGTCCGCGACCTCCACGGCCACGTCGATCGCACTCGGGTAGTCGGCCGGGTCCTGCCCGTGGGCCACGGCGTCGGTGTGGACGAGCCCGAGCGTCGCGGTCTGGCGTCCGGCAGGGCCCTCGCACCGCAGCGTGAGCAGTTCCGGGTGGGGGATGCCGAGCCGGTCCCGGCAGGTCTCGACCACCGTGAGGGCCAGGCGCGCCGGATCCGCGGGGTCGGTACGCACGAGCAACTCCTCGGCGAGGGCCGCGCCGGACCGGCGCAGGGTCACCCACGCCGATCCGTCAGCGGCCAGCTGTACGAGGCACCGTGCCCGGCCGCCGGTCGGGTCGGTGGGCGCCGAGAACTCCATCGCCCCCACCGCCTGCGACCTGCGAAGATGCCGGGTCAGTGTCGTGGCGAATCCGTCCCACGGATCGTCCTGCCGGCCCGGCGAGAGACTGCCCGGGCCGGCGAGTTGATCGCGCACCGTCTCAGTGCGCCGGGGCGAGCGCGGCCACGTCCTCGACCGCCTGACGCAGCTCGCGGCTGGCCGGGCAGTCACCCAGGCGCTCGGTCACCGCGTCGGCGATCGCCCCGTAGAACCAGAGCTTCTCCTCCGGACCGGCGTTGAAGAGCCCCCACATGTCCGCGCCCAGGCGATCGTGTGCGGCGACCATCGACCGCAGGTTGTGGATCTTGTCGGCGGACGAGATGAGCAGGCACTCCGGAGAGTCCTCGGCCAACTGGGCGAGGTACCCCTCCTTACGCACCCGCCACGGGGGAGTCTCCTCGCCGGCCGTCTTTTCCTCCGACACCCCGCGCACCATCTCGGTGACGCGCTCGCCGAACTCGGCGGTCATGTCCGCGGCCGAGTACACCGACGGTGGCACGTCCTCCAGGACGTCGTGGAGCAGGGCGGCCACCACCACGTCCTCGTCGGTGGTGAAGTCGGAGACGATCATCGCCACCGCGACGGGGTGGGCGATGTAGGGCGTCGGGTCGTCCTTGCGGGTCTGGCCGGCGTGGCAACGGGCGGCCACGGCGAGCGCGCGGTCGACGGTGGGGGTCCAGGTGAGCGGCATGGAAACTCCTCGGGGGAGAGGTCCCGGCGTCGGGCGACGCCGCCGGGGCGTGGCCGAGGCTCCGGGGGAACCGGGTTCCGGCCACACCCTGAGTAGACACCACGGGTACGACACGAATGGGGAAGAGCAACCCGGTCCGCCGCGAGGGGAACCGTTCGGGCAGGTGCCGCCGTCGTAGTGGGTGAGAGTTTCTCGACGACGACAACGACTTCTACCAACAACGGCATCCACAACGAGGTGAGGCCATGCCCGACGGGACGATCAGAGCAGACGCCGGGAAGATCGCGAGTGCGGTCTCGGTGTTCCGCGACTCCGGGGAGAGAGCGGCGGAGGTGACCTTCCCGACGGTGGTGGCGGATGTCGCCGTGGCGCTGCCGGGCGGTTCGGCGGTCGAGCAGGCCCTGGACCGGGCGTGTGGCGCGGCGGCGGTGTGCGCGGCCCGGAGTTCGGGGCGGCTTGCCGGGCTGGCGGATTTCGTGGAGCAGGCACACCGTTTTCTCGAGGCGGAGGACGAGGATTTCGCGGCTCTGCTGGGGGCGGTGGTGGGGCGGTGAGCTATTCGATGGGGGAGGTCCGTCGGTGGGAGCTGGCTGCGCTGGACGATGCGGCAGCGGCCGTGGGATCTCGGGCGGAGGTGGCGGCCGGGTCACGCCGTGTTCTCGTCAAGGGCGGTGAGGAACTGGACGAGGGCTGGGACGGCAGAGCGGCGGACGCGGTACTCGAGGTGGTTGAGGGGGAGAAAGCCCATGTGACGCGGCTCGCCGACGGACTCGAGGAGCTCGAAGTGGCGCTGGGGCGGGCGCATTCCGCACTCGGTCCGGCGGTGCAGTCGGTGCGGGACCGGATCTCGGAGGCCGAGGCGGCCGGTCTGGTGGTCTCCGATGTCTTCGTTGAGCCGGCGCCGGGTCGGCACGGCTCGGATCCCGATGCCCTCCGGGCGCTCGTCGACCAGCATGCGGAGGCCATTGGCGCCGCGCTCGTCACGGTGCGCTCCCTCGACGAGCACTACGGACGGGAGATCGACGCGGTCGCAGCCCGTCTCCACACCGCGATCCCTCCGGAGGTCGACCGGACGCCCATCCCGGGCCCGGATGACCCGTGGCCGGGGAAGGCTCTGGACGCGGTGACGGGCGCGGCGGCTGCGGGGGCGCCGGCGCTCGCCGATGACCTCGACCCGGAGACCCGGGGCAGACACTCGGCGAATCCCCTGCCCGATGACGTCGGTCGCGCTGCGAGTACGGGCCTTCGCGGTCTGGGGAGGATCGCCGGGCCGCTGGGTGGCGGGCTTACGGTCTACGACGGGGTGAAGTCCCACGCGGAGGGGCGGACATCGACCAGCGAGGCACTGGTCGAGACAAGTGCAGCTCTGGGCGGCGGTGCCCTCGGCGGCGCCGCGGCCGGCGCGATCGCAGGGTCGTTCTTCGGGCCGGCGGGTACTTTCATCGGCGCCGGGATCGGTGCCGCAGTAGGAACTTATTACGGGCATAAGGCTGGCGATGCGCTACATGAGAAGTTCTCTGACAACCTTGCGGAAAGATGACATGGCAACGCGAAATGAGAACCGACCGTTCGGGCCGCACGGTGACCAGGAGGGGCCATATGAACACCCAGCGCTGGCCCCCGAACCCGGTTACTGGGATGGCCGGTGGGCCGAGTTCAAGCGATTGTTCAGCCGTTCCTGGAACAACGGATACAACAAACCGGTCGTCATCGGGTCAGCGCTGGTGGCCGGTGTGACGCTGTTCGGTATGCAGTTCTTAGGCTGGCGCTGACGACCGGCGCGGTAGCTCGGCGCAAGTCAGAACGTCTTGGCGTCGATCACGAACCGGTACCGCACATCCGAGCTCACCACGCGGTCCCAGGCCTCGTTGATCTTATCCGCCGAGATGAGCTCGATCTGGGCGGTGATCCCGTGCTCGGCACAGAAATCGAGCATCTCCTGGGTCTCGGGGATGCCGCCGATCATGGAGCCGGTGAGGATCTTGCGACCGCCGGTCACCGAACCGGCCCGGAGCGACATGGGCTCGCTGGGGATCCCGATCTCCACCATCACCCCGCGAGGCTTGAGCGTGGCCAGGTAACGGTCCAGCGGCAGGTTCGCGGACACCGTGTTGAGGATGAGGTCGAAGCTCCCGCGCAGCGAGCGCAGGGTTTGGGTGCCCTCGTCGCCGGCGGTCGCGTAGTGCTCCACGGCACCGAACTTCAGTGAATCGTCGCGCTTGGAGGTGGTCTGGGACAGCACGGTCACCTCGGCGCCCATGGCCACGGCGAGCTGCACGCCCACGTGCCCGAGCCCGCCCATGCCGATCACCGCGACCTTGGTGCCCGGGCCGACGTTCCACTGCCGCAGCGGTGAGTACATGGTGATCCCGGCGCACAGCAGGGGAGCGGCCGCGGCCGGGTCGAGCTCTTCCGGCACGGAGACGACCATGCGCTCCTCCACCACGATGTGCGTGGAGTAGCCGCCGTTGGTGACCGGACCCTCCGGGTCGCCCTCGGGCAGCGGGGAGCCGTAGGTCGCCAGCCCGCCGTTCTCGCACTCCTGCTCCTGGCCGGCCTCACACGACGCGCACTCGTGACAGGCGCCGACCAGGCAGCCCACACCCACGCGGTCGCCGACCTCGTGGCGGGTCACCCCGGAGCCCACCTCGCGGACGATCCCGACGATCTCGTGCCCGGTCGTCACCGGATAGACGGTGCGGCCCCACTCGCCGCGCGCGTGGTGGATGTCCGAGTGGCAGATGCCGGCGAACTCGATCTCGATCAGCACGTCGTCCACGCCGGTCTCCCGGCGCCGGATGGTGGTCTTCTCCAGCGGTGCGTCCGGTGCGATCGCGGTCACGGCGGCGACGTCCATGGGTTCCTCCGGGGGTCGGGGTGAGGGGTCTGCAGGCGGTGGCGCGAGGCCGGGCCGCCGGGATCCACAGTAGAGGCGAACACCGCCGCGGGTCTCGCGGCTTTCCTGACCACTGTCCGAGCTCGGGGCTATGATCTACATCACACCTCGAGTCTGTGAAGGATCTCCCGCAATGGCCGACACCGTCCGCGACCAACTCCTCCGCCACACCGACTCGGACGCGCCCGCGATCCTCCACGAGGACACCTCGATCACCTGGCGCGAGTACCTCGAGGGCGCCGCGAAGCGGGCCGGCGCGATCGAGGAGGTGCTGCACGGGGTGTGGACCGAGAACGCGCACACCGCCGCCTCGCGGCCCCGGCACGTGGCCACGCTGCTCGAGAACACCCCGGAGATGCTGTACGCCCTCGCCGCGGGAGCCCTCGGCGGGTACGTCACCGTCGGGCTCAACGCCACCCGCCGCGGGGAGAGTCTGGCGCGCGACATCCGGAAAGCCGACGTTCAGGTGATACTCACCGATTCCCGACTCGAGCCGCTCCTGGACGGCCTGGATCTCGGCTCGGTCAGCATCATCAACACCGACTCCGATGCGTGGGCGGCCATGGTGTCGTCGTCGTCGCCCCCAAATAATCCTCCCGCGGTGACGGCCATGGACCCCTTCATGCTCATCTTCACCTCGGGCACCTCCGGTGACCCCAAGGCGGTGCAGGTCGGCAACTTCACGGTGACCATGTCCGGCGAGGCGCTCGTCCCACGCTTCGACCTCACGCCGCAGGACATCTTCTACATGTCCATGCCGCTGTTCCACTCCAACGCCATCATGGGCGGCTTCTCCCCGGCCATCGCGGTGGGCGGCACCATGGCTCTCGCCCGGCGGTTCAGCGCCAGCCAGTTCGGCGACGACCTGCGCCGATACGGCGTCACCTACATGAACTACGTCGGCAAACCGCTCGCCTACATCCTCGACACCCCACCCCGCCCCGACGACGCGGACACCACCCTGCGCCTGGCCTTCGGCAACGAGGCCGCCGCCAAGGACATCCCCGCCTTCGCCGAGCGATTCGGTTGCCGCGTCATGGACGCCTACGGCTCCACCGAACTGGCGATCATCATCACCCGCACCGAGGACTCACCGCTGGAATCCATCGGGGAACCGTTCCCGGGGGTCGCCGTGTACGACCCCGTCACCAGTGAGGAATGTCCGCGTGCAATTTTCGACGACGACGGCGCGGTCTCCAATCTCGACGAGTGTGTCGGCGAGCTGGTGAACGCCGAGGGGGCCGGGTTCTTCGCGGGCTATTACAACGACGAGGGCTCCACCTCGGAACGCATGAGGGATGGCATCTACTGGTCGGGTGACCTGGCCTATCGCGACGCGGATGGCTACATCTACATGGCCGGCCGCAGCGGGGACTGGCTGCGCGTCGACGGGGAGAACATGGCGGCCGGGATCGTCGAGGAGATCCTCCTGCGCCACCCGGCCGCCTCGCGCGTGGCCGTCTACGGACTGCCCGACCCGCGCGGCGTCGGCGACCAACTCGTCGCGGCGATCGTCCCCCGCCACGACTCGACCCTCGACCCGGCCGCCTTCGAGGAGTTCCTCGCCGCCCAACCCGACCTGTCACCCAAGGCGTGGCCGCGCTGGGTCCGCATCGCAGAAGAACTGCCCACCACCGCCACCAACAAGATCCTCAAACGCGAACTCATCCGCGAGGGACTGGGCGGCGCGGGGACGGCGTCGGCCGGCGCGGACGAATGGTGGGAGCGCGAGGAACGCGGCACGGCCTACTCGCTCCTGGCGGCGCCGGCCGGTGCGGCGTGACAGACCTGGCCGGACCGGTGCCGCCGCCCGCCCCGCGGTCGTAGGGTCGTGCCATGAGGTACTCCACCGGCAAGAAGGTCCGCTACTGGGCCATGCCCGCCGCCCTCGGCGCGATGGGTGTGCTGCACTTCGTGGCGCCGAAACCGTTCGACGGACTGATCCCGCCCGAGCTGCCCGGTAGTCGTCGTACCTGGACCTACGGTTCCGGCGTAGCGGAGTTGGCGGTGGCTGGACTGCTCGCCGCGCCCCGGACCCGAGCGCTGGGCGGCGCGGCGGCGACGGCCCTGTTCGTCGGCGTGTTCCCCGGCAACCTCCAGATGGCGCGCGCCTGGCGGGGCAAGCCGTTCTGGCCGCACCAGGTCATCGCGTGGGGGCGGCTGCCGTTGCAGGTGCCGATGATCCTCGCCGCCGACCGCATCCGCCGCGAGGGGTGAGCCCTGCGACGGGGCAGAGTTACGAGATGGGCTGCATCGCCAGCCACAACAACGGGGGACTCATCTGCCGCGGCGGCGAGAACGCCGTCGTGTTCCTCTACTGAGGTTCACCAGCTGCGCGCACCGAGCCGTTCGCGGGCGCCCCGCTTGATCTCCTCCGGCGCGAACGAGGCCTCGATCGACGTGCGCGCGCACTCGGCGAGCCGCTCCGGCGCGAGCCCCATCCGCTCCTCGGCGAGCACGTACTCGTCCACCACGTCCACACCGAACAGCAGCGGGTCGTCGGCGCCGATCGAGCACCGTACGCCCGCCTCGAGCAGGCGCGGGAGCGGATGCTGCTCGAGTGAGGGGGCCACCCCCAGGATCACGTTCGAGGTGGGGCACACATCGAGGCAGGTCCCGCGCGCGGCGAGAAGGTCGAGCACCCGCGGATCCTCCACGGCGCGGACCCCGTGCTGGATCCGATCCACACCGAGCTCGATCGCGGCGTGCACCTCCTCCGGCCCGGCGAGTTCGCCGGCGTGTGGCACTACCCCGAGGCCGGCATCGCGGGCGATCGCGAACGCCTCGGCCGCCGCGGAGACGGGGTTGCCGCGTTCGTCGGCGACCAGCCCCACGGCGGCCACTCCCCGGTCGGCGAATCGCGCGGCCAGGCGCGCGGCCTCGCGCGCGTGATCCGGCCCGGCGCCGCGGTCGATGCTCACGATCGCCCCGGTCCATACCCCGTGCCGCCGACCGGCTTCCGCGGCCGTGGGCAGGATGAACTCGAGCGCTTCCTCGGCCGAGCCGAACGCTGCCGCCTTCTCGGGGATCGACGCGTACTCCAGCGCCACCACCCCCTGCGCGGCGGCGTCGGCCACCACCTCGTCGAGCAGCCGGGCCACCCGCTCGGGCGTGTGCAGCAGCCCGATCAGCACCCCGTACGCATCGAGGAACCGGGTGAAGTCGGGATAGCTGACCAGCGGCGGGACCTCGATCCCGTCCTCGGCGCACCACTGCCGCAGCGTGCTCTCCCGCATGGCGGCCTCGAGGTGGACGTGCAGGTGGGCTTTGGGGAGCGCGGCGTAGCGGTTCCGGGTCGGGGCGGTCATTCCCCGACCCTAGCGACGGGTGATGGGGTCGGAGCCGTCCCAGCAGGAGACGTTCCTGGCCTGTGGCAGGTCGTCGCGGTGGAAGACCGGGTTGTGGCCGGCGGCCTTCTGCTTGAGGTAGTGGTGCAGCAGCGCCACGGAGAGTCCGCCGAGCGGGAGGATCGCGACGAGGTTGATGGTGGCCATGAAGCCCATGAACAGGTCGGCGAGCCCCCAGACGAGGTCGACGGAGCCGAACGCGCCGCCGATGAGCGCGAGCAGCACGAGGACGCGGAAAGTGGTGATGGCGCGGGGGCTCTCGCGCAGGAAGTTGATGTTGGCCTCGCCGTAGTACGAGTTGCCGAGGATGGAGGAGAAGGCGAGGAAGAAGATCACGATGGTGATGAACGGGATACCCCAGTCGCCGACCTGGGAGGCGAGGGCGTTCTGGGTGAGGGAGATGCCCTCCCTGTCACCGCCGAAGGTGGGGTCCGAGAGCAGGATGATGAAGGCGGTCGCCGAGCACACGATGAGGGTGTCGAAGTAGACGCCGAGGGACTGGACGAGGCCCTGCTTGGCGGGGTGGGAGACCGAGGCGGTGGCCGCCGCGTTGGGGACGGAGCCCATGCCGGCCTCGTTGGAGAAGAGGCCGCGCCGCATGCCCTGCATGATCGCCGCGCCGATGGTGGCGCCGGCGACCTCCCTGAAGCCGAGCGCCTGACCCACGATGAGGGCGACCATGTTGGGTACTTCGGTGATGTTGATGACGACGACGACGAGCGCCACCACGATGTAGGCGACGGCCATGACAGGGACCACGATCTCGGTGACCGCCGACAGGCGGCGGATGCCTCCGAAGATCACCAGACCGGTGACGATCGCCAGCACCACTCCGATGATCAGGCTCGAGGTGGTGTCGGTGAGGCTGAACTGGTTGCGGATGGATTCGGAGATGGAGTTCGCCTGCACCGCGTTGAACACGAAGCCGTAGGTGACGGTGATGATCACGGCGAAGGCCACGGCCAGCGGCTTCCAGCCCAGGCCGTCGCGGATGTAGTACGCCGGGCCGCCGACGTAGGAATCCTTGCCCTTGATCTTGTACAGCTGGCCGAGGGTGGACTCGATGAACGCGGTCGCGCCACCGATGATGGCGATGAGCCACATCCAGAACACCGCGCCCGGCCCGCCCACGGTGATGGCGATCGCCACGCCGGCGATGTTGCCGGTGCCGACGCGGGAGGCGGCGGAGATGGTGAACGCGCGGAACGCCGAGATGCCCTTCTTCCCGGGGTCGATGTCCGCCGGTTTCTCGGTGATCGTGCGCAGCATCTCCGGGAACATGCGGATCTGCACGAGCAGGGTGGTCGCGGAGAAGTAGAGGCCCGCGGCGACCAGCAGGGCGATTACCCCGTACCAGTAGATGTCGTTGACAGAGGCGACGAGCTCGGAGAGGTGGGTCACGAATCGACCCTAGCGGAAGGTTGTCGGCGACAACTCGTGTCGGCGTCGACTTCTCCAGACGAATTTCTCCCTTTTCCCGTCGGCGCCCGAGGCTGGGGGCTCGGTGGGATCACTCCTGTACGTCGGGCACGTAACCTGGCTGGCGTGACTGGAGTCGAGGCGAGCGCTGGCGGGGAGAGCGGACACCACGAGGATGGCCGTGACGCGAGCAGTGGGGCCCCCACCGCGCCGGACGTCGCGCTCCTCTTCGAGGGCGGCGGGATGCGCGCGGTCCACACGGCGGGCGTGGTGGAGACGCTGATCCAGGCGGAGATCCACACCGGACTCGTGGCGGGCATCTCGGCGGGATCCACGCATCTGGCCAATTACATGTCACGGGACGCGGCGCGGGCACGAAAGAGTTTCGTGGAGTTGGCGGCCGACCCCAACTTCGGAAATTGGCGCAGTTTCGCGCAGGGTAAGGGCCTGTTCAACGCCGAGTACATCTATGAACAGAGCGGCCTGCCCGACCAGGCTCTGCCGTTCGACTACGAGACGTTCTCGGCCAGCGGCGCGGCGGCACGGATCGGGACGTTCCGGTGCTCGACCGGCGAGACCGTGTTCTGGACCGAGGAAGACACGGCCACGATGCCGGAGTTGATGCGGAAGGTGCGTTCGTCGTCGACCATGCCGGTGTGGATGCCTCCGGTGCTGATCGACGGCGAGTACTACGTCGACGGAGCGCTCGGCTCGGATGGCGGGGTCCCGCTGTCTGCGGCGCGTGAGGCCGGTTTCGAGAAGTTCCTCGTGGTGCTCACGCAGCCCAAAGGTTTCCGTAAGGTTCCTCCCCGTCGTCTCACGCCGTTCTACCGGTCGTATTTCCGCCGTTTCCCTGCGGTCGGTGAGGCCCTGTTGCATCGCTGGGCCCTGTACAACGAGACGCTCGACGAGATCGACGCACTCGAAGAATCCGGCCAGGCCGTGGTCTTCCGCCCGGAGCAGGTCAAGATCCGCAGCTATGAGCGCAAGGTCGACCGTCTCGCAGAGGCGTATGCCCTCGGACGGGACCAGGCTCTGCGAGAGGTCGATCAGTGGCGGGAGTTCTGTGGTCTCTGAGGTTATTTCAGCTCTGAAGCCCCGTTAGTTCCGGAGCCAGGCAAGTTCCCGCGCAGCGCTCCTTCTAGGAACCGAACAGTGCCGCTCCTCCCGCGAGCGTGGTCAGGACGTACGCCGGCAGATAGAGAAAGCCGTCGATGGCTGCGGACCCGAAGGGTCCCGGTGCGATGTCGGACGACTCGGTTGCCAGGCCG
>CAYFRF010000029.1:20040-28478 GCA_964345415.1 uncultured Microbacter sp. | reverse complement strand
CCCCTCGCCATATCCACGAAGCGGCTGTAGTGGAGCTGGTGCGCGACCGTGATCGTGGCCGTGGGACCACCACGATGCTTACCCAGAATCAGATCGGCCTCGCCGGCACGCGGATCGTCGCGCTCCGTGGAGTCGGGGCGGTGCAGCAGCATGACGATGTCCGCGTCCTGCTCCAGCGAGCCCGACTCACGAAGGTCAGAGACCTGGGGACGCTTGTCGGTACGCTGCTCGGGTCCACGGTTCAGCTGCGAGATAGCGATGAGGGGCACGTCGACCTCCTTGGCCAGCAGCTTGAGCTGACGCGAAAAGTCCGACACCTCCTGCTGACGCGACTCGACCTTCTTGCCCGAGGACATCAGCTGCAGGTAGTCCACCACGATCAGGCGCAGGTCGTGCTTCTGCTTGAGCCGCCGCGCCTTGGCGCGGATCTCCATCATGGTGAGGTTGGGCGAGTCGTCGATGAACAGAGGCGCCTCGGAGATCTCCCCCATGCGCCGCGCCAGGCGGGTCCAGTCCTCGTCAGTCATGGTCCCCGACTTCATATCGGACAGCTTGACCCTCGCCTCGGCGCTCATCAGACGCATGACGATCTCGGTCTTGCTCATCTCCAGGGAGAACATAACCGAGGCCAGCCCGTTCTTGATCGAGCAGGACCGCATGATGTCCAGGCCGATCGTGGAATTGTGCGTGGGAATCGCGGTGGGCCCCGCCAGGTACAGATGGTCTGCGGCGGCCACCTCGATGCACCGCACCGGCACACTTGCCGCACTGCGGACGTCGGTGATGACCCGGGCGCTGCGTCCCGAACCCGGGTGCTCGGGAATCACGATCCCGAAATCGCACACCAGCATGAGCGTGTCGAGCGACTTGGTGGTGACCACCTGCTCGGTGCCGCCCATCTCGATGCGCCACTCGTGCTCCGCATCGGCCACGATCTCGGTGCCGTCGTTGAACCGCACGGTGAAGCAGGGCCGGTCGTGCCACACCTCGGTGACGCCCGTGACCTCGGTGGGCTGCCCGTCCACGCCGAGGACCTGATCGCCCACGGCGACCTCGCCCATCGTGGTGTGCCCGCCGGGGACGGGCAGGACGGTGTCCAGGGCGAGCGCCTTACCTACGCCGGGGCGGGCGGCGATGATGATCATCTGACCGCCGTGCAGACCGTTGGTGATGGCATCCAGGTCCGCGAAGCCGGTGGGCACGCCCTTGCTGAGCCCACCCGCGGTGTGGATCGCGTCGATCTCGTCCATCGTGGGCTGGAGGAGTTCCTCGATCACCACGAAGTCCTCGGTGGTCCGCCGTTCCGTGACCTCGAAGATCTCGGCCTGTGCCCGGTCCACCACCTCCTCCACGTCCGCACCCTCGGACCCCGAGTAGCCGTACTGCACGATGCGGGTGCCCGCGTCGACCAGACGACGCAGTACCGCCTTCTCGGCGACGATCTGCGCGTAGTAGCCGGCGTTGGCGGCCGTGGGCACCGTGGAGATGAGGGTGTGCAGGTACGGGGCGCCACCGACGCGCCGGAGATCGCCGCGTCGGTCCAGCTCGGCCGCCACGGTCACGGCATCGGCCGGCTCACCCCGGGCGTACAGATCCAGGATCACGTCGTAGATCGCCTGGTGGGCCGGCTTGTAGAAGTCGTTGGGGAGGATCTCCTCCACCACGTCAGCGATGGCGTCCTTGCTCAGCAGCATGCCGCCGAGCACGGACTGCTCCGCGGTGAGGTCCTGCGGCGGCGTCCGTCCGAAATCCCCGCCGCCGCCCTCCTCGGGAGGGGGCGCCATTTCGCCGGGATCGTCGTATCCCCCCTGCGCCATGTCTGCTCCTTCCCGTTGTAGTGCCCAACTGCTGTAGTGCTCGCGTCCCGCTCGACCACCAACGTGCAGCAGCGGTCAGACCTCTCCACTGTAGGTCACCGCCACGACACGCCCGGCGAGCCATCCCCACCGCTATCCACAGGCTTATCCACAATTCCGAGTAACTGTCTGTGGAGAACTGTGAATGGCTGTGAGTTACTCAGGTGAGATCCGGGGCAGCCTGTGGACAACCGGTGGAATCCCCAGGTCAGGACCAGCAAACCCGCAGGTCACCGGCATCGTTGCAGGTAGAGCGCCCGGTGGAGAACTCCCGTTACCACCTACGTCGCGAGGACACAATGGCTAACGAAAGATGAACTCGGGCAATCGTCCAGACATCAGGAACCTAGTAGAGCTACCAAGTTATCCACAGGGCGTCCACACCCCCTGCGGATAGGGGAGGGCCCCGGCCGTCAGGGGTGACGGCCGGGGCCCTCGGCCCAGATCCCGGGGGATCAGGCGGGGACGACCTCAACCGCGATGCGCGCGGTGGTGTCGTGACCCAGGTCGACGACGACGCTGTGGCTGCCGGTCGACTTGATGTGCTCCTTGGGCATCTGCACGGACCGCTTGTCGAGCGTGGGGCCGCCCGCGGCCTTCACGGCCGAGGCCACGTCGCCCGCGGTGACCGAGCCGAAGAGCTTGCCGGTGTCCGAGGTCTTGACCGAGACCTTGACGTCGGTCAGCGACTCGAGCTTCTGCTTGAGCTCGTTGGCGTGGTCCGAGTCCCGCACCTCACGGGCCTCCTGGGCCCGCTTGATGGACTCGATCTGACGCTCCGCGCCCCGGGTGGCCACGATGGCCAGCCCGCGCGGGAGCAGGAAGTTACGTCCGTATCCGCCCTTGACCTCGACGATGTCGCCCGGCGCACCGAGCTTGTCGACGTCGGCGGTGAGGATCAGCTTCATGATCCGTCTACCTTTCTTTCCTCCGACGATCCGACCTGGGCCGGGTTGTCGCGAGGTCATGTCTCATGCTTATGGGGTGGGGCGAGCAGCGCCCCGGGAAATCGACCCGATCTAGAACGGGGGCTCGTCTTCCATGCCGCCGAAACCGCCCGAGCCGCCGGCCTGCGGGGCACTGCCCCACGGGTCGTCGTTCTGCGGACGACCCTGGCCACCGCCGTAGCCGCCCTGCTGCGGCTGGCCTCCGCCGTAGCCGCCCTGGGGCTGGCCACCGCCCTGACCGCCGCCTTGGAAACCGCCGCCACCCTGGCCGCCCCCGCCCTGGAAACCGCCGCCCCCGCCGCCTTCGCGGTTGGTGCGGGTCACCTTGGCGGTGGCGTACTTCAGCGACGGACCGACCTCGTCGACCTCGACCTCGTACACAGTGCGCTTCTCGCCCTCGCGGGTCTCGTACGACCGCTGGCGCAGCCGACCGTTGACGATGACGCGCATGCCCTTCTGCAGCGACTCGGCGACGTTCTCCGCCGCCTGCCGCCAGACGTTGCAGGTGAGGAACAGGCCTTCGCCGTCCTCCCACTGGTTGGTCTGGGAGTTGAAGCGACGCGGGGTCGAGGCGATCCGGAAGTTCGCCACAGCGGCACCCGACGGCGTGAACCGCAGCTCGGGGTCCGCCACGATGTTCCCGACGACGGTGATAGGGGTATCGCCCTGTGCCATGCGCTTCTCCTCCGTGAAGAAATAGCTGCGGATGCAGCCTGAGGTTGTGGTGATCGAGGCCGACCGACCGGGCCCAGATTACCGGGCTGGTCGGACAGTCAAGCTCACTTGTCGGTGCGCATGACCTTGGTGCGGAGCACGTTCTCGTTCAGACCGAGCTGGCGATCCAGCTCCTTGACCGAGTCCGGGGTGGACTTGAGCTGGACGACGGCGTAGATGCCCTCGGCCTGCTTGTTGATCTCGTAGGCGAAGCGGCGCTTGCCCCAGACATCGACCTTGTCGACCGAACCGCCCTCTTGCCGGATCACGTTGAGGAACGTGTCCAGCGACGGCGCCACGGTGCGCTCGTCGAGACTCGGATCGAGGATGACCATTACTTCGTATTGACGCACGGGACCTCATCACCTCCTGTGGACTACAGATGTCGGCCACGGTGTCTCCGTGGCAGGAGGGTCGTTGCGTCAGCAACCCGATCAGGCTACCGCGCCCGGGGCCGCCTGCGTTAATCCCACCGGAACCACCCGCGTCGGCCCCGCCGGCGCCGGGGCCGCACGGGCAGACGCCGGGGCCGCACGGTCAGAGGTCGTCCAGCCGCAGGTGGCCGTCCTCGAGAGCGCGCAGGAGCAACCGCACCTTGGTCCGGGCCGGTCGGCCCACCGCCTCGTACTTGGCCCGCACCCGCTGGATGTAGGTGCTCACCGTCGAATCGGCCAGGAACAGCCGCTCGGTCACCTCCCGCTTGCTGTCCGACACCAGCCAGGCGACGAGCACCTCGACCTCCCGGCTACTGAGCTCGGGGCGGGCAACCCCGGTGCGACCGGGCAACGTCGACGTCATGTGAACCTCCATGCAGTGAGAACGCACTCATGATCACCAGCGCCGGACAGGTAAGGGAACCCTCGCTCGGTTCTCCGTACGAGTCCGTACGCCAGCGTCGGCCGTTCGCATGAATTCCCAGGTCGATTCCGTTCCAAGCTCCCCGTACGGGCCCGACACGGACGTACGATCATCGCCGTGGACATTCCCGGAGGCCCGCACGAGGCAGACCTGAATCCGTCAGCGCTTTCTCAGGTTCGGACCAGAGAAGAGCTCGGCGCAGCCCTCACGGCGCTCCGCGTGCAGGCGGGGATGTCGGTGCGCGAGGTGGTCCGCCAGGTTCCGGGCCTGTCGCTGGGAACGGCATCCGGGTGGTTCTCCGGGCAACATGTGCCCACCCTGGCCAGCGAACCCACGCTCCAGAAGGCGCTGCACCTGCTCGGCGCGGGCCCGGACGTCCCGGAGTGGATCGCGACCGTCGACCGGGTACGTTCCCGGCCCGGCCCGCGCCGGACCGGTCGGCAGGCCGGTCGCCGGTTCTCGGCGCCCGGCCCCACCGGCACCCCCGGGCCGCCGGTGGACGGGGGGAACACGGGGACCCCAGGGGCCGCCGGGGCCACGGAGAACACCGGGGACGGTCACACCACGGCCCCCGCATCCGGGAACGAGGCCGTCCCCTACCTCGGGTTGCGCCCCTACCACTCCGGCGACGCGGGCCTGTTCCACGGACGCACCGCGGAGATCGAGCTCGTCCTGGCCCGGACGGCCGTGCGGCGGACACGGCCGCTCATGGTCCTGGGCGCATCCGGCTCCGGCAAGTCCTCCCTGCTCGCCGCGGGCGTGGCACCCCGGTGGGCCGCCGGGGGCGCACCCGTCACCCAGGTACCACCGGGTGACCTGACGCCGGCGCACGCGGACGCCCCCGGACATCTGGTGGTGGACCAACTCGAGGAACTGTGGGGCGACGAGATCGGCGCCGCGCACCGCGCCCGCCTGCTGGGCCTGCTCGCCCGCCGTGCCGCCGCCGGCCGACCCACCGTCCTGGTCCTGCGGGCCGACTTCTTCCAGACCGCCCTGGCCGAGCCGGTCCTGCGTCAGGCCCTGGACGACCCGGTGGTGATCGGCCCACCCGGACGCGAGGAGCTCGCGGAGATCATCGTCGAGCCCGCCCGCGCCGCCGGCTACACCGTCGAACCCGCGCTGGTGAGCCTGCTGCTGGACACGGTCGCCCCCGCGGACGGCGGAACCGACGAGCGTTCGCTCCTGCCGCTGCTGTCCCACGTGTTGTTGGTGTGTTGGGAGCGCAGTCGCCGCCGCCGCATCACGGTGGCCGACTATTACGCCTCCGGCGGTGTCGAAGACGCGGTCCGGGCCTCTGCCGAAGCCGTGTACCAGTCCCTGGACCCGGCCGGCCGGAAGGCGTGCCGATCCCTTTTCCTGCGCCTGGCCGACGTCAGTTCTGACCGTGTGGTCCGCCGCCGCGCCCCGCTCGCGGAACTGGCGGACGAGCTCGTCGTCGTCGCCACCCCCTTCGCCCACGCCGGCCTCCTCACCCTCGACGACGAGGCGGTGACCCCCTCCCACGAGGTCCTCTTCTCCTCCTGGCCCCGCCTCGTGGACTGGATCGACCGGGACCGCGAGGGCCTGCGCGTCCTCGCGCGCCTGCGGTCCGACGCCGCCGACTGGGAGGCCTCCGGGCGGGACGACGCCGCGCTGCCCACCGCGTCGGCCACCGCCGACTACCTGAGGTGGAGGAACAACGACAACGACGACGACAACAGCAACACGGTGATCCCCACCGCCCACCTGGCCGAATCCGAGCTCCGCTTCCTCGACGCCGCCGAATCGCACTACGACGCCCTGGCCCGCACCGACCGGCGCCGCATCCGGGTGCTCACCGGCCTCGTGGCGTCACTGGCGGTGGTGACCGTCCTGGCCCTGGTCGCGAGCGGCCTCGCGCTCAAGGCCACCTCCGACGCACGCCAGACCCGCGACATCGCCCTGTCCCGCGCGGGCGCCGTCGCCTCCACCTCGGCCGTCACCAGCGACCCGTCACTCGCCCGCTCCCTCGCCCTGGCCGCCTACCGCATCCACCCCACCACCGAGGCCCGCTCCGCGCTGCTCAACACCAGTCGCGCCGACGTCCCGCTGCGCTTCCCGGCGGCCCCCGGCGCCGGACGCGTCGAAGAACTGGGCCGCCCCGGATGGTTCGCCTCCGTCGGCTCGGACGGGGTGCTCCGGACGTTCCTCGCCGACCGCACCCAACCCGTCGCCGCGTTGGAGTTGGGCAGCGGCGAACGGGGCGAGTTGTACGCCGCCGACCTCTCCCCCGACGGCGCACTGCTGTCCGTGGCCGGGCAGGGCGGCACCCACCTGATCGACGTGCGGACCCCTGACGATCCCGTGCTGGTGGAGACCCTCGCGGCCGACGCCGGCCCGTTCCACTCGGTCGCGGTCTCCCCCGACGGCGCCACCCTGGCCGCCGGCACCGGCGACGGTCGGGTCCTGCGCTGGGCCCTGGCCCTCGACGGCGGACTGTCGTCGGTCACCGACCCCGAACCGTCTGTCGCGGAGCCCGATCCGGGCACCGACCAGCCCAAACCCGTCGAGGCGCTGGCCTGGCTCCCCGACTCGGAGACGTTGCTGGTCGCGAACCGGACCTCCCACGTCAAGAGCCTCCTCGACGCCGATGCCGGCGGCGCCGCCCGACGCGGCCCGGAACTGGACACCGGCCCCGACGCGCTCCCGCTCTCCCTCGCCGTGAGCCCCGACGGCAGCCGGGTCGCCGCCGGAACCACCGGGCGGTCGGTCCACCGCTGGGCGCTCGACGGCGGCGCACGGAACACCGCCGACGCCCGTGCCCTCCCCGAACTGGCCGGGTGGAACGCCTACGTGTGGGACGTCCACTACGATGAGCAGGGCCGCCTCGCCGCCGCCGGCTCCGACGAACGTCTACGCGTCTACGATCCCGCCGGCGAGGTCCTCGTGGAACTACCCGCCTCACAGGTGGCCACCGGGATCCGCTTCACCGACAGCCACCACGTGGTCTCCTACTCCCTCGACGGGCTGGTCCGACGCTGGCCACTGGACCGCCTCGGCGCCGCCTCGGAGAGCAATTCGATCTTCCAGACCGCCTCCTCCGCCGACCGCACCACCGGCGTCCTGGGGGTCACCGCCTCCGAACTGCACCACACGGTCGTCGACACCACGGGCCCGGTCCCCCGCGAGACCGGCCGCGTGGTCCCCGGCCCGGACGCCCGCTTCTCCGGCTCGCTGGCCATGTCCCCCGACGGCCGCACCGTCTACGCCGGACTCGCCGACGGCGGGATCCAGATCTTCACCGCCCCCTTCGGACCCGCCACCCGGGCCGTCGCGAGCATCCCGGTGGCCTCCGGCGTGGTGGTGACCAGCCCCCTGAGTCCCGACGGTCACACCCTCGCGGTGTGCAGTGACACCGAACCCGCGATCGGGTTGGTGGACGTGACCGATCCCCGCCGGCCCCGGGTCCGGGCGAGCGTCCCGCTGCCCGACCCGTGCGTGGTGGCAGAGTTCTCCGCCGACTCCCGGCAACTGGTGGTCCCCACCCTCGGGCCGGACTCGCTGATCGTGGACACCACCGACCCCGACCGACCGCAGGTCTCCCACCGGCTGACCACCGGCATCGGCGCCTCCCCCTCCGCCGGGTACGCCCACGGCTCCCCCCTGCTCGCTACCTCCGGAGGTGACAAGACCATCCGCCTGTGGGACGTCGCCGATGCGGCCGCCCCCGTGGAGCTGTCCTCCTTCACCGCGCCGCCCGGCGAGATCTACTGGACCGCCTTCTCCGCCGACGACCAGCTGCTGCTCATCACCTCCAGCACCGGGCAGGTCACCGTGGTCGACGTGGGCGACCCCGCGCACCCCGAGCCGTGGGCCGTCCTCGGCGCCACCACCGACCCCCTGCTCTACCAGGGGCGCAGCGCCTCCCCCGACGGCGGACTGCTGGCCGTGGGCGTGGAGGGGGCCATGTGGATGTGGCAGCTCGACCCGGACCACGTGATGGAGGAGGCCTGCTCAGGCGGGGTGCGGCTCACCGACGAGGAATGGGGACGGCACTTCCCGGACACCGAGCCGTTCGACCTCTGCGACTGAGGCGCCCGGGCCG
>CAYFRF010000029.1:17968-19940 GCA_964345415.1 uncultured Microbacter sp. | reverse complement strand
CCCGGGCCGTGTCAGCCGTGCGGTGTCAGCCGTGCTGCAGTCCGATCGTCAGCGCCTGCGTCACGGGGATCACGGTGAGGAAGAGGAACGCGGCCACGGTCCAGCCGATCCACACCGGCTGCCGCCAGCCCGCACGGTAGCCGCTGGCGGCGGTGACCATGCAGATGAATCCGATGAGGATGCAGACGAACATCCAGATCATGGCGCTGGTAGTCATCGGGAGTGATTTTCCTTCTCGTGGGTGTCCCCGCGGGAGTCCGGGGCGGGTGGTGCCGGGCTGGGTGGGGCCGGCGACGCGGCCGCCGGGCCGGTTGACTGCGCACGGTACTCGAGCGGAGCCGCCGGGTCGGCAGCCGGAGCCCCCGCTGCGGGGGCCGCGGCCGAGGCTCCGGGTGTGGGGCCGGCGGCAGCCCTCAGCGCGTGCCGCCCGACCGTGCGACCGACCACTCCACTGACGATACGTTCAGCAGGGTCAGCGAGGACGCCTGCGAGCGGGTCGGTGCCCTGGGGGCAGTCGCGGTGGCTGCGCCGGACGAGATCCAGGCCCGGCCGGTAGATCTCGATGATCACGACCACGCACACCGCCACGACCAGCAGGTTCCGCACCAGCACCAGGAGGTGGAACAACTCGGGGTCGATCCCCCGGTTGGCCGCACCGTGGAAGTACGACATGTGGGCGACCCACAGCAGGGCGTCGAACGCCATCCACGGCAGCAGGACCTTCACGCGCGGCACGGCCAGCACCGCGAGCGGGACCAGCCAGAGCGAGTACTGGGGGCTCCACACCTTGTTGGTGAGCAGGAAGATCGCGACGATGAGGAACGCCAGCTGGGCGATCCGCGGGGTGGTGGCGGCGGTGAGACCTATCGCCAGCACCACCACGCAACCGAGCGCGAACAGCACCAGCGAGACCGCGTTGAGGGTCGCGGGCGCCTCTCCCGCCGCGCGGCCGGCGTCGAAGCCCGCCCAATCGGTGAGCCCCTGGATCACGGCGTAGATGCTCTCCGGGTTCGCGGGCCGGTCCGAGTTGAGGCGGAAGAACTCGCGCCACCCCTGCGGGAACGGGATCATGATCGGCAGGTTCACCACCAGCCAGGCCACCACCGCGGCGGCCGCGGCCCTGGACAGCTCGACGAACCGTCGCCGACGGATCGCCACCACCAGCAGGGCCCCGAACAGGAACAGCGGGTAGAGCTTGGCCGCCACGCCGAGGCCCAGCACGACCCCGGCCCAGACCGGCCTGCTGCGCGCCCACAGCAGCAGCGCCACCGAGGCGAACGCCACGGCCATGAGGTCGTAGTTGGTGAAGGCCTGGAAGATCACCAGCGGGCTGGCGGCCATGAGCAGGGTGTCCCAGGGGCGTCTGCCGGCCGAGAGGTAGGTGGCCCACACGGCGATCATCCACATGAAGGCCAGCAGCACCACGCCCAGGACGAAGTACTTGACCACCTCGATGGGCCCGCCCGGCATCACCGCCTGCCACGCCTGCGCCCCCTGGGCGGTGACGTACTGGAACAGCCCGGACAGCACCGGGTACTCCATGTAGCGGATCTCGCCGGAGTCGGTGACCCACGAGTACTTGTACGGGAATGCTCCCGCGCTCAGCCCCTCGACGGAATACAGCGGCAACGGGTCCGCGTAGCAGGCCTTGTAGTACTGGCGGCCGTCCCACACCAGTCCCGGCTGCGTGCCGTCGGTGGGGTGGGACGTCTCGAGGCACGCGGCCTTGGAGAAGAAGCCGAACGCCAGGAAGATCACGGCGAACAGCATGATCACGCGCAGGGGCGTCCAGAACCGCTGGCGGCCCACGGCGGCGTGCGCACCGACGGGGCCTCCCCACGCGTCGAGGACGGTCGCGGCCGGGGCGTCGCCGGGACGTACCCGCTCCTGCGGTGACAGGGAGCGCAGGTCGTCGTCGAGCGGCAGCGGGGACAGTCGACCGTTGCTCAGCACGGCCACACTCTAGTCGACC
>CAYFRF010000029.1:12115-17868 GCA_964345415.1 uncultured Microbacter sp. | reverse complement strand
GGGGCCTCCTGCGTGGTGGTGGCCGTGCCGGTGTCGGTGCTGGAGTCGTAGGACTCCCAGGCAGCTGCTCCGGCCTGTCCGCCGATCATGCCGGGCGTGGGGAACTGCTCCCAGTCGGTCCCGGACAGCGCGCCGTCCATGACGGACTTCCAGATGTCCGCGGGGAGCCCGGCGCCGTACATGGTGCCGCCGTAGGCGTTGTACAACGGCTTGTTGTCGTCCGTTCCGACCCACACCGCGGTGGCGATGGAGGGGGTGTAGCCGACGAACCAGGCGTCCTTGTTGAGCCCGGTGTTGCCGAGCTGGGTGGTGCCGGACTTGGAGGCCGAGGGCCGGCCGCCGGCGAGCGAGTGCCCGTTGGAGTAGGCGGCGATCGGTTCCATCGCGGAGGTGAGGTTGTTGGCCACGTCCTTGTCGATGACCTGCTCGCCCTCCGGGTCGGAGTTGTCCAGCAGCACCTCGCCGTCCGCCGTCTCGACCCGCTCGATGAAGTGGGACTGGTGGAAGACACCCTGGTCGGCGAAGGTCGCCAGCGCGCTGGCCATGTCGCGGACCCGGATCGGGTACTGGCCCAGGATGATCCCGTCGAACGGGTCCCCGCCCTGCTCGCTCAGCGTCTCCCACGGCAGGCCCGGGATCTCCTTGGCCACACCGGCGCGGTGGGCGATCTCGCGGGTGTCGTTGGCGCCGTTGTCCAGCATCCGCTGGAGGCGGATGAAGGAGGTGTTGAGCGAGAGCTTGAGCGCCTGCGACACCGAGCAGGAGCCGCAGGACTGCCCGCCGACGTTGGTGACGGTGACGTTGCCGGTGGTGACGGGCGACGAGGAGATCGGCGTGCCCAGGCCGATGCCCTGCTCGAGGGCAGCGGCCACGCCGAAGATCTTGAACACCGAGCCGGTCTGGAGCGGGGCGTTGGCGTAGTCCCAGCCCTCGGCCTCCTCGCCGCCGTAGTAGCCGATCACACCGCCGGTCCGGGGGTTGATCGACACCACGGCGGCGCGGGTGTCCGAGTTCTGGTACTGCATGTTGGTGCGGACGCCGTTGAGAACGGCCTCCTGGGTGTCGCGGTCGATGGTGGTGATGATCTTCAGCCCGCGGGTGTTGAGCATCTGCTCGTCGATCCCCGACTGGGTCAGCTCCGCCAGGACCTGGCGACGGATCGCGCCGTTGGTGGGGTCCCCCACGTTCTGCTCGACGGCCTGGGGGTCCTCGACGACCTGCGGGAACACGGCGACGGCGCGCTGCTGGGCATCGATGCTGCCCATCTCGAGCATGGCGTCCATGACGTAGTTCCAGCGGGCCTCGGCGGCGGGACCGTTGGTCAGCGGGTCCAGCGCGGAGGGCGACTGGATCACCGCCGCGAGCAGGGCACCCTCCTCGATGGTGAGCGCCTCGACCGGCTTGTTGAAGTAGGCGGTGGAGGCGGCGGCGATGCCGTAGGCACCGCGACCGAAGTAGATGGTGTTGAGGTAGGCCTCGAGGATCTGGTCCTTGGACCATTCCTGGGTCATCTTGGCCGCGATGATGATCTCTTTGGCCTTGCGCTCGTACGTCACATCGTCGCCGACCAGGGTGTTCTTGACGTACTGCTGGGTGATGGTGGAGCCGCCGCCCGCGCTGGCCTCGCCGGTGATCTGCCCGATCACGGCGCGGCCGATGCCCGTGGGGTCGAAGCCCTCGTTGGTGTAGAAACTGCGGTCCTCGGCGGCGATCACCGCGTTGCGGACGTGGACCGGGATCTGGTCGATGTCGACCAGGGTCCGGTTGCCCTCGGGCGGCACGATGCGGCCGATCAGCGTCGTGCCGTCGCTCTCGTAGATCTCGGAGATCTGGTTGTTGGCCACGCTGCCGGGCTCGGGGACCTCGGTGCGGGAGTAGGCCACGCCGACGATCACCGCCGGGACGACGAGGACGACGACGACGAGGAGGATCAGAGTCGTCCAGATGGGGTGACGCCGGATCCAGCCACGCTGTGCGGAGTCGTTCTCCCCGTCAGCGCGGCGGTCCTTCGTGTCACTTGTCGACATCTTCTACCCTCCTGCGAGCCGGGCCGACGGGTGTCCGTGCGACCCCCGGTGGCGGTGCTCTGGCATCCATTGTGTACGAAAGCCGGCTCCAGCCAGAACCTACGCACGTCATCGGACATTCCCGGGGGGTCCCGGAAGCGGCCGGAGGGACCGCTGCCCCGGGGCGGGGTCAGGGGCGGCGGCGCGCCTCGCGCGCGGCCCGGCGGACCCGCCTGCCGTGCCCCTCGGGCAGGCCCACCTCGTACGAGAGGACCAGGTGGTTCCAGGAGCAGCTGCGGCACACCTCCACCACGTGGACCGTGAACGCGTCGTGCGACAGGGCCAGCTGGCCGATCTCGTCCGCGCCCCGGGCCGAGCCGGAGGCGGAGCCCAGGTCCTCGCCGAACACCCACGACACCTCGGTGAGGTTCTCCTTGCGGCACACCGGACAGACCGTCTCCGTGCCGACACCGTGGAAACCCGCGGCGCGCTGGAGATAGACGTCCGCGTCGCAGACCTCGCGCAACGACAGCCCGCCCTCCCGCAGCTCGGCGAGCACTCCGCGGCGGCGCAGGGCGAAGTCCACCACCCGGCGACGTCGCAGCGCCGCACGGCCGGTGGGGTCTTCCGCCCCCGGGGAGGGGCCGGGTCGCGGGTCGCGCATGTCGGCCTGGTCCACGCCGCCAGCCTACGACCCCCGGCGTAGCCCCGGTGCGCTCCGGGCGTACTCGACGGGCCGGGGAACCGGGGCCCCGCGCCGCTCTCGCCTCCGACACGTCGTGTCGATGCCACAGCGGGTTATATCGGCCCGATACATCCGGGGGTGTAGCATCATGCGTCGTCGCAGGCGACCGTCCGGGGAGGACACGAGAAAGAGAGGAGGAGACGGCATGCTCGAACTGGCCATCCTGGGGCTGCTCGACGAGCGCCCGATGCACGGCTACGAGTTGCGCAAGCGCCTGTCCGAGATGCTCGGCACCGTCCGTACCGTCTCCTTCGGCTCGCTCTACCCCACCCTTCGCCGGCTCCAACAGCAGGGCGAGATCGTCGAGGACGCCTCGGCGGCCACGGCCACCCGCCCCCCTGCCACAGCGCGGCGCGGTCGCAAGACCTACCGCATCACCTCACGCGGCAAGGAGACCCTCGCGGCGCTCCTCGACGAGCCCGGGGCCGCGTCGTTCACCGACGACGGCTTCGGCGTGCACCTGGCGTTCTTCGACCGCACTCCCGGCCCGGCCCGGGTGCGTCTGCTCGAGGGACGGCGCCGCGTGCTCGAGGAGCGCCGAGAGGGCCAGCGCGACGCCGCCACCCGTGCCGACCCCACCGAACTGCGCTACTCCCGGCAACTCACCCTGCTCGGGCTCGAGACCAGTGAGCGCGAACTGCGGTGGATCAACGAACTCATCCGGACAGAGAACCCATCACAAGGAGAACACCCATGACCGACCAGAAGGTGCGCGTCGCGATCGTCGGCGTCGGAAACTGCGCGTCCTCGCTCGTGCAGGGCGTCGAGTACTACAAGGACGCGGCCGTCGACTCGACCGTCCCCGGCCTCATGCACGTCAAGTTCGGCGACTACCACGTCAGTGACGTGGAGTTCGTCGCCGCGTTCGACGTGGACGGCAAGAAGGTCGGCATGGACCTCGCCGACGCGATCCTGGCGTCCGAGAACAACACCATGAAGCTCTGCGACGTCCCGCCCACCGGCGTCACCGTCCAGCGTGGCCCGACCCTCGACGGCCTGGGCAAGTACTACCGGATGACCATCGAGGAGTCCTCCGCCGAGGCGGTCGACGTGGTGCAGGCGCTCAAGGACGCGCGGGTCGACGTGGTGGTCAGCTACCTGCCCGTCGGCTCCGAAGAGGCCGACAAGTTCTACGCGCAGTGCTGCATCGACGCCGGCGTGGCGTTCGTCAACGCCCTTCCCGTGTTCATCGCCTCCGATCCGGAGTGGGCCGAGAAATTCCGCGCCGCCGGCGTCCCGATCGTCGGCGACGACATCAAGAGCCAGGTCGGTGCCACCATCACCCACCGCGTCATGGCCAAGCTGTTCGAGGACCGCGGCGTCGCGCTGGACCGCACGTACCAGCTCAACGTGGGCGGCAACATGGACTTCAAGAACATGCTCGAGCGCGAGCGCCTGGAGTCCAAGAAGGTCTCCAAGACCCAGGCCGTGACCTCCAACCTCGAGGGCTCCCTCGCCGGCAAGATCCACGACCGCAACGTCCACATCGGGCCCTCGGACCACGTGGAGTGGCTCGACGACCGCAAGTGGGCCTACGTCCGCCTCGAGGGCCGGGCCTTCGGTGACGCCCCGCTGAACCTGGAGTACAAGCTCGAGGTGTGGGACTCCCCCAACTCGGCCGGAATCATCATCGACGCCGTCCGCGCCGCCAAGATCGCCAAGGACCGCGGTATCGGCGGACCGATCCTGCCCGCGTCGGCGTACCTCATGAAGTCGCCGCCGGTCCAGATGCCCGACGACAAGGCCCGCGCTGAGCTCGAGGCCTTCATTATCGGGGCCTGAATCCCGCATAATCGCCAGATGGACCGCATGAACAGCACCGCGACGACCCGCCCGCACACCACCACGGGACGTCGCCGTGTCCCGGCCGCCATCGCACTCGCGATGGCGGCCGGCCTCGCGTTGTCCGCCTGTTCCGCGGATCCGGCAGACGACCCGGCCACCTCGCCGACTGGGCAGACGTCCTCGTCGTCGTCGACCTCCCCCACCACCTCGACCACCACGGCGACGGCCGAACAGGTGACGGTGCCGTCGAGCCCGACGGCCGCTCCCGCGCCCGCCCCGGCCCCCTCCGCCGAACTGCCCGCCAACGTGGTGAGCACAGGTGGGCCGTGCCACCTGATCGGCGAGGTCGCCCAGGCCGAGGACGGCTCGCCGCTGTTCTGCACCGACGACCCCACCGCCGGCCCGCTCTGGCTGCCCGAGGGCGGACCGGACGCCGGCATCGGACAGGCCCGGCCCGGCGGACCGTGCTCGCAGGAGGGTATCGCCGTGGCCGGCCCCGAGGGCACCGTCCTGACCTGCACCCTCGTCGGCGGCGGCGACACCCCCGGCGGCCTGTACTGGCAGTAAGGCCCCAGCTCCGGGCCCCGCGCGTCAGGCCCCGGCGGCACCGCGATCCGGTTGCGGGCACTCCTGGACGGCGATTGACTGACCCTCGTCAGCCGATCCCACCGGAGGCCCCGTGACCCAGACCCGGAACGCGCACATCGAGGTCGACGAGGGCGTGTACGCGCCCCAGCACGATTCGTGGCTGCTGCGTGAGACGCTCGGACACAGCGGGCTCGCCGACGGGCGGCGCGTCCTCGACATCTGTACAGGCAGTGGCATCCTCGCCGTGGAAGCCGCACTGCTGGGCGCCCGCGAGGTGGTGGCCTACGACATCTCCCCCGCCGCCGTGAACTGTGCCCGTCGCAACGCCGAACGCACCGGTGTGGCCGTGGACGTGCGGCTCGGCACCCTCGATGACGTAAGGGACGCCGGGCCCTTCGACGTGGTGGTCTCCAACCCGCCGTACGTCCCCTCCGACGCCCCGCTCCACGGCCTCGGCCCGAACCGCGCCTGGGACGCAGGCGCCGACGGACGCGTGGTGCTCGACCCGCTGTGCGCCCTGGCGCCCGAGTTCGTCGCGTCCGGTGGGAGCCTGCTGATCGTGCAGTCCGAGTTCTCCGATGCGCCCCGGGCCCTCCTCCACCTGCGGCGCGGGGGCTTCGACGCGCGGA
>CAYFRF010000029.1:0-12015 GCA_964345415.1 uncultured Microbacter sp. | reverse complement strand
GAGCGCACGCCCCGGCACGGCCCGGCGGCGGGCGGCACCGCCGTTCGACTGCGGCCGCACAGCGCGGTGCGGCGGCGCTGCGTCAGCTCAGCGTGCCTTCCACACCGGTGCGCGCTTCTCGGCGAAAGCGCGCGGCCCCTCGGCGGCATCTTCCGAGGTCATGACGTTGATCATCTCCGTGTCGCTGACCCGCCACTTCTCCACCTCACCCGGGCGGCCCCCGTCGCTGATCCCCAGCGCGACCCGCTTGGTGCCCTGCACTGCCAGCGGCGCGTTGGCGGCGATCACCTCGGCCAGCGCGAGCGCCTCGTCGAGCAGGCGGTCGGCGGGCACGACCCGGTTGACCAGGTGCAGTTCCAGCGCGCGATCCGCGGAGATCGGTTCACCGGTGAGCATCATCTCCATCGCGACCCGGTGCGGCAGCTGCTCGGGCAGTCGGAACGCCCCGCCGGCGGCGGCGATGAGTCCGCGCTTGACCTCGGGCAGCCCGAAGATCGCGTGCTCTGCGGCCACCACCAGGTCGCTGGACAGGGCGATCTCGCAGCCCCCGCCCAGTGCCGTGCCGTTGACCGCGGCGATCACCGGCACGGATACGTAGTGCTGCACCATGCCGGCGAAGCCCCACTGACGGTTCTCGGCGGGGAAGATGTCCTCGCCCCGGGAGATCGCCTTGAGGTCGGCGCCCGCGCAGAACGACTGCTCGCCCGCGCCGGTGAGCACCACCACCCGGATCTCGGGGTCGGTGTCGGCCTCGTGGAGCGCGTCGCCCAGCTGGGTGCTGACCTCGCCGTTGATCGCGTTGCGCGCCTCGGGGCGGTCGATGGTGATGAGCAGGATGTTGCCGCGGCGCTCGCTGCGGACGGCGGGGCGGGACTCGGTGCTGGCGCCGGCGTCGGCGGTGGTGTTGGTCATGCGCCCAGTCTCACCCGCCGGCCGCGACTTGCGCGTGGTGTTCGCCCACTTCCACACCGGTTGTGCGCCCTCCGTGGTCCACGAAGGGCGAATACCTCAGCCCGAAGCGAGCACCGCGGGCCCGCCCCGCGCCGCGACTCAGCTGTGCAGCGGCGTGAACGGCGGCACGAACTCGCAGCCCACCGCCCGCGGGTTGTCCGGGTCGAGCGCGTTGAGCATCAGGTCCCGGGCCACGGGGTCGGTGACGATCGAGACGTGCTCGGAGAAGTTCTGCTCGCAGTAGTCCTGCGCCACGTGGTTGGTCGCGTTGGGCCCCTCGACGTATCCGCTGGTGAACGGGGTGACGATCTCGTCGTAGCGGGTCAGGATGTTCGTGTACTGCACGTCGGGGTGGTACGGGGTGCCGCTGGCCCAGAGGTCGTGGAAGAACTGGCTCCCGGCGAGCACCTGGTTGCAGGCGCCACAGCCGACGGTGCGGAAGAAGAGCTCCACCTCGTCGCGCACGCCGATCTGGCCGAACAGGTCGAAGGCCTGGGAGATGAAGAAGGCGGTGCTGCCGCGCCAGACGGAGCCCAGGCCGACGTAGTTCTCCACGTACTGGTGTCCGCCGAGGTTGTTGACGTAGACGGCGGGCATGATCGTGCCCTGCGAGTGGCCGACGAGGTCCACCTTGTCGGCGCCGGTGGCCTCGCGGACGCGGTCGACGAACTCGGCGAGCTCGGCGGCGCCCTCCTCCATGGTGCGCACGCCGCCCAGGGCGTTGATCGGCCAGGGGGCCTGCGGGTGGGAGGCGTAGGTCAGGGCGTAGACGCAGTAGCCCTCGTTGGCGAGGGTGGGCGCGAGGTAGGCCCAGTTGTCCTGCCGGTTGAGGAAGGTGCCGTGGACCAGGACCACGGGGCGCGGGTGGGCCTCGGTGAGCTGGCAGTCCCAGTCGTTGGTCGCCGGGTGTTCGCCGAGCGGGTTCTGCAGCTCGGCCCGCAGGCCGTCGAGGAAGGAGGCGGGGACGGGGTGCGGTCCGCCGGCGGTGGGCGTGGGGACCGTTCCGGTCGCGGCGTGCGCGCTGGTCGCCGGGGGCGGGGCGGTCTCGGCGGACTGGGCCGCGGTGGTGGGGGCGACGACGACGAGGGTCGCCACCGCGAGCGCGAGCGCGGTCAAGGTGGATTTCACCTGTTCTCCTTCTCTGGTGGTGAGCGATCCGGCGTCGGTGTGGCCGTATCGCTCGGTCCGGTCGATTTCACCCCCGGGGAGATTCTTCCGATCGCTTTGGATATATTTGATTTCAATTATCGGTTCAGCGCGCCCTTCTGGGTGCCCCTTCCCTGAAACGAGGTGGCGGACTTGACCCCCACACGTCTCGCCCAACGTCCGCAGCTCTCCGAGGAGGTCGCGGATCACGTCCGGACCCGGATCATGAGCGGGGAGGTCCGACCGGGTGATTTCATCCGGCTGGACGAGACCGCCGCCGCTCTCGGGGTGAGTGTCACCCCGGTCCGGGAGGCGCTGCTGACGCTGCGGGGCGAGGGGTTGGTGGACCTGGTTCCCCGTCGCGGATACCTGGTCTCACCCATGAGCCGCCAGGATGTCGAGGACATCTTCTGGCTGCAGGCCGAGCTGTCGAAGCGCATCGTGGACCGGGCCATCTCGCGGTTCGATGCGGAGTCGCTGGCGTTCCATGCCCGCCTCGTCGACGATTTCGAGAAGGCGTCGCTGGCCGGAGACGCCGACGGCGTGGTGCTCGCGCAGTACGCGATCCACCGGTCGATCAACCGGGCATCACAGTCAGACAAGTTGTCGCGGTTCCTGTCGAACGCGGCCCGCTACATGCCGTACCGGATCTACGCCGAGGACGCGGACTGGCGGGAGCAGGCGCTCGCGGACAACCGCCGGATGCTCGAGGCACTGCGGTCCGGCGACGCCGAGACAGCGCACGCGGTGGTGGAGCACGAGTTCTCGATCGGAGCCCGGCTGCTCATCGAGCACCTCGACAGGGCCGGCGTCTGGGACGAGTCCCGCGACCGCGAACCCACCGAGGCCTGACCCGCCACTCTGGGCATCCGCTCCCGCGCCCGCACGCACCTGCACCCCCGGGCCGGCATCCGCTCCCGCCCCTGCGCTCATCCCGCCCCGGCATCCGCTCCCGCTGAACGCGGGCCGCTGCACTGACTACGTGGAGTCACTCCGCCAGCCCCGGCGACACACTTTCCTCGGGAATTGCTGCACGGAACGACTCGACGTGTGGCCGGGCGGGCGGACGGGGTGAGGCGGCAGGGTGGGGTCGGCAGGGCGGGCGGGGTCAGGCGACCCATTCCCAGCCCGGCTCCGCGAGACCCCTCCCGGCCCCGCCTGAGCCCGCGCGGAATGTCACATGAGCGGGCGACCGGTCTTGAGGCGCCACCTCATGTCCATGAGCAGGATCCGGTAGCTGATCGTCCGCACCGCGCGGGGCAGCAGGCCGTTGATCCGCGCGGTCACACGCAGGAACAGCTCGAAGCGCCGCTGGTCGCGCGGGCTCCACGGCAGGCCGAGAGCGTCCCGAAACTCACGGTGCAGGAACCCGCTGGTGACCCACTTGTTGAGCCGGCCGAACAGCGCGGTCGCGGGCTGCGGCAGCATGCGCAGCTCGGCGATCCCCACGAGGTGCTGGCGCACGGGCTCGTCGAAGCGGACACGCTCCATGCCCTCGTACCAGTAGGTGTCGAACTCAGCGCGCGTGGCCGGCCACTGCTCGGGCCGCACCTGCAGGGTGGTGCCCAGGGTCGGACCGGTCTTGTAGAACTCTTCCTTGTCCGCGTCGGTCATGGGACCGTGCAGCCACTCGTAGACGTCCTCGAACCCGATGTAGAGGCAGGCCGCGACCCACATCTGGAGCTTGGGGTCGAGGGCGCTGTATTTGACGGGGCTCTCGGGGGTGGAGTGGACCCACTTGTGGATGCGGGTGACCTCGTCCCTGTAGATGCGTTTGTCCTCGTCGGATCCGAGGATCGCCACGGCGAGGTACTGGAACGTGGTGCGGGCCCGCTTGAGCGGACGCTTGTAGACGTTCCCGGTGTCGACGCGGCTCTCGCGCACGCCCCAGCCGACCTGTGGCCAGGACAGCTGCATGATCACATTCGCCACACCGCTGGCGGCACCGATCGTGTCGATCGCGTCGGCGATGCCGGGCGGGGCCTGCCGGGCCTGTGCGGGTGCGGGCTCACGGGTCAGCTGGGTCATCGGGTTCTCCTCGGGTCTCGGGATGGCGGTCTGTGGGGTCATGTGCGGGCCCGCACTCTCCCTCGCTCCGAGCCCGTGTGACCGGCCGCCCCCAGTCGGCCGGTCACCTCGCCCGTCGACCCCGCCACCAGTGCCTCGCCCCCATTGTCGGAGCACTGGTGACGGTGTCAGTTCGGATGGCGCCGGATCAGACGCCCACCGTGCCGTGGTCGGCTCGCAGGTTGCCCTTGACGACCTTGCCGCTGGCGTTGCGGGGCAGCTCGTCGACGATCACCAGGTGCTTGGGCAGCTTGAAGCCAGCGAGCTTGTCGCGCAGCCACTCGGTGAGCTGCTCGAGCGTGAGGTCGGGCGCGCCGTCGACCTCGTTCTGCGCGACTACCGCCACCGGGACCTCGCCCCACTTGTCGTCCTTGCGGCCGATCACGGCGACCTCCCGGACCTGCGGGTGGCCGGCGATGGTGTTCTCCACCTCGGCGCAGTAGATGTTCTCGCCGCCCGAGATGATCATGTCCTTCTTGCGGTCCACCACGTAGACGAAACCCTCCTCGTCCATGCGGACCAGGTCGCCGGAGTGGAACCAGCCACCCTCGAACGCCTCGGCGGTCTCCTCGGGCTTGTTCCAGTAGCCCGACATCATGGTGGGACCGCGGTAGACGATCTCACCGACCTCGCCCGGCTCGACCTCTTCGCCGAGACCGTCGATCACGCGGGCCTGGACGGTCGGGATGACCTTGCCGACGGAGCCGAGCTTGCGCAGGGCGTCGTCGCCGTCCAGGGCACAGGTGATGGGGCTCATCTCGGTCTGGCCGAAAACCGCGCAGTTGAGGGCGTCGGGGAAGGTCTCCGACATGGCCCGCAGGATGGTGTCTGTCGACGGGGCCGCGCCCCACGAGATGTTGCGCAGGACCAGGTCGCGCGGGCGGGCCTGCTGCTCGGCGCAGACGGCCTGCCACTGCACGGGCACCAGGAAGATCGAGGTGATCTTCTCGGCCTCGAGCGTGTCCAGCAGGGCGGCCGGGTCGAAGGCCTGCAGCGGGTGGATCACCGTGGCGCCACCCAGCTGGAGGCTGGGGGCGATCGAGCCGAGGGCCGCGATGTGGAACATCGGGGCCGCGCACAGCGCACGCCCGTCCTCCTGGAAGAGGCGGAACACCCGGATGCAGGTGAGCGACTGCGCGGTGAGGTTCTCGTAGGAGAGCATGGCCCCCTTGGGGCGGCCCGTGGTGCCCGAGGTGTACATGATGAGCGCGGTGGCGTCCTCGCGGACGTCGACCGGTGGGTGCGCCTCGGGGTGGGCCTCGAGGGCCTCGGCGTACGTGGTCTGGTCGGCGGTGCCCGGCTCGCCGCCGATCACGATGTGGTTGCCCGGCTCCTCACCCTGGGCCCGGATCGCGCCGACCAGCGGCGCGAGCATGGCGTCGGTGATGACGACCTTCGGCGAGCAGTCGCTCACCAGGTACGCCAGCTCCCCCGGGGTGAGGCGGAAGTTCACGGGGACGGCGATCGCGCCGAGCTTGTTGATGCCCAGCACCGCCTCGATGAACTCGGGGATGTTGAGCGTGATGAGCATGACCCGGTCACCCTCACCCACGCCGCGGGCGGCCAGGGCGGCGGCGAAACGGCCGGCGCGGTCGTGGAGCTGCGACCAGGTGGTGGTCTGGCCGAGGTAGCGCAGCGCCTCGCCCGCGGGGTTCATCTCGGCGTGGGTGGCCACCCACGTGTTCCAGTTGTTGCGTCGCGCCGCGTGCAGCTCGACGATGGGATCAGTGGCGGTGCTCATGATCTCGGCCTTTCGGGAGTGCGGGATGAGCGGGTGTCGGTGGGTCAGGAGAAGTTCGGGCGACGCTTCTCGAGGATGGAGGCCACGCCTTCGGCGAAGTCGGCGGACTGCAGCAGCTCCACCTGTCCCTCGTGCTCGCGGGCCAGCGCGGCGTCCAGTTCGGCCAACGCCGCGGCGTTGACCGACCGCTTGGTCAGCTCCAGCGCGCGGCGCGGGCCGCGGGCCAGACGACGGGCCTGCTTGGCCGCGGCGGCGCGCAGTTCGTCGGCGGGCAGTACCTGGACTGCCAGACCGAGTTCCTTCGCCTCGACCGCTGCGACGGCGTCGCCACGCAGGAGCATGCGCGAGGCCACCGACCTGCCGACCGCGGCCGGCAGGAGCACGCTCGCCCCGCCGTCGGGCATGAGGCCGATGTTGGTGAAGGCGAACAACAGGTAAGCGTCGTCCGACATGAACACGATGTCGGAGGCCAGTGCGAGCGAGACGCCCACGCCGGCCGCGGGGCCGTTGACCGCGGCGATGACCGGGATCGGCGCGGTGAGCACCGACCTGACCAGTGCCTCGGCGTTGTCCATGGTCTGGTCCGGGGTCGGCGCGTCCGCACCGGCCTCCTTGATGGCCTGCAGGTCGGCACCCGTGGTGAAGGCGGCGCCCTCACCGGCCAGGAGGATGACCCGGGTCGCCGGATCAGCACTGTGCTGGGTGATCAGCTCGACCAGGGCATTCACCGTGGGGGCGTCCAGCGCGTTCATCCGGTCGGGCCGGTTGATGCTGATCGTGGTGACCCCCACGTCGTCGGTCTCGACCTTGACCGCGTCGCGTCCGGTGACCGTCATCGCACTGCCTCCCGGGCCTCGACCATCCCGGCCAGGCGGGAGGTGATGATCTCCTCGGCCTCGCTCATCATCCGGTCGACGAGTTCGGAGACCGTGGGGATGTCGTCGATGAGGCCCTGGCACTGCCCGGCGGTCCAGATACCGGCGTCCAGGTCCCCCTCCTCGAACACCTTGCGCCCACGCGCCCCGGCGACCAGGTGCTGGATGTCGGCGAACTCCGCGCCCTCGGCCTCCTTGGCCACGACCTCGGCCGAGATGGCGTTGGCGGCCACCCGGGCCGTGTTGTGCAGGGTGCGGAAGATCAGCTTGGTGTCGAGCTCGGTGTTGGCGACGATCTGCTCCTTGACCGCCTGGTCCACGGGGGACTCGGCGGTGCACATGAAGCGGGTGCCCATGTTGGCGCCGTCGGCGCCCAGTGCCAGCGCGGCCACCAGACCCCGGGCGTCGGCGATACCGCCGGACGCCAGGATCGGGATGGAGAGCTTGGCCGCGGCCGCGGGGATGAGCACCAGCCCGGGCACGTCGTCCTCGCCCGGGTGGCCGGCGCACTCGAAGCCGTCGATCGAGACGGCGTCGACGCCGAGCTGCTCGGCCTTGATCGCGTGGCGTACCGAGGTGCACTTGTGGATGACCTTGATGCCGGCCTCGTGGAACACCGGCAGGTGGTCCTTGGGGTTGGAGCCGGCGGTCTCGACGATCTTCACGCCGGACTCCACGATCGCCTGCCGGTACTCGGCGTACGGCGGAGGCGTGATCGACGGAAGGATCGTCAGGTTGACCCCGAACGGCTGGTCGGTCATCTCCCGGCAGCGGGCGATCTCCTTGACCAGGTCCTCCGGGGTGGGCTGGGTCAGCCCGGTGATGATCCCCAGCGCTCCGGTCTCGGAGACCGCAGCGGCGAGTTCGGCCCGGCCGACCCACATCATCCCGCCCTGGACGATCGGGTGGCGGACCCCGAACTCCTCGGTGAAGCGGGTACGGATCACGGCTGGACCTCCTCGTAGGTGCCGCCCGAGGTCGCCTTCTCGCGCAGGGAGGCCGGCGGGGTGAAGCGCTCGCCGTATGTGGCGGCGAGCTCCTCGGCGCGGGCCACGAATCCGGGCAGGCCGCCGGGGTACTGGTCCATGTAGCGGGCGACGCCGCCGGTCCAGCCCGGGAAGCCGATGCCGAGGATCGAGCCGACGTTCGCGTCGGTGGTGGTCTCGAGCACGCCCTCGTCGAGGCACTTGACCGTCTCGATCGCCTCGGCGAAGAGCATGCGGTCGATCGCGTCCTGCAACGGGATCTCGGTGGTGCCGCCGAAGGCGTCCTTCAGACCCGGCCACAGGCCGGCGCGCTTGCCGCCCGAGTACTCGTAGAAGCCGGCACCGGTGGAGCGGCCCTTGCGGTCGTACTCGTCGATCATCCGGTCCAGGACGGTGTCGGCCGGGTGGGCCGGCAGCTTCATGCCCTCGGCCTCTGCTGCCTGACGGGTCTCATCCCGGATCTTGCGGGGCAGGGTCAGGGTGAGTTCGTCCATCAGGGCGAGGACCGGGGCCGGGTAGCCGGCTTGTGAGGAGGCCTGCTCGATGGTGGAGGCGGGGACGCCCTCGGCCAGCAGTGCCATGCCCTCGTTGGTGAAGGTGCCGATCACGCGGGAGGTGAAGAAGCCGCGGGAGTCGTTGACGACGATCGGGGTCTTCTTGATCTGTGAGACCAGGGCCAGGGCGCGGCCGAGCGCGTCCTCGGAGGTCTTCTCACCCTTGATGATCTCGACCAGCGGCATCTTGTCGACCGGCGAGAAGAAGTGCAGGCCGATGAAGTCGGCCGGGCGGTCGACGCCCTCGGCGAGGAGCGTGATGGGCAGGGTCGAGGTGTTGGAGCACAGCAGCGCGTCCGGCGCGATGTGCGGCGCGATCTCGGCGAAGACCTGGGCCTTGACCTTCGGGTCCTCGAACACGGCCTCGATCACGGCCTGGGCACCGGCGGCCGCTGCGGCGTCGGTGGTGGGCGTGATGCGGGCCAGCAGGGCGTCGCCCTTGGCCTGGGCGGCGTCCCGCGCCTCCCCCTCGGCGGCGCGGGACACGGTCTTGGCGACCAGCTTCTCGGAGTAGCCCTTGCCCCGCTCGGCGGCGGCCTGGTCGAGGTCCTTGAGGACGACCTCCATGCCCGCCTTGGCGCAGACGTAGGCGATCGCGGCGCCCATCATGCCGGCGCCCAGGACGACGACCTTGCCGATCGGCTCACGGTCGGAGGAGCCGTACTTCTTGGCCAGCCCGTTGGCCTTCTGCAGGTCGAAGAAGAAGGCCCGGATCATGTTCTTGGCGGTCTGACCGGTGGCCAGGCCGGCGAAGTAGCGGGCCTCGATCACCGAGGCGGTGTCGAAGTCCACGCCGGCGCCCTCGACGGCCGCGGCCATGATCGCGACGGGGGCCGGGTAGGGCGCGCCCTTGAGCTGCTTGCGGAGCATCGCCGGGAAGGCGGGCAGGTTGGCGCCGAGCGCCGGGCTCGACGGGGTGCCGCCGGGCATGCGGTAGCCCTTGCGGTCCCAGGGCTGGGAGGCCTCCGGGTTGGCGGCGATCCAGGCCTTGGCGGCGGGGAGCAGGTCCTCGGGGCTGGTGACCAGCTCGTCGACGAGGCCGATCTCAAGGGCCTGGCCGGGGCGCAAGCGCTTGCCCTCGAGCAGGACGCCCATCAGGGCGTTGGCGACACCCAGCATGCGGACGGTGCGGATGATGCCGCCGCCGCCGGGCAGCAGGCCCAGGCCCACCTCGGGCAGACCGAGCTGGATGGCCGGGGAGTCCACCACGATGCGGTGGTGGGTGCCCAGGGCGATCTCGAGGCCGCCCCCGAGGGCGGCGCCGCCGATCGCGGCGACGACGGGCTTGCCCAGGGTCTCGAGGCGACGCAGCGGCGCCTTGGCGCGGTCCACGGTCTCGATGGCCAGGTCGGCGCCGTCGGCGGGGATCGACAGGATGTCGCCGAGGTCGCCGCCGGCGAAGAAGGTCTTCTTGGCGGAGGTGAGGACCACGCCGGTGATGTCGTCCTTCTCGTTCTCCAGGCGCTCGACGGCCGCCTCCATGGAGGCGAGGTAGTCGGCGTTCATGGTGTTGGCGCTCTGGTTGGGGTCGTCCATGGTGAGGACGACGACGCCGTCGGCATCGCGCTCGTACCGAATGGTGTTGGTGAATTCACTGCTCATGGGGTGTCTTCTCGTCCTTCGTGGAAAAGATCGGCGGCCGGGCGCGGGTCAGATTCGTTCGATGATGGTGGCGATGCCCATGCCGGCACCCACGCATAGCGTGGCCAGCGCGTACCGGGCGTCGCGACGCTCCAGCTCGTCCAGGGCGGTGCCGAGGATCATCGCGCCGGTCGCGCCGAGCGGGTGGCCCATGGCGATGGAGCCGCCGTTGACGTTGATCTTCTCCATCGGCACGCCCAGGTCCTTGGCGAACTTCATCGGCACGGAGGCGAACGCCTCGTTGACCTCGAACAGGTCGATGTCCTCGACGGACAGGCCGGCCTTGGCCAACGCCTTCTGGGCGGCCGGGGTGGGGCCGGTGAGCATGATCGTGGGCTCGGAACCGATGACCGCGGCGGAGACGATGCGGGCGCGGGGCGTGAGGCCGTTGCGCTCGCCGGCCGCGGCGTTGCCGATGAGCATCGCGGTGGCGCCGTCGACGATTCCGGAGGAGTTGCCGGCGTGGTGGACGTGGTCGATCCCCTCGACCCAGTGGTACTTCTGCAGGGCCACGTCGTCGAAGCCGGCCTGCTCACCGAGGGCGGCGAACGAGGGCCGCAGGGCCGCCAGGTCGTCGGCGGTGGTGCCACGACGGATGTGCTCGTCGTGATCCAGGACGACCTGCCCTGCGGAGTCGATCACCGGGACGATGGAGCCGGCGAAGCGGCCGTCGTCCCATGCAGCTGCGGCGAGCTCCTGCGAGCGGGCCGCGAACTCGTCCACATCGCGACGGCTGAAGCCCTCGATGGTGGCGATGAGGTCCGCGCCGATGCCCTGCGGGACGAACGAGGTCTCGTAGTTGACGCGGGGGTTCTGCGCCCAGGCTCCACCGTCGGAGCCCATCGGCACGCGCGACATGGACTCCACACCGCCGGCGATGACCAGGTCCTCCCAGCCGGAACGGACCTTCTGGGCGGCCATGTTGACGGCCTCGAGGCCGGAGGCGCAGAAGCGGTTCTCCTGGACGCCGGCGACGGTCTCGGGCAGACCGGCCGCGATCGCGGCGATGCGGGGCAGCACCGCGCCCTGCTCACCCACCGGTCCGACGATTCCCATCACCACGTCCTCGACCTGAGCGGGGTCGAGGCCGGAGTGGCGGTCGACGAGGTTGCGCAGGACACCGATCGCGAGGTCGATGGGCGCGACGGAGTGGAGCGAGCCGGTTGACTTGCCCCGTCCGCGGGGGGTGCGCACCGCGTCGTAGATGTAGGCCTCGGGCACTGACATGGGGGGTGATCCCTTCCGGAGTTCGGTCATGGTCAGCGCCGCGTCCACAGCGCCACTCATGGATTCGATCACATATATCTGTGAATTGGGGTTTACTATGGCCGCTGTAACGCTTGTTGTCAAGATCACATCCCGTTCCGCAGATCCCGAGAGCCCCGCATCCGTGACCTCCCTCCCCGCGTCCGCCACGACGCCGCCGACGGCCCCGCCTCCGGGGTCCCGACGTGCGGAGATCGCCCTGGTCGCGGCCGAGGAGTTCACCCGGCGCGGTTACCACTCCACGCGTGTCGAGCACATCGCGGAGAAGCTCGGCGTGACACCGGGCGCGCTCTACAGACATGTGTCCGGCAAGTACGAGATGTTCCGCGACGCCGTGCTCCTGCTGAACGTGGAGCTGGCCGAGGCGACCCGGTCGGTCCCGGCCGGCGATCTCGGCGCCCTGGTGGCGTCGGTGACCGCCATGACGATGGAGCACCGCCGCCGCGCCGCCCTGTACCGGTGGCAGGGGCGCTACCTCTCCGCGGACGACCGGGCCGCCGTGTCCGCCACCAACGAGGAGATCCGTCGTCGCTTCGCCGCCGAGGTCCGCGCCCACCGTGGACTCGACCCCGCGCGGCCGGATCCGGAGACCGCACGGGGCTCGCGCTCTGCCGGCGCAGCGATCCTGTCGACCATCGCCTCGCTCGGTGACCACCGGGTGCGGATCGCGACCGACGACGCAGTGGGCCTGCTCGTGCCGATCGCCTCCGGTCTCGCGCTCACGCTCCCGCCGGCCACCGCCGGACTGCCGGGCTCGACCGGGCTGCCGGGCTCGACCGGGGCCGGGG
>CAYFRF010000028.1:5830-28586 GCA_964345415.1 uncultured Microbacter sp. | reverse complement strand
CACCCCCAACACGTCGCCGCAGGTCAGCGCGCCTCCGCCAACAGCACCCAGCACCGTGCCATCCCGGTAAAGTCCCAGTATATAGTTCCGCTTCAACGTCTAGGTCGTGGGGCAGCCGCGCATCCCGCGGCTGCCCGGGCCGTGCGCTAGGCGCGTCCCCGTTCGTCCTCCGGGCGCTCCCGATAGGCCCGCCAGGCGCGGAGCGCGTCCTCTCGCGTTCCCGTCGAGCGTCGCGGTGATTCTCCTGGTCAGTAGCGCTTTCCCGCCGCTGGACCGGAGGCCCGACCTCCTGGCGAAATCGACCAACTCCTCCTTGAGCCAATACCAGCGCACGAGTTCGGCGCCGGTGAGCTCAGCTGGCAGGGCAGGGCAGGGCGTCCGTCCTCGGTCATGAGGCCCCAGGCTACCGGTGGCCCGCCGCGAGCCTCGCGCTCGCCAGCGGGAGGAATACCGTGGCGAAAACCAGCCGGGTTAACTGTGGCATGGCGGACGGATAGTCGGAGCACGGCCGCGGCGCCCGTCCGCGAGTCGGGATGGAGCATCATGAGCCGCTACCGCTACTACACCGCCACGACTCTCGACGGTTTCTTGGCAGACGATGAGCACTCCCTGGCCTGGCTGTTCAAACAAGACATCGACGAGGACGGGCCGGGCAGCACCGCGGCGTTCCTCACGGAGGTGGGTGCCCAGGTCATGGGCGCGTCGACCTACCTCTGGGTGCTCGAACACGACCGGGACTGGCTGCCGGAGATTCCCACCTTCGTCTTCACCCACTGCGATCTCGAACCGGCGAACGACCACATCTCCTTCCTCGCCGGCAGCCCCGCCGATCACCGGGCGACGCTCGAGACGGCGGCCTCCGGTCGCGACGTATGGGTCATGGGCGGGGGAGGGCTGGCAGCCGAGTTCGCCGCGTCGGAGATGCTCGACGAGGTGGTGGTCTCGATCGCGCCGGTGACCCTGGGCTCGGGCAAACCGCTCTTCGGCGGCGCCTTCGATCTGGAGCTCAAGCACTGCGAGCGGAACCGGTCCTTCGTGGTGGCCCGGTACGACGTCCGGGGGCCGCTGTCTGACGGATGAGGCCGCGGCGGGTGACCTCAGGCCTGGTCGACGGCCTGACGGTGTGAGGTCCGCGCGAGCCGGATCACGAGGTCGTCCGGGAGGGGCTTGCGCGGGCTGAACGTGATCCCGGTCTTGGTGGGCCGGAACCCCGTAGCCGAGATCGTCTCCGCGAGCTCGGCTACGGCCGCGGCGGGGAAATACACGCCGACCTGTTTGCTGAAGGCCGCGTAGCTCGCGATGACCTCGCCGTCGAGCGCGAAACCGGGCATCTTGTAGGCGACCATCTCCACGGCGTCCGGGAGCGCGTCGCGCAGCAGGGTGCGCAGATGCTCCAGGAGCGGGCGGAATGCCTCGGGCGCCGAGGCGATGTAGGAATCGTGGTCGGCGATCGTCGACATGTCCCCTGCTTTCCCTTGCAGATCCCTGCACTCTAGCCACCTCGGCGCCCCCGGAGCTGTCAGGCGCGGGTGGGGAGCTCCTCGCGGACGAGCTGTGCGCCGGCGCTGAGCGCGCTGAGCTTGGCGAGCGCGACATCGCGGGGCAGCGGCGCCATCCCGCAGTTCGTACTCGGCAGCAGGTTTTCCGCGTCGACGAACTCCAGCGCCCTGCGGAGGGTCTCCGCGACCTCCTCGGGGGTCTCGACCTGCTCGCTCGCAACGTCGATCGCCCCGAGCATGACCTTCTTGCCGCGGACCAGCTCGATGAGATCCACCGGGACGCGGGACTTGTGGCATTCCAGAGAGATGATGTCGATGCTCGACTGCTGCAGCAGCGGGAACGACTCCTCGTACTGGCGCCATTCCGATCCGAGGGTGGCCTTCCACTCGGTGTTCGCCTTGATGCCGTACCCGTAGCAGATGTGGACCGCGGTCTCCGCGCGCAGACCCTCGGCCGCGCGCTCCAGCGCCGCCACACCCCAGTCCTTGAGCTCGTCGAAGTAGACGTTGAAGGCGGGCTCGTCGAACTGGATGATGTCGACGCCCGCCGCCTCGAGGTCACGGGCCTCCTGGTTGAGGATCGTCGCGAACTCCCACGCCAGCTTCTCGCGGCTGCCGTAGTGGCTGTCGTAGAGGGTGTCGATCATCGTCATGGGTCCGGGCAGGGCCCATTTGATCGGCTGGTCGGTCTGGGTGCGCAGGAACGCGGCGTCGTCGACGAACACCGGGTTCTCCCGGCTCACGGCACCCACCACGGTCGGCACGCTGGCGTCGTACCGGTTGCGGATCCGGACGGTCTCGCGCCGCTCGAAGTCGACACCGTCGAGGTGCTCGATGAAGGTCGTGACGAAGTGCTGGCGGGTCTGCTCGCCGTCGCTGATGATGTCGATGCCGCGATCGCCCTGCTCCTTGGTGGCGATACGCAGCGCGTCCTGCTTCCCCTCGGCGAGCTCGTCACCCTCCAGCCTCCAGGGCGACCAGAGGGTTTCGGGCTGCGCGAGCCAGGAGGGCTTGGGCAGGCTGCCGACGGTCGTGGTGGGGAGTAGGTGATCCATGGTGGTCTCTCCTGTGGCGCTCATCCGACGAGCACCGGGTAGCGGGCGGCCCACTGCTCGAGCAGTGCGCCGTGGGGGGTCATGAGGACCTCGTCGGTGTACGCGCCCTGCTTCGTGGCGAGCTGACTGCGCTCCTGTCGGTCGTACACGATCGGGGTGGGCGTGAAGTCCGGGTGGTCCAGGCTCGGCCGGTAGACCTCGCCGGCGGGGGAGTGCGCGTTATAGATCTCCGGCCGGTAGATCTTCTGGAAGGTCTCCATCACGCTGATGGTGCCGGCGAGCTGTAGGTCCGTGTAGTCCTTGAGCAGGTCGCCGGTGAAGTAGAAGGCGAGCGGAGCGACGGACCCGGGAGGCATGAAGTAGCGAACCTTCAGCCCCATCTTGGCAAAGTACTGGTCAGTCAGGGAGTAATCATTCTGGGCGTACTCCACGCCCAGGACGGGATGCTGGTTCGCGGTGCGGTGGTAGGTCCTGCTCGTCGAGACGCTGATGCAGATCACGGGTGTCGCGTCGAAGCGCTGCCGGTAGGCGGGGGAGTCGACGAAGTGCTGGAAGAGCGCACCGTGCAGGTCGCCGAAGTCGTTCGGGACGGTGAACCCGGCGCCGCCCTGGTTGACCGCCGGGAGCCGGACGCTGAAGTCGTAGTCGCGGACGTAGGAGGAGAAGTTGTTCCCCACGATCCCCGGCAGGCGGTCGCCGGTGTTCCGGTCGAGGATCGTGACGTCCAAGACCTCGATCAGCGGGAACTCGAGTTCCTGCTCCTCTGAGCTGAACCGAAGGGCGGCGGTGACGATCTCGAGCTCGACGGTGTAGCGATCCCGGTCGGGGTTGTCCCCGGGCGCGAGGTCATTGATCCGGTCGTTCATCATCGCCAGCGCGGCGCGGAGGTTGAGCTGACGGTGCTCGCCCCGGGCCAGGTTCGCGAAGTTCGTGGTGGTGCGGGAGTCCTCCGACGGCGAGTAGTTCTCGTCGAAGGGGGTGGTGGTGATGCGGTACGTGAAATCGTCCGTCATGTACGTCCAGTTCATAGCTCGGTCGGCCGGGCTCGGCCTTGCGGAAAGTCTGTGCCCACATCCTGCAGTCCCAGTTCAGTTATCGGGTAACTATTACTCGCTATGAACCTCTATAGTTAATGGCTATGGGGCGGGAATCCCGGGGAATCACCCTGCAGCAACTGACCTACTTCATCGAGGTCGCGGCGGAAGGGTCGATCACCGGCGCGGCCGAGCTGCTCTACGTCGCCCAGCCGACCATGTCCGCCGCGATGAAGGACCTGGAGTCGCGGGTGGGTCGCACGCTCCTCTCCCGCTCGGCGCGGGGGGTCACGCTGACCGAGGAGGGGGCAGAGTTCCTCGGCTACGCCAGGCAGGTCGTCGAGCAGATGTCTCTGCTGGAGCAGCGCTACCTCGGGCAACCGCCGTCCCGCCGGCTGCTGGGGGTCTCGGCGCAGCACTATTCGTTCGTTGTCGAGGCGTTCATCCGGATGGTGCACGCAGGGGAGGCGGAGCAGTACGAATTCTCGCTCCGGGAGACCAGGACCTGGGACATCATCGAGGACGTGCGTACGCTCCGCAGCGAGCTGGGCGTGCTGTACCGGAATGATTTCAACCGCAAGGTCATCGACAAGCTCCTGCGCGATTCCGGTCTGGTGTTCCACCCGCTCTTCGCCGCCGTGCCGCACATCTTCATCTCACGGCAGAACCCGCTCGCGTCGCGGGAGAAAGTCACCCTTGACGACCTGGCGGATCTTCCCCGCCTCACCTTCGATCAGGGCGCGAACAATTCGTTCTATTTCGCGGAGGAGATCCTCTCGACCCGGTCGAGTAAGCGGGACATCCGGGTCTCCGACCGTGCGACGATCTTCAACCTGATGATCGGGCTCGACGGCTACACGATCTCGACGGGCATCATTAGCGACGATCTCGACCCGGAGATCGTCGCGATACCGCTCGAGGTGGACGAGAGTATCGAGATCGGCTGGATCAGCCATTCCGGGATCCCGCTGACCGATCAGGCGCAGCGCTACCTCGCCGAGGTCCGCGCGGTCGTTACCGACTACGGGGTGGACCTGCAGGATGAGCCGTGACCGGTGGGTCTTCCCAGTGGCCTCCTGCTGTCCCACTAGGCTCCCCAGGTGATGAGTTCCCGGCAGTCCCCGCACCTCGTGGCGAAGGCGGTCGCCTACGTGCTCCACGAGGGTCGCCTACTCGTGTTCACCCACGACGAGTTCCCGCTTGTCGAGGTCGGCGTCCAGGTGCCCGCCGGGACGATCGAGCCCGGTGAGACACCCCCCGACGCCGCGGTCCGGGAGGTCGCCGAGGAAACCGGCCTGCGCGTCCGCGTGGTCCGGTCGCTGGGCGTCCGGCGTTACGACTTCCGGCCGTCGAAGCCCGAGGTCCACGAGCGGCACTTCTTCCATCTCGAACCCGAGGACGGGTCGCTGCCCGAGCGATGGTCGGCCGGAGAGCCGCATCCCTGGGGCGGCGGTCCGAGCCCGGCGTGGACGTGCTTCTGGATCCCGCTGGAGCGTGCGCATGTCCTGTGTGCGGGATTCGGTTCACGCCTCGGTGGGCTCTGCGAGCCCGCCGCGGGCGGGCGAGCGTGAGGGCCGTGAGGCGCGTCCTGGTGGTGGGTAGCTCCGGTTCGGGCAAGACGACGACGGCTTCGCGGATCGCGGACGAGTTCGGCATTCCCCACGTCGAACTCGACGCGCTGCACTGGGGGCCCGACTGGACCGCGGCCACGGCGGACGAGATGCGCGAACGTGTGCTGCGCGCGATCGAGGGCGGTTCCTGGGTGGTGGACGGCAACTATCAGTCCAAGATCGGCACTCTCGTGTGGGATCGGGCTGACACCGTCGTCTGGGTCAACCCGTCGCGCGGGGTGGCGCTGTGGCGGGCGACGCGGCGGACCGTCAGGCGTGTGGTGACGGGGCAGGTGCTGTGGAACGGCAATCGCGAACGCTGGTCGTCTCTGATGTTCTGGCGGGGCGAGGAGTCCCTGCTCTGGATCGCCTGGTCGCTGTATCCCCGGACGCGGGACCGATACGAGGCGGCGCTGAAGGACCCGGCGAACGCGCACCGCCGTATCTACCGGGTGCGCGGCGCTCGCGACCTCGACCGCGTCCTCGCGGCGCTGGCGTCGACCTCCGCGACCCCCGACCCGCCCGGATCCGCGGGGCCATCGTGACCCGTCGAGCGCACGTCACCGGTCACGCCTCGACCCACCCCGGCGGCGGATCGATCGCCGTCTCGCCGCAGCACCAGCCTGAACCGGAGTCACTGAACGCCGCCGGCGGCTGGTCGAGCTCGTCGGCCCGGCGGCGCAGGTGGGAGAACCATTCGACGTAACCGGCGTCGTCGACGGCAGTGACCTGCGCCGGGGAGCCGAGGTGCCGCAGGATCTCGTCCGCGACCCGGTCTGCGGTGGTCTCCGGGCCGACCTCCAGGGTTCCGACGGTGGGGAAACCGCCTGCGGAGACCGCGAACACCGCGTCGTCGTCCCGCGCGGGGAACCTCACGCCCCCGGTCAGGTTCGTCGCGTGGGTCACCGCGAAGCGCCAGTACCCGACCGGGCCGTGGTGCGGAATCGCGCGGAGACCGGTGAGCCCGCGTCCGTGCAGGCACTCCACGGCCGCGAGCAGGAGCTTCCACTCCCTGTGTGTGTCGATCGTCTCGGCGTGGGCGCGCGGGTGGACGTGGGCGTGAGTGTCGTTCTGGGTGGGCATCGGGCTCCTCAAGTGCGCTCGCGGCTTCCGGTCACCGAGCAGCATGCCAGCCGGGTCGGACATCGCAGTACAGTCGCGCCCATGGCGGAATCCGACAACCGGCGGCTCTTCCGGGGCGGCAGAGACGGGAGGGGCCGGGTGTCGGCGATCCGGCGCCGGCCCTCGCCGTTGGGTGGCCGGCGTCCCACCCGGGACGATCTCGCCGCGTTCGCGGGCCTGGCCGAGGACGGCATGGATGACCTGCTGCCAGCCGACCCCGACGCGCTGCGCCTGCTCATCGTGGGCATCAACCCCGGCCTGTGGACCGCGGCCGTCAACGCGCCCTTCGCCCGCCCGGGAAACCGGTTCTGGCCCTCCCTCCACCGAGCCGGGATCACAGACCTCTTGGTAGACGCCTCGGCCGGGTTGTCCGAGGCGGACGAGGACGAGCTGGTCTCGGCAGGGCTCGGCATCACCAACCTCGTCGGGCGGGCGACGGCACGCGCCGACGAGTTGTCCCGGGAGGAACTGCGCGCGGGCGGAGCGCGGCTCGCCGAGCGCGCCGGCCGGCTGCGTCCAGATGTCGTGGCGGTCGTGGGGATCACCGCGTTCCGGACCGCGTTCTCGCTGCCGCGAGCGCGCACCGGGCGACAGGACCCCGGGTCCGTACCCGGGTGGCCGGCGGGGGTCGAGCTGTGGGTGGTGCCCCAACCCAGCGGTCTCAATGCCCACGAGACCGTCGACTCCCTGGCCGAGCGCTGGCGGCAGGTGTGGGCGATCGTGCCGCATCGCACCCGGGCTCCGGGGTGGGGGGACGGCGCACGCTCGGCGGGCGTCTGATCCGCCGACCCGCTGTATCCTGGGGTTTCGAGACGGAGCGGGAGAGCGACGATGGCTGTGTTGGTACAGGTGAACTTCCCGATGCAGGGACCCTGGGGAGCGGAGATGGCTGAGGCCTTCCGTGGGCTGGCGGAGTCGATCAACGCCGAGCCGGGCTTCATCTGGAAGGTCTGGATCGAGGAGGAGCAGGCCGGGCGGTCCGGCGGGATCTATCTCTTCGACACCCGTGAGCACGCCGAGGCCTACGTCACGATGCACACCGAGCGACTGGCCGGGTTCGGTATCAGCGAGGTGAGCGTGGCCTTCTCGGACGTCAACGAGCCCCTGAGCGCGCTCAACCGGGCGACGCTGGCCTGAACCGGCCGAAGTGAGGTCACGAGACGTGGCACGTGGAGAGCGTGTGCCGGGAGGACCGTCCTCCCCGGCGAGGTCAGGTCGCCTGCGGAGCCGGGCGCATTCCATCCGGTCGGCGGCAGGGTCTGACGGACACAACGGGCACCGGTCGGCGGGCCGGCCCCCTCCCGCCCGGCGCAGGACTTCGCCCGCTCTCGCGCCGGCCACGACCATGGTCGCGCGGCCTGCGGGAACCCTCACCGTCGATGACGGGCACGCCGGCCGTCGACTGGACAAGTTCCTGCGATCCCAGCTCAAAGGCGTCCCCGCCGGGCTGGTGTTCCAACTCCTGCGCCAGGGCAGGCTGCGGGTGAACGGACGCCGGGCCGAGCAGAACTACCGCCTCGTCGAGGGCGACGTGATCGACCTCCCTGCACTTCAGGTCGAGGTCCCCGCCGTGACAGCGCCCCGCCCGCCCACCGCCCTTCTCGATCAGATGTCGCAGTCGGTGATCTATGAGGATGCCGAGCTGTTAGTGGTGGACAAGCCCGCCGGCGTCGCGGTGCACAAGGGAACTGATGTCCCCGCCGGGGTGATCGAGACCCTGAGGTACCTGCGCCCGGACCTCCCGGAACTCGAACTGGCCCACAGATTGGACCGTGACACCTCAGGGGTGCTGGTCCTGGCCAAGACCCACCCGATGCTGCGGTACCTCCACGACATGCTCCGCGACCGCGAGGACGAGATCGAACGGCACTACCTGGCGATCGTCTCAGGGGCCTGGCCCGAGGAACGCACCGTCCTGGACTCCCCACTGCGGCGCCGAGAGGCAGAGGTGGTGGTCCACCCGGAGGGGCAGCGAGCGGAGACACACGTGCGGGTCCGCCGGCGCGTGGGAAAGCGAGCCACCCTGGTGGACGTGCAACTGTTCACCGGACGCAAGCACCAGATCCGCGTCCACCTCCAACATGCCGGGCACCCGATCGCCGGGGACGACCGCTACGGGGATCCCCGCTTCAACGAGGACGTGGCCGCCCGCGGCGGACGGGGACTGCACCTCCACGCCGCGACGATGCGGATCCCGCTGCCGGACGGAACAGAGCGTGTGGTGACCGCGCCGGTACCGGCGAAGTGGGAAAGACTCCTCGACGCCGGCCTCTAGCTCGCGAGGGGCTCCGGGCATGGCCGGGAATCAGCAGGGGTCGATGTACTCGGCCTCCGTGATGAGCAGTCGCGCGTTGCCGCCGCGGGCAGCCTTGTCGCGACACAGGGCCGCGGTGTCGTGTCCGTGGTCGGTGTAGATGGGGTAGACGCGGGCACCGTCCAGGCTGCCGCGCAGCGAGGGGCACCGGCCCGGCATGGCGAACTCGGCACCCGGGTGCCGGTCCAGGAGCGCGGCGATGCCCTCCTGGGGATCGGATGACTCCACGTACGAGTCGAGGATGAGGATCCCCCTGCCATCGCACGGCGGAACGGAGGCGGTGACCAGGGCGCCCGACGCCGTGCGGACCCCGCTGACCAGACCGCTGGCACCCATGTAGCCCGATGGCTGCCCGCTGGCGGCGGCGGTCGTGGTGGACGACGATGTGGTGCCGGCTCCGGTGCCGGGGTGGTTGGAGTAGTCCCGCTCCGCGAGCACCGTGCCCGAGGTGGAGATGGTCCGGCTCGGGCCGCTGATGGTGAACGAGTTGCCGCCGGAACTGCACTCCAGCGTGCCGGCGTCCGGCTTGGCACACCGCAGGTCGCCGATCTGCACGGCCTGTCCGGTCTCGAGATAGGCGGACACCGGCGGCACCCCCTCGACAAACGTGTAGCGCAGTCCCGCCGCGCCGACTTCCACAGCGCCGGGACGGCCCGGGAAGTACTCGGTGAGATCCGGGACCTCCGCCCCGGGCGCACCGGTGCAGGTCACCGCGTCGCCCCCGGACACGCACAGGCCCACCTGCTGACCACCGGTGGAGTAGTTCCACACGTAGGTTCCCGCATGGTGTGGCGAGGCGAGCGAGGAGGGATCGATACTGGTCAGCTCGCCGGGGGCGACGGTGGGCGAGGACGCCGTGACCGTGACCGTCTCCGTGGCGGGGGACGAGGTCCCCTCAGCGTCCTCCGACGCGGCCTGTCCGCCCTGCCCGGACGAACACCCCGCCACCAGCAGGAGCGCGCCCAGCACCATCAAGGCTCTCGCCATTCCGATACACCTCTCACGCATCTGATCGTGTAGCCGCCCGCACCACGGGAAGCACGGCCGACCTGCACTATCGCACAGCCCTGGGACACTCCGGCCCGGCTCCCGGCCCTCCCGCTGTCAAGAGCAGCGACTGTTAGCCTGACCAGGCACTTTCCGAATCGTCGAGGAGGACACCCGTGGAACTGAGCATGGACAAGGGCAACCAGTTCGTCGAGCAGACGCAGTCGCCTGAGGGCGCGGCCGCATGGAAGCAGCAGTTGGACGAGTTCGCGCCGGGTGCCTCCGACTGGGTGGTGGGCGCGGTGTTCGGCGGCACCTACCAGCGCGAGGGCATCGAACTCCGGGACCGGCAGATGCTCAACATGGCGGCTCTGGCGGCGATGGGCGGCACCGAGCCCCAGCTCACCGGCCACATCAAGACAGCCGTAGAGGTGGCCGGGATGAGCAAGCAGGAGGTCGCCGAGTGCTTCGTGCACCTCATGCCGTACATCGGGGTGCCCAAGACCCTGGCCGCGATGCGCTGCATGAAGACCGCGTTCGACGGCTGACCGGCCGCGGCACCGGTCCCGGTTGGGTGAAGTCCCCGTCGTCGTTGTCGTCGTCGTACTTCTTTTCGTCAGTACAACGCACCGCGCCCCCGCCGGACGGTTCCGGCGGGGGCGCGGCAGGTCAACGCGCTGGACAGCGCGGCGTGACCGGGGATCAGGCGAACGCGTTGTCCAGGTGGGCGTTGAGCGTCTTGCTCGGCCGCATCGCGTCCTTCAGCTTCTCCGCGTCCGGCTGGTAGTAGCCACCCAGGTCCACGGCGTTGCCCTGGACCACCGTCAGCTCCTCGAGAATGGTGTCCTTGTCCGTGGTGAGCTTCTCGGCCAGCGGTGCGAACTTGGCGGCCAGCTCCGCGTCCTCGGTCTGCTCGGCCAGCTCCTGCGCCCAGTACAGTGCGAGCCAGAACTGGCTGCCGCGGTTGTCGAGTTCACCGGTCACACGCGAGGGCGACTTGCGGTTCTCCAGCAGCTTGCCGGTCGCCGTGTCGAGCGCCTTGGCGAGGATGGTGGCCTTGGGATTGTCGTACTTGCGGCCGAGGTCGTCCAGGCTCGCACCGAGCGCGAGGAACTCACCGAGGGAGTCCCAGCGCAGGTGGTTCTCCTCCACGAGCTGCTGCACGTGCTTGGGGGCCGAGCCGCCGGCACCGGTCTCGTACAGGCCGCCGCCGGCCATGAGCGGCACGATCGAGAGCATCTTGGCGCTGGTACCCAGCTCCAGGATGGGGAACAGGTCGGTGAGGTAGTCGCGCAGGATATTGCCGGTCACCGAGATGGTGTCGAGCCCACGCCAGGCGCGCTCGAGGGTGTACCGCATGGCACGCACCTGGGACATGATCTGGATGTCCAGGCCCTCGGTGTCGTGATCGGCGAGGTACTTGTTGACCAGGGTGATCAGGTTGTTCTCGTGCGGCCGGTACGGGTCGAGCCAGAAGACGGCGGGCATGCCGGAGGCGCGGGCACGGTCCACGGCCAGCTTGACCCAGTCGCGGATCGGCGCGTCGTTGACGGTGCACATGCGCCAGATGTCGCCGGCCTCGACGTCCTGCGAGAGCAGGACCTCACCGGTGGCGGCGTCGACGATGTTCGCCACACCGTCGGCCTGGACCTCGAAGGTCTTGTCGTGGCTGCCGTACTCCTCGGCCTTCTGCGCCATGAGTCCGACGTTTGGCACGGTGCCCATAGTGGTGGGGTCGAACGCGCCGTTGGTCTTGCAGAAGTTGATGATCTCCTGGTAAATCCGCGCGAACGTGGACTCCGGGATGACCGCCTTGGTGTCCTTCTTGCGGCCGTCGGCGCCGTACATCTTGCCGCCGATGCGGATCATCGCGGGCATGGAGGCGTCCACGATGACGTCAGAGGGGGAGTGGAAGTTGGAGATGCCGCGGGCCGAGTCGACCATCGCGAGCTCCGGCCGCTGCTCGTGGCAGCGGTGCAGCTCCTCGATGATCTCTTCCTTCTTGGCCGAGGGCAGGGTGTCGATCTTGGCGTACAGGTCGCCCATGCCGTTGTTGACGTTGATGCCGAGCTCGTCGAACAGCTCGCCGTACTTTTCGAAGGCGTCCTTGTAGAACACGCGGACGGCGTGGCCGAACACGATCGGGTGGCTCACCTTCATCATGGTGGCCTTGACGTGGAGCGAGAACATGACGCCGGTCTCCTTGGCGTCGTTGAGCTGCTCCTCGTAGAACTCCAGCAGAGCCTTCTTGCTCATGAACATGGAGTCCACGACGGTGCCCTTCTTCAGGGGCACCGTCTTGAGGACGTGGGTCTCGCCGTCGGGCGTCACTACCTCCATGCGGGCGTCGCAGTCGCGGTCGAGGATGATCGACTTCTCGCCGGCGTAGAAGTCGCCGTGGGTCATGTGCGCGACGTGGGTCTGCGAGGCCATGGACCACTTGCCCATGGAGTGCGGGTTGGCGCGCGCGTACTCCTTGACGGCCTTCGGGGCGCGACGGTCGGAGTTGCCCTGGCGCAGGACCGGGTTGACCGCGCTGCCGAGGATTCCGGCGTACCGCTCGGCGATCTCCTTCTCCTCGTCCGTCTCGGGGTCGGACGGGTAGTCCGGGATGTCGTATCCCTGCGACTGCAGCTCGGCGATGGCCTTGGTGAGCTGCGGTACGGAGGCGCTGATGTTGGGCAGCTTGATGATGTTGGTGTCCGGGTCCTGGGTCAGACGACCGAGCTCGGCGAGGTTGTCCGGCACCTTCTGCTCGTCGGTGAGCTTCTCGGGGAACGCCCCGAGGATGCGCGCGGCCACGGAGATGTCGCTGGTGGTGACATCGATCCCGGCGGCGTCGGCGAAGGTGCTGACGACGGGCAGGAACGCCTCGGTCGCCAGGCGCGGGGCCTCATCGGTCAGGGTGTAGATGATCGTCTGTCTGCCATCGGTCATAGGTATCGACTCTTTCGTTTCGTGCTGATCGTGTTCTTGTGGAACGTCGTCAATCTCGCGGCACCATCATCCCCCGAATCGCACCGCCGTGGCGGGCGCCACTCGGCGACTTCCGGGGACTCGGTCGACATCGCGTGTGTCCGCGGCCGTCCCGGTACCCGCTCCAGTGTGGTCTAGTCCACCTCCGCGTGCGTGGAAATGCCGGGCGCTGACCCCCTTCGAGCGTGATCGTGGCGGAAGGTCGCGTTCCGGGCCCGCGGGTCGTCGCAGGTGGTTAACGTGGGTCGATGGACATCGGTGTGGTGACGGGTCGGGGGCGGCGGTCGACGGCGGGGGTGGCCGCGTCGTTGGTGGCGGCGCTGGTGTTGGCGGGTTGTGGGGACGCGGAGGCGGACGGTGAGGTGGACCTGTTCGAGTCGGGAACCCTCCAGCGGTTGGAACTGGACGATCGGGTGGTGGCCGGGGGAGAGGGTGTCGACGACGACGACGAGGCGGTCGCCTACTCGGTGATGTGCCTGTGGGCATCCGGCGCGCACGGCCCTCTGGCGGTCATCCCGGCGGTCGGCGACGAGGACCGGGCCGAGATCCGGGATGTGCAGATCAACTTCGACAGGGACTCGCTCCGGCTGACGTCGGTCGCCCTGCGGATCGGCGAGGACTGGTCCAGGTGGAGTGAGGGTTCGGGGGTCGAGGCACCGGTGTTCCGCACGGAGGGCTCGGATTTCTCGCTGGACGGGCAGCTCACCGGGGCCGCGGGGACGCGCGTGCTCGGGGTGGCCGGTTCCTGCGAGACCCCGTTCGGCTGACGCGCGTCCGTCCGGGGTGCCGCGTCTACGAGGTGGGGTCGTCGTGGGTGTCGACGGCCCGGCGGCCGGCGGACCAGGCGGTCCAGAGGCGGTGGTAGATCCCGCCGTAGTCGAGGAGTTCGGCGTGGGTGCCCAGCTCGACGATCCGGCCGGTGTCCATCACGACGATCGCGTCGGCCTGTGAGGCCTGGTCCAGGCGGTGTGCCACCACCAGGGCGGAGCGGTCGAGGGTCACCACGTCGGCGGCGTCCTCGAGGGCTTCGGCGCCGGCGGATCCGGCTTCGGCGGTGGCCTCGTCCATGATGATGATCGCCGGGTCGAGCAGCAGGACGCGTGCCAGCGCGAGCTGTTGCGCGGCCACGGGGTCGAGTTGGGTCCCGCGCGCTCCCACCACGGTGTCCAGGCCGTCGGGCAGTCGGTCGAACCACGATCGGGCGTGGACGCGGTCCAGTGCCTCGAGGAGTTCGTCGTCGGTGGCGTCGGGTTTGGCCAGTGTCATGTCCTGGCGCAGGGTGCCGGAGAAGACATGCACCTCCTGGCTCACGGTCGCCAGGCGGGCGATGCGCTCGCGGTCGGAGAGCTCGGAGACGGGGTAGCCGTCGACCAGCACCTCGCCCTCGTCGGGCACGAGCAGTCCGGCCAGCAGTGCGGCGACCGTCGTCTTGCCGGCCCCGGAGGCGCCGACGAGGGCCACGGTCTGGCCGGGCTCGATGGTGAGGTCGATGTCCCGGACCGCCCACGAGCCGCCGTAGGAGAAGCTCACGTCCCGCAGCTGTACGCGGCCGCGGGGGGCGTCCACACCGCTGTCGGGGACGGGGACGGGCGGGTCGGTCACCACACCGACGATGCGTGCGAGAGAGGCGTAGCCGGACTGCACCACGTCGAGGACGCGCATGAACATGTTGAGGGGTCCGCGCAGGCGGATGATCATGAGGACCGCGCCGGTCACCGCGCCCACGGTGAGCACCTCGGTCGACACCAGGTGGTAGCCGACCAGCAGGGCGAGGGCGAGCATGAGGAACTCGCCGACGAGCATCCACACGTTGAGGATGAGCATGGTGGTGCGGGCGCGGATGCCCTTGGTCACCACTGCCCAGGAGGCGTTGCCGATGTCGGTGTGCATGCGGTTCTCCATGGAGAACGCGCGGACGGTGGCGCGGCCGCGGATCGCCTCGAGCACCCGGCGCGCGCGCTCGGCCATGGCGGCGCGCTCGGCGGCGTAGCGATCGGGGGCCTTGGCCAGGTACATCCGTGCGGCCACGTAGTACAGCGGCGCCACGACGAGCGGGATCACGAGGAACTGCCAGTCGAGGGCGAACAGGGCGATCACGGTGGCGCTGACGGTGAAGATCGAGGTGGACAGCGCCGGTACGGTCTCGGTGACGGCCGAGGAGAGCTCGGCCACGTCGTCGGTCGAGCGGCTCACCAGGTCTCCGCTGCCGGCGTCCTCCACACGGTGGGTGGGCAGGCCCAGCGCGGTGCCGATCATGTCCTGGCGCAGGTTGGCGATGACCCGTTCGGAGATGCGGGACAGGGTGTAGAAGCCGCTGGCACTGAGGACGGCGCCGGCGACCGCGGCACCCACCAGGGTGGTGGCGATGAGCCACAGCGGTCGGTCGAGCTCCCCGGAGACCAGGTCGACGATCTGCCCCATGAGCTGGGGGACCTGCACGCTGGCGTACGCGCCGGTGCCGAGCAGGACCACGGCGAGCAGCAGGATCGGGGTGGCGTGGGGTACGCGCCGGAGCTGGGCGGCCACCTCGGAGCGGACCTGGCCGAAGGTGGCCAGGGGGAACCGCAGGGCGGTGTCCGCCTTCTCCGGCGGGGTGTCGAGGTCGGGTGTGGTCACCGGGCGACCTCCGGGGTGAGTTGGGTGGTGAGACCTGCCAGGTCGGCGACGTCCAGTACGTGGTCGGCGACGGCGCTCCAGGCGGGGGCCTCGGTGAACACCAGGGTGCGGCGTCCGGCGCGGTGGAGGGAGACGGCGTCGGCGATGGCCTGTTCGGTGACCGAGTCGACGGCGGTGGTGGGGTCCTGCAGGATCATCACCTCGGGGTCGGCCGCGATGGCGCGGGCGAGGGCCACGCGCTGGCGTTGTCCGCCGGAGAGCATGCGGCCGTTCTCCCCGATCCGCTTGTCGGGGCCCTCGGGGATGTCGTCACAGGAGGCGACTCGCAGGGCCTGCTCGGCGACGGCGCGGTCGGGGTGGACGTTGTCGGCCACCGTGCCGTCGAACAGGTCGGAGGAGTGGGGGACGACGACGACGCGGGTGCGCGGCAGTGACTCGAGGCGGTGGATCAGCCCGGGGTTGCTTCCCGTGACGACCGTCAGGCCGGACGGGAGCGAGGAGATGACGCGCTCGGCTCGCTCGGCGTCCACGTCGGACAGTCGCTCGAAGTCGGCGCCGAGCACCTCGCGGATCCGGCTGCCGGAAGCTTCGGCAGAGGCCCAGCGGGAGGCGAGGTTGCGGCCCAGCATGGTCATGGGCATGACGAGGAACTGGGTGAGTCCCACCACGGTGATGAGCTCGCCGATCGCGACCTCGCCCTGCAGTGCCAGCCAGCCGGTGGCGATGCCGAGGGTGGCCACGAACAGGGCCCCGGCGACCTCGGTGGCCCCGTTGAGGCGGGCCTCCGCGGCGGTGGCGTGGATGGTGCGTCGGTAGGCGTTGCCGGAGACCGCGTCGTAGCGGCGGCGGACGGTGACGATCGCGCCCAACCCCTTGAGGATGCGCAGTCCCTGAACCACGTCGGTGGCCATGGCGGCGGTCTCGGCGATGGCCTGCTGCCGGGCCACGGAGCGGCGCTGGAGTGGGCGGGCGACGCGCAGCGCCACCACGACCAGCAGCGGACCGCCGATGAGGGTGCCCAGACCGAGCCACGGGTTGATGGTGAACATCATGATGGCGCCGTAGGTGATGGCGGCGGCCTCGGCCGCCGGCATCACGGTCATCATGACGATGTCCCCGACCCGGGTGGTGTCGGAGGAGGCGATGGAGAGCAGTCCACCTGCGGTCCGCTCGCGCCCGGCGAAGCCTCGCGGGTCCTGGATACGGTCGGTCACCAGGGTCCGCAGGTCGTGGCTCACCAGCTGCTGGCTGCGCACGAGCATGAAGCGGGCTGTCCAGTTGGCCACGATGGCCACGACGAACACCGCGCCGAGGATGAGGATCCAGAAACCCAGCCGGCCGAGTGAGGAGGTGGCGATCGCGTCGTCGACGGCGCGGCCCACGACCACCGGGGTGATCCCGTTGCACAGGAAGGAGATGGCCATTCCGGCGGAGGCGATGAAACTCCACGGACGCTGGGACAGTGCGACCTTGAGGGTCCACCAGCGCGCGTCGACCGGTGGGATGAGTGATTTCCGCCCGCCCGGACCGGGGAGCGCCGCATAGTCGACGGTGCTCGCGCGCCCGGTGTCGGAGAAGTTGTCGGGCATGAGGGGAGATCTTACCGTCGCCGCAGGCTGTGGCCCGCTACGCGAGTACCCCGGCCCGGAAGGCGTGGGGCACCCGCGCGGCCGGCCCGGTGCTCAGCTGGCGGCCCTGAGGCTGCCGTTGTGGGCGGCGCGTCCGCCCACGATCTCCACGTGGTCCATGTCAGCCACCCCGAAGGCGAGCAGAGCCTGTCCGGATGCGTCGAGGGTGTCCTCCACGGTCCGGAGCCAGCCCCGGACGAGTCGGTCCGGCAGTCGGTGGCGAGCGGACAGCGCCACGACGAAACCCGCGGCCGGGATCTGGGGCAGGAGGGTCATCTTCTCGCGGCGGAGAGGGGCGGGTTCGGACCAGTCGGTGCCGGAGGCCAGCACGGGGGTCGGCAGGGCGAGGTCGTACTGGTCGCACGGCAGGACCAGCAGTGTGTTGTGTAGGCGGTCGCGGTAGCCCACGACCAGGTCGATCACGCCCGCGGCCAGCGGCGCGTCATCGAGGGGGAGTGTGGTCCAGTTCGGTGGCAGGTTCTCGAATTTCATGCTTTCGAGTCTTGACGAGGCAGACCTGCGGCAACACCCCTGCCGGCCGATCTGTGGAGAACGGTTGAGGGGGTGTGGATTGCCGTCTCCGGGGAACCGGAGGACCGTCCGGGGCGTCGCGGTGTCCGCTGCCGCCGTGTCGGGGCCCCTGCCGATGCGGCCGCCGGAGCGGTTCAGGGCTCGTGTCGGAAGCCGACCTTGATGGTGACCTGCCAGTGGGCGACCTTGTCCCCGTCGAGCTTCCCGCGGACGGACCGGACCTCGAACCATTCGAGGTTGCGGAGCGTCCTCGCCGCCTCCGCCACGGCGTTGGCGATGGCCTGGTCGGTGCCGTCGGGGGATGAGCCGACGATCTCGGTGATGTTGTAGGTGTGGTTCATGACACCCTCCCTCGTGTGATGTAGCTCACTCTACGCTCGGTCCTGGTCTGCGCATCCGGCGTAGGGTCTGGGCCAGAGTGAGACGGCTCGAGGAGGAATGGCATGAATGATGTCGAAGCGCAGGCGACGAGGCTGGCGGATCTGCACGAGTCCGGAGACCTGGTCGTCCTGCCCACGGTCTGGGACACGTGGAGTGCCGGGGTGGCCGCCGAGGCGGGGTTCGCCGGGCTCACCGTGGGCAGTCACCCGGTCGCGGACGCGATCGGCAGCGCTGACGGGGAGAACATGGATTTCGCCGAGTACCTGTCGGTGGTCCGGAAGATCGTGGATTCGGTCGAGGTCCCGGTCAGTGTGGACGTGGAGTCCGGCTACCGGCTCGAGCCCGGGGAACTGATCTCCCGACTCCTCGAGGTCGGTGCGGTGGGGGCGAACATCGAGGACGTCGTGCACGGCGAGGGCAAGCGGGTCCGGGACCGTCGGGAGCACGCGGACTACATCGCCGCCGCCCGCCGGGCCGCGGACGATGCCGGGGTCCCGTTCGTCATCAACGGCCGGACGGATGCGGTCAAGCTCGGCACCGACGTGTTCGAGGACCCTCTCGCCGAGGCGGAGGAGCGGATCCGGCTCATGGCGCAGTCGGGTGCCCGCTCCGTCTATCCGGTGGGCCTGTCGACCGCCGATCAGGTGCGCCGCCTGGTCGGTGCCGTCTCGGTGCCGCTCAACGTCACCGCGCACCCGGTCAAGGGGCACGGTGCCGGCGATCTGGCGGCGTTGCGCGAGCTCGGGGTGCGGCGCGTGTCGTTCGGTCCGCTCTGGCAGATGTGGCTCGCCGAGACGTCGTCGTCGCGCCTGGCCGCCTGGCGCGCCTGACCCCCCACCACGCGCCGCCCACCAAATCCGCCCATCGCCCCACCCTCCCCGGCCGACAGACGACCCACGGATGAGTCAGAAGAGCCGACAATCCGCTACCCCCGCTCCGGATCCGCTACCCCTAGTGGAGTAGCGAATCCGCAGGCAGAGTGGCGGATTTCGACAGCTGTGGGCACGGGGGTGGGTCTCCCGTGAGTTAGTGGACGGGGGCCTGCTCCGGCTCGGCGGCGACGGCGGGGGGCGCCGGCACAATCGCCTTGTCGACGGCCGGGATGCGCCGGATGAACAGCACCACCACGGCGCCGGCGATCGCGGCGGCCGCGCCCAGCAGGAAGCACAGATGGAACATGTCCTGCGACGGGATCGACACGCCCCCGCCGAGATCGGTCATCTGGTTGGTGAGCACCAGGGCCATCACCGCGCCGGCGATGGTGGTGCCCATCGAGCGCATGAGGGAGTTCACTCCGACGCTCGCGCCGGCTTCGCGCAGGGGAGCGTTCTCGAGGATGAGCGTCGGCATGGCCGCGTACCCGATCCCCACACCGGCGGAGGCCACGCAGGTCGCCACGAGAAGCTGCCACGGCTCGGCGGAGAATCCTGCTGCGACCAGGTAACCGCACGCGATCACGAACGCGCCCACGGCGAGGGTCGCACGTCCGCCGAAGCGGGTGAGCATGCGACTGGAGATCGGGGTGAAGGCGAGCATCATGAGGCCGCCGGGTGCCATCCACAGACCGGCCTGCAGCATGCTCTGGCCGAGGCCGTAGCCGGTGGCCTCGGGCAGCTGCAGCAGCTGCGGGACCACGATGGACTGGGCCATCATGCCGAAGCCGATGAGCAGGGCGGCGATGTTGGTGAGCAGGATCGGCCGGCGGGCGGTGGTGCGCAGGTCGACCAGTGGATCTGAGTGACGGGTCTCGTAGGTGCCCCACAGCAGCAGGACCACGATTCCGCCGAGGATCGCACCCAGGGTGGCCGGTGAGCTCCAGCCCCAGTCCCCGCCCTTGGAGATACCGGTAAGGAGGCTGACCACGCCGATCGCGAGGCCGATAGCGCCGACCCAGTCCAGCCTGGACTGTGAGGACGGCGGACGGTGGGGGAGCACCGTGACCGAGAGGACGGTGACGATGGCGGCCAGCGCGCTGGAGACCCAGAACAGGACGTGCCAGTCGAAGTCCTGCGCGATCCACGCGGCCAGGGGCAGGCCGAGCGCGCCGCCCACGCCGAGGGTGGCGCTGATGCCGGCCACGGCGGAGTTCTGCATCCGGGCCGGGACGGTCTCACGCACGAAACTGATCGCCACCGGGATGTAGCCCATGGACAGGCCCTGGAGGGCGCGGCCGACCAGGACGGGCAGCAGGCTGGAGGACAGGGCGCAGATCAGCGAGCCGATGAGCAGGATCAGCGCGGAGCCCACGAGAACGGGCTTGCGGCCACGGATGTCGGCCAGTCGCCCGGAGATGGGCATGGCGACGCCGCCGGCGAGCAGGGTGGCGGTGACCACCCAGGCGGCATTGCTGGGCGAGGTGCCCAGCAGGCGTGGGAGTTCGGGCTGGATGGGGATGACGAGCGACTGCATCAGGGCAGCGCACATGCTCGAGAATCCCAGGACCAGGATGATCGCCACCGGGGCGGCGCCGGTGCCCCGGGTGGTGGGTGAGTCGTGCATTAGTTCCTTCCGGCACGCCCTGGGCGTCCAGGGCGTGTATGTAAACTACATACCTGCATGTGGGGCAGCAACCCGGCAGGAAGAGGGACTGTGACGACGGAATCGCGGACAGAGGGCTGGCGCGGCGAGGACGCTCCCGGAGAGCGCCGGTTGGCGTCCCTGTTCAACCGCCTCGACACCCAGCGGCGGGCCCTCGAGAGCATGCTCGTGCTCAAGACCGCGGACCTGCGTCTGCTGTGGCTTTTCGCGGACGGTCGGGCCCGCACCCTTCGCGAGGTGGCCGATGAGCTCGGACTCGAGCAGTCCACGGTCAACCGGCAGGTCAACGCAGCATTGGGGGCGGGGCTGCTCGAGCGGTCCCGACGTGAGGGCGGTCCGAGTTACCAGTTCCTCCGCACCGAGGCGGGCCGAGAAGCCTTCGCGCGTGACGCCGGTGTCTCGCTGGGGGCGTATGCGGCAGCTCTGGAGGCGATGGGCGACGACGACGCCGAGGAGTTCCTCGCCCTCGCGGAGCGCTTCCTCGGACACTTCGCCGACGCGGTCAACGACGCCGCTCGTTGAGTAGGGGCAGAGCCCGGCCACAATGACCATCGGGCGGGGCAGGATCACTGCGGCGCACGGAATCTCACGGCATGATGGCGGCGTGAGGATGAGGACACTGACGGATCCCGCGACCGGCAAGACCTGGACCGCCCGACTCGACGGCCGCGTTCTGAACACCTCGACCGGTGGCCGGGAACGGGCGAAAGAGTTCGATTCCGCCGCGGCGGCCGCCGGGAAGCTGACCGCGGACACGTGGTCCAGACTCAAATCCGGATACGTCCACCATCAGCCCGACGCCGGCCCGGACTCGCCACCTCGGGCCCCTACACCGGGCCAGCCCGCTACGTCGTGGCCGCCGGGGAGCGCGCGCCGGTGCCCACCCGGGTCGACGAGACACACGGTTCGGCGCCGGTGTCAGATCGCGAGCCGGGGTCGGGGACGGGGACGGGGCCCGCGGTGGCGGACGTCGCGGTCGACCGCGCCGGCACCCGGCTGGCGGTGCTCACCACCGACCGGAGGATCACGGTGGTGGACGCAGGCTCCCTCGCGGTTCTCGCGACGGCGGAGGTCGAGCACATGGTGGCCCACGGAGGCTGCGCGTTCACCGCGTCAGGGATCGCGGTGTCGACCGACCACGGGTGCCTCGCGAGGTATCCGCTCCCCGGGTGACGCCGCACGGCCCGGCGGCGTGAACCCCGCACGGACAGACGTTCCGGGTGGGAGAGTGGGGAAATGGACACAGCACCGGAACCCGGCATCCCCGACAACCGTGACTGGACCACCGTGCTCGAGGACGGCTGCGGTGAATGCGGCTACCGACTCCACGACCCCACCACCACCGCAGACCGGCTCCGGGACGCGCTCGCGCGCTGGAAGCGGGTGCTCCGCCGTCCGGGCATCGCGGACCGCCCGGCACCCCGCATCTGGTCCCCGCTGGAATACGCGGGTCACTGCCGGGACCTCGTCGAGGTGCTCGGGGACAGGGTGGAGGCGATGCTGACGGGCGACGAGCCCACCTACGCGGACTTCGACGGGGCCGCGGCGGTGATGGAGCACGCCTACTGGAGGGCCGATCCGGCGGACCTGGCGGACCGGTTGGAGGCGGACACCGCGCGGACCGGCAGCGTCCTGGACCGGGTGGGGCCTGACGAGTGGGTGCGCACCGGCCGACGGGGCGACGGGTATGTGTTCACCATCGCGAGCCTCTGCCGCTACATCGTGCACGACGTGGACCACCACCTCGTCGACGTCGATGGCTGACCCCGCCCGCGGGATCGCGCCCGGCCGCCGGGGCGCGGCGATCGCCAGGACTGCCCTGGCGCTCGCGGCGATCGCGCTCGGGGTGGCGCTGCTGCTCGCGAGCCCCGGCCTGCAGGCGATCGTCCTGCTCGCGGGAGCGGGGCTCGTCGTCGTGGGACTCGTCATGATCCTCGCCCCGGACCCCCACGCCGCCGATCTGGACACGGCCCCTGATCCCGTTCGTCGACCCGGATCGGCGCGCACCCCACGGTGGTCACGGATCGCCGCGGGAGGCGTGGCGATCGCGGCGGGGCTGGCGGTCCTGCTCTGGCGAACGGCGAGTATCCGGACCCTGGTGTACCTCCTGGTGGCATCTCTGGTGGTCCACGGGGTCCACGTGCTGATCACCGCAGTCCGCGGCGGGGCGGATCGTCGCGCGGCGGATCTGCTCAGCGGCGCCGCCACCCTCGTCCTGGCCGGGCTGTGCCTGGCCTGGCCCGTCCTCGCGATCGAGATGTTGCGGATCGGCGCCGGCGCGTGGCTCGTCTTCGTGGGCCTCCGGACACTGGTCGAGCCGCTGCTGCACCGCCCTGCCCCCGACGCCTTCTATACGCCTGTCGAGCCACTGCCGGGCGAGCCCGGCGTGCTCCTGCGCGCCGAGACCCTCACCGCCGGCGTGCCGGGAGGCGCCGACGGCTGGCGCATCCTCTACACCACCACCG
>CAYFRF010000028.1:0-5730 GCA_964345415.1 uncultured Microbacter sp. | reverse complement strand
TCGCCGACCTGTGCTTCAACGAGCAGGACGTCATAGCCGCCCTGCTGCGCGGAAGCCAGATCCCCGAGCAGGTCTTCCCCGACTCGGTTCTGGACGGCGACCTCGGCGCCACCTTGAGGGAGAACTCGCCCACCGGCCCGTGGCCCGCGCCTGTGCTGGTGGCACAGGGGCTGGCCGACCCGCTGATCAAGCCGGCGGTGCAGCAGGAGTGGGTGGACGCGCGCTGCGCGGCGGGCGAGCCGATCGACTACCGCACCTATCCGGGCCTCAACCACATGACGCTGGTGGCTGCGGACTCGCCGCTGACCCCGCAGCTGGTCGAGTGGACGCTCGAGAGGTGGTCCGGGCAGGCGCCCACCCCGACGTGCTGATCGGCGGGCCCGCGCCACCCCACCAGCCGGCCCGCCCCACCGGATCAGTCGGCCTCCGGGACCTCGGACAGGGTGCGCGCGCTGCGGAAGCGCCGCACCTCGCCGCTGAGCGGATCGGTGAACTCCAGCCCGCGGGCCAGCAACTGCAGTGGCAACGCGGGGTCGTCGGGGGCCTCGGGCAGCAGGTCGGGGTAGCGGCGGTCGCCGAGGATCGGGATGCCCAGCGCCGCCAACTGCACGCGTAGTTGGTGCATCCTGCCGGTGCGGGGCCGCAGCACGGTGTGCAGCACGGCGCGGCCGGCGGCGCTGGTCCCGTGGCCCAGCACGTCGAGGGCGGTCTCGGAGTTGGGTTCGAGCCCCGCGCGCACGACGGTGCGCTGCGGGCCGCCGGGGGAGTGGAGGTGGTCGCGCCGGAGCAGCGGGACCGCCTGCCCGTCGAGGGTGCGGGCGACCGGGTCCCAGCCGGGCGGCAGCGCGGACACCGCCTCGTAGGTCTTGTCGACGCGCCGCTGCTCGAACAACGTCTGGTAGGCGCCGCGCACCTCGGGCCGGGCGGTGAACATGACCAGGCCGGCGGTGGGCCGGTCGAGGCGGTGCACGGGGGTCAGGTGCGGGTTGCCCAGGCGGACGCGCAGCCGGACCAGGGCGGTCTCGCGCAGGTAGCGGCCGGACGGGGTGGTGGGGAGGAAATGCGGTTTGTCGACCACGACGAGGTCGTCATCCACGTACAGGATCTCCTCCCGGTGGGGCAGGGCCTGCTCGTCCGGGAGCTGCCGGTGGTACCAGACGAACTCGTGGGCGGCCGGGGTGGTGTGGCGGTCGACGGCGCGGCCGTCGTCCCCGACGATCTCCCCGGCGTCGATCCGGCGTAGCAGTTCGGCCGGGTCGAGGTGCTCGAAACGCTCGGTCATGAACTCGGCGATCGTTGTCCAGGGGCCCGCGGAGGGGACGCGCAGGCGGGTGGGGCCGACCCCGTCGCGGACCGGCAGCGGCGGGACCCTGCTGCTCAGCTGCTGATCCCCACGGCGTGGCCGATCAACTCGTCGTCCGGGATCACCTCGAGCAGGTAGGCGGCCAGGTCGGCGCGGGAGATGGTGCCGCCCAGGTGGCCGGGCTCGCCGACCTGCAGGGCGCGCCACCGGCCGGTGCCCGGCTTGGTGGTGAGCCCCGTGGGCCGCACGATCGTCCAGTCCAGACCGGAGGCGCGTACGGCGGCCTCCTGCTCGTCGTGGTCCGCGAGCGGGGCCGCCAGCAGGACCTTCATCAGCAGCCTCAGTGGCAGCGGCATCTGCACCCCGGAATCGCCGGCGCCGAGCGAGGACTGCACCACCAGGCGCCGCACCCCGACACCGGTCATGGCGGTGATGACCGCCCGGGTCACAGCAGTACGTTGACGCTTCACGCCCTTGGCGCCGCCGACCGTCACCACCACGGCGTCGGCGCCCTCGACGGCCTGCCTCGCGACAGCCGGGTCGGTGGCGTCCCCGGTCACGGACCGGACACCGGCGGGTGCGCGTCCACTCCGGGAGAGCACGGTCACCTCGTGACCGGCATCGCGGGCGAGTCCGGCCACGAGAGCCCCCGTGCCCTGGGAACCGCCGATCACTGTGATCTTCACTGTCTGTGATCCTCCGGGTAGCCGTTGTCGTCGTCGTCGTACTTGTTCTCGGTCTTGTCGTTCGTGCCGTCGCCGGGAACCCTACTGCGCGGCGACACGCCCTGCCCACGGGGACCGGCGGGGGCGTCGGGCGCCCGCACCAGTTCGGCCAGCAGCGGGAACAGCAGCACCGTCACCGCTCCGGCGGCCACCAGAACTGCGGCCTCGGTGGCGTGCATGAGGTCGCTGCCCACCGCCACATCGGTGACCGCCACGATGATCGGCAGGCCGGTCGCCGCGTACAGCCCCACCCGGGCACGATCCCGTGTGGTGTCCAGCCCGGGACTCACGTGCAGCCACGTCTCCGCCAGCCACACCCCGCCGCCACGGATCACGAGCATGCTCGCGACCGCAGCCAACAGCAGCCACGGTTCCGCGGCCACCGCCTTCACACTGATCCCCATCCCCGACACCACGAAGAACACCGGGATGAACAGGGAGTAGCCGACCGTGTCCAGGCGACCGAGCAGCTCACCGGTCAGATCGCGGGCGGGTGCCTCCGAGGCGTTGGCGCGTCGCTTCCCGAACTCTTCCACCAGTCGCCGCAGGATCATGCCCGCGGCGAACGCGCCCAAGACCACGTCCAGTCCGAACACCGTGGCCATCGCCATCATCGACGCCAGCAGCAGGAACACCGTGCGGACCACCAGCTGCCCGGTCGAGGTGTTGCCGCGCGAGAGTGCGCGCGCGAGCGCCGGGATGTACAGGAGCCGGTCCGGCACCACCAACAGGAGCACCGCCGCCACCAGGAACAGCCCCACCGCCGCGGCGGACGCCCCGATGTCCCGCGTGCCGAGCAGGAGTGCCATGGCCAGGATGGGGCCGAGTTCGCCGACCGCGCCGTGGGCGAGAACCGCCTTGCCGACCGGCGTGCTGTCGTGCCCACCGCCCTTGAGGATCGGCAGCAGCGTCCCGATCGCGGTGGAGGTGAGCAGGAGACCGATCGCGACCCCTGTCTCCCAGCGACCCGACACGAGCAGTCCCACCCCGGTCGCCAGGAACATACTGGTGGCCCAGGTGCCCGCCGCACCGGCTCCCCGGCGGCCGGCCAGCGACGAGATCCGCAGCTCGTAACCGGCGAGCAGGAACAGCATCCCGAGGCCGATCTCGGACAGCATCGCCACCCCGCCGGTCTCCTCGGCCAGCCCCAGGACGTTGGGGCCGATCACCATCCCGCCGACCAGCAACAAAACCACGGACGGTACGAGCGAGCGCGTGATCCCGGACAGCACCGGGGCGATGCAGATCACCAGCACGATCCAGAACAGGGACACCAGTTCCGTGGACGAGGTGTTGGCGGCGGCCAACAGGGTGGTGGTCACGTCCGGCCTTCCGATCGGGAGATGGACAAGAGTTTAGATCAGCACGTCAGCCGCTCGAGCCGGGGTCTCGTCGCCCACGCGGGCGTGCGAGGGTGGAGCCCATGACGTCCTCGCTGTGCACCCGGTCCCCCGACGACCCCCGCCGGTTGCCGGGCTTCCGCCGCACCTACGCCGCGGGGCAGCTCACCCTGGGACTCGGCTTCCCACTGCGCAGTCGGGGCGACGTCCCGTCCGCCGACGAGATCGGCGCGCAGGTCGAGGCGGCCCGCGCCGCCGAAGCCGGGGGGTTCGCCGCCCTCTACGCCCGCGACATCCCGCTGCGCGTGCCGTCGTTCGGGGACGTCGGGCAGGTGTATGACCCGTGGACCCATCTCACCTACATGGCCGCGCACACGTCCCGGATCGCGCTGGGCACCGCGGGGATCGTGCTGCCGGTGCGGCACCCGCTGCACGTGGCCAAGGCCGCCGCGAGCCTCGACAGGCTCTCCGGCGGGCGCTTCCTGCTGGGCCTGGCCAGCGGGGACCGCCCCGAGGAGTTCCGGGCGTTCGGCCTGGAGCAGGGCGAGCGCGGCGAGCGGTTCCGCGACAACCTGCGCGTCCTGCAGCACGCGCTGACCACCGAGATGCGCGGGATCAGGTGGCCGGGTGGGTGGATGCACAGTGCCGACGTGGTGCCCAAGCCCACCGCGGCGTCGGTGCCGCTGATCATGGTGGGCACCTGTCAACAGAGCATCGCCTACCTCGCCGGACACGGGGACGGGTGGATGACGTACCCTCGCGACTTCGACGCGCAGCGCCGCGCCGCCGCGCGGTGGAGAGAGCTGGTGGAGGAGGCCGCCGGGCGCAGGGATGATGACGACGACGACAACGCCGACACTGCCGGCACCTCCACCGGCGAGGCCCCGGACACCGACCGGACATTCAAACCGTTCGCGCAGTCGCTCCAGATCGACCTGTCGGAGAATCCACGCGAGGGGGCGTCCCCGATCAACTTCGGGTTCCGGATCGGGCGGGAGGCGCTGGTCGAGCACCTGGCTGACCTGCGTGGGATCGGGGTGAACCACGTGCTGCTGGGGATGGGTGCGAGTGCAAGGCCGTACCGGGACACGATGGATGAGTTGGCCGAGTACGTCGTCCCCCGGTTCCGCCTCCCGGACGACTAGATTCCGGGGGAACGGGCCGGGTGCGGCCCGGAGGCGGGGAGGACGCAATGGGCAGTCGGACCAGTACGGAGTCAGCTCTGTTCGAGCACCTGCGCTCGCGGCAGTTCCTGTGCATGATCCCGCGGGCGGTGTCGCTGCAGCTGATGCACCCGGCGATCAGCGCCGGGATCCTCGAGCACTCGCCCTCACCCGGGTACATCTGGTTGCACAAGCGTGACTCGGTGTCCGCGACCATCGAGATGGCGTTCGCACCGAACCCGGAGCAGTGGGTACCGGACCGGATCCTGCTGACGCACGAGAAGATCAAGGGCACGGACGCCGCGGGACACCGGTACCACTCACTCACTCCGGAGGTCTTCCACTTCCAGCACGCCGCCTACGTGGAGACGCTGATGGAGACGGTGACGCGGTTCCGCGGCCCGATGAGCCCGGACGAGCGGGCGGCCCTGTACGACCGCTGCCGCCGGTGGTACCGGATCTACGGGATCTCCACCGTCCCCGTGCCGGAGACGGTGGAGGAGTTCGACACCTACTTCCGCGAGGTGACCTCGCAGCTCACCACCACCCCAGCGCTGACCCGGTACCGCAGCCAGGTGCTGCGGCCCCGCCACTGGTGGCCGGCCACCGTGCCCACCGGCGCGATCCGCGCCTTCCTCCATCCCGCGGCCGCCCGCGCACTCGGGGTGCGGGCCTCCGCCGCGGACCGGGTGGTGGCCTCGGCGTTCACCTCGGTCGCGCCGCTGCGCTGACGCGCGCTGCGCTGCCGCGGCGCATCGCGGCACACCATGTCGGGCCACAGCCGTGGCTGCCGGCTCTGTTAGTCGTCGCCGAGCCGGAACTCGAAGAACCGGTCTATCCCCAACTCCTGCGCCGCAGAGGAACCGTCGGAGGGGATGTAGCCCACGAACTCGGCGTAGGCCTGCCACTGGCCCTCGAGCTGGGCGACCTTCTCCGGGTACTGATCCGCCAGGTCGACCAGCTCGCGCGGGTCCTCGGCGAGATTGAACAGTCGCCACCGGTCGCCGGCGCCGTACGGCGGGGCCATCCACAGCAGCTTCCAGTCACCGCACAGCACCGAGCGGCACTCGAGCATCTCGAAGCACAACGCGTCCATGCCTCCCCGGACCGGCTGCACGGTCGCCCCGGTGAGCATCGGGGCCAGGCTCCGGCCGTACAGCGGGGGCGAGGGCCGGCCGCCCCACTCCGCGGGCCGCCGC
>CAYFRF010000027.1:26640-28658 GCA_964345415.1 uncultured Microbacter sp. | reverse complement strand
CGCGGTGGCGGTCGCATAGACGTACTGCGCGATCGGGGTGGAGCCGACGAAGCCCACGGCCTTGATCGTCTCGCTGTCGAGGATCGCGTCGACGGCCTCCTTGTCGCCGTGGACGACCTGGAAGACACCGTCCGGCAGGCCGGCCTCGGTGAACAGCTCGGCCAGACGGACCGGCACGGACGGGTCGCGCTCGGACGGCTTGAGGACGAAGGCGTTGCCACACGCCAGCGCCGGGCCGGCCTTCCACAGCGGGATCATGGCGGGGAAGTTGAACGGCGTGATGCCGGCGACCACGCCGAGGGGCTGGCGCATCGAGTAGACGTCCACGCCGGTGCCGGCGTTCTCGGTGTACTCGCCCTTCATCAGGTGCGGGATGCCGATGGCGAACTCGACCACCTCGAGGCCGCGCTGGATATCACCGCGGGCGTCGGGGGTGGTCTTGCCGTGCTCGATGGCGAGCAGCTCGGCGAGCTCGTCCATGTTCTGGTTGACCAGGTCGACGAACTTCATGAGGACCCGCGCGCGCTTCTGCGGGTTGAAAGCGGCCCACGTCTTCTGCGCGGCGGCGGCCTTGGCGATCACGTCGTCCACCTCGGCGGTGGTGGCCAGCGGCACGACGGCCTGCGCCTTGCCGGTGCTCGGGTTGAGCACCTCCTGGCTACGGCCGCCGGTGGCGGCGACCCGCTTGCCGTTGATGTAGTGCTCGACCTGCCTGAGATCCGACATGGACATCCCTTCCTCAGTGTGGGTGACGATCGCGGCTGACCGCACCCTGTCCCGTGATGACAGTCACCATATACTTGCACCTCCTAGTAATCCATAGGCCGAGCCCGATCCGGCACCACCCCTCCCCTTTCGGGTGTACCGCGCCGCAGGCCACAAACCTACTGTGAGCTGACTCACCATGCACGTCCGTCGACAGGAGCACCCATGCCCCCGCTCTCCACCGAGGCCACCGAACGGTTCCGCGCCGCCCGCGACTTCCTGCAGGCGAACGCCGAGAACTACGACGCCGCCCGGGCCGGCTTCTCCTGGCCCGAGCTGGACGAGTGGAACTGGGCGCTGAACTGGTTCGACGTCCAGGCCGAGGGCAACCACGACCCGGCCCTGTGGATCGTCGAGGAGCACGACGGGGGCGGCGAGCCCACCGAGGCCAAGTACTCGTTCGACCAGATGCGGATCCGCTCCGACCGCACGGCCAACTGGCTGCGCGAGCGCGGCGTGGAGCCGGGCGACCGGATCCTGCTCATGCTCGCCAACCAGGTCGAGCTGTGGGACGTGATGCTGGCCGTGATCAAGCTCGGTGCGGTGGTCATCCCGGCCACCACCCTGCTCGCGGAGGGCGACCTGCGGGACCGCATCGCGCGCGGCGGCATCAAGCACGTGATCGCCCGCGACGAGCTGGCCGAGCGTTTCGCCTCCATCTCCGGCGACTACCAGCGCATCTCCGTGGGCGGCGCCCCGGAGGGCTGGACCGACCTCGCCGCCGCGATGGACGCCTCCCCCGACTTCGAGCCGACCCACACCACTCACGCCGACGACACGCTGCTGCTGTACTTCACCTCGGGCACCACCAGCAAGCCCAAGCTCGTCGAGCACACGCACGCCTCGTACCCGGCCGGCCACCTGTCGACCATGTACTGGATCGGCCTCCAGCCGGGCGACGTGCACCTCAACGTCTCCTCGCCGGGCTGGGCCAAGCACGCCTGGTCGAATGTCTTCGCGCCGTGGATCGCCGGCAGCTGCGTCTTCCTCTACAACTACTCCCGCTTCGACGCCACGGCGATGATGCGCGAGATGGACCGCTGTGGCGTGACGAGCCTGTGCTGCCCGCCGACCGTGTGGCGCATGCTCATCCAGGCCGACCTGCGGCAGCTGAAGAACCCGCCGCGCCTCGCGGTGGGCGCCGGCGAGCCGCTGAACCCCGAGGTGATCGGCCGTGTCCGCGACGCGTGGGGCGTGACGATCCGCGACGGGTTCGGCCAGACCGAGACCACCGTCCAGATCGCCAACACCCC
>CAYFRF010000027.1:0-26540 GCA_964345415.1 uncultured Microbacter sp. | reverse complement strand
GAGTCGGTCCTGCTCGAACACCCCGCGGTGGCCGAAGCCGCGGTGGTCCCCTCACCCGATCCGGTCCGGCTCAGCGTGCCCAAGGCGTTCGTCGTGCTAGCCGCCGGCTGGGAGCCCAACGAGGACACGGCCCGCGAGATCTTCGAGTACTCGCGCACGCACCTGGCCGGGTACAAGCGCGTGCGGCGGCTCCAGTTCACCGATCTGCCCAAGACCATCTCGGGCAAGATCCGGCGGGTGGACCTGCGCAACGGCGAGGCCGACAACGGCCCGGCGGTGGACTTCCCGGGCGAGTTCCGCGAGGAAGCGCTGCGCTGACCTGAGCGGGACCTGCGGCGGGAGACCGATGTGCGACCGCTCTCACCCCGCCGTGGCGACCTCCGTGCCCCCGGTGTGCCGATAGGCTCACCGGGGGCACTGGTCTTGGTGCCCGGCTGACACTGCGGCGAGGAGTACCACGCATGAGGAATCGACTGACCACGGCCACGGCGATCGGGTTGCTGACGGTGGGGGTCCTCGCCGCCTGTTCGAGTGGGGACGACGACGAGGCCGGCACCGCCTCCGGCACCACCGCCACGTCCACGGCGACTTCGTCAGAGGCGGCCACCGAGCCACGCGACGGCTGGGTACGGTGCGATTTCGGGCAGTCCAGGGGCGGCTCCGCGGCCAAGGAGGTCTCGGTCCCGGAGGCGGAGCAGCCCGACTCGGGAACCGTGTCGGTGACGTTCACCATCAACGGCGGCGAGATCCCCATGACGCTGGACCGGGCTTCGGCCCCGTGCCATGTGGCGGCGGTGACCTCGCTGGTGGAGCAGGGTTTCTATGACGACACCCCGTGCCACCGCATCACGGTCTCGGACCAGCCGGAGGGGCTTGCGGTGCTGCAGTGTGGTGACCCGACCGGCACCGGCACGTCCGGCCCCGGGTTCACGATCCAGGACGAGCCGCCGACGGGTCTGCCCGACTCGTCGATGCGGGGCGCCTCGCTGTACCCGCGCGGCACGGTCGCCATGGCCAAGACCGCGATGCCCGACTCGGCCGGCAGCCAGTTCTTCCTCGTCTACTCCGATTCGGCCCTGCCGCCGGAGTACGCGGTGCTCGGCACGATCGACGAGTCCGGCCTGGCCGCGCTGGACGCGATCACCGACGCGGGCGCGAAGAGCGACGACCCGTCGAGCCCGGACAACCAGGTCCCGCGCGACGAGGTGACGATCTCCCAGGCTGTCGTCACCAGCTGACCCCCGCCCGAGCCCGACGTGAACCCGGGCCCCGACCGCGTTCTCGTGGAGCGCGGTCGGGGCCCGGTCCTGTTAGTCCCCGCGGAGGTGTCCGTCGATCTCCTCCGGGGTCCACGGCGGACTGTCGTGGAAGTCCCTGTAGGCGAGGATCTGCGCCTCCGGGGTGGGGAAGCGTCCGAGGAATCCGCCGGAGCCCGCGAAGACCCCGCCGGTGATCCCCGCGGCCAGATCGGACACCAGATAGGTGTAGAGGGGCGCCACGTACTCGGGCCCCGCCGGGTCGAGCGCACCGGCCACACTGAGTTCGTCGAGCATCCCGCGACGGCCGAGGTCACGGATCTGTTCCTCGTAGTCGGCGCCGCTGGACAGCCGGGTGCGGGCGCCGGGGCACACGACGTTCGCGCGCACGCCGTACTCGGCCAGCTCGGCGGCGATCGCCATCGTCAGCGACGTGACCGCCCCCTTGCCCGCCGGATACCCGGTACCTCCGTAGTCGCCCTTCCACGCGAACGAGGAGGTGGTGACGATCGCCCCCGCACCCACCTCCACGAAATGCGGCGCGAACACCCGGCAGGGCGCGAACACCGTTCCCAGGTGCACGTCCATGAGCTCGGCGAACTCCGCGTCCGAGACCGTGAGGATCGAGGATCCGGGCGGCTCGGCGGCGCCGGCGCAGGCGACGAGTCCGGCCACCTCCGAGCCGCCGGCGCGGGCCTGCTCGAGCAGCGCCTGCGCCACCTCCGGCCGGTGCGCGGAGCCCGGGACCCCGCTGATGCGCCCCGTCGACCGCGCTGCGAGGTCCGCGACCTGCCGATCCAGAGCGGCCGCGTCCCGTCCGTTGAGCACCACGTCGGCGCCGCGCGCCGCCAGGTCCGCGGCCACGGCGGCGCCGATGCCCCGGGACGAACCGGTCACCGCGACGGCCCGCCCGTCCAGACGCAGACCCGCTGCCGATGCGTTCCCTGCCCCGTCCACCGCGGGTGTCTCCCCCGCCACGGGCTTCTCCCTCACCACGGGCTCAGACCGGGGTGATGGGTAGCGGGGTGCGGGTGGGACCGAAGGTGAACGCGGCGCCGGTACTGATCCTGGTCACGGCCACCTCCTCGGTCTCCACGGCCGCCTCGTCCCCCAGCCGGAGTCGCGCCACCACCCGGTCGGCGCCGGACGGCACGCGTTCGACCGTCCAGTGCGGGTCGACCGCCTGGGCGGCCGCCGCCAACGGCCCGAGGCCGAACCGCGAGAGCAGGGGCAGCCAGGTGTCGTCGGCGAAGCCGTCCGCCCCCGTGTCCCACGCGACCGTCAACTCCGTACCGTCCGCGGAGACCTCACAGGTGAAGCCGGTGTAGGCGGTGGGCCCGGCCAGCGGGTGCACCTCCAGCACCGACGCCAGCCCGCGGGCATCCGCCCCGGCCCCGAGCACGGTACGGAGGCGATCCGCCGCCACCCCGGCGATCCCGGTGGCCTGGTAGGCGAGCAGATCATCGGCCACGGTCGCGTCCGAGCGGCGCCGCACCGACTGGTGGAAACCCACGGCCAGCAGGTGCATCTGCAGGTACACCTCGCGGATGATGCGGATGAGCGCCGCCGAGGTGAACTCGTCGAACCTCAGGTCCGTGAGCAACGGCCCGGCGTAGTCGTCCCGTTCCCCCTGCCCCGAGGTGTCCGCCGGGGCGGGTGGCTCGAAACGGAAGTCCACCACCCGGCTGCTCGCGGACTCCACCGCAGGCTCCGGCAGGGTGGCCGGTTCGATGTCGGGGTCGATCCGCACGGTCCAGTGGCAGTGCGGAGTCCGCCCCTCGGGGCTGCGGGGCGGCCGGTGGATCGGCTCGACCACCGCCCGGGGATTGGTGGCCAGTGCGGTCGCGGGGAACGTGGGGTCCTCGATGTCGTGGCACATCGTGGTGACCAGTCGGTCCCCCATCGGCTCGACGTCCATGAGCGCGCCGCAGTGGTCCAGCCAGAACTCCCCGTTGTCGTGATCAGTCACCCCGTACCGGAAGTCCATGAACTCCGGCGGGGCCCCCACGTCGAGTTGGAAGCCCTTGAAGATCTCTGCCACCCCGTCGCCGGTGATGGACAGGGCTTCCTTCATCCGACGGGTGTAGTGGGGGCTCGCGGCCATCCACTCCTCGATCGCCACGTCCCGCATCCCGTCCACCCCGAACTCCTTGAGCAGAGCGGGCATGCCGGCGCGGTCCACCAGTTGGCCGATGAGGAGCAGGTCCGGCACCAGGCGCGCCAGGGTGGCGTGGTCGAGGGACTCCAGCGGGTCCGGGCGTGACACGGTGGACACCGGGCTCACACCTCGTCGGGCGAGGAGACCGGCCACAGCGAGGCCGGGCTGTCCTCGATCCGGTACCAGCCCTTGGGCTTGTCCCCCGCGGCCTCGAAGCGGGCCTTCATGGACGGGGTCAGCGCGTCGGCCTCGTACATCTTCATGAACAGGTCCACCACGTTGCCGAAGTCGAAGAAGTCCCGGTGCCAGGCCCACTTGCCGTCCTTGTAGAGGAACCACGAGCCGCCCAGTCCGTGCACCTCGTAGGGCTTGCCGGTGGCCGGGTCCACGGTGTCACGCGCGATCTGCTTCCACAGGCACAGCACGTCACCGGTCTCCGGGTCGATGATGGTGCGGATGTACGGGTATTCCCACCCGTCCAGCCCGGCCATCTCCTGCCCCAGCGCGATGTCGCGGATCTCGTCGATCCCCACCGCCATGAAGTCGTCCTTGGTGCCGTAGTTCCAGCCGTAGGTGGCGTCGTCGGCATAGAACTCGGCCAGCGGCCTCCAGTCCTTGTTGCGCTCGCACTCGGCATTGGCCTCGATCCACCGGTCGACGAAAGCGGCGATCTCGGCACGGTCGTAACGGGTCACGTCAGCATCTCCTGGGGTGTGGGGCGTGCGGTCGGGGTGTGGGGCGGGCTGTGTCCCGCCCCGAGGGTGGTGGTGTGGAAACTCCGGTGGTGCGGTTCAGTCCTCCACCAGGCGGAGCGCCTGGGTCGGGCAGTACTTGACGGCGGCTCTGACGGCCTCCAGCTGGTCCTCGGGGACGGTTCCCCGCTTCGCCCGGACCTTGGCCTCCGAGCCCTTACCGACCGTGAACCAGTCCGGGGCTTCGGCCTGGCACTCGGCGTGTCCCTGGCACAGGTCGAAGTCGACCTCAACTCTCATCGGACTCACCTGTTCCCTTCAGCGCGTGCGCCTGCGGTAGCGGACCACGCACGGCTGGGCCAGCTGGACGACCATCTTCGAATGGTCGTTGTGGTAGCTCTCCGCCGGCTGTGCGAGCTCGAACTCGTACTCCCGCAGCAGGACCGAGAAGATGGCCTTGATCTGGAGCTGGGCGAACGCGGCGCCCACGCAGCGGTGCCGGCCGGCTCCGAACGGGATCCAGGTCCACCGGTTGACGATGTCCTCCTGGCGCGGCTCGACGTAGCGGTCCGGGTCGAACGCGTCGGGATCCGGGAAGTCCTCGGGCAGCCGGTTGGACACCGCGGGCGAGGCGGCCACCGTCTGGCCGGCGCGCACCACGTGGTCGCCGATCTGCACGTCCTCCTGCGCCACGCGCATGAGGATGATCAGCGGCGGGTGCAGGCGCAGGGTCTCCTTGAGCGCGTTCTCCACCTTGGGCATCTGGCGCAGGGCGCCGAACGAGTATTCCGCGCCGTCGGCGTAGATCTCGTCCAGCTCCGCCAACACCTCGGCCATGTAGTCCGGGTTCCTGAGCAACTCGATGAGCATCCAGGCGCTGGTCCCGGAGGTCGTGTGGTGGCCGGCGAACATCATCGAGATGAAGATGCCGGTGACCTCGTCCGGGGTGAAGCGCAGGCTGCCGTCGTCGTCTTTCACCGAGACCAGGACGTCGAGCAGGTCCCTGTCGTCCTTGTCGGCCGGCGGGTTGGCGATCCGCTCGTCCATGATCTCCGACACCAACTCGACCAGCCCCTCACGGGCCGCGTCGCGCTTGCGGAAGGAGGGGATGTCGGCGTACGGGTCGATGTACGCGTGCGGGTCGGTGCCCTGCTCCAGGTCGTGGTACAGGTGCGCGAACCGGGCGTCGAGCTGCTCGCGGAACTTGGGCCCGATCAGGCATGCCGACGAGGTGTAGATCGTCAGCTCGGAGAACCACTCGAGCAGGTCGATCTCGCCCTCCTCACCCCAGTCCGCCACCATGCGCTCGACCTCGCGGGGGATGGTGACCGCGTGCTGGCGCATGTGCTCGCCCCGCAGCGCGGTGTTGTGCAGCATCTCCGACCGCCGCTCGGGACTGGCGTCGAAGACCACCCCCTCACCGAACACCGGGGTCATGAACGGGTACGCGGCCGCCTGGTCCAGGGACTCGTCCGGCGCGCGGAAGAAGGCCTCGTTGGCCGCGGCACCCGAGGCGAGGCAGATGTCCCGGTCGGCGATCTTGAAGATCCCCAGGTCGCCGCACTCCTCGCGCACGCGCCAGAACAGGCTGATCGGGTCGGCGCGGAGCTCGTCCATGTGGCCGAGCTCGCCCTGCCCGCCGGACACCCGTCCCGGCTCGGCGAGAGTGGAGAAGTCGACCGGGTTCTCGGTGCTGGTCATGAGTAGTCCTCCTCGATGGGGGCCTCCGGCTGGATCTCCAGCTCGGTGATCTGGGCGCCTCGCGGCATCGCCACCATGGCGGCGACACCCCGGGCGAGGTCTGCTGGCTTACACATGCGCGGGTGCCGGCCGAAGCCGTGCCGGACCCACTCGTTGATCACGGCCTCGGCCGTGTCCGCGTCGAACTCGGTGCCCATCTCGGTCATCACCGGGCCGGGCCGCACGACACCCAGCCGCACGCCGGTGCCCTCGAGTTCCTTGCGGGCCTGGTGGGCCATGGTCTCCAGGCCCGCCTTTGCCGCCACGTAGGCACCTGACCTGGGGCGTGCGGTGTAGGCGACGTCGGAACCGATGAGCACCACGTCCCCGCGGCGGCGGTCGACCATGCCCGGCACGACCGCGTGCAGCAGTCGGTGCACCGACATCAGGTGGATGTCGAGCTGCGCCGCGAAGTCGTCCGGGTCCATCTCCCAGACCCGCGCCATCTTCAGCGTGCCGGCGCTCGAGACGAGCACCTCCGGCTCGCCGTACGTCTCCCCGGCCGCGGCGACGAACGCCGCCACGGAGCCGGCGTCCGTCACGTCGACCTCACACGCCGTGGCCTCACCGCCGGCCGCGCGGATCGTCCGGACGAGGTCCTCGAGCCGGTCGACACGCCGGGCACCCACCACGACGGGGTGGCCGAGCGCCGCGAGCGCCTCCGCCGAGGCCCTCCCGATCCCCGACGAGGCCCCGGTGACGAGCGCCGGGCGCGCCGAGGCGTCCAACTGGGCAGGGAACTTCAGGCTCATCGGTCCGCCACCTCGATCCGCATGGGCAGGTGGGCGAACCCACGGACGTTGGAGGAGTGGACGCGCACGGCGCCGGGGAGCAGCTCGTAGCCCGTGACGGACCGGGCGATCATGTCCAGCGCGATGCGGGCCTCCAGCCGGGCCAGGTGGGCGCCCAGGCAGAAGTGGGGCCCCTGCCCGAAGCTCAGGCTCGCGGAGGTGTCCCGCCCGAGGTCGTAGACATCGCCGTCCGGGAACACCTCGTGGTCCCGGTTCGCCGACCCGATGAGCAGGAGCACCTTCTGGTCCGCGGGGATCGTGACCCCCCGGACCGTGGTCTCGGAGGTGGTGGTGCGCAGCACCATCTGACTGGAGGTGTCGAAGCGCAGGCTCTCCTCGACCCACTGCGGCGCGCGCTCCGGGTCGTCCAGGACGAGCCGGGACTGCTCCGGGTACTCGTGGCCCCAGAACACGGCGTTCGCGAGCAGCTTGGTGGTGGTCTCGTTCCCGGCCACGACCATGAGGAACAGGAAGGACAGGATCTCGTCCTCGTCCAGCTTCTCGCCGTCGACCTCGGCGTCGATCAGCGCCGAGGTGAGGTCCTCGGTGCGGGAGCGACGCCGCTCGGCCACCATCTCCTGGTAGTAGACGATCAGGTCCATGGCCGCGACCATCGAGTCCTCCGGGACGTCCTGGACGCCCTCCTCACGGTGCATGACCAGGTCTGCCAGCCGTCGCAACTCCGCGCGGTCGGCCTCGGGCACGCCCATGAGGTCGGAGATGACGTCCATGGGGAGCTTGCCCGCGTAGTCGTCCACGAAGTCGATCGACTCGCCCGCCCGGGCACGCTCGAGGCACTCGTCCCAGTACTCCCGGGAGATCTTCTCGATCCCCTCGGTGAGGGCGTCCACCCGGCGCGAGGTGAACCCCCTGCTCACCAACTTGCGCAGGCGTGCGTGCCGCGGGTCGTCCATCGCCAGGAAGGACATGGTCTTGTAGGCGTGCGGGCCGTAGGCCGCCGGGTCCAGCGAGACGCCCATGGCGTTGGAGAAGATGTCCGGCGCGCGGAACGCCTCCCGGACATCGGAATGCTTGCTCAGGGCCCAGAAGTCGAGCTCCGCGTTGTGGTAGACGGGCGCCTCCGCCCGGAGCCGGGCGTAGAACGGATACGGGTCCTCGTGCACCTCGTAGTCATACGGGCTGAACACCAGTGGCGCGTGGGTCGCGGCGGTCATTGTCGATGTCACCTCAGGATCAGTCGTGCGGCGGATTCGATCGCGTCTGCCATGTCCGAGTAGGAGCCGTAGCCCATACCCGCTCTGACGAGTGCCCCGGCGTAGACCATCTCCAGAGCCGAGACCACCTCGTCGTCGTCGTCGTTCCCCTCCCCCAACGCCGTCACCAGACGGCGGCGGATGTCGGCGCCGATCCGGACGCGCAGGTGCGAGACCTCCGGGTCGTCCCCGAGCAGCGCGGCGGTGACCGCGGACGACAGTTCCGGTTCATCCGCGAGCAGCAGGGCGACATCCCGCAGCACCGCCACCACCCGGTCGGCCGTGGAGCCGCCCTCCGCGACGTCGGTCGCGTGCTCGTCCAGGCGACGCCAGAACACCTCCGCGATGAGGTGCCCCTTGGAGGAGAAGTAGGTGTAGGCGGTCGCCGGCGCGACGCCCGCCCTGGCCGCCACGGCCCGCACGGCCAACCCGCCGGACCCCTTCTCCCGCAACACCTCGACCGCGGCGCTGGTCAAACGGTCGACGGTCTCGGCCTGTTGACCGTTGAGGCGTCGCCGAGTGGATTCGAAACGGACGTCAGTGGACATGTGTCTGGACAGTACACCAGCGCCGGACTATCGTCTAGACAGCTGTCCACCCGACCCTGACGGAAGGCTCCACGTGACGACGAGCATCACCGACACCGCACCGCTGCTCATCGGCGGCGAACTGCGCCCCTCCACCTCGGGCGCCACCTTCGAGGTCCTCAACCCCGCCACCGAGGAGGTCATCGGCCACGCCGCCGACGCCACCGCCGCGGACATGGACGCCGCGATCGCCGCCGCACGCCGGGCCTTCGACACCACCGACTGGGCGACGAACCACGCCTTCCGCGCCCACTGCCTGCGGCAACTGCGCGACGCCCTGCAGTCGCACACCGAGGAACTCCGGGCGCTGACCATCGCCGAGGTCGGAGCGCCCCACATGTTCACCACCGGCCCCCAGCTCGAGGGGCCCGTCGCGGACCTGGGCTGGCTCGCCGACCTCGCCGAGAGCTACGCCTGGACCGAGGACCTCGGCGAATCGGAGATCATGGGCGTGCGCTCGCACCGCACCACCCGCCGCGAGGCGATCGGCGTGGTGGGCGCCATCACCCCGTGGAACTTCCCCAACCAGATCAACCTGGCCAAGATCGGCCCCGCGCTCGCCGCCGGCTGCACCGTCGTGCTCAAGCCCGCGCCCGACACCCCGCTCATCGCCGCCGCCGTGGCCCGGATCGCCGCCGAGGAGACCGACATCCCCGCTGGCGTGCTCAACGTGGTCTCCTCCTCCGACCACGGCGTCGGCGCCCAGCTCACCACCGACCCTCGCGTGGACCTGGTCTCCTTCACCGGCTCCACCGCCACCGGCAAGAAGATCATGGTCGCGGCCGCCGAGTCATTGAAGAAGGTCTTCCTCGAACTGGGCGGCAAGTCCGCCGCGGTGGTACTGGACGACGCCGACCTGGGCACCGCCTGCTTCATGACCGCCCTCAACACCTGCACCCACGCCGGGCAGGGCTGCGCGCTCACCACCCGGCTGCTCGTGCCGCGCGAGAAGTACGCCGAGGCCATCGAGGCCGCCAAGGGCGCCATGGCCTCCTTCGCCCCCACCGACCCCACCGACCCCGGCGCGTTCTGCGGCCCGGTGATCTCCGCCGTCCAGCGCGAGCGGATCGAGGGCTACATAGCCCTGGCCGTGGAGGAGGGCGGCACGATCGAGATCGGCGGCACCCGCCCCACCGACGACGGCAAGGAGCGCGGATTCTGGGTGCAGCCCACCCTCATCTCCGGACTCGACAACTCCGCGCGCGTGGCGCAGGAGGAGATCTTCGGCCCTGTCCTGGTGATCATCCCCCACGACGGAGACGAGGACGCGATCCGCATCGCCAACGACTCCCCCTACGGCCTGTCCGGCGCGGTGTGGGGCACCGACCCGGAACGCGTCGAGAAGGTCGTGGCCGGGATCCGCACCGGAACGCTCGGCGTCAACGGCGGCCAGTGGTACGGCGCCGACGTCCCGTTCGGCGGCTACAAGCAGTCCGGCATCGGCCGCGAGATGGGGCGCGAGGGCTTCGAGGAGTACCTCGAGATCAAGTCCGTCGCCACCCCGGCCTGACCCGAACCCCACACGCCTCACCCACCCAACTCCAGGAGACACAAGACATGGGACGTTTCAGCGGCAAGACAGTGATCGTGACCGGCGCGGCCGGCGGCATCGGCGAGGAGTACGCCAAGGCGCTGGCCTCCGAGGGCGCCAAGGTCGTGGTGGCCGACGTGTCCGTGGAGGAGGGCGAGCGCGTGGCCACCGAGATCGTCACGGCGGGCGGGCAGGCCTTCTTCCAGCACACCGACGTCTCCGACGAGGCCTCGGCCAACGCCTGCGCGCAAGCCGCCGTGGACCGCTTCGGCGAGCTGCACATGCTGGTCAACAACGCCGCGATCTTCGGCGGCATGAAGCTGGACTTCCTCATCACCGTGCCGTGGGACTACTACGAGAAGTTCATGTCGGTGAACCTGGGCGGACAGCTGCTCATGGTGCGGGCGTGCTGGGAGAAGATGGCGGCGGCCGGCGGCGGCGCGATCGTCAACCAGTCCTCCACCGCCGCGTGGCTGTACTCGGGTTTCTACGGCCTGGCCAAGGTGGGGGTCAACGGCCTCACCCAGCAGCTGGCCACGGAACTGGGCGGCTCGAACATCCGGATCAACGCGATCGCGCCCGGCCCGATCGACACCGAGGCCAACCGCACCTCCACCCCGCAGTCGATCGTCAAGGAGATGGTGGACGGCCTGCCGCTCAAGCGGATCGGTCAGCCCGAGGACCTGGTGGGGATGCTGCTGTTCCTGCTCTCGGACGAGGCGTCGTGGATCACCGGCCAGATCTTCAACGTCGACGGCGGACAGGTCATCCGGTCGTGAGCGCGCGACCGAACCCGTCCGATCCCGCGGGCCCGCCCACCGCGGGCCCCACCGCCGCGCCTGACGCCGCCCCCCTCGGCCCCGGCTCCCCGGACGACGCGCCGGCCCCGGTCGGGTTCATCGGCCTGGGCAACATGGGAGCGCCCATCGCGCGCCGGTTGCTGGCCTGGCCGGGCGGCCTGGTGGTGTGTGACGTGCGCGCCGAGGCCACCGAGCCGTTCGTGGCCGAGGGGGCGTCGGCCGCCCCGACCCCGGCGGAGGTGGCCCGGACCGCGCGCCTGGTGTCGGTGACCGTGCTGGACGACACCCAGGTCCGTGACGTGGTGGACGGGCCCGAGGGGATCCTGCGCACCGCCGCGCCGGGCACCGTGGTCGCGGTCCACTCCACCATCTCCGACTCCACAGCTGTAGAGCTGGCCGAGGTGTGTGCGGAGGCGGGCGTGCACCTGGTCGACGCCCCCGTCTCGGGCGGCGCCCCCGGCGCGGAGCAGGGCGAACTGGCCGTGATGGTGGGCGGCCCGCGCGAGGTCTACGAGGCGATCAAGCCCGTCTTCGCGCTCTGGGCGGCGATGCCCGTCCACGCGGGCGAGGTGGGTGCGGGCACGCGCATGAAGCTGGCCCGCAATCTCTTGCACTTCATCTCCTTCACCGCCACCGCGGAGGCCTCGCGGCTGGCCGAGGCGGCGGGCATCGACATCGCCAAGCTAGGCCGCGTGGTCCGCCACACCGACGCGATCACCGGGGGCGCCGGGGCGGTGATGCTGCGCGAGACCACCGCCCCGATCGCCGAGGACGACTTCTGGCACGGCGTCTTCACCCATGTCCGCGGCCTGGGCGAGAAGGACCTGTCCCTGGCACTGGGCCTGGCCGACCGCCTGGACGTGGACCTGCCGCTCGGCCGGGTCGCACTGCGCGACCTGGGCGTCGGGTTCGGTGTGGGACCGGGCGAGATCGCACGCCGGGCCGCCGAGGGGCTCGGCGCCGGCCGGGAGGATGACGCCGGCGTGGGAGCGGCGCCCGGAGTGAACGACAACGACGACGACGAGGAGCGCCGCTGATGAGCGAGAACACGGACACCGGGATGAGCCCCGAACGCGCACACGGTCTGGCCATGATGACCGAGGTGTACGGCTTCGACATGTCCGACGGTCCCGGCGACTACTTCGCCGAGACCGCCGACCACCTGTTCGGCCGCATCTGGTCCCGGCCCGGCCTGAGCCACCGCGACCGGCGCCTGCTGCTGCTCGGGGCTCTCACCGCCCAGGGCAACACCGACGTGGCCGACATCCAGGTGGGCGCGGCGCTCGGCAACGGCGAACTGACCCCGGACGAGCTCGAGGAGATCGTGCTCTTCCTCTGCTACTACGCCGGCTGGCCGAACGGCACCAAGCTCAGCAACGTGGTGGGTCCGCACGTGGCCCGGGCCCGCAAGGCCGCCCGCCGCGACGAGGGCTGAGCGGTGCCGACTAGGTTGGTGCCCATGACCGCACCCGAGATCGAACCCTCGCTGCTCGCCGTGGCGCTCGCCGCGCCCGGCTTCATGCCCCTCGAGGAGGGCCACACCCTGTACGAGATCGCCTGCGAGTACCTGGGCGACGGCGTGGGCATCGAGATCGGTACCTACTGCGGCCGGTCGACCGTCTTCCTGGGCGCCGCTGCCCGGGTGACCGGCGGCAGCATCGTCACCGTGGACCACCACCGCGGTTCCGAGGAGCACCAGCCCGGCTGGGAATACCACGACTCCGATCTGGTGGACCCGCACACCGGCCGACTGGAGACCCTCGGGAAGTTCCGGCACACCCTCTGGGACGCCGGACTGGACGACGTGGTGACCGCGGCCGTGGGCAGCTCCCGGCAGGTGGCGCGGGTGTGGGGCACGCCCGCCTCGTTCGTGTTCATCGACGGCGGCCACTCCTCCGAGGCCGCGCAGGCCGACTACGAGGGCTGGGCGCCCTGGGTCGAGATCGGTGGGGCACTGCTCATCCACGACGTGTTCCCCGACCCTGCGGACGGCGGCCGGCCCCCGTACGAGATCTACTGCCGGGCCCTGGAGTCCGGCCAGTTCACCGAGGTCCGGGCCGTGGACTCACTGCGCGTCCTGCGCCGCGACTCCGGCGAGGTCGGCGCGCCCATGCCCTGACCGGGCAACCACGGCCGCGCGCTCGCCCACCCAGCCGCCCACCCGCTCGCCCACCCAGCCACCGCACGGCCGCCCACTCAGCCACCGCACGGCCCACTCCTTCGAAATCCGCTACTCTGCCTGCGGATTCGCTACTCCCACATGGGTAGCGGATCTGCAGGGACGGTAGCGGATTTCGGGATTTGGCGGGTGGCTGGGCGGGGCGGGTAGGCGTTCAGACCGCCCAGCGGCCGCCGGCGCTCCACGGGTCCCCGGCGCCGGGCCGCCCCCGCCGCGTGTGCAGAAACCTGTCGACCACCGCAGCCCCCAGGTCGTCGACCTCCGGCGCGACCACCGTGCCGCCCGCCCGCCTGGCCAACGCGTCGAGGAACCGTGACAGCCCCGGGTCCTCGCCCAGCCGGAAGAACGTCGTCTGCGCCCCGAACCGGGCCACCCGGTCCAGCTCGTCGACCGTGGTGCGGATCGTCTCGGGGTCCGGCGGATAGGAGAACCACGGCTCCCCTCCCGGCATGAGATGGGAGGTGGGTTCACCGTCGGTGACGATGAGCAGCACCGGCTGCATGGTGGGGTGCTCGCGGAAGAACCGGCCCGCCAGCAGGAGCGCGTGGTGCAGGTTGGTCCCCGCCTCGTACTGCGCGTCCAGTGACAGCAGATCCTCGATCGTCCTGGACTGCGCGTACCTGCCGAACGAGATGAGCTGCATCCGGTCCTGGCGGAACCTCGTGGTGACGAGGTGGTGCAGCGCGAGCGCTGTGCGCTTCATCGGCACCCACCGCCCCTCCATCGCCATGGAGAACGACGTGTCCACCAGCAGCGCCACCGCCGCGCGCGTCCGCGCCTCGGTCTCCCGCACCTCGATGTCCTCGGGCCGCAAGCGGATCCCGTCCGAGACCGGACGGCCCTCACCGACGGACCTCGTGATCGCGTTGGTGATCGTGCGAGGTACGTCCCAGGACTCCACATCCCCGAACTGCCACGGTCGGCTGGCCCCGGTCTGCTCGCCCGCCGCACCCGCCGCCCGGGTCTCCCGCGCGCCGGAGCGCCCCGAGAGCCGGCGGGCGGCATCGCGCAGCAGTGACCTCCCCAGTTTCCGGAGGGCGGCCGGGGACAGCCTCAGATCGCCGTCCGGGCGACGGCTGAGATAGCCGGCCTCCCGCATCCCCTGCTCGATCCGGGCCAGCGTCCGCACGGACACCGCCGCGTCTCGGCCGAGGTGCCGGGCCACCGCCTCCACGTCGAGTTCCGACAGTGGCGAGTCCCCCACCTGCGAGAGCTGCTCGGCCAGCCGGTCCAGCTCGCCGAGCTCGGCCATCACCGCCACCCCCTCGGACATGCCCAGTCCCCGGTCCCCCTCGAACTCGTGGGAGCCGTCCCAGTCCTCACCGGGCCTCAACGACTGCAGGAGCCCGTCCAACCTGGCGAGCTGCTCGGACAGTTCCGGGGAGCCGAAGGCCTGCTGGGACAGTGCCATGAGCTCTTCCCGCTGCTCGGGGCTCATCGAGTTGAGCATCCGCTGCGCCGCCGCGGACCGGGCCGCCAGTGTGTCGATGAGCTCCTCGACGTCGCGGGGCCGCTCGGGGAACGCGTCGCCGTGCTCGTCCATGAAGCGTTCGAAGTCCTCGGCGGTGTCCTCACCGCGGGCGTGCTTGTCCAGCAGGTCGGTGAGATCGGAGAGCATCGCGGACGCGGCCGCACGGTCGGCGTCGGTGGCGTTCTCGAGCGCCTGCTTCATCCCCTGGAAACGGGCGTCGAGGACGTCTGCCCCGAGGAGATCCTGGATACGGCGGTAGGCCTCGCGCGCCTCGGGGGAGGCCCAGTCGTAGTCCGCCAACTCCCCCACCGCCGCGGCCGGGGAGTCCGGCAGGTTCTCGATGGTCATCTCCCGCAACGTGCGGTCCATCGGGTCCATCGCCGTGTCGCGGGCGAGTTGACCACGCTCGGCGAGCACGGCCTCCTCCATCAGTCGGGCGACCTCGTCAAGGGTGCCACCGAGCCGGCTCTTCTCCAGCAACTCCCGGCGCCGGCGCCGCACCCGGCCCGCGAGCTCGTCCAGCCCCACCTGGTCGCGGCCGCCCTCGCGCAGGAAATCCCGCATCGCCTGCCGAGGTGAATACCCGGCCATCACCTGCTCGGACACCGACTCCAGCGCCTCCGACAGGTCCAGGGGCGGCGCGAGCGGATCCGGCCCGCCGACGTACCGTCCGTAGCGGGCATTGCGTTCTGCTCGCGCCATCATGAATCCTCTCCGCTGTGCCCTGTGGAGTCGCTCCGTCAGCAGATTCCCGGATCGCTCCTGGGGAAACGCTGCACGCATCGACTCCGCGGGGTGGGGTGCTGGGGTGGGGTGCTGGGCTGGGGTGCTGGGCGGGGCGGTCAGGGTGGGGCCGTAGACGCCCCTCAGCCGTAGACCGCGGCCCCGACGCCCGTCTCCTTGGACAACCGGCGCGAGAGGTACAGCCCCTCCAACGCCAGCTCGATCGCCCCGGCCCGCTCCCCGGCGCTGCGCGCACCGGCACGTTCGGCGATCGCCTCGTACAGGCCCGGCTCCGCGAGCGTCGGCAGGTCCGCCAGGAACTCGGCCGCCGTCACCGAGGCGCCCGTGGTGAGCGTGACCGAACCGTCGAACGCCTCGACCAGCGGCGCCAGGTCGAGTCCCCGGAACAGGTCCCGCACCACGTCGACGGTCGCGCTGCGCACCAGATAACGCAGCACCTCCTGTTCCCGCCCCTCCTCACCGGGCTCGAACTCGATCTTGCCGCGCAGCACGTCCACCGCCGCGTCCACGTCCACCAGCCGGGCCACCGCCTCGCCGGCCTCGTCGTCGTCGTCGACACCACGTACCGCCGCACGACGGCGGGCCGCCGCGGCCACAGTCTCCGCGCCGGCGATCGCGAACCGCGCCGACACCCCCGACGCCTGGTTCACCGCATCCGAGGTACGCAACTCCCGCGTGAACCTGGCCAGCAGCTCCATCAGCGGCGCCGGCACCTCCGCCGTGAGCTCGGCCTCCTGCCGCACCACCTCGATCTCATCCGCCAGATCCAACGGGTAGTGCGTGCGGATCTCCGCCCCGAACCGGTCCTTGAGCGGCGTGATGATCCGACCGCGGTTGGTGTAGTCCTCCGGGTTGGCCGACGCCACCACCAACACATCCAGCGGCAGGCGCAACACATACCCGCGGATCTGGACGTCCCGCTCCTCCATCACGTTGAGCAACGCCACCTGGATCCGCTCCGCCAGGTCCGGCAGCTCGTTGAGCGCCACGATCCCCCGGTTCGCGCGCGGCACCAGCCCGTAGTGGATGGTCTCCGGATCCCCCAGCCGGCGCCCCTCCGCCACCCGCATCGGGTCCACGTCGCCGATCATGTCCGCCACCGACGTGTCCGGGGTGGACAGCTTCTCCACGTACCGCTCGTCCCTGTGCCGCCACGCGATAGGCAGCGCGTCCCCCTCCCGGGCGATCCGCTCCCGCGTCGACTCGGTGACCGGCGCCAGCGGATCCTCCGCCAGCTCCGTCCCCTCCACCACCGGCGACCACTCGTCGAGCAACCCGACCAGCGTGCGCAGCAGCCGCGTCTTGCCCTGCCCCCGCTCCCCCAACAACACGATGTCGTGGCCCGCGATGACCGCCCGCTCGAGCTGCGGGATGACGGTGGTCTCCAGCCCGTGCATGCCCGGCCACGGGTCGCGGCCCTGACGCAGCGCGTCGAGCAGGTTGTGCCGCAGTTCCTCTCGCAGGGTGCGGCTGGTGTACCCCGCGGCGCGCAACTCGCCGAGGGTGTGGATGTCCGGTCTGGTGCTCACACCGCCCACGGTAGCCCCGCGGCGCCGGTTCCGCGCCCGACCTAGGATCATGAGCATGCGCGCAGTGCTCACCCTGGTCCTGAACATCATCTGGCTCGTCACGGCCGGCTTCTGGCTGTTCCTCGGCTACATCGCGGCGGGCATCCTGGCGTTCATCTTCATCGTCACCATCCCGTTCGGGGTGGCCAGCTTCCGCATCGGCTTCTACGTGCTGTGGCCGTTCGGCCGCGAGGTGGTGGACACCGGCCGCTCCGGCGGCGTGAGCACGGTGGCCAACATCATCTGGTTCCTCATCGCCGGACTGTGGCTCGCGCTCGGCCACATCACCACCGCCGTCGCCCAGGCCGTCACGATCATCGGCCTGCCGCTGGCCTGGGCCAACCTCAAGCTCATCCCCGTCACCTGCTTCCCGTTCGGCAAGGAGATCGTCCCGTCGAACCGCTCGTCGATGATCCCGGTCACCGGGAACTGAACACCGCGCACAGCGGCCCGGTCCCGTGCGGCCGGAAGGCACGCGCGCGGGGACAGGAAGGCACGGCGCCCCGGGGCGGCAACCCCGGGGCGTCTGTCAGTCCTCCAGCCTCGGCTGGTGATGACTGGCGATCGACACGCGGTTGAACGAGTTGATCAGCACGATCGTCCACTCGAGCGCCGCCAACTGGGACTCGTCGAAGTACTCCGACGCAGCGGCGATCGCGGCGGCGCGCTCGTCCACGTCGTCCAGCCTCGTCAGGGTCTCCGCCACGCGCAGGGCCGCCCGCTCCGGCTCCCCGAACGCGTCGAGCTCACGCCAGGCCGGCAACAGGTCGAGCCGACGCTGCGACACCCCGGCCTTCCGCGCCGCCGGCACATGTGAGGCCAGGCAGGCCGCGCACCCGTTGATCTGCGAGACCCGGACGTTGACCAGCTCGAGCAGCCCCTCGTCCAGGCCGGCCTCCATCGAGGCCTCCCGCGAGGCGACAGCCGACCGCACGAGCTGCTTGTAGGCCTCTTTGTGGACCCGGTCCAACTGCGGTACCGCCATGTCAGGCCTGCCCCTCGCGCAGCCATGCCAGATCATCGGGTGTGGGCAGGCGGTACGCCCCGGCGAACTCGTCGGCGTTCTTCTCCAGGAATCCCTTGACCATGGGGCACACCGCCACGATCGCTATGTCCTCGGCCCGCGTGGCCTCGACCGCACCCCGGACGAGCGCGGTGCCGAGCCCCCGACCGCCGAACGCCTCGTCCACCACAGTGTGGTGGAAGATCCGCTCGTCGCCCCGGGTACGGAAGTGGGCGTGGCCGGCCACCTCGCCCCCGGCTGTGCGGATCTCGAACGCCTCCTGCTGTGGGTCACGCCGCACGGTCACGGTCTCCCCGGACTTGTCGGTGTACTGGCGGTCGGTCATGGTCGTGCTCCTCTCAGTGGGGCCCGGCCGCCCCTCTCCGAGCAGTCCCGAGCCCGGGGTCAGTCTGTCTGTGCCCGCGCCGCGGGATTCACGCGTGGTTTGAGGGTGGTGGTGGGCAGCACCGGAGCCGGGAGCCTGGTCAGTCCGGCGGGGTCGTGGCCGATGTAGCCGTCCACGCGCCCGAAGCGGTCGGAATGGGATTCCCACTCCCGGCGGTACCGCGCGATCTCCTCGTGGGTGCGGCCGATGAAGTTCCACCACATGATGATCTCCTCCTCGAAGGGAGTGCCACCGATGAGAACGGCCCGGCCCGGGGTGTCCCCGGTGTTGCGGAGGGTCAACGTGGTCTCGCCGACCCCGGTGTAGGCCAGCTGGGTGGGCTCGACGCGCACCCCCTCCAGGGTGAGCTCCCCCGCGTCGACGAGCAGCCCGTGCTCGAAGGTCGGGTCCACGTCCAGAACCAGTTCCGCGCCGGGTTCCAACCGGATCTCGGCCCCCAGGAGCGGGGAGAACGTGACGATCGGCGAGGTCGATCCCAGCAGCGAGCCCATGAACACCAGTGCCGAACCGCCGTCGAACGTCACCGGCTCGGGAACATAATGGTCGAACCGCCGTCCGCTGGTCTCCCGGTGCTCGTCGGGCAGCACGGTCCACAGCTGCACTCCGTGCAGGACGGTCGTGTCCTGGGTGGAGACCTCGGTGTGGCAGATCCCCGCCCCGGAGGTCATGAGGTTGACCTCTCCCGGGCGAACCACCGCGTGGTTGTCGCCCGAGTCGTGGTGGGTGACATTGCCCTCGAACAACCAGCTCACCGTCTGCAGCCCGGTGTGCGGATGCGACGGCACGTCCATCCCGCCGGTCACCGAGACGTCGTTCGGTCCGTAGTGGTCCACGAAGCACCAGGCGCCGATGAGCGAGCGTTTCCGTTGCGGCAGGGTCCGCTTGACGGTCATCGCGCGGGGCCCGCCGAGCGGGACGTCACGCGAGGTGATGATCTCCACGCGTGCCCCGCCGGGCTCGGGACCACCAGCGGTGCCGCCCGCCTCGCACTCGATCTCCTCCGGGCGCGGATCCAGATTGCTCACGGGACCACCTCACTGCTCGTCACGTCGGTCACTCGGCCGCCTCGCTCATCGCGATACGCGCCTCCGCGGCCTCGCGTCGCAGTTCGAGCCGCCGTGCATCTATCTTGCCTGCCAGAGCCAGTTTCAGCGCACTGTCGACGAGCGGCACCGGCAGGTGGTCGAGGAGTCGCCGACCGAGGTCCCACCTCACGGCGTAGCGGTTCCGGGGACGGCGGGCGGTGCCGGCGGTCCAGACCGCCTCGGCCAGCAGCGACGGATCACTGGCGGTGTCGTCCTGTCCCGCGGCCATCTCACCCATCACCGAGGCCATGGCGGCGAACGGGGAACCCGGCCGGGTGGATTCCTGGAAACTGCGCCGGATCGCGGCGGTCATCCCCGTCCGGAAGGGGCCCGGCTGGACCAGCACCACGTCCATCCCCAGGAACATCAGCTCACGCCGCAGCGCGTCGCCGTAGGCCTCCACGGCGTGCTTGCTCATGGCGTAGGGGCCGTTCATGGGCATCGCGTGCTGCGGTCCGGTCTCGGAACTGATGAGCACCACGCGCCCACCGGTCTCGCGCAGCAGATCCCACAGGGCGTGGACCGTGCGGACGGTGCCCATGACGTTCACGTCGAGGATCCGCTGGATCTTCTCCGGGTCCGACTCGGCGAGCGGTCCGATCCCGAGGACTCCGGCGAAGGTGATGAGCGCGTCGAGGCGGCCGTGCTCGGCGCGCACCCGGTCCGCCACCGCCTCCAGAGAGCCCGAGTCCGTGACGTCGGCGGCGACACCGGTGATGTGGGGACCGCCCGCCGGCGCCGCGAGGTCCACTGCCACGACGTCCCAGCCGCGCTCCGCGTAGAGCGCGGCCGTGGCCGCCCCGAGGCCGCCACCGGCCCCTGTGACGACGACGACGGGCCGACCGGATCCAGATGAGTTCATGTGACCGACGTTACCGCCGGACGCGGCTCGACGGGCGGCCCTCGCCCGGGCACAGGCCGCCGGCTGACGTCAGCAGTCAGCCGGCGGTGTGACCCTAGTGGGCGACGAACGCGGGTGGGCAGACCTCACCGGGCTCGCACGTTGCCGGGTCCCCCGGACGGGACTGCAGCCGCTGCATCGTGTGGTCGGAGACGTAGCGGAAGATCTCGTTGCCCGGCGTGGCACGCGAGAGCGCGTCGGCCGCGAGCAGCATCACCGCCGCGGTCCAGGTACTCAGCTCGACGGGCCACCGCTTACCGTCGGCGAACACCAGGCCGGTCCAGTACGAGCCGTCCGTCTCGCGCAGGTGCTGCATGTTGGTGAACTGCTGCAGCGCCTGCTCGTGACGACCGGCCGCCTCCAGGGCCAGCACCAGTTCGCAGGTCTCGGCGCCGGTGACCCACGGCCGGTGGTCGACGCAGCGGATGCCGATGCCGTCCACGACGAAGTCGTCCCAGCGGGAGTCGAGGCGCTGCTGGGCCTGCTCCCCCACCATCACACCCCCGAGGACCGGGTAGTACCAGTCCATCGAGAACTCGGTCTTCGGCGTGAACAGCTCGGGATGCGCACGCAGCGCGTGTCCCAGCCGGTCGGCGGCACGGTCCCACTCCGGGGCGTCGTACCCGAGTTCGCCGGCGATCGCGACGCCGCACCGCAGCGCGTGGTGGATGCTGGACGAGCCGGTGATGAGCGCCTCGTCGCAGTATCCGCGGGGGCTGGACCCCCACCACATCTGTCCCTGCGGCCCCTGGTGCTCGAGCACCAGGTCCAGCGCACGGCGCACCGTCGGCCACAGTGATTCAAGGAACCCGGGAGTCCCGGTGACCAGGTGGTGGTGCCACACACCCACCGCGATGTACGCGCAGAAGTTGGAGTCCGTGTCGGAATCGACGACCTCGCCGTCCTGCCACTTGATCGGCCACGAGCCGTCAGCGCGCTGGGTGTCCTTGAGGAACCCGTATGCGCGCTCGGCGGCCTCCCACTGGCCCGCCACGGACAGTCCCATCGCGGATTCCACGTGGTCCCACGGATCGGTGTGCCCGCCGGTGAACCACGGGATCTCCCCGCTGGGCTTCTGGACCGAGGCGATCCACTCGCCGGTGGCACGCACCGCGGCCTCGTCGAGGACACCCGGGACGGAGGGGACGACTCGCGAGGCGACGGGCAGGTCACCGCGGACCGCGGTGACCTGCACCCCGTTGCTGTGGGAACCGTTGCTGTGGGACTGCACGGACGATCAGGCCTCCACGGGCTTACGTAGGTAGAAGACGATGGACTTGCCCATCACCGGGTTGAGCAGCTTCTCGGCGGTGCGGGTGATCCACGGGCCCTTCATGAGATCCCAGACCAGCAGCTTGTGGTACGCCTTGGGCAGCGGATGCTCTTCGTTCTCGGTGCCCACCGCGCACTTGAGCCACCAGTACGGGGCGTGAAGCGCGTGGGCGAAACCGGTGCCGGTGACCTCCAGGCCCGCGGCGCGGAGCTTGTAGCTCAGTTCCTCGGCCGTGTAGATCCGGCAGTGGCCCCCCGGATTCGAGTGGTAGGCGTCCGAGAGCTTCCAGCACACCTTCTCCGGCCACTCGCGCGGAACCGTCACGGCGGCGACTCCTCCCGGCTTGAGGATGCGGACCAGCTCGGCGATCGCCTTGGTGTCCTCGGGGACGTGCTCGAGCACCTCCGAGATCAGGACCAGGTCGAACGTGCCGTCCTCGTACGGCATGTCCAGGGCGTCACCGGTGACGGCCTCGCCCTTGGACTCGGGCAGGCCGTGCCCTTCGGCCTCCATGGCGGCCAGCATGTCGGCGACCTGCTGCATCTCCTCGGCGTTCTGGTCGAACGCTGTCACGTCGGCCCCACGCCTGTAGAGCTCGAATGTGTGACGCCCGAGACCGGCCCCCACATCGATTGCACGCATGCCGGGGGTCACCCCCAGACGGTCGAAGTCAGCGGTCAGCATGCGGCGTCCTCCTGCTCGCGGATGTCGTACTCGCCGGTGCCCGGCAGTACCTCGGACACGTCAGCGCTGACGTGCTCGTCGATCTCGGTCTGGTCCGGCCCCAGGACCGGTCCAGCTGTGAAGTCCGGGAGCTCCTCGCCCCGGACCCGTGCGATGGCCGCCTCGTAGACCTCGACGGTCCGGCGGGCAACGGCCGCCCAACTGTAACGCTCCATGACCCGCGCCCGGCCACCCTCTGACAGGCGTCGACGCTCGACGGGGTCGGAGAGCAGCGCGCTGATCTCGCGGGCCAGCTCGTCCACGTTCCCCGGCTCGACCAGACGGGCAGCCACGTCGTCCGTGCCCACGACCTCGGGCAGGGCCCCGGCGCGGGAGGCGACGAGCGCGCAGCCACTGGACATGGCCTCCACGGCCGGCAGCGAGAATCCCTCGTACATGCTCGGGACGACCGCGATCTCAGCCGTACCGACGAGCTGGGCGAGCTCGTCGTCGTCGACTCCGGAGACCAGGTCCACCGCATCGCGCAAGCCGAGGGAATCCAGCAGTTTCGCGGCCTCTCCCTTGCGCTTGAGCTTGGAGATCAACGTCAGGCGGACGCCCGGATGTTCCTCACGGACCTTCGCGAGGGCGCGCAGCAGGATCGGCACGCCCTTGAGCGGCTGATCCGCACTGGCCACACACACGAGCCGGCCCGGCTCCCGCCGACGTCTGTCGTGGAACCGGTCGGTGTCCACCCCCAGCGGGATCGTGACGATCCTGTCCGGATCCACACCGAAGTCCGTGACGATGTCCTCCGCCGAGTTCGAGGAGACGGTGATGATCTCCTCCAGCTTCCGGGAGACCTTGATCTGCATCCCGAGGAAACCGAACCACCGCCACGTGGTGATCTTCTTGCGCAGCGGCGCCTCTTTCATCGCCAGGGCGCGGTCACGGGTGATGGGGTGGTGCACGGTCGCCACCACCGGGAATCCGGCCTTCTCCAGTTGCAGCAGTCCCGTGCCGAGGCACTGGTTGTCGTGGACCACGTCAAAATCCGCGAGCCGGTCGGACAGGGTCCGCGCCGCCCGGAGGCTGAAGGTGCGGGGTTCCGGGAAACCGGCGGTCCACATGGTGACCACCTCGAGCACGTCGATCCAGTCCCGGATCTCCCGCGGGTGCGGGGTGCGGAACGGATTGATGTCGTTGTAGAGGTCCAGGCTGGGGATCTTCGACAGCGACGGCCCGGCGTCCAGCTCCGGGTACGGCTGACCGGAGAACACCTCCACGGTGTGTCCGAGTGCCGCCAGTTCACGGCTGAGGTGCCGGACGTACACGCCCTGCCCACCGCCGTGTGGCTTGCTCCTGTACGAAAGCAGTGCGATCCGCACGGTCGATCGTCTCCTTCGGTCATCGGACTCCCGTCGGCCGCTTCCCGATCGGTGGGCGCCGCTGGGCACATCGGTCAAGTCTAGAACACGTTCACACGACTGAAGGAACGTGGCCCCGGGAGAGCACCGGACCCCCGGCACAGAGTGTGCACGGGGGTCCGTTGGTCGCTTCCCAGCGGTGGCCGACCACAGATTGTCGGCCTTGTCCGCCGGCTAGAAGCCCAGGTCGTCCAGGCGGACCGACGCGCCGGTGGCGTCGCCGAAGCCGTCCTCGGGACCGTAGAAACCATCACCGTAATCCGGGATGGAGTAGGCGGCCGCGCGGGCCTCCTCGGTGGGCTCGACCGTCGAGTTCCGGTACCGGTTGATGCCGGTACCCGCCGGGATGAGCTTACCGATGATGACGTTCTCCTTGAGGCCCACCAGCTTGTCCGAGCGCTTGTTGATCGCCGCGTCGGTGAGCACTCGGGTGGTCTCCTGGAAGGAGGCCGCCGAGAGCCACGAGTCGGTGGCGAGCGAGGCCTTGGTGATGCCCATGAGGACCGGGCGCGCCGAGGCCGGCGAGCCGCCCTCGGTGAGGACGCGACGGTTCTCCGCCGTGAGCTCCGCACGCTCGACCAGCGCACCGGGGAGGAACTCGGTGCTGTTGGACTCGCTGATCGCCACGCGACGCATCATCTGACGGACGATGACCTCGATGTGCTTGTCGTGGATCGACACACCCTGCGAACGGTAGACCTTCTGCACCTCGTCGACGAGGTGCTTCTGGACGCCGTTCGTTCCCAGGATCGCCAGCACCTCGTGCGGGTCGGCGGGCCCCTCGAGGAGCGGCTGACCGCGGTCGAGGTGGTCCCCGTCGGCGATGGGCCGCGACGAACCGTCATCGAGTGCGATGTGTGCGAGGCCCTGACGCTTGGAGAGCTTCTCGTAGACGATCTCGTCAGCACCGTTGTCCGGGATGATCGTGATCGTGTAGAAGCGCTCCTCCTCGTCGAGGCGGATCCGACCGGCCTCCTCGGCGATCGGCGCCACGCCCTTGGGCACGCGGGCCTCGAACAGCTCCTGGACACGCGGCAGACCACCGGTGATGTCGTCACCGACGCCACCCTGGTGGAACGTACGCATGGTCAGCTGGGTGCCGGGCTCACCGATCGACTGCGCGGCGACGATACCGACGGCCTCGCCGATGTCCACCAGCTGACCGGTGGCCATCGAGCGGCCGTAGCACGTGGCACACACGCCGGTGCCGGTGGTGCAGGTCAGGACCGAGCGGACCTTGACGTTCTGCACGCCGGCGGCGATGAGAGCCTCGATCGTCGGGTCACCGAGGTCGGTGCCCGCGGGGACGATCACGTTGCCGGAGGCGTCGACCGCGTCCTCTGCCAGCGTCCGGGCGAACGTCGAGGTCTCGACGTGCTCGTCGCGCTCGAGTTCACCGGTCGGGTTGCCCTGGGCGTCCATGACCGGGCGGGCGATGACGGTCTCGACACCCTTCGAGGTGCCACAGTCGGTCTCGCGGACGATGACGTCCTGCGAGACGTCGACCAGACGACGCGTCAGGTAGCCCGAGTCGGCGGTACGGAGCGCCGTGTCGGCCAGACCCTTACGGGCGCCGTGCGTGTTCATGAAGTACTCGAGCACGGTCAGGCCCTCGCGGAACGAGGACTTGACGGGCTGCGAGATGAACTCACCGTTCGGACGGGTCACCAGACCACGCATGCCCGCGAGCGAGCGGATCTGGGTCATGTTGCCCGCCGCACCCGACTTGACGATGGTCGGGATCGGGTTGGTGTCCGGGTAGTTGGCCTCCATGGCCTGACCGATCACGTCCGTGGCTTCCTGCCACAGCTTGACCAGGTCGGCCTGGCGCTCGTCGTCGGTGATCTTGCCGAGGTCGTACTGCGACTCCAGGCGCGCGGCCTTGGTGTCGTACTCCGCCAGGATCTCCTTCTTGTTCGGCGGCACCAGCACGTCCGACATCGCCAGGGTGACACCCGAGCGGGTGGCCCAGTAGAAGCCGACGTCCTTGAGCTTGTCCACGGTCTGCGCCACGACGATCATCGGGTAGCGCTCGGCCAGGTCGTTGATGATCACGGCCTGACGCTTCTTCGGCATCTGCTCGTTGACGAACGGGTAGTCCGCCGGGAGCAGCTCGTTGAACAGCACGCGACCGAGCGTGGTGACGGTCATCCAGTCCTGGCCGGGGGTCCAGCCCTCGGGGAACTGCTCCGCCTCGATCTCGGCCGACGGACGCTGCTGCGTCAGACGGATCTGGATCGGGGCGTGGATGTCCAGCACACCGAGGTCGACGGCCATGATGGCCTCGGCCGGCGTGGAGTACACGCCGACAGCCGGCTCGGAGTCGGTGGCCGGCACGTAGGAGCCGATCGCGCCCTCGTCGAGACGGGTCAGGTAGTACAGGCCGGTCACCATGTCCAGTCGCGGCATTGCGAGCGGACGCCCGGACGCCGGCGACAGGATGTTGTTCGACGCGAGCATGAGGATGCGCGCCTCGGCCTGCGCCTCCGCGGACAGCGGGAGGTGGACGGCCATCTGGTCACCGTCGAAGTCGGCGTTGAACGCCTCACACACGAGCGGGTGCAGCTGGATGGCCTTGCCCTCCACGAGCTGCGGCTCGAACGCCTGGATGCCCAGGCGGTGCAGGGTGGGCGCACGGTTGAGCATCACCGGGTGCTCGGCGATGACCTCTTCGAGGACGTCCCACACCTGGTCGCGCTGACGCTCGACCATGCGCTTGGCGGACTTGATGTTCTGCGCGTGGTTGAGGTCCACCAGACGCTTCATCACGAACGGCTTGAACAGTTCGAGGGCCATGAGCTTGGGCAGACCACACTGGTGGAGCTGCAGCTGCGGGCCCACGACGATCACGGAACGACCCGAGTAGTCGACGCGCTTGCCGAGCAGGTTCTGACGGAAACGTCCCTGCTTGCCCTTGAGCAGATCGGACAGCGACTTGAGCGGGCGGTTGCCCGGTCCCGTGACGGGACGGCCGCGGCGACCGTTGTCGAACAGTGCGTCGACCGACTCCTGCAGCATCCGCTTCTCGTTGTTGACGATGATCTCGGGCGC
>CAYFRF010000026.1:26893-28766 GCA_964345415.1 uncultured Microbacter sp. | reverse complement strand
TCGCGCCGCGGCGAGGCCACGAATACGAGCTCGCCAAGGACCGCGGTACCCAGGACTGGTTGCGTCGCCGACGGCAGTTGGGCGACGCGATCGTCCTGGGCGGCTACGACGACGCGGCCACCAAGATCCGACGCCCCGAGTTCGCCTCCATCGGTCCCGCCGAGGCCGCCGTGCGCCTCACCGCCGCGGACCGGCTCATGGCGGACATGGGACTGCGGACCCGCATCTTCGCGCCCCCGCGCTGGAACGCCTCCCCGGGCTGCCTCAAGGCGCTGCCCGGCGCCGGCTTCCGCGTGTGCGCCGACCTGTCCGGCACGCACGACCTCGTCCGCGGATCGGTCGAGCGGGGGCGGGTGCTGTCGATGGGGGAGGGCTTCGTCGCAGACGCCTGGTGGTGCCGCGCACTGGTGGCCGCCGCCGGTCGCACCGCCGCGGCCGGGGGGCCGGTGCGGCTGAACATCTCGGCCAAGCAGCTGGACCGAACCGCCCCGCGCGAGGCACTGCTCGACGCCGTGGACCTGGTGGTCGACCGGCACGGCGCGCGGGCCCACCGCTACGAGTGGGCGCCCGTCGCGTTGGCGGGTGCGGCCTGAGCCGGGGGTGCCCGAGCCGTTCGGCCGCGCGGGCGTCGGCGGGTAGGATCGACGCCGAGCCCCGGCCCGCCCGGGACCATGCCGTGTACCAGCCCGAACGAGGAGTTCCCACCGTGGCCCGAGTTGTCGTCGAAGTCATGCCCAAGGCCGAAATCCTCGACCCGCAGGGTCAGGCCATCCACCGCGCCCTCGGGCGCCTCGGGCACAGCGGCGTCACCGACGTCCGCCAGGGCAAGCGGTTCGAGCTCGAGGTTGCCGACGGTGTCACCGACGCCGAGCTCGAGGAGATCGCCGAAACCCTCCTCGCCAACACCGTGATCGAGGACTGGAAGGTCGTCCGCACCGAGGTCCTGGCGTGAGCGCCCGGATCGGGGTCATCACCTTCCCCGGCACCCTGGACGACGTGGACGCGGCACGTGCCGTGACCCGCGCCGGCGCCGAGGCTGTGTCGCTCTGGCACGCGGACGCCGACCTCAAGGGTGTCGACGCCGTGGTGGTGCCCGGCGGCTTCTCCTACGGCGACTACCTGCGCTGCGGCGCGATCGCCTCCATGGCCCCCGTCATGGGCGAGGTCATCTCCGCCGCCAAGGGCGGGATGCCGGTGCTCGGCATCTGCAACGGCTTCCAGATCCTGTGCGAGGCCGGCCTGCTGCCCGGCGCCCTCGGCCGCAACCGCGACATGCACTTCGTCTGCCGCGACGAGTGGCTGCGCGTCGAGAACTCCGACACCGCCTGGACCTCGCGCTACGACTCCGGCGCCGAGATCCTCATCCCGCTCAAGTCCGGCGAGGGCCGCTACATGGCCACCGCCGAGACCATCGAGCAGCTCGAGGGCGACGGCCGCGTGGTGTTCCGCTATGCGAACGAGGCGCCCAACGGCTCCACCAACAACATCGCCGGCATCGCCTCCGGGAACGGGCGCGTGGTGGGGCTCATGCCGCACCCCGAGCACGCGATCGACGCGCTGACCGGGCCGTCCGACGACGGGCTGGGACTGTTCCTGTCCGTGCTGGACTCGGTCGTGTCGGTGTAGTGGTGTCGGTCTAGTATCTGCCGCTCGTCGCGGCGAGTACACAGCGAAGGGCCCGCAGGGATTTCTCCCGGCGGGCCCGTCGCTGAGTTATGGGGTGGCTCAGACGAGGCCGCCGCCGGAGCTGCCGAGGTCGCCACCGAAGTTGGCGAGGAAGTTCAGCACCTGGACCGGGAAGAACGTGGCGGATCCGAGGACGGTGTCGATGGCGGAGGAACCGGTGACGTCGTCTGCGAGGCTGCCGGCGACC
>CAYFRF010000026.1:15656-26793 GCA_964345415.1 uncultured Microbacter sp. | reverse complement strand
GCCGGCGACCGGGGTGGTCGCGCGTGCCAGATGATCGTGCCCTGGTGATCTGAGTAAACAATCACGTTTCGGCGAGAGCGTTCACGTGATCTGGGTCACTTCGGGCTCGGGTGGCGAATCGTGGCCGATGCGGTAGAACCGTGGGATGAGTGAGAACAGCAGCCAGCCCGCGGAAGAGGCCGCCACCCCGGCCGGGAATGCTCCGGGCAGGGCCGACCGGCCGTTCGACATCGTCCTGTTCGGCGCCACCGGGTTCACCGGGGGACTCGTGGCGGACTACCTGCTCCGGAACATGCCCGAGGGCGGCTCGTGGGCCGTCGCGGGCCGCAACCGCACCAAATTGGACGCGGTGGTCTCGCGCCTGGCCACCGACAGGCCGGAGGTCCCCGCCCCGGGCGTCGTGGTGGCGGACACCGAGGACGCCGACTCTCTCGCCGAGATGGCGCGATCGGCCCGCGTGGTCATCACCACCGTGGGGCCGTATCTCGAGCACGGCGAGCCGGTGGTGGCCGCGTGTGCGGAGGCCGGGACCGACTACGTGGACCTCACCGGCGAGCCCGAGTTCGTCGACCGGATGTACCTCGGGTACCACGACATGGCCGAGGCGTCCGGGGCCCGTCTGGTCCACGCGTGCGGGTTCGATTCCATCCCCCACGACATGGGCGTCTTCTACACCATGAAGCAGATCCCGGAGGCCGTGCCCGCGGTGATCTACGGTGCCGTGCGCGCCGACGCCGAGTTCTCCGGCGGCACGTTCCACTCGGCGATCGGCCAGTTCGCCCGCCTCCGGGAGGCCGCCAAGGTGGCCCGGCAGCGTCGGCAGAAGGAGGGCAGGGTGCCCGGTCGGCGGATCAAGTCGGTGCAGGGCCGCCCGCACCGGGACGACGTGCTCGACCGGTGGCTGGTGCCGCTGCCCACGATCGACCCCCAGGTGATCCTCCGCTCGGCCGCCGCCCTGGACAGCTACGGGCCGGACTTCACCTACACTCACTACGCCTCGGTCGGCTCGCCCGTCACCGCCACCGCGGGGATGGTCGGGGTGGGCGCGGTGGCGCTCGGTTCGCAGGTCGGCCTGATCCGGTCGCAGATCCTGCGGCGTATCGAGAGGGGTGCCGGGCCGAGCGAGGAGCGTCGGGCCCGGTCGTCGTTCGACGTGACGTTCGTGGCGCTGGCCGGCGGACGACGGGTCGTCACCCGGGTCTCGGGCGGGGATCCCGGCTACACGGAGACCTCGATGATGCTCGCCGAGTCGGCGCTGTGCCTGGCGTTCGACGACCTGCCGGCGCTGTCGGGTCAGCTCACCACCGCGCAGGCGATGGGTGACGCACTGCTCCGGCGGGTCGAGCGGGGCGGGCTCACGTTCGAGGTCCTGTCCGCCTAGACCCTGTCCGCACAGACCCTGTCCGCGTAGACCACGGTCTGGCGCCTGCGGCGGTGCCTGCCGGGGTGGCGGAAGCCCCCGAGGCGGGAGCGGATTCGCCGGTGCGGTGATCCCGACTAGACTCGGGCCCGTGACCGATCTCGTCGATTCCACCGCGAACGCAGCCGCCACCCCTGATCTCGCCCAGCCGTGGGCCGAGCTCGGCCTCAAGGAGGACGAGTACGCCCGGATCCGCGAGATCCTGGGCCGCCGGCCCACCGACGCCGAGCTGGCCGTGTACTCCGTCATGTGGTCCGAGCACTGCTCGTACAAGTCGTCGAAGGTGCACCTGCGCTACTTCGGTGAGACCACCACGGACGAGATGCGGGCGTCCATGCTCGCCGGGATCGGCGAGAACGCCGGCGTGGTGGACATCGGAGACGGCTGGGCGGTGACCTTCAAGGTCGAGTCCCACAACAGCCCCTCGTACATCGAGCCGTACCAGGGCGCCGCGACCGGCGTCGGCGGGATCGTGCGCGACATCATGGCGATGGGCGCCCGCCCGGTGGCCGTGATGGACCAGCTGCGCTTCGGCCCGGCCGATGCGGACGACACCCAGCGGGTGCTGCCCGGCGTGGTGGCGGGCATCGGCGGCTACGGCAACTGCCTGGGCCTGCCCAACATCGGCGGCGAGACGGTCTTCGACCAGTCCTACGCCGGCAACCCGCTCGTCAACGCACTGTGCGCCGGCGTCATGCGCGTCGAGGACCTGCACCTGGCGTTCGCCTCCGGCACCGGAAACCGCATCATCCTGTTCGGCGCCCGCACCGGCCTCGACGGGATCGGTGGCGTCTCGGTGCTGGCGTCGGAGAGCTTCGACGTGGACGAGAACGGCGACCCGGTCAAGCCCCGCAAGCTGCCGAGCGTCCAGGTGGGCGACCCGTTCGCGGAGAAGGTGCTCATCGAGTGCTGCCTCGAGCTGTACCGCGAGAAGCTCGTGGTGGGCATCCAGGACCTCGGTGGGGCCGGCCTGGCGTGCGCGACCTCCGAGCTGGCGGCGGCCGGTGACGGCGGCATGCACATCGTGCTGGACAACGTGCCGCTGCGCGCCGAGGGCATGACCGCGGCCGAGATCCTGTCCAGTGAGTCGCAGGAGCGTATGTGCGCCGTGGTGGCGCCCGAGAACGTCGAGGCGTTCATGGAGGTGTGCCGCCGCTGGGACGTGCTCGCCTCCGACATCGGCGAGGTCACCGACGGTGAGCGTCTCACGATCGAGTTCAAGGGCGAGATCGTCCTGGACGCCCCGCCGAGCACCATCGCGGATGAGGGCCCGGTCTACGAGCGTCCCGTCGAGCGGCCGGCCACCCAGGACGCCCTGCAGGCCGACACCACGGCGGGCCTCGCCCGGCCGTCCACCGGCGAGGAGCTGCGCCAGACGCTGCTGGATATGGTCTCCAGCCCGGCGCTGTGCTCGCGCAGCTTCATCACCGAGCAGTACGACCGCTACGTGCGGGGCAACACGATCCTCGCCGAGAACGCGGACGGCGGCGTGCTGCGCATCGACGAGGAGTCCGGCCGCGGTATCGCCCTGTCGACCGACGCGTCGGGCCGCTACACGCAGCTCGACCCGTACACGGGCGCGCAGCTCGCGCTGGCGGAGGCGTACCGCAACGTGTCGGTCACCGGCTCCACCCCGGTCGCGGTGAGCAACTGCCTCAACTTCGGCTCGCCGGAGGACCCGGGCGTGATGTGGCAGTTCCGCGAGGCCGTGCACGGCCTGGCGGACGGCTGTGCCGAGCTCGGGATCCCCGTCACCGGCGGCAACGTGAGTTTCTACAACCAGACCGGCACCACGCCGATCCTGCCGACCCCGGTCGTCGCCGTGCTCGGCGTGATCGACGACGTGGCCCGCCGCACGCCCACCGCGTTCGGCGACACCCCGGGCGAGAGCGTCTACCTGCTCGGTGAGACCCGCGACGAGCTGGACGGTTCGATCTGGGCGCAGGTCGCCCACGACCACCTGGGCGGCATGCCCCCGAAGGTCGACCTGAAGTGGGAGGCCACCCTCGGCCGCATCCTCGCCACCGCCTCCAAGGACGGCCTCATCACCGCCGCCCACGACCTGTCCGAGGGCGGACTGGCGCAGGCGCTGGTCGAGTCGGCGCTCGCGGGGGAGTGCGGCCTGCGGGTCGTCCTGCCCCAGGACGCGGATCCGTTCGTGTGGCTGTTCTCCGAGTCGGCCGGCCGCGTGATCGTGTCCGTCCCCCGCGCCGAGGAGATCCGCTTCCAGCAGATGCTCACCGCGCAGAACATCCCCCACACCCGCATCGGCGTCACCGACACCGACTCGGGCACGTTCGAGGTGCAGGACCAGTTCACCCTGTCCATGGACGAGCTGCGTGCCGCGCACGAGGGGACCCTGCCGGCACTGTTCGGCGTCGACCAGGCCTGACCGGGCCGGGGCGCGATGCTGGACCTGCGCAGACGTGAACGAGCCCTCGCGGTGACGCTGGCCGCCACCGCGGGGTTCGTCGACGCCGTGGGCTTCCTCGAGGTGGGCGGCTACTTCGTGTCGTTCATGAGCGGCAACTCCACCCGCCTCGTGGTGAGCCTGGCGGAGGGCGAGTTCGGCGGCGCGGGCATCGCGGCGGTCGTGTTGGTCTCCTTCTTCCTCGGCGCGACCAGCGGTGCGCTCGTGACCCGCCGCCGCAACCTCGACGACCGCCCCGCCGTGCTGAGCCTGGTCACGGTGCTCCTGGTCCTCGCTCTCGTCCTGCAACTGTCGACCTCGGCGGCCGTTCTCGGTGTGCCGGTGGGCCTGGCGGTGGTGGCGGCGTCGATGGGCGCCATGAACTCGGTGTTCCACAGTCGCGGCGAGGTGACGCTGGGCGTCACGTACATGACGGGCGCGGTGGTGAAGTCGGCGCACCGGATGGTCGACGCGCTGTTCGGCGGGTCGTGGGCGCCGTACCGTCAGCAGGTCGCGTTGTGGTCGGCGCTGGTGTGCGGGGGTGTGCTGGGGGCGTTCATGCAGGTGTATGTGGGTTCGGCCGCGCTGGGGTTGGGGGCGCTGGTCGTGTTGGCCGCGACGGTCACCACGGTGTGGATGCGCAAGCGCGCGTACCGCAGCAGGTGACGGCCCACCCCGGAACCCGCCCCGGCTCCCGGTGACCGGCCGGCGGTGTCAGCGTTGTCGTCGTCGTAATTTCTTTCGTTCTTCCGCCCCGCGCCGCGCCTCCAGGTAGGCCTCCCGCGCGGCCAGGCCCCGCACCACCTCGTCGATCATCGGCCGCACGAACCTCGCGTGGTGCGCGGGGTCGGACGCCGCGGCGGCGGCGAGGTTGAGCGCGGAGAACGCGGCCAGCACCAACGCCACCCGCACCAGGGTCACGGTGAACGGCAGGCCGAACAGCAGGCCGTCGGGCGCGTCGCCGGGGCCGTGGGTCCAGCGCGCCTCGGTGGCCTCCGGCACCGCGATCCACCCCAGGAACAGGAAGAACGCGAACACCAGCGTCGCGAACAGGGCCGCCTGGATGAGCGTGGCCAGCACCGGCACCAGTAGGACGTTGGCGCGCTCGGCGGGGCGGAGCGGGGTGTCGGTGGACCAGCGGGACAGTTCGGCGCGGATGTCGTCGCGCGTGGTGATGCCGACCAACAGGACGGTGAGTGCGGCCATCACGCCCACGAGCGCGAACGTCCGCGGCCAGGAGAGAGCGACCATCACCTGCCAGATCTCGGCGCTGAAGAACAGGAACAGCACCGCCAGCATGAGGATCGGCAGGACGCGCGCGACCATCGGCCCCATCGTGCCCAGTTCGCGGCCCACCCGCCGCGCGGACCACCGCAGCAGCGCGCCGCCGCCCGCGTAGGTGGCGAGCAGGATGAGCGCCGCGGTGGCCGACGTGCCGCGGAGGGTGGGGCCGTCGGTGGAGGAGAAGGTGACGACGGGGACGACGACGACACCGACCAACGCCGCCACCCCCAGCGCGGTGGCGGTGGCGCGGGAGGCGTTTCGGGCCAGTCGCCCGGTGAGCCAGCCGACGATCGGTGCGGCCACGGCCAGGGCCAGCGCGAGCAGCACGAGCTCGAGGACGGGTTCGGCGGCGCTGAACAGGTCGAGCACGGTTGCCGGGTCGGGCTCTGTGGTGAGGTCGGGCGCGGTGGTGTGATCCGGCTCTGCGGTGAGGTCGGGCTCTGCGGTGAGATCAGGCGCTGCCTCCTCGACGCGATCGAGGAAGGCGATCGCGTGCTCGTTGGCGCGGTCCAGCGCGGCGAGGGCGACACCCGCCACAGCCAGGCCTGCCGCGGGACCGGCGCTGCGCGGCAGGAGTTCGCGGAGTCTGGTGCGGGGGGCGATCATCATCGGCAGGCCCAGCGCACGCAGGTGCTCCTCGTGGGCGTGGGGGCTGCTCGCGGGGGTCGGCTCGGGCACGCCGTTAAGTCTCGCAGCGATCATCGTGACCTTGGTGCGGACCGGCGACTATCGTCGAGGCATGTCCACCAGTGAGGCCGCGGGGACCGGAGCCGCGGCTACGCCAGCGCACCCGTCGGGGCCTGTGTCGGTGGCGGGGTCTGTGCCCGCCGGGCCGCCCGTGTACACGCGGCTGCCGTCCAAGGTCCGCGACGACACGGTGCGGCCGCCGCTGCCCGGCCAGGTGGTGGACACGGTGTTCTTCATCATCGCCACCGTGGCCGCCGGGTGGCTGGTGTGGCGGCTGCTGGACGATGCGTGGCACCGGACGTGGTGGAGCCTGTTGTTGGCGGTGCCGTTCTGGCTGTTCGTCGCCTACCTGGTGCTGCCGCGGCTGCAGACCCTCCTGACGTCGGTGTACGTGCCGGGGTACTTCATCGCGCGGACCCGGACCTCGGACGGGTTGCTGGGGGATCCGGTGAACCTCGCCGTGGACGGCTCGGCACGCCAGATCCACGAGGCCATGACCGCGTGCGGCTGGGTGCTCGCCCACGATGTCACCCTGCGCTCCTCCTGGGGGATCATCGTGTCCTCGGTGTTCCGTCGCTCCTACCCGGAGGCCCCGGTGAGCCCGTTGCGGCTGTTCGGGCGCCAGCAGTGCCTGGCCTACCAGCAGGAGGTGGAGGGCAACGCCGCCCAGCGTCACCACGTGCGGTTCTGGCGGTGCCCCGACGGCTGGTTGCTGCCGGGCGGCCACCGTGTCCAGTGGCTCGGCGCCGGAACCTATGACCGTTCGGTGGGGCTGTCCGTGTTCACACTGCAGGTCACCCACAAGATCGACGAGAACATCGACGTGGAACGGGACTACATCGTGGACTCGATCCGCTACCACGTACCCGAGGCGACGGTCCGGGTGCTGGAGAACTTCTCGACCGGCTACCACCACCGTAACGGCGGCGGCGACGCGATCCGGACCGACGGCGACCTGCCGGTGGTGGACCTGCGCGAGGTGCCCGTGGCCGAGGTGCCCGCGGCGGAGCTGCCGTTCGGGGTGGTGCGGGCCGGCCGCGGTTACGACGACCCGCAGACCGAGGGCGGCGTGGCCGCGGGGGACGCCGACCGGCCGGGCGACGACGTGCCGCCGGATCCGGGGCACCTGCCGCGGCCGGTCACGTTGACCGCGGGCTGCCTGCTCGTCGCGATGAGCGTGGTGGTGTTCCTGGTCTTCGCGATCCGCGACCTCGTGGACGGGGTGGACCTGGACACGTTCGCCGGGCTGGAACCCCACGAGGTGGTTCCGGTGACCATCGGGTTGGCCGTGTTCATCGCGGTGGTCTACGGGTCGATGGCGGTCCTGGCCCTGCTCACCTATCTCGGGTACGGCCGTCCGCGCGTGTGGCTGCTGGCCATGACCACGGTGGGCATGGTCTCGGCCGAGTACGGGCGGCTGACGCTCGATCCGGAGCACGACACGTTCCTCGGCGGCTATCCCGTGCTCGCGGTCAACGTGCTGATCCTGCTGTTGCTCACCAGTACGGCCACGCGGACGTGGAGCCGGCGGACGGCGGTGGACCGGCGGGACCGCCGGCGCGCGGCACGGTCGGAGGCTGTGCGGTCGGGGGCTGTACAGGCGGGGTCTGCGCGGTCGGGGGCGGCGCGGTGAGCCGGGCCCCGGACGTCGCGGCGGTGCGCGCGGCCGTCGAGGTGGTCGCCCCGTGGCTCGATGACGACGACGACGCCACCGTGGGCGCCGGACCCGCCGGAGGCGGGGCGGTCCCGAAACCCGGCCGGTCGGCTCTCGCGGCCGCGGTCCGGGGAACGGTCGCGATCCTCGCGGCGGAGCTGCCCGGGAATTCCGTGGAGGTCCGCGTGCCCCCGTTCGCGGCGGCACAGTGCGTGGAGGGACCCCGGCACACCCGCGGCACCCCGCCCAACGTGGTGGAGACCGACCCGCGGACCTGGCTCCGGCTGGCCACCGGCCGTCTCACCTGGGACGAGGCGGTCGCGCAGGGGCTGGTGCGTGCGTCGGGCACCCGTGCGGCCGCGGTCTCGGCGGGCCTTCCCGTGGTGCGGACGGCATGAGTATCCGGGGCCCGTTCCGGCCGCCGAGGGGTGGCGGATCTCGCCGTGGACTTGGGGTGAGCGGGGTTGTTGAACGTAGACTTGACCGGTATCGCCGGGGTCCGTCCGGGCGGATCGCCCTGAAGCCGTGAGGGAGCACCAGCAGGTGGAGAGTACGTCGTCACGTCCGGCACCATCCGGACCACTCCGCCACACCGGTGGCCGCAACGCCGCCGTGGGGCTGGGTCTTCCGGACCCGTCGGTCCCGGGGCCCGCGGGACTGCCCCTGGACACCGAGCGCATCGGCCCGGTGGAGGAGTGCGGGGTCTTCGGTGTGTGGGCGCCTGGCGAGGATGTCGCCAAGCTCACCTACTACGGCCTGTACGCACTGCAGCACCGTGGCCAGGAGGCTGCCGGGATCGCGGTCGCGGACGGCGAGCAGGTGCTGGTCTACAAGGATCTCGGGCTGGTCAGCCAGGTCTTCGACGAGAAGACGCTCGAGTCCATGCACGGCCACATCGCGGTGGGGCACTGTCGCTACTCCACGACCGGCGCGGCCACCTGGGACAACGCGCAGCCGATGTTCCGGCCCACCTCGGACGGTGGTTCGGTGGTGCTCGGCCACAACGGCAACCTGGTCAACACCATGGAGCTCAAGCGATTGGCCTCCGAGCTCGGCATCCGGGGTTACTCGGAGGAGAGCAGTCACTCCGACTCGGACATCGTGTGCACCCTGCTCGCCCACGAGGCGCAGGAGGTGGGCCTGCACGAGGCGGCGTCCCGCCTGCTGCCCCGGCTGCGGGGTGCCTACTGTCTGACCTTCTCGGACGAGAACACGCTGTACGCGGCGCGGGATCCGCACGGGGTGCGGCCCCTCGCGCTGGGCCGGCTCGAGCGCGGCTGGGTGGTGGCGTCGGAGACGTCGGCGCTGGACATCGTCGGTGCCGCGTTCGTGCGGGACATCGAGCCGGGTGAGCTCATCGCGATCGACGCCGACGGCGTGCGGTCCAGCCGCTTCGCCGAGGCCACCCCCAAGACCTGTGTGTTCGAGTACGTCTACCTGGCGCGGCCCGACTCGGTGATCAACAACCGCTCGGTCAACTCCGCGCGGGTGGAGATCGGTCGCCGACTGGCCGCCGAGCACCCGGTGCCCGAGGGCGACCTGGTGATCCCGGTCCCCGAGTCGGGGACGCCGGCGGCTGTCGGATACGCGCAGGGGTCGGGGATCCCGTTCGCCCAGGGTCTGACCAAGAACGCCTACGTCGGCCGCACGTTCATCCAGCCCAGTCAGACGATCCGTCAGTTGGGGATCCGGCTCAAGCTCAACCCGATGCGCGAGGTGATCCGCGGGCAGAAGCTCGTTGTGGTGGACGACTCGATCGTCCGCGGCAACACCCAGCGTGCGCTCATCCGGATGCTGCGTGAGGCCGGTGCCGCCGAGGTGCACGTGCGGATCGCGTCACCGCCGGTGCGGTGGCCGTGCTTCTACGGCATCGACTTCGCGACGCCGGCCGAGCTCATCGCCAACGGGGTCGACGTGACGGACGGGATGCTCGAGGGCGTCCGCCGCGCGATCGGCGCCGACAGCCTGGGCTACATCTCGGTGAACGGCATGATCGAGGCCAGCGGGCAGGAGCGCAGCAAGCTGTGCGCCGCGTGCTTCGACGGCCACTATCCGATCTCGCTCCCGGACGACTCGCCCATGAGCGCGGTGGTCCGTGCCCTCGCCGCGGAAGTCGATGAGGACCCCGCGGCGTCGGATGTCGCCGCCCCGGAGGGCGCCGCAGTGAATTCCACTTCCCTTGACTCCGCGGCCCGGAACTCCGACGCCCGGTTCCCGGGCCCCCAGACACCGGCCCAGCACGACAGCGTGGACGTCGTCCGCCGACCCTGACCGGGCACCCGAGAGCGGGCCCACGAGGAGAAACACATGACCGACAACCCCCACCTCACCCCTGGCGCCTCGTACGCCGCGGCCGGTGTCGACATCGACGCCGGTGAGCGCGCCGTCGAGCTGTTCGCCCCTCACGCCAAGCGGGCGACCCGACCGGAGGTGATGGGCGGTCTCGGTGGCTTCGCCGGGCTGTTCTCACTGAAGAACACCTATCGGCAGCCGCTGCTGGCCTCGTCCACGGACGGTGTCGGGACCAAGATCGCCGTCGCGCAGGCGATGGACGTCCACCACACGGTCGGGATCGACCTCATCGCGATGATCGTCGACGATCTCGTGGTGTGCGGTGCCGAGCCCCTGTTCGTGCAGGACTACATCGCGATCGGCAAGGTCGTGCCCGAGCACGTCGCGAGCATCGTCGAGGGCATCGCCGAGGGATGCGTCCGTGCGGGTTGCGCTCTGCTGGGTGGCGAGACCGCCGAGCACCCGGGCCTCATGGCCCCGGGCGAGTACGACATCTCCGGCACCGGAGTGGGGATCGTCGAGGCGGACGAGCTCCTGCAGGCGGAGAACGTCCGACCCGGCGACGTGATCGTCGGCATGGCCTCCTCCGGACTGCACTCGAACGGCTACTCGTTGGCCCGCCACGTCCTGCTCGACCTCGCGCGTCTGCCGCTGGAGGGGCATGTCGAGGAGTTCGGCCGCACCCTGGGCGAGGAGCTCCTGGAGCCCACCCGCATCTACGCCCTCGACTGCCTCAGCTTGATCGCCGAGACCGATGTGCGCGTGTTCAGCCACATCACCGGCGGTGGCCTGGCGGAGAACCTGGCCCGCGTCATGCCGCGTGGCCTGGTCGCACGCCTGGACCGCGGCCGTTGGCCCGTGCCCGCCGTGTTCGGCACGATCGCTCATCACGGTCGCGTCGAGCAGGTGGAGATGGAACGCACCTTCAACATGGGTGTGGGCATGGTGGCTGTGCTGCCGGCCGAGGACGTGGACCGCGCCCAGGCGGTGCTCACGGCCCGCCACGTGGAGAACTGGGTGATCGGCCACGTGGAGAAGTCCGGCGACGACGCCGACGCCGACGCCCCGCGCGTCATCATGGAGGGCTCGCACGCCCGCTTCTGACCGGTTCGCCGCGCCACGCAAACCAACGATTCGCCCCTCAGAACTCGATACACGCTCGGAGCCCCGCGTGTGTACGGGATTCCGAGGGGCGAATCGGCGTTCAGGCGCGGCTTAGCGCTGCTCGAGCCACGGTAGCAGTGGGCCTGACCGGCAGCGTGGCCCGTGGGGCAGCGTGGCCCGTGGGGCCGGCCCGACGTGTCATACGTACGGCAGGCGGGCATCAGGCTGGCACGCGCCGCGCTGGCACACGCCGCGCAGGCCGGCATCGCGCTGGCACACGCCGCGC
>CAYFRF010000026.1:12702-15556 GCA_964345415.1 uncultured Microbacter sp. | reverse complement strand
CGCGCTGGCACACGCCGCGCAGGCCGGCATCGCGCTGGCACACGCCGCGCTGGCACGCAGAGAGGCCGGGCATCACATGGGAATGATGCCCGGCCCCTCTGGTTCGGTGGTGTGCGCGCTCAGTACCTGGAGTCGCTGTCGGACCACGACGCGTACGGGTCGTCATCCTCCTCGACACGGGTGGACGCGCGTCCACCCGAGAGCTCCTGCTGTAGACGTTCAAGATCCGTCTGCGGAGCGTTGTACTTCAGTTCGCGAGCGACCTTGGTCTGCTTCGCCTTCGCGCGGCCTCGGCCCATTGACCTGACCCCCTCGGAAACGGTGCTGGGCCACCTCGGGGGTGCCCATCGCAAGTGTGAGTATCTGCCTGTGGACAGGATAGCGTGCCCGGCGCGGAATGTCCGCCCGGGTGTCCGGGGGCCCGTCGAAATCGGTGGAGAGCATGCGTCCGACAGGGGGTGTCGCGGCAGTGCGGGCCGATGCTGCGCGCGTGTCAGAACTGCTGTGTGGGGCCGGGAACGGCCGGGCTGACCGGGCTCTAGGCCTGGCCGCGAAGTCGCTTGATCGCCTCTCGTCCGGCTTGTGGGCCGGATTCCCCGGGATAGGTGTCGGCGTCGATCGCAGCGGACACACCGTCGATCTCGAGTTCGGCGTCCACCGGGACGGCCCGCTTGAGCAGTGCCAGCGCCACAGGGCCGTATTCGTGGTGCTGGACCACCGTCCCGACGCGACCCACGGGCCGCCCGCCGGCGCGCACCTCGGCACCGGTGGCCACGGAGTCGTCGCCCCCCGAGCCGTCGAGATGGAGCCGGACGAGGACGCGCGGCGAGCGCCCCAGGTTGTGGACCCGGGAGACGGTCTCCTGCCCGCGGTAGCAGCCCTTCTCCAGGTGCACGGCGCCCTGCTGTGCGATCTCACCGATCCAGCTGGGGACCTCGTGCGGAATGGTCTTCTCGTCGGTGTCCACGCCGAGCCTGCCCCGGAGGGGGGTGGTGTCGGCGGCGCGGAGTGCCTCGAAGGCCCACGAGCCGGCCGGTCGGGCCCCGGCCGCGACGGCGGCATCGAACCAACCGGCCAGCCCCCAGCGGGGGACCACGAGGTCCACGGCGCCGGCCCGGGGCCACGGCATGCGACGGGCGATGCCGCCACCCGGCAGCGCGATGCTGGCGTAGGTCCCGACGGGCAGTGACACCTCGGTGCCGTCCGGAGCGGTGAGGGTCTCCGGCAGTGACGAGCCGGCCAGTGTCAGCACCGCCAGGTCCGACTCGGTGGGGGCGGCGTCGGCCCAGAACACCATCTTGGTGAGGAACCCCAGCAGGGACTGCCCCCGGCCGGGCTCGGTGTCCACGACGAGCGTGCCGTCCACGTCGGACAGGAGCGCGTGGTGCTCGACCCGCCCGTTGGCATCCAGGATCAGCGTCTCCGCGCCGGCACCGTCACCGAGTTCGGACACGTGCTGGGAGACGAACCCCTCCAGCCAGGTGAGGCGTTCGCCGCCGGTGATGGTCAGGACGTCGCGGTGCGAGCGGTCGATGATCACCACCCCGGACTCTGTCGCCCGCTGTTCGCCCAACGGATCTCCGTAGTGGAACGGGACTCCGGCGTCGGGGGAGGCGCTGTCCGCATCCACCGCGCCGGGCTTGTCCAGAATCGGGCTCCGGTAGTCGCTTTCGATCCGGTCGGGCACAGCAGGGACGTTCACGATCGCGAGTCTACGTACCTCGTCGTAGTGTTGCTCACATGGGCACTGCAGCGGGTACTGGAGCGAGTACGGGATCGGGCGCCGGCGCGGGCAGGCGAGCGGGCCGTCCGGAGACGCGGAGGGTGGTGGTCCTGGTCGCCGGCGGGCCTGAGGGACGGCGTCCCCGGGTACACCCGTCGGAAGAGCCGCTGCTGCTGGCAGACGACCTCGCGGCGGTACGCGGCGACGGCTGTTTCGAGACGCTGTTGGTCACGGAGGGGCGCGTGGCCAAGCCGGAGCGTCACCTGGCCCGCCTGAGGCGTTCTGCGGCGTCGTTGGAGCTGACCGGTCCCACGGACGCCGAGTGGTCGGCGGGGATCGAGATGGCGGCGCGGGAGTGGGGCGCCGACTCGGAGGGCATGCTGCGACTGGTGCTGACGCGCGGTCCGGAGCGTGGCGGCCCGGAGACCGCCTACATCACGGTCGCGCCGGTGGGGCCGCAGGCGCTGCGGGCGCGGACGGAGGGGATCGCGGTGACGGTCCTCAACCGCGGGTTCGCTGCGGATGTCGCGGAGTCGGCGCCGTGGCTGTTGCTGGGGTCCAAGACGCTCTCGTACGCGACCAACATGGCCGCGGTTCGGCACGCGGTGTCGGCGGGCTTCGACGATGTCGTCTACGTGTCCTCCGACGGCGAGGTCCTGGAGGGGCCCCGCTCCACCGTGGTGATCGCCCGTGCCGGGGAGCTCGTCAGCCCTCCGGAGGACGTGGGGATCCTGGAGGGCACCACGCTCGGTGCGGTGTACGCGGTCGCGGAGGCCGAGGGCATCCCGGTGCGTCGGGAACGGTTGTTGGTCGCGGACCTGCTCGCCGCGGACGCGGTGTGGCTGATGTCCTCGGTGACCCTGGCCGCGCGCGTACGCCGGATCGATGAGGTCGTCCTGCCGACCACGGACCCGGGGATCGACATGGCGCATCTGGTGGACCGGGCGGTTGGCCGCGCCTGAGGTTCCGGGGTGCGCCGGTCCACCCCGGACTCGGCATCCGCCCCGGCTCCTGCGCGCCCCGATTGAGTTGCGCGTCTGGAGTGCCCACGTCAAATAGACTTACGCGCCCTGAACGGACCATTCAGGGCGCGTAAGTCGGAAGTGTTGGCGCGGGGGAGCGGTTCTGCTC
>CAYFRF010000026.1:0-12602 GCA_964345415.1 uncultured Microbacter sp. | reverse complement strand
CGCGGGGGAGCGGTTCTGCTCAGCCTGCGACGCGGTGGAGCCTGGCCGACATGTGCGGGACGAGCCCCTTCTCGGGGTGCACGCGCTCCTCGACCCAGCCCAGGTCGCCGCCCTCGACGATCCCGTACATGCGCTTCGCGCCGCCCCGCCTCGGCCCGGTGGGCGAGGACAGGACCACGTCGGTGGACATCTCCCACGCCGATTGGGTGAGCGGCTTGCCGTAGTACATCTCGATCACACCGGAGGCGTGGGCGACCAGGAACTCGAGCTGGTCGTCCTCGGAGATGCGCCAGAAGCCGGACTCGCGGTACGCCGCGGCGTCCACCGCCCCGCCGGAGTCGAAGGTCCAGCAGCGGGAGGTCCAGCTCAGGTAGTTCTCCCCGTCGTGGGCCACGATGACCTGCTGGCCGAAACGGTGCTGGCCGCGGTCCTCGGTGTCCGCCTCGCCCTCGCCCTCCCAGACGCCCACGAGGGGCAGCAGGGCGAGCAGGCCGGGATGCAGGTCGGGGCCGAAGCGCAGGTTCGCCGTGTCCTCGGCGATCGGCAGCTCGGAGAACGGCGTGATGTTCCGGCCGGCCGTCTTCTCGGACCGCTCCACGGCGGCGTCGACTGCGGCGTTTCCGGAACCGGGCACGACAGAACCGGGCGTGACCGACGCCCCGCCGCCCTCCTGGGAGGTGGACGGGGTGGAGTCCCCGGTGTTGTTCTGGCCGGTGTCGGTCACGACTCGTTGGTGACCGTGCGGTAGACGATGTAGCAGGCGGCCCACGTGATGAGCAGCGTGCAGAGGACGAGGAGGATCTCGAAGAAGAGCACCATGGGACCAATCCTAACCCCGACCCGTGCCGGCGGGTGCCGGGGCGTCCGGTAGATCCCGCGCGAGGGGGTACCGGCAGGGGCGGGAGGGCAGGCCGCCCGGGGCCCCGGCCCGGGCGGACGTGGTCCCGGCGACCTCAGCCCAGCGTGATGTGCGCGTCGATCTGGTGGATGAGGCAGTCCTCGGCCGGCACGGTGAACTCCTCCCGCACGCGCGCCTTGAGACCCACCACGGTGACGATGGTGAACTCGGCCAGCACGATGCCCTCGCGGCCCGGCGGGTCGACGGTGATCGTGATGTCCCGCAGCTCGCGGATCGTCGAGTACTGCAGGTGCAGGTGCAGGTCCCAGCGCAGGTGCGTGGCCCCGAAGCCGGTGCGGAGCCCGTTCTCGCGCCGGACGCAGTCCCGTGCGAACGGGATACGGAACGCCGCGGCGGGCAGGGTGAGAGCGGTGAGGTACATCCGGACCGCGGCCTCGCGCTCCTCGGGGGAGTAGGGCCCGGGGTGGTCGGGGATCTCGGGCACCGCACCACGGCGCTGGTCGATTCCCACGAGCACGGCGGAGGCCACGGAGGCGCCGACGGCGACAACAGCTGCGCGCCCGGCCATACCGAGCGCCCTGGACACCAGAGTCATGACCCCGAGCGTAGTCCTCCGCCGCGGGACGGGGGTGGGGCCGAGCGCGTGGGTGGGGCCGAACGTGTGGGTGGGGCCGAGCGGGCGGGCGGGGTCAGCGCTCGACGGGCACGCCGATGAGCGAGCCGTACTCCACCCAGCTGCCGTCGTAGTTGACGACGTTCGCCTGTCCGAGCAGTTCGTGCAGCACGAACCAGGTGTGGCTGGATCGCTCGCCGATGCGGCAGTAGGCCACCACCCGTCGGTCGGGGTCGGCCAGGACGTCGCCGTAGATGCGGCGCAGTTCGTCGTCGGACCGGAAGGTGCCGTCGCGGGTCACGGCCCGGTTCCAGGGCACGGAGACCGCGCCGGGGATGTGTCCGCGCTGGCGCCCGCCCTCCTGGGGCAGGCCGGCCGGGGCGGAGAGGCGCCCTGTGTACTCGTCGACCGAGCGCACGTCCACCAGGGCGTCGCTGCCGAGCCCGGCCAGGACGTCGTCGCGGAACGCCCGGATGGACAGGTCCTGGGGGTCGGCCACGTACTCGGTGACCGGGCGTTCGGGGATCCCGTCCTCCATGGGCAGGCCCTCGCGTTCCCACTTCATGCGGCCGCCGTCGAGCAGACGCACGTCGGCGTGACCGTAGAGGCGCAGGTACCAGTAGGCGTAGGCGGCGAACCAGTTGTGGTTGCCGCCGTAGACGACGACCGTGTGTGCGCGCGAGATGCCGCGCTCGGACATCAGTTCCCCGAACCGCTGCCGGTCCACCAGGTCCCGGGTGAACTCCTGCTGGAGATCGGTGCGCCAGTTCAGTGCGACGGCGCCGGGGATGTGGCCGTCGGTGTGGTAGGCCGTCACGTCCTCGTCGACCTCGAGGAAGACCACCGAGTCGTCGGCCAGGCGCGATTCGGCCCAGCGGGTGCTGACCAGTACGTCGTCGCGACTCATGGGGGCGAGTCTAGTGGTCCGGCCGTGCGAGGCCGTCGAGCGGCGTGCCGGGGCGGCCCTCGCCGGACGCGGTGATGGTGCCGCCCTTGACCGTGAGACTCTGCACCGGCACGCCCAGGGGGAGGACGTCGGGGGCCAGGGTCAACGCCGTGCTGCGCATCGCCAGGTCGACGTCCTGGTCGGGGATGCCGCCGGGTCCGGTCGCCGCGGCCACGGGGACGAGGTGGGCGCCGGAGGCGTCGACGACGAGGTCGACGATCGCCGAGACGCGTTCGCCCGAGGAGTCGAGCGTGCCGGTGACGCGGGCCCGGTGTTCGGTCCCGCCGGCCAGGGTCGGGTCGTCGGCCGCGCCGATCAGCACGTCGTGCATCCCCAGGGCCGGCGCGAGGGAATCGCCGGAGATCTGCACCGAGACCACCACCGAGCCGGCGGTCAGTTCGTCGCCCGAGCCGGTCCCGGTCGCGGGGTCGCTGCCTGCGGCCGGGCCGGTGCCTGAGCCCGTGTTGTCGTCGTCGTCATCGGGGTCTTTCTCCCCGCCCGGCACGCGCACGTCGCCGGCCACCGCCTCGACGGCGACCGGCCCCAGGCCCGGGCGCTCGACACCCTCGACGCGGATCGACACCGTGGACAGGACATCGGTGTCCGACCAGCGCGACCACGGTCCCCCGGTCATCACCGAGGGCGGGCGCGCGCCGGGGGTGTCGGGGGCGATGCGGGCCGAGATCTCGGCCTCGAGGCGCGATGCAGAGACCGCGTCGACCGTGTAGGCGCCGCCGGCCAGGACCACTGCCGCGGCGACCACCGCCACTGTGGCGCGCACTGCGGCGCGCGGGATCCTCACGGGGTCGCCGCGGCGGCGGCGTGGGGCGTCGTCATGGGAATCAGGTCTACTCCATTAACAAAATCGGGGGTGTCGCTCGTTAGTATCGTCTGGTCCCCACGCGGAGAGGAAGCGACATGGAAGTAGTGCTCCTGAGCGTGGAAGCAGACCCGGAGGCGGTCGTGCCGGCGCTGCCGTTCCTGCCGCACTCGGTGCGCGTCCTGCCGCCGCTGGCCTCCTCGGTGGGGGAGATGTCCGGCGCGGCGCTGGCCCTGGTCGACGCGCGGACCGACCTGGCGGGTTCACGTGCGCTGTGCAGGCTCCTGGCGGGAACGGCCGACCTCGCCGTGGTGGCCGTGGTCACCGAGGGTGGGCTCATCGCGGTGAGCGGCGACTGGGGTCTGGACGACATCCTCCTGGCCACCACCGGCCCGGCCGAGGTCGACGCCAGGTTCCGTCTGTCGGCGGCCAGGCATGCCGGTCCCGGTGATCAGGGCGACGGACTGCTCACCGTCGGCGAGTTGGTGATCGACGAGGAGACCTACGTCGCCCGGGTCAAAGGGCGGCCGCTGGACCTGACCTACAAGGAGTTCGAGCTCCTCAAGTACCTGTGCCAGCACCCGGGGCGGGTGTTCACGCGCGCGCAGCTGCTCCAGGAGGTGTGGGGCTACGACTTCTTCGGCGGCACCCGCACCGTCGACGTGCACGTGCGCCGGCTGCGGGCCAAGCTCGGGCCGGATCACGAGTCGCTCATCGGCACGGTCCGTAACGTCGGGTACAAGGCGGTCCGGCCGGCGGATCGCAGGGAGGACGGAGGGGACGCATGAGCGTCGAGGCGGTACCTGGTGCGCGCGGGCTGGACCCGGCGGACGTCGAGCAGGTCGAGGCGGCGGCGCGGGCGGCCCAGGCGGTCGACGGCGTGGCGCCGCTGGGCGAGCAGCCCCTGCGGGCCCTGCGCGAGGCGGGGGCCGAGGCGGGGGGCGAGGTGTGGCACCTGGTGGTGCGCGCGGGGGACGGCGCGGGTGCTGGTGACGTCGCACGGGGCGGCGGGGACGAGCCCGACGACGACGACAACGACCATTCCGCCCGCATCGTCGGCTACGCCCAGATCTCCGGCACCGGCACAGGCGCCACCGCAGAGCTCGTGGTGCACCCCGACCACCGGCGGCGCGGGATCGGCCGCGAACTCGTGCAGGCCGTCCTCGACCGCGAACCCGGTGTGGCGGTGTGGGCGCACGGCGCGCTGCCCGCGGCCGTCACGTTGGCCGAGGGGCTCGGGATGCGGCGCACCCGTGAGCTGCTCAAGATGCGCCGACGCGCCGCGGATGCCCCGGCATTGCCCGCGCGGAGGGTCGACGACGGGATCGAGCTCGGCACCCTCGCCGAGGCGGCCTCCGAGGGCGGCGGCCGGTGGCCCGGGCTGGACGCCCGCGCCGAGTTCCTCCGTGTGAACAACGCCGCGTTCCACTGGCACCCGGAGCAGGGCGGCTGGACGGCCGCGCAGCTGGACGAGCGCCTGGCCGTGGACTGGGTGGACACCGGCGCGGTGTTCCTCGCGGTGGACGTCACGGGCGGCACGGGCGGTGGGCCCCGCCTCGCCGGGTTCCACTGGACCAAGACCGTTGCCGACCCCGGTGAGCCGGTGGAGGGCGAGGTCTACGTGGTGGCCGTCGACCCGGCGGACCAGGGACGCGGCCTGGGCGGCGTCCTCACCTCCGTCGGTGTGGAGCACCTGGAGGGGCCGGTCGGGGCGGAGTCGGTGGTCCTCTACGTGGAGGGCGACAACCACCCGGCCGTCCGTACGTACGAGAAGCTGGGTTTCGTCGTGGATCTCGTTGATGTGACGTACACCTCCGCCTGAGCAGTCGGCCCGTTTCCTCGTGGGATTCTCAGGATCGCCCCAGTTGGGGGCCCTTCTCCGTGGATTCCGAGACCGGGTGAACAGGGGCCACGCTGCGAGTTCATCCTCCGTTCACCTTTTTCGGCGGGGTTGTTCACATACGGGCCTTAGGTTCTCTCCCCGTCGGGGCGTACGCCCGGCCCGACCACGCGAGAAATCGCCAAGTACCAGCCCGGCGGGGAGCCTGCCGGACGAACAAGGAGAATCTGTGGACCTCAAGCGCACCGGCGCCCTGCTCGGACTCGCCGCCCTGACGACGGTCGGGCTCGCCGCCTGCTCTGACAACAACACCGGCGGCGGTGACGAGACGGCCGCGCAGGCCATCCCCGGTGTCGAGTGCGGCGGTCTGGCCAACCTCAACGCCTCCGGCGCGTCGTCGCAGAACAACGCGATGACCATCTTCGCCAACTCGTACGCCATGAACTGCGAGGGACACACCCTGGACTACAACTCCAACGGCTCCGGCTCGGGCGTCAAGGAGTTCATCGGTGGCCAGACCGCGTTCGGCGGGTCCGACTCGCCGCTCAAGGACGCCGAGTACATCGAGGCCGAGCCCCGCTGTGAGGGCCCCGCGTGGAACCTGCCGGCCGTGTTCGGGCCGATCGCGATCGCGTACAACCTCGACGGTGTGGACGTCGCCATGTCGGCGGACACGCTCGCCAAGGTCTTCAAGGGCGAGATCACCAACTGGAACGACCCGGCCATCGCCGCGGAGAACGAGGGCGTCGAGCTCCCGGACCAGGCCATCACCGTGATCTTCCGCTCGGACGAGTCCGGCACCACGGACAACTTCCAGACCTACCTCGAGGCCGCGGCCCCCGAGGTCTGGAAGGAAGGCACCGGCAAGACCTTCAACGGTGGCGTCGGCGAGGGCTCGCGCGGCAACGAGGGTGTCTCCGCCGCCGTCGGCCAGACCCCCGGCACCATCACCTACACCGAGTGGTCCTACGCCAAGGCCCAGAACCTCGGCATGGTCAAGGTCATCACCCCGGCCGACGCGGAGGGCGTGGAGCTCACCGCCGAGACCGCCGGCACCACGATCAACTCGGCCAAGCTCAAGCACGAGGACTCGCACGACCTGGTGATCGACACCTCGTCGTTCTACGTCCCCGAGGTCGCGGGCGCCTACCCGATCATCATGCCGACCTACGAGATCGTGTGCTCGCACTACAAGGACCCGGAGATGGCCCTGGCCGTCAAGTCCTTCCTGAGCGTCGCCGTGGCCGAGCAGGTCCAGAGCCAGCTCGAGGCCGAGGGCTACATCCCGATCCCGGACGAGTTCCGCGGCAAGCTCACCGACGCGATCAACAGCATCACCTGATCTGTCCCACCGCTGGTCATCGGGCCCGCTCCACGCGGAGCGGGCCCGATGACCGAAGTGTTTCACCCCTGAATGACTGCTTTCCCCCCAAGCGACTGAAGGTCTCATGACAGTTCACGAATCCGTCGACCGCGACGCCGACAGCAACGCCGCCTCCGGCGAGCTCAACTCCGGCACCGGTCTTGTGCCGGACTCTGACAAGGGCAGCAAGACCGACCTGCTGGACGCCAAGTCCTCCCGGAAGGTCGACGCGCTGTTCCGCAGCATCACCGTGGCCGCGGGCGCTGTCATCGTCGCCCTCATCGCTCTGATCGGCATCGTCCTGGTCACCCAGGCCGTGCCGTCGTTGATGCAGAACCACGTCAACTTCCTCACCTCCTCGGACTGGAACACCACCGACCCGCAGAACATGCGTTTCGGCATCCTCGACCTGTTCAAGGTCACGGTGCTGAGCTCGGTGTTCGCGCTGCTGCTCGCCGTGCCGGTCGCGATCGGCATCGCGACGTTCCTCGTCCAGTACGCCCCCGCGCGGATCTCGCGGGGCCTCTCCGCGCTGATCGACCTGCTGGCGGCCGTGCCGTCGATCATCTACGGCATGTGGGGCCTGATCGTCCTGGGCCCGTGGATGGTGCCCTTCGCCGAGTGGCTCAACCGCAACCTCGGCTGGTTCTTCCTGTTCAGCGACGGCAACGTCTCGATCGCCGGCGGTGGAACGATCTTCACCGCGGGCGTGGTGCTCGCGATCATGATCCTGCCGATCATCACCTCGATGTCGCGCGAGACCATCCGCCAGACCCCTCCTCTCCACCAGGAGGCCGCCCTCGCGTTGGGCGCCACCAAGTGGGAGAAGATCCGGATGACGTGCTTCCCGTACGCCAAGTCCGGCATGATCGCCGGCTCGATGCTCGCCCTCGGTCGCGCCCTCGGCGAGACGGTCGCGGTGCTCATCATCCTGCGCGCCGCGAGTTCGCCGAGTGGCCTGTCGCTTTTCGACGGCGGCTTCACCTTCGCCTCGAAGATCGCCTCCGGCAGTGCCGAGTTCAACCACCCGCTGCCCACCGGTGCCTACATCGCGGCCGGCCTGGTGCTCTTCATCCTCACGTTCATCGTCAACCTCATCGCACGCTCGGTGTCCGGTGGAAAGGTCAACGGCTGATGTCACACCCGACTACAGACCTCGCCAAGCCCGCGAAGCCGGCGGAGACCTTCCTGCCGATCGCCGGCAGCCGGAAGTTCAAGGACAAGACCGCCGCGGTCCTGTTCACGCTCTGCTTCCTCATCGCGGTGATCCCGCTCGTCGCGCTGCTGTACAAGGTGATCGCCTCGGGACTTCCCGCGGTGCTCAACCCCACCTGGTGGACCAACTCGTTCTTCCTCGTGGCCCCGTCCTCCATGGCCGGTGGCGTGGGGCACGCGATCTACGGCAGCCTCGTCCAGGCGCTCATCGCCGCCGTCATCTCCATCCCGCTCGGGGTGGCCGCGGGCATCATGCTCGTGGAGTACCCCGAGTCGAAGCTCGCCAAGCCCACGACCTTCATGGTGGACGTGCTGGCCGGCGTCCCCTCGGTGGTCGCCGCGATCTTCGTCTTCGGCGTGTGGGTGACGTTCCTGCAGTTCAGCCTCAGCGCCTTCGCGGTGAGTCTGGCCCTCGTCCTGCTCATGCTCCCGCTGATCGTGCGCTCCACCGAGGAGATGCTCAAGCTGGTCCCGGACGAGCTGCGCGAGGCCTCCTACGCGCTCGGCGTGCCCAAGTGGAAGACCATCGTCAGCGTGGTGGTCCCCACCGCCCTGTCCGGCATGATCTCCGGCATGTTCCTCGCGATCGCCCGCGTCATGGGCGAGACCGCACCGGTGCTGATCCTCGTGGGCTACACGGCGAGCTACAACTACGACATCTTCAAGGGCAACATGGCCTCGCTGCCGCTGCTCATCTACAACCAGCTGTCGAACCCCAACGAAGCCGGCCAGTACCGCATCTGGGGCGCCGCCCTCACCCTGATCATCATCATCGCGCTGGCGAACGTCCTCGCCACGTTCGCCGCCAAGGCGCTCGCGCCCAAGACGAAGTAAGGACCGCCCACCATGGCAAAGCGTCTCGACCTCGAGAACGTCGACATCTACTACGGCGACTTCCACGCCGTGAAGGACGTCAACCTCCACGTCCCGCCGCGGTCGGTCACCGCCTTCATCGGCCCGTCCGGCTGTGGCAAGTCCACCGTGCTGCGCTCCCTGAACCGCATGCACGAGGAGATCCCCGGCGCCTACGTCAAGGGCTCCATCAAGCTCGACGGTGTGGACATCTACGACAAGCGCGTCGACCCCGTCGCCGTGCGCCGCACCATCGGCATGGTCTTCCAGCGCCCCAACCCGTTCCCCACGATGTCCATCAAGGAGAACGTGGTGGCCGGCCTGCGCCTGCAGGGCGTCAAGAACAAGAAGACCCTCGACGAGGTGGCCGAGAAGTCCCTGCGGGGCGCCAACCTCTGGAACGAGGTCAAGGACCGGCTCGACAAGCCCGGCGGCGGCCTCTCCGGCGGTCAGCAGCAGCGTCTGTGCATCGCGCGGGCCATCGCGATCGAACCCCAGGTGCTCCTCATGGACGAGCCGTGTTCCGCGCTCGACCCCATCTCGACCCTGGCGGTGGAGGACCTGATCTCCGAGCTCAAGAGCGAGTTCACGATCGTGATCGTCACCCACAACATGCAGCAGGCCGCGCGCGTGTCCGACCAGACGGCGTTCTTCTCCCTCGAGGCGATCGGCATGCCCGGCCAGCTGGTCGAGGTCAACGCCACCGAGAAGATCTTCTCCAACCCCGAGAACAAGCAGACCGAGGACTACGTCTCCGGCCGCTTCGGCTGAGTCCCGCACACAGCCCCGAAAAAACCGCCCCGGTACCCGGCCAACTGGCCGGAACCGGGGCGGTGTGCGTTCCGCGTGCGGCGGTCTGCGTTGCGCGAGGGCCGCGAGACCCCCGGGGGAGTGCTCAGACCCCGGTGGGGGAGTCCGGGGCCGCAGTGTCGTCGTCGTCGTGTTCTGACCCGAACCCACCGCCACCCGCGGGCGCGCCGCCGCCGGCCGCCAGACGCCGGTCCCGACGCTCCTGGAAGCTCCGGTCCGTCTCGTTGAACCGTCGCACCAACTCCTCGTTGGGGGTCGACGAATGCTCCGGATCGTCCTCGCCCAGGCTGGCGTACTCGCCCGTGGCCAGGAAGATCACACGCTGCGCGACCTCCACCGCATGATCGGCGAAACGCTCGTAGTACCGGGCCAGCAGCGTGACGTCCACCGCCGACGCCACCCCGTACTTCCACTCCCGCACGGTCAGCAACGTGAATAGGTGCCGGCGCAGATCATCCACCGCGTCATCCTGGTGGGCCAGCGTGGCGGCCTGCTCCGCGTCCCGGTTGAGCAGCACCTCCGTGGCCGAACGACCCAGCGAGACCGCGACCCGGCCCATCTCCGCGAAGTAGCCGTTGACCGGCTCCGGCAGCACCGGCTCCGGGTGCCGACGACGGACGATCTTGGCCACGTGCCCCGCCAGCGTGCCCATCCGGACCAGATCCTGGACCAGCTGGATGGACGTCACGACCTGACGCAGATCGCGCGCCACCGGGGCCTGCAACGCGAGCAGGGCGAAACCGCGCTCCTCGTTCTCCGTCGCCAGACGCGCCATCTCGGAGGAGGACTCGAGGACCTTCTCGGCGGCCACCAGATCGACCTGGAGCAGGGAGTGGGTGGCCAGCTCCATGTCGTCGGTCCCCATCGAGCACATCCGGGCCATCGAGGTGGCCAGATCCGCGAGTTCTTCCGAGTAGACAAGACGCATGCGGCCAGCATACCCGCATGTCAACAGTAGGATCGGAGCCAGCGGTGAACGGGCGGTTAACATCTCGGGCCCCCTGGGCGACGGACACCGGGCAGGGCGTCGCTCGCCCCGTCAGCCGCCCCGGGGACCGGGCCGGGTCAGCCGCCCGAGTTCTCGGCGTCGGCACCCTCGAGCGCCACCGCGTCGTCCTCCGGATCGTCCAGCCAACCCTCCGGCAGCAGGACCTTCGACGGCGACCCCTGACGGCCCCGCGGACCGTAACCATCCGCCGGGAACGGCTCGTCCGACGGCAGGTCCGCGAGCATCTCGGCGAGATCGTCGAGCGTCCGCACCGCCGACAGCCCGACCCGCTTCTCCGAGCCGGCCGGGAAGCCGCGCAGATACCAGGCGACGTGCTTGCGGATGTCCCGCATGCCCTTGTTCTCGCCGTGGTGCTGCGCCAGGAGCTCACCGTGGCGGTACATGATGCGCGCGACCTCGCCCAGGGTCGGCGGCGTGGGCGCCTCACGGCCGGCCAGACGCGCGGCGAGCTCCGAGAACAGCCACGGACGGCCCAGGCAGCCCCGGCCGATCACCACTCCCGCGCAGCCGGTCTCGTCCCGCATCCGCACCGCGTCCTCGGCGGAGAAGATGTCGCCGTTGCCCAGGACCGGGACGTCGGAGAAGGCACCGATGTGATCCACGAGCCGCGAGATCTGCGACCAGTCCGCCTCACCCGAATAGCGCTGCGCCGCGGTCCGGGCGTGGAGCGCAACCGCCTGGGCGCCCTCCTCCACGGCGATCCGGCCGGCGTCGAGATGGGTGTGGTGCTCGTCGTCGATCCCCACCCGCATCTTCACCGTCACCGGGATGTCGGTGCCCTCTGTGGCGCGGACGGCGGCCGCCACGATCGACCGGAACAGCCGACGCTTGTACGGGATCGCCGATCCGCCACCCCGGCGCGTGACCTTGGGGACCGGGCAGCCGAAGTTGATGTCGATGTGATCGGCCAGATCCTCGTCCACGATCATCTTGGCCGCCGCGTACGTGTACTCGGGATCGACCGTGTACAGCTGCAGGCTGCGCGGGGACTCCTCGGGCGCGAACGTCGCCATGTGGAGGGTCGCCGGCTGCCGCTCGACCAGCGCGCGGGCGGTGATCATCTCGCACACGTAGAGGCCGGACACCGAACCCTGCTGCTCCTGCTCGAGCTCGCGGCACAGTGTGCGGAACGCGACGTTGGTGACACCTGCCATCGGGGCCAGGACCACCGGCGAGGCGAGCTCGAAGGGGCCGATGCGCAGAGCGGGTGCCGCGGGGGCGGTGGGAGCGGACATACAACAAGTGTCCCAGCGCTCGCCGGGCAGGTCCAAAAAGGGCGGCCCTGCTGGACATTCCGGGAGGGCGGGGCGGCGCGGGAAGCGTACGACCGTGCGGTGGTGCCCCCAGCCGGGCTCGAACCGGCGACCTGCGGATTAAAAGTCCGTAGCTCTACCAACTGAGCTATAGGGGCAGAGAAGACAATACCGGTCGCATCCGCAGCCGGTTTAGTCGCCCGGCCCGTAGTGCTTTAGACTTGTCCACGCTGCGGACCGGCGACCCCGGACGTGGCGGCGCCCCCTTCGTTTAGCGGCCTAGGACACCGGCCTTTCACGCCGGCAGCGCGGGTTCGAATCCCGTAGGGGGTACGCGATCGGGAAATCCCGGTCACCACAGTCGTGGTGGCCGGGATTTTTGCTTTCCCGAGGTTCGGGGGAGGGGCCGGGCCACTTAGGGCCGGGGTCGGGCCGGCGCTGCCTGACTTATGCATCCGATGTGGTGCTGATCGGATGCACAAGTCCCTGGACGCTGTGCGAAAGGGAGGCGTAGGTCGAAGTGGGTGCGTAAGTAGTGGGTGCGTAAGTGATGGGGAGTGGGTGCCGGCGGGTGCGTGGCTGCGTGAGGGCGCGTGTGTGGCGGCGGGGATGGCGGGTGGGTGAGGCGCGGGGCGGCGCCGGGCTGGTGCTGCGGCGGCTGGGGAGCGGCGACAGGCGTCTCGGGCCGGTGGCGGGCGGGCGTTCGGCTTTCCGGGCGAAAATGGCCGTGAACTGGAGTGATGGCATTCGGGGGCTCTCGATTTGCGTTATCCGTATGCCGTCTACTAATGTTCTTTCTCGTGCGGAGAGCACAGAGCAAGACAAGCAGGACAGAGTAGAGCAAGGCCCTGTGGCGCAGTTGGTTAGCGCGTCGCCCTGTCACGGCGAAGGTCGCGGGTTCGAGTCCCGTCAGGGTCGCAAGAGATGACCGGCGCATTCGGTTTACCGGATGCGCCGGAAGTCTTATGGCCAGGTAGCTCAGTTGGTACGAGCGTCCGCCTGAAAAGCGGAAGGTCGCCGGT
>CAYFRF010000025.1:23223-29065 GCA_964345415.1 uncultured Microbacter sp. | reverse complement strand
CCCGCCCATCAGCCCGACACCGTCCACCACCAGGTGCAGGTCGTCGGGCACCAGGATCTCGATCCCGCCCCAGACGGCGAACGCCCGGATGGTGATCGCGCCCGACTGCAGGCCCGCCTCGCGCAGGTCGATCGAGATTCCGCCCATCACGGCCACGGCGGTGTGCTCGCCGGCAATGGTCCAGATCCCCTTGCGGTCGCAGCCGCTCATCACGGCGATCGAGGTGCCGGTCCCCGGCTCCCCGGTCACGCGGCGGACCGGCGTCCGGTCCCCGCCCGCCCCGATGCTGTGTGCCTGTGAGGCCTGCGCCGGTCGGTCCCCGGTGGGGTCGGTGTGCAGGTCGGGCCGGGTGTCGGCGCGCCGGGCGGGGACCAGGTCGACCGTCAACTGGACGAGCTCGGTCCGGAACCGCGCCCCGTAGGCCTGCGACGTGCGCTCGTCGAACTCGGCCACCGTCAGCCGGCCCTCGGAGAACGCCTCCTGCAGGATCCGGGCGGTCTCGTGTCGCTCCGCGTCCGAGGCCCGCACCGCGGGGATGTTCTGTCCGGGGTCGGGGCTGCCGTGGTCCATGGTCGAAGCGTGGTGCCCGCCGCTCGCGTGATCGGGCCGATCGCCTCGTGCGCTCCGCCCGGAACTGACACACGCCCCGCCGATACCCGACCCTCGGGTACCCGCCCGCCACCCGCCCGGCACCCGCGGCCCGCGACCCGCCGGCATCGACATCTGAGCAGGAACTGAGCAGGTGCCTGCCCGCGGTGTCGCACCGGACAGGCACACTGGAGCCCATGATCGAGGTACGGAATCTCACCAAACGCTACGGCGCGTCCACCGCCGTCGACGACCTCAGCTTCTCGGTGCGGCCCGGCGTCGTCACCGGTTTCCTCGGCCCGAACGGTGCCGGCAAGTCCACCACCATGCGCATGATCGTCGGCCTGGACACGCCCACCTCCGGTGAGGCGCTGGTCAACGGCGTGCCGTTCCGCCAGTTGGAGAATCCGGCCCGCACGGTCGGCTGTCTGCTCGACGCGTCGTGGACCCACGCCAACCGGTCCGCGGGCGCACATCTGAAGATGGTGGCCGCGGCGGCGGGCATCCCGGCCACCCGCGTGGACGAGGTTCTCTCGCTGGTCGGGCTCACCGACGTGGCCGGCCGTAAGGTGGGCGGCTACTCGCTCGGCATGCGCCAGCGTCTGGGCCTGGCCACCGCGATGCTCGGCGACCCGCAGGTGCTGCTGTTCGACGAGCCGGTCAACGGCCTGGACCCGGAGGGCATCCTGTGGATCCGCCGGTTCATGCACGCCCGCGCCGCGGAGGGCCGCACCGTGCTGGTGTCGAGCCACCTGCTGTCGGAGATGGCGCAGACCGCGCAGGACCTCGTGGTGATCGGCCGCGGCCAGCTGCGTGCCCAGACCTCGGTGGAGGAGTTCCTGTCTGCGGCCCAGTCCACTGTCATCCTGCGGACCCCGCACATCGAGGAGTTCCGGGCCGCCGCGGTGGAGGAAGGGGTCGCCGCGACGTTCGACCCGCAGGCCGGCGTGTTCGTCATCGACGGGCCCAACGCCCAGCAGGTCGGTGACCTGGCCGCGAGCCTGGGCATCACGGTCCACGAACTACACGACAAGCGGGCGTCGCTGGAGGAGGCCTTCATGGCCCTCACGGATCAGGACGTCGAGTACCACGGTCAGGAGTCCGCCCGATGAACCTGCTCAAGTCCGAGTGGATCAAGGTCACCACCACCAAGAGCGCCTACTGGCTGTACGCCATCGGTATCGCCCTGGGCGTGGGGCTGGCCGCGCTGTTCGGCCAGCTGGAGCAGTCCATGTCCGGCGAGATGGCGGAGGCGGAGGTCCAGGGCGGCGACCCGTTGTTCGCGCTCATGGGGGTCAGCGCCTTCACGGTGTTGCTCGTGTGGATCGCCGCGATCGTGGCGGTCACCGGCGAGTACCGCTACCACACGCTCAAGACCACCTTCCTGGTCACGCCTGCGCGGTGGCCGGCGGTGGTCGCCAAGACGGTGTTGTTCGTTGTTCTGTCGATGGTCGTTGTCGTGGTCGCCGTGTTCTTCTCACTCCTGGTGGGCGGCGCGCTCTCTGGTAACGACACCTGGACCCCGTTCTCCGGGCAGGGCCTGGAGTACCTGTGGCGCTTCCCCGTCTACGCCGCCGTGGGCACCCTCGCGGTGATGGGACTGGCGTACATCATGCGCAACGCCGCGGGTACCATCTCGTTGTTCCTGGTGTGGGTCCTGGCCCTCGAGGGCATGGTCTCGCTCATCCCCAAGGTCGGCACCGACATCGCCGCCTGGATGCCGTTCAGCAATGGTGACTTCTGGACACAGGGCGAGTCGATGCGCGGTTACGTCACCTGGGGTGAGTGGCCGGCGTTCGCGTGGTACCTCGTCGTGTGCGCCGCGCTGTGGGCCGTGGGGTTGGTCTTGACGCTGCGCCGGGACGCCTGACCTCGGGCACGGCGCCCGGGGTGTGACCCGTGGCGCCGCGTAGGTGGCGCCGCCTGACGTGAAACGAGTGACGCCCGTTGGCCGCCTTCTCCACCCCTGCCTCCCGGGCGCGTGACGCCGCCGCCCGCGCCGAGCGTTCCGAGGCCCGCCGCCGCGCGATGCGTGGGCCGGGCGCGCGCCGCGGGATGGCGGTGGGCACGGCGGTCGGGCTGGTGGTGGGACTGTCCGCCGGGATGCTCGGGGGAGTGGCGGTGGGAAGCGGGGCGGCCTCGTTGCCGTCGGTGGGATTCGGCGCACTCAACCCCAACCCCGACGACGACAACGCCCCCGACCCCGCCGCCGAGCCGGTGCGCCCGGCCGAGCGGATCACCCTCGCGTTCGCGGGGGATGTGCACTTCGAGAACCACCTGGCCCCGCTGGCGGACCGTCCCGATTCCCTGGCTGAGCTGCGCACCAGCCTGGGGGCCGCGGATCTGGCGATGGTCAATCTCGAGACCGCGCTCACCCAGGGCGGGTCGCCGGTGCCCGGTAAGCCGTTCACGTGGCGCGCACACCCGGGTGCCCTGGACGCGGTCGCCGGGGCGGGCGTGGATCTGGTGACGATGGCCAACAACCACGCGGTGGACTTCGGCGAGGTGGGGCTCGCGGACACGTTCGCGGCGATCGAGAACTCGCCGATCCCGGTGATCGGGATCGGGCGGGACGAGGCGGAGGCGTTCGCTCCGGAGATCCTCGAGGTACGCGGGGTGAAGGTCGCGTTTGTCAGTGCCTCGCAGGTGGTCGAGGAGACCACCTCGTACTACGCGGCTGGGCCGGGGACGCCGGGGATCGCGTCGGCGTTGCCGCGGGGTCGCATCCTGCAGGCGGTGCGGCAGGCACGCGAGGAGGCGGATGTGGTGGTGGCCTACATGCACTGGGGGCTGGAGGGATACACGTGTCCCGGTGACGAGGCGATCGCAGCGGCCCGGGATCTGGAGGCCGCCGGCGCGGACGTCATCCTCGGCGACCACGCCCACCGGGTGAACGGGGCCGGCTGGGTGGGCGATGCCTACGTGCACTTCGGTCTGGGCAACTTCGTCTACTACCTCAACACCGAGCCGGCCGGGCACACGGGCGTGCTCACGGTGACGGTGGATGTGCCCGCGTCCGATGAGCCCCGCCCGGACCGGCCGCTGGTCACGGACGCGGACTGGGACGCGATGCTCATCTCGGGCGACGGCATCCCGCGCCGTCAGGACGCGGCCACCACGGCCCGGCTGCAGCAGGTGTTCGAGGCCTCCCGCGCCTGCACCCCGGCCCGCGCGACCCCGTAGCCCGCCCAGCCTGCTCGCCCGGCCCACCCCGTCCCGACGCCGCCCGCCCACCTCGCCACCCCGCCCACCTCGCCCCGACGCCGCCCGCCCGCCCCGCCCACGCTCATCCCGCCGCCCGCCCCCGCCCACCCCACCCCGCCCAGCACTGACTTGCGCGCCCGGTGTGCACATTCGGGGTGGCGTTACGCGCCGGATGTGGACCACAGAGGGCGCACACTTCATCGGCGGCGGGGCAGGGCTGCCGTCGACGCGCGAGTAGTGACGTTGTGGCATCCGAGACTGCGCCGCGGAGTAGGGTCAGAGCACAAACACCGTCGGTCCTTAGGAGTCGAGATGTCTGCCGGAACGTCGTTGAAGTTGGTCCACAACCCGGACCGGGACCGGTTCGAGCTGTGGGACGACGAGACGTTCATGGGGCTCGTCGGCTACGAGATGGACGGCGACGTCTTCATCCTCCTGCACACCGTGATCGACGAGAATTTCGGTCAGCAGGGAATTGCTCGTCTGCTGGTGAGCCTCGTGCTCACCCGGATGCGTCTCGACGGGTCCAAGATCCGCCCGGTGTGCAGTTACGTGCGGCGCTTCCTCATCCGGTTCCCGGAGTATCAGCTGCTCGTCGCGCCTGAGTAGCACCCTCCGAGGTCGGGTGGTCCTCACGACGCATGACCGCAGACACAGGTCACGTGCGTAATCTGTGGGGCGAGTACTCCACCACGAACAGAGGACCCACATGACTTACCCGCCCCAGGGGGACGACTCCGGCACCGGCTCGACGTCCGGATACACCGACTACTCCGCGCAGTCCGGCTACGGCGCCCAGTCCGCCCAGTCCGGGTACGGCGGGCAGTCGCAGTACGGCGGGCAGGCCGCTTACGGGGCCGGTGCGCCTGGTCAGTCGACGTACGGTCAGACCGACTACTCGGCGCAGTCGGCGGCGTTCCCGAATGCCGCTGTCGCCCAGACCGGTCCGCCGTCGAACGTGGGCTGGGCGGTGGCGTCGATCCTGTTCTTCTGGCCGCTCTCGTTCATCGCGATGACGCGTGCCCTGCAGGTCTATCCGCTGTGGGCGGCGGGGCGTCACGCCGAGGCGGAGGCTGCCAGCGCCAGCGTCAAGAAGCTGGGGATCATCTCGATCGCGATCGTCGCGGTGCTGGTGGTCCTCTACTTCGTGTTCATCTTCGCCATGGTGGCTCTGGTCGGTACCGCCGACTACTACTGACACCGGCGCCGACGCGAGCGGGGCCGCCACCGGAATCCGATGTCCGGCGGCGGCCCCTCTGCTCTCGGCGGGCCCCGCCGCGACGAGCCGAGCCGCCGAGCCGCGGCCGACCCCGCCGTGGCCGGCCCGGCCGATCGTCCCGCTTCCGCGGAGTGGGTCAGACCAGACCCAGGATCGGCGCCTCGATCGCCGGGCAGGTGTTCATCACCACGTCCAGCCCGGCGTCCTTCGCGCGCTGGGCCGCGGCCTCGTCGATCACGCCCTTCTGCAGCCACACGGCCTTGGCGCCCTTGGCGATGGCCTCGTCGACCACCGCGCCGGCGAGCTGCGAGTTGACGAAGATGTCCACTACGTCGACCTCGCCCGGGACGGCAGCGAGATCGGCGTAGCCCTGCTGCCCGTGGACGGTCTCGGCCTTGGGGTGCACGGGCACGATCTCGTGGCCGAGGTCCTGGACGAACTGCGCGATCCCGTAGGCGGTGCGGTCGGGATTGTCAGACAGTCCGACCACGGCCCAGCGGCCCTTGTCGGACAGAAGACGCTTGATGACTGCACGATCATTCACATGGCTCATACCCGGTGCAATGCTCGCAGGCGCCCAGACATTCCCGCGGCCCGCGCTGCGGCCTGTACGGGGGACCCGCGCCGCGTGCGCCGACTGGACGGAATCCGCTACTCCCGCTCCGGATCCGCTACCCGCACGGGAGTAGCGGATCTCGGAGATGGGGCCCGGGAGTCAGTCCCCGACGGTGCCAGCTCGCGGGGACATCGCTGCGCTCGCTGGCGCTCGCTCCGCTAGTCCCCGACGGTGCCAGCTCGCGGGGACATCGCTGCGCTCGCTGGCGCTCGCTC
>CAYFRF010000025.1:20293-23123 GCA_964345415.1 uncultured Microbacter sp. | reverse complement strand
AGTCCCCGACGGTGCCAGCTCGCGGGGACATCGCTGCGCTCGCTGGCGCTCGCTCCGCTAGTCCCCGACGGCGTCCTTGCCCCGCTGGACGATCTTCGCATCGGGCGCGAACACCACCTGCGGGTCCTTCTCCGGGTAGTCGAACTGGTTGAGGAAGTAGCGCATCGCGTTGATGCGGGCGCGCTTCTTGTCGTTGGACTTGACGGTGATCCAGGGCGCCCAGTCGGTGTCGGTGCGCCGGAACATCTCTTCCTTGGCGTCGGTGTACTTCTCCCACTTGTCCAGCGACTCGAGGTCCATGGGGGAGAGCTTCCAGCGGCGCACGGGGTCGAGCTGGCGGATCGCGAAGCGGGTCTTCTGTTCCTCACGCGTCACCGAGAACCAGAACTTGGTGACCCCGATCCCGGAGTCGACGAGCATCTTCTCGAACATGGGCGCCTGGTCCATGAACGTCTCGTACTGCGAGTCGGTGCAGAAGCCCATCACGCGCTCGACGCCGGCCCGGTTGTACCAGGAGCGGTCGAACAGGACGAGCTCGCCGCGGGTGGGCAGGTGGCTGACGTAGCGCTGGAAGTACCACTGGTGCAGCTCGGTCTCGGTGGGCTTGATCAGCGCCACGGTCCGCGCCTGCCGGATGTTGATGTACTCGGTGAACCGCTTGATGGTGCCACCCTTGCCGGCGGCGTCGCGGCCCTCGAACACGATGATCTGCCGGTGTCCGGTGTCGGCCTGCCAGCGCTGGAACTTGAGCAGTTCGATCTGCAGGAGGTACTTCTCGACCTCGTACTGGTTGCGGTCCATCCGCGAGTCGTACGGGTAGTTCTCGCGCCAGGTGTCGACGGCCCGGCCGTTGATGTCGATGAGGTCGGGGTCCTCACCGTGGTCGTCCCGGACGGTGTAGCCCTCGGCGCGAAGCCGATCGATGTAGTGACGCAGCTGGAACGTGGACATGCGTTCGGTCTCCTGGTTGTGGGTGTTGTCGGACGTACAGGACGAACTGGGTGGCCCCGGCCGAACCAGCCGGGCCTGCCGGGAAGGTCTAGCTTAGGTCCACGATGACGGGGGCGTGGTCGGAGGCGCCCTTGCCCTTGCGTTCCTCGCGGTCGATGCTCGCGCCGGTGACGCGGGCGGCGAGTGCGGGGGAGTAGAGCTGGAAGTCGATGCGCATGCCCTGCCGCTTGGGGAAGCGCAGCTGCGTGTAGTCCCAGTAGGTGTAGACGCCGGGTCCGGGCGTGTACTCGCGGGTGACCTCGCGGAAGCCGGCGCCGTCGAACGCGGCGAAGGCCTGGCGTTCGGGTTCCGAGACGTGGGTCTTGCCGGCGAAGACCTCCATGTCCCACACGTCCTCGTCGAGGGGGGCGACGTTGAAGTCCCCGACCAGGGCGATCTGGGCCTGCGGATCGGCGGCGACCTCGCCGGCCACGTGCTCGCGCAGCCTGGCCAGCCACTCGAGCTTGTAGGTGTAGTGGGGGTCGGCGAGTTCGCGGCCGTTGGGCACGTAGAGGCTGTGGACGCGGACGCCGTCGCACACGGCGGAGATGGCGCGCGCCTCGGGATCCTGCGAGACCTCGGGGTCCTTGTGGAAGCCGGGCATGCCGGGGAAGCCGATCCGCACGTCCTCGAGTCCGACGCGGGAGGCCACGGCGACGCCGTTCCACTGGCTGAGTCCGTGGTGGGCGACGGTGTAGCCGATCTCCTCGAATGCCTCGTGGGGGAACTGGTCGTCCTTGCACTTGGTTTCCTGCATGGCGAGCACGTCCACGTCGGAGCGTTCGAGCCAGGCCACCACCCGGTCACGACGAGCACGGATCGAGTTCACATTCCAGGTGGCCAGGCGCATACGTCCCAGTCTATTACTCGCCGCGGCGGGGCGAGCGGGGCGCGGGTGAACAGGCGGGAACCGGCGCGAGACGCGGTGTGGTGCCGCGACGCTGGGCGTGGGGTGGGGGTGCCGGTGGGCATGGCCGCACTCGGTGCTGGGCCGGGGTTGTCAGTCGGGGTCGACGACGACGAGGTGCCGCAGCGAGTGGTGGGGCTGCAGCCCGAGTTTCGCCCACAGCCCCCGGCCGGCGGTGTTGTGGGCAAAGACGTGGAGGTGACACTCGGTCGCCCCGAGGCCCAGTCCCCACTCCACGAGCGAGCCGGTGACGATCTCGGCCAGGCCCTTGCGGCGGTGGGCGGCGGCGGTCTGGACGCAGGACACGGCGATGCGTGCGATGCCGTCGGGTCCGGTGGTCACGGCGCCGCGGGCGATCGCGGCGAGTTCGCCACCGTCCTCCAGCCGGGCGAACACCACGTGACCGCCGGTGCCGGGCGCGTCCGCGTCGCCTGCTCCACCGAGGCCAGCGGTGGCGAGCATCGCCGGCCGCACGCGCTCGGGCGCCAGGTCGGCGGTGGCGTGGTAGAGCGCCAGCCAGTCGTCGCCGGGATACGGGTCCAGTGTCACGGCGGGCCGGGTGTCCGCGGGGTAGGCGGCGTCCACCAGGTCGAGCAGTTCGCGGCTGTCGGCGGTGCACAGCAGCAGCTCGCGCTCGGACCGGATGCGGGCCGGGTCGACGGGCTGGCCGTCGAGCATCATCTGCCCGGTCTCGACCAGCCTGTCCACGTCCACGATCCGCAGGGGCAGGCCGCGGGCGGCGTACCAGTCGCGGACGCGGTCGAGGTCGGCGCAGTCGGCCCACGGCAGCACCGGCACTGCCGAGTCGCGGCGGTAGGACCAGTCGTCCCCGGCGCGGCAGAACCAGCCGTCGACCAGCGCGTACTCGGTCCCCGGCCAGGCCAGTGCCCCGGCGTACTCGTGGGCGCGGATGTCGCGGGCCCGCACCGGCCG
>CAYFRF010000025.1:16896-20193 GCA_964345415.1 uncultured Microbacter sp. | reverse complement strand
CTGCTCAGTCATGGGAGCTGGCGGCGGTGGTGTCGTCGTCGTCGTAAAAATCTTCGTCCTCGTCGGCGAACGGGTCCGGGTCGCGCGCCGGGTCCCAGCTGAGACCCGGTACGCCCCAGCCCTCGTCGCGGATGTGACGCTTGGCGGCCTTCTTGTTCCGGCCGATCAGGTGGTCGGTGTACAGGAAGCCGTCCAGGTGGCCCACCTCGTGCTGCAGGCACCGCGCGAGGAGGCCGTAGCCCTCGATCGACACGGGCTCGCCGTGCTCGTCGGTGCCGGTCACCCGCGCCCACCACGCGCGCCCACGCGGGAAGTTCACGCCGGGCACCGACAGGCAGCCCTCCAGGTCCTCGTCCGGATCCGGCATGGTCTCGGGGATCTCCGAGGTCTCCAGCACCGGGTTCACCACGCACCCACGCCGCGTGATCCAACCGCCACGCGCCTCGACTTCCTCGCGGGACAGGCTGCCGCCGTCCTCGGTGTCCAGGTCCGGGCAGTCGTAGACGAACAGGCGCTTGCGCACGCCGATCTGGTTGGCCGCGAGCCCCACCCCGTTGGCGGCGTCCATCGTGTCGTACATGTCCTGCACGAGCTCGGCGAGTTCCTCGGGGGACTCGGTGACGGGCTCGGTGGGGGCGTGGAGCGCGGGGTCGCCGAGGATGACGATGGGACGGATGGCCATGGGCACACATCGTAGTGCGCCGAGTGGCGCCGCTGACGGAGTGGCGAGCATCTCCGGTGTGGCGTCTCGGAAATCGATCGTTCGGGCCGTGTCCGGGCAGGGCAGGGGCCGCGGTGGAAGTGTCCGGTCAGCTTCGCGAGTTCTGCGATTCTCATGCTGCGCCGGCCCCTTCCGCGTGCAGTTCAGGTGGAGTACAGACTGGTCCGCGAGTTGTACAAGATGTACGCTCGTGGTTATGAAGTCGACGACGCTCAGCAACTTCCGCGCCCATCAGAGCGAGGTGCTCGATGCGGCACAGCGGGCGCCGGTCGAGATCCTCAGCCGGGGAAGCCGTCGACGCGCTGTTGTCGTCTCGCCGGAGTTCTACGATCGTGCACTGCAAGCGTTGGAGGATCAGGCGGACATCCGCGGTGCGGCCGACGCGCGCCGCGAGGAAGGCGGCATCTCCCACGAGGCCCTCATGGCGGAACTGGGTCTGTGAGCCTGCGCGCCCCGGTTTCTGATGTCCTATTCGATAACCTATAAGCCCTCGGCCGCAAAAGCCCTCCGCAGAATTCACCCCACAGAACAGAAGCGAATCGTCCGCGCAATTGAAGCGTTGGCTGTGACGCCACGGCCGCCCGGTGCGATACAGCTCGCCGGAGGTCAAGGTGAGCTCCGCATCCGGGTAGGCGACTACCGCATCATCTATGACATCGAAGATGGCGCACTCATCGTGCTCGTGCTGCGGATCGGGCACCGCGGCGACGTCTACACGTGACCCGGTCCCGCTCGCAGCTACCACCTGGCGTTCAGTCGGCCAGAGCTATACCTGGTCAGCGGATCGGAACGCAGTGTGTCGGAGGCGTGTGGTTCACTACGGGGGAATCACAACAGTGTGATCCGGTCAGAACCGAGGAGGCGCGCACATGGGACGAGCGGCCACGGCGGCACCCGAGATGCAGGTCGGCGACGGGCAGGACATGAGCGAACTGCACGCAGCTGATCCCGTGCTCTCCGACCGGGACCAGGCCATGCTCGAGTTCGAGCGCCAGTGGTGGAAGTTCGCCGGCTCCAAGGAAGAGGCCATCCGGCAGAAGTTCGACATGTCCTCCACGCGGTACTTCCAGATCCTCAACGATCTCATCGACCGCCCCGAGGCGCTGGCGGCGGACCCTCTGCTCGTCAAGCGGCTGCGCCGCATGCGTAGCAGCAGGCAGAAGGCGCGCGCGGCCCGCAACCTGGGTATGCGCCTCGACTGACCTACACTCGGGCGCGTGAGCTCCCAGTCCGAGAACCCGCAGTTCGACGCCCGGCAGTACGACGCGCAGGATCCTGACGCGCAGTACGAGGGCGGCTACGAGGCCGACCCGTACGCCCACGGCGACGCCCCCCACTCCGACGCGCCCAGCGGCCCGCCGTACCGCGCCATCGCCATGGTGCTGCTCGCGGCCGTGGTGCTGGCGATCGGCGTGGGACTGGTGCAGCTGTTCGGGGGAGACGACGACGCGGTCACCGCCGAGGAGATCACCGTCGAGGTGGAGCAGTCAGAGCAGAACGGCCAGACCGGCGGTGACCAGGGCGCTGCGGACGGGCTCGGGCCGGACGGGCAGCCGCTGGCGCCCGCGCCCGACGCCGGTGCGCCCGCCCTCCCCGGCCCGGACGGGCAGCCCGCACCGGGTGAGCCCGGCGCCGACGGCCAACCCGCCGACCCCGGGCAGGCCGCCGCCGGGTCCGCCCCGGCCGTGACCTCGGTGCCTGTACAGATCTTCAACAACAGCACCGTCACCGGCCTGGCCGGACGCACCGGCGAGCAGCTGCGGGAATCGGGCTTCGCGGTGGGCGAGGTGGCCAACATGCCGTCCAACCGCGGCGTGGTGGCCGAGTCGACCGCCTTCTTCGGCACCGGTCCCGGCGAGCAGGCCGCGGCGGAGGCGATCGCCGCGCAGCTGGGCATCGTCGCCAAGCCCCGCCCCGCCGACATGGCCGGTGATGCGCCGGGCGTGATCGTGATCGTCACCCAGGATCTCGACCGCTGACCGCGGTCGTCCCCCATCGTCTCGAGCGCGGGGGCCTGAGGATATGATGAGCCCACGTGTTCCGCCGTGCGCGGGATCCGTGCCCTGTAGCGACTTGCAGACTCCCGAGATCGAAGGAGCCCCCATGGCCCCGCGTCAGACCGCCCGCCGCCTCCTGGTCGCGGCTCCCGCCCTCCTCCTCGCGCTCGGCGTGGCCGCGTGCAGCCCGCCGAACGAGCAGCCGGCCGATCCGGACACGCCGTACACCCTGCCGACCTACACCGGCGACCCCGCGCCCGCCACCACCACCCCGCTCGCGCCGGAGTCCGCCGGCGGCGTGGACGAGGCCGAGGAGCAGTGGATCGAGGGCACCCCCACGCCCACCACGTCGACCGGCCTGGGCCTGTTCGGTGACCCGACCGGTGTCGACGAGGCCGAGGGCGCGGACGGCCCGGTGGTCCCCGATTCGGAGCGCATCCCGGGCATCGCCAACAACTGACCTCCCGGCGTCACGCCGGAACGAGCCCCGCACCCTCTCCGGAGGGCGCGGGGCTCGTGTCGTAGATGGGGGTGCCGCTCGCCGGCCCGGTTCGCCCGCCCAGCCCGCGTCACGCCGGC
>CAYFRF010000025.1:6949-16796 GCA_964345415.1 uncultured Microbacter sp. | reverse complement strand
CGCCGGCCCGGTTCGCCCGCCCAGCCCGCGTCACGCCGGCGTGGAGTCGTTTGCTGCAGCGTTTCCGCAGGGCGCGTGTGGATCGGCCCTGCCGCAGCGACTCAACGCGGGCAGGAGCGGGCGCGGGCGCGGGGCAGACGTGAGCACGGGCGCGGGGCGGAGCGGGCCAGGCGGGGGCGCCGGGCGGGACAGGTGGACCGGCGCCGTCAGTTGTCGGGGTCGAGGTCCCGGTTGAAGAACTTCTCGAGGACGGGCGCCTCGTGGGTGATGGTTCCGTCCTCGACGCACTCGCGGTAGGCGACGTTGCCGACGCGGTTGGCGATCACGGGTGCGGTGCACACGGCCACGATGCCGGCCAGCACCAGCATCCCCAGGTCGATGTTCGGGAACACGCGGATCCCGGCACCGATCAGGATCAGGACCAGCCCGAGGATCTGGGGCTTGGCCGAGGGGTGCATGCGGCTGAGGGTGTCGCGGAACCGGAGGAGGCCGATCGCGCTGGCCAGCGTCAGCAGGGCGCCTGCGAGGACGAACAGGGCGGAGATGATCTCCCGGGGGTCGTCGGTCATGTGATGGCCTCCTCGGGGACTCCGACGTTGTCGGCGACGCGGAACCTGGCCACCGACACGGAGCCCAGGAACGCGACGAGCGCGAGCGCGACGAGTGCGGCGGCGACGGTGGTGTCCTTGGTCCAGGCGATGTAGATGCCGATACCGCCCTGGGCGATCGCGGCCAGCATGTCGAGTGAGATGACCCGGTCGAGGGTGTTGGGTCCGCCGACCAGCCGGATCATGGTGATGAACAGTGCGACCACCATCACGATCACGGCCACGGTCCACAGGACCAGGGAGATGCTCATCGGGGGGCCTCCTGTTCCGCGGCGGGGCCGCTGTCGGCGGGGGCGGTGTAGTGCTCGGGGTTGGGGCGCCAGTCCTCGGGCCTCTCGAACGCGCGCTGGAAGAGTCTCTCCACGTGTGCGGTCTGGGTGCGGAACGCCTCGACGGCCTTGTCCGTGCCGGCGTCGAGCACGTGGACGTACACGTAGCGTGCCACCGGGTCGACCCGCACCACGATGCCGCCGGGCATGAGGTTGAGGGAGTTGACGGCCAGCGCCAGCGTGAAGTCGGACTTGAGCCGCATGGGGGCCCGCAGGACGGCCGACTTGGGCGGGGCCTGGGGGCGGACCGACTGCCACGCGACGATGAGCGAGGACCGGACGAGGTAGTAGCCCACCATGATGACCAGCCACGCGGTGGAGACCGGGCGGAGGAGTCCTTCGACGGGGACGCGGGGCAGGGGGAGGACCGCCATGATGACGACGGCGACGAGCAGACCGGCGACCATCGTGCCGAGGTCGAACGATCCCCACAGGAGCACCCACGCGAATGCCAGCCAGAGGGTCATGAAGACCCGGGAGCCGAACACCCGCGCGTCCATCTTCACCTTCCTGGCCATGTCAGCGCACCCCCGTCACATTGCCAACATAGCGACCGGGCGTCTCGTCCGCGGGCACCGTGTAGATGTATTCGCCCCGTTCCAGGAGGCTCTCGGCGGCCCGGTCGGTCACGCCGAGCAGCGGGCCGGCGAACACGGTCATGAGGATCGAGACCAGGACCAGGGCCCAGGTGGGGGCGAGCATGCTCATCGGCATGCGGCCCACGTCGTCGCGCTCGTCGAACTCCACGTACTCGTCCGAGGGCAGCAGCGCGAGGGGCTTGGCCAGGGCGACGGCGCCTTCGGGGGCGTCGGCGCGGGGCCGCCAGAACGCCTTGGACCAGACGCGCACCACCACATACAGGGTGAGCAGGCTGGTGGCCATGGCGCCGCCGATGAGCGTCCAGTTGAGCAGGCCACCGACCTCGGCGCCGGCCTGCACCACGGCGAGCTTGCCGACGAACCCGGAGAACGGCGGGATGCCGCCGAGGTTGAGGGCGGGGATGAGGAACGTGACGGCCAGGACGGGGCTGAGCACGGCCAGTGAGCCGAGGCGGCGCAGGGAGGACGAGCCGGCCTGGCGTTCGATGAGGCCCACGACCAGGAACAGCGTGGTCTGGACGACGATGTGGTGGCCGACGTAGTAGATCGCGGCGCTGAGTCCGGACTCGGTGGACACGGCCACGCCGAACACCATGTAGCCGATGTGGCTGACCAGGGTGAACGACAGTATTCGCTTGATGTCGGACTGGGCGATGGCGCCCAGGATGCCCACGACCATCGTCAACAGTCCGGCGACCATGAGCACGTTGTCCATGCTGCCGCCGGCGAAGACCAGGGTATGGAAGCGGATGATCGCGTAGACGCCGACCTTGGTGAGCAGGCCCGCGAACACGGCGGTGACGGGGGCGGGCGCGGTGGGGTAGGAGTCGGGAAGCCAGGTCGAGAGCGGGAAGACGGCCGCCTTGATGCCGAACGCCACGAGGAACACCGCGAAGATGGTGTTGCGCAGCCCGTCGGGCACCTCGGCCATACGGGTGGCCAGCTGGGCGAGGTTCAGCGTGCCGGTGGCCGAGTAGGCCAGGCCGATGCCCAGTAGGAAGACCATCGAGGAGACCATCGAGACGACGGTGTAGGACACCCCGGCCCGGACGCGTTCCTGGCTGGCACCGAGGGTGAGCAGCACGTAGGAGGCGGCGAGCAGGATCTCGAACCCGACGAACAGGTTGAACAGGTCGCCCGCGATGAACGCGGCGTTGAGGCCTGCGGCCAGTGCGAGGTAGGTGGGCAGGAAGATCGAGGTGGGCTGGTCGCCGTCGCCGTCGCGCACACCCTGGCCGACGGCGTAGATGATCACCGTCAGCAGCACCACGGCGGAGACACACAGCATGAGCGCGCTGAGCCGGTCGGCGACCAGCGTGATCCCCACGGGTGCGTCCCAGCCGCCGACCTGCACGGTGTGCATGCCGTGGCTGTCGGTGAGCACCAGCAGGAGGCCGGAGATCACGAGCAGTGCGGTGAGGGTGATGATCGAGATGATGTTCTGCACGCGGGGCCGACGCGAGACGACCAGGCACAGGGCCGCGGCCAGCAGGGGCAGCAGGACGACGGACGGGATGAGGTACCCGAACAGGTCAGCGGAGATCACCGGTCCTCCTCTCGGTCGTCCTTGGTGAGCTTCTTGCGTAGAGCGTCGATGCGGGCCTGCGCTTCGGCCTTGGCCTCGGCTTCGGCACGGGTCTCGGCCTCGTATTCGGCTTCGGCCTCCTCCAGGTCCTCGTCCTCGTAGTCGACGTGTTCGCCCAGTTCGGTGGGCATACCCGTGGTGGGGTCGTCGGAGGCGTCGCGGTCCGGTGCGGAGGCGGGGTCGGTGGCGGAACGTCGGGCGATCTTGGTGTCCTCGGCGTCGTCGGCGACCTCGTCGGCGGTGGTGAACTGGTACGAGCGGTAGGCCAGCGCGAGGATGAACGCGCCCACGCCGGCGGTGATCACGATCGCGGTGAGGATCATGGCGTGCGACAGGGGGTCCGAGTCGGCCAGGTTGTCGCCCCAGCCGCGGCCGCGGATGGGCGGGTTCCCGGGCGCCCCTCCGGAGGCCAGGATGAGCAGGTTGACGCCGTTGGACATGATCATGATGCCCAGCAGGATCTTGATGATGGCCCGTTCGAGGAGCAGGTAGACCCCGGCGGCGCAGAGGATGCCCGCGAGGAGCAGCAGGGCGAAGTCGGCGGTCATGGCATCCCCTCCGGGGTGACGCCCTGGTTCTCGGCGGCCTCCAGGCGCGCGGCGCGCCGGGCGGCGAGGTCCGAGCGCGGGCCGGAGAACTCCACTCCGGGGACGCGGCGCAGGGCGGCGGTGGACGGCGAGTCGGTGGCGTCGACGTAGACGGCGCGCAGTTCTTCGAGGTCTTCCGCGTCCAGGTCCAGCCGGGCGCCGAGGCTGCGCAGGATGTCCAGGACGAGGCCCACCACGATGAGGTAGACACCCGCGTCGAAGAACAGTGCGGTGACGAGCTTGACCTCGCCGAACACCGGGAGCGTCCACTCGAAGGTGGCACTGGACAGCGCGGGCGCCCCGAAGGCCATGGACGCGGCCGCGGTGCCGGCGGCGAGGAGGAGTCCCACGCCGAGGATCCGGCCCGCGTCGAACGGGATGGCCTCACCGAGCTCGTACCGGCCACCGGCGAGGTAGCGCAGCACGAGGGCGAGTCCGGCCACGAGTCCGCCGGCGAAGCCGCCGCCGGGGTTGTTGTGGCCGGTGAAGAAGAAGAACAGGCTCAGCACCATCATGGTGGGGAAGATGAGCCGGGTGGTGACCTCGAGCACGAGGGACCGGGCCCGCGGGTCGCGGACGGTGGCGCCGACGAGCCAGCGGCCGGGGGATGCGCCGGGTGCTTCGATGACGATGCGTGCGGCCTCGATGCCGCGGCGGCCGGAGCGGGTCTTCTCGGCGTCGGCGATGCGCGGACCCGAGCCGTAGCGGCGGTTGCGGAAGACGAGGCTGGCGACGCCGGTGGCGGCGACGAGCAGCACCGTGATCTCGCCGAGGGTGTCCCAGGCGCGGATGTCGACGAGCGTGACGTTGACGGCGTTGGAGCCGTTCCCGATGTTGTAGGCCAGGTCGGCGAAGACGTTGGAGACGGCCGGGTCCTGGCGGGCGTTGATGGCGTAGGCGCCGACGACGACGACGAGGAGGCCCACGCCGATTCCGAGCCAGGCACGGAGGCGGCGGAAGCCGTCGGACATGGGCACCTCGGCCGGCATCGTGCGCAGGACCAGGACGAAGGTGACCATCATCAGGGTCTCGACGAGGACCTGGGTCAGGGCCAGGTCGGGGGCTCCGTGGAAGGCGAACACCACGGCCACGCCGTAGCCGGTGACGGACATGCAGATCACGGCGGCGAGACGGTTGCGCAGCACGGTGGCGGCGATGGCGGCGACGGTCATGGGGATCATGACGATGAGCACGACCGGGTTCCCGGCGAGCTCCATGTGCAGTCCCTCGCGGGTGCCCACCAGCAGGGAGACGAACGGGAACACCACGAGGGTGACGAGGATGATCCCGAGGGACAGGGGCAGTGAGCCGCGCTGGATGCTGCCGGTCAGGCGCAGGGAGAGCACGTCGAAGAAGCGCAGGACATTGTCGTAGATCCGGTCCGCGTTACCGAGTGCGGGCGACTCGAACTGCATGCGCTCGACCACACGCTGGGCGACGTAGAGCATGGTGCCCAGCAGGTACACGACCAGTGTCAGGGCGATGGGGATGCCCAGGCCGTGCCACAGGCCCAGGTGGTAGGCCTCCTCGCCGTACCACATGCTGCCGGGCGGGAACGCGGTGTCGACGTAGCGCGAGAGCAGCCATTCGACGGGCGCCGACCACAGTCCCAGCACCAGTCCGGTCGTGGCCAGGAGTGCGGGCACGGACAGGAACCAGAAGCCGACGGGCTTGGAATTGGCGACAGCGGGGCTGGTCCCGTCCTCGAAGACCCGCTTGGAGCGGAACGCGCCCATGACCAGGCGTGTGGTGTACGAGAACGTGAGGATGGAACCGGCGACCAGGCCGGCGGTGACGACGAGCGAGGGCATGCCGTGCAGGCGCTCCTCGGTGAGCACGGTCGCGAACGCCGCCTCCTTGCCCACGAACCCGAGGAACGGCGGCAGTCCGGCCATGGAGGCCGCGGCGAGGGTGAAGAACACCGCCAGGGCGGGCCGCTTGCGGGCCAGTCCGGACAGTTCCCGGATCTCGCGGGTGCCGGTGGTCTTGTCGATCACGCCGACGGACATGAACAGGGCCGACTTGAACAGGGAGTGGGCCAGCAGCATGGTGAGCCCGGCGAGCATGGTGTCGCGGGAGCCGATGCCGACCAGCACGAGCAGGAAGCCGAGCTGGGAGACGGTGCCGAACGCCAGCACCAGCTTGAGGTCGGTCTCGCGCAGCGCTCGCCAGCCGGCCATGAGCAGGGACACCAGTCCCAGGACGATGAGCGGCAGCTGCCAGGTGGAGGAGCCGGACAGTCCCGGGCTCATGGCGGCGATGAGGAACACGCCGGCCTTGACCATGGCCGCGGAGTGCAGATAGGCGCTGACGGGGGTCGGCGCGGTCATGGCGCCGGGGAGCCAGAAGTGCAGTGGCGCGATGGCCGATTTACTGATGGCGCCGAGGATCACCAGGACCAACGCCCAGTGGATGAGCGTCCCGGACGGGGGGTTGGCCACGATCTCGCTGAGCAGGTACGTCCCGGACGACTGCGCCAGGATGATCATGCCGACGAGCATGGCCAGGCCGCCGAGTGTGGTGACCAGCAGTGCCTGGGTGGCCGCGCGGCGCGAGGAGGCGCGTTCCGCGTAGTGGCCGACCAGCAGGAAGCTCAGTACGGAGGTGATCTCCCAGAAGATGTAGAGCAGGATCATGTTGTCGGCCACGACCAGGCCGAACATGACTCCGGCGAACGCCACGAGTTCGGCCGCGAACAGGTGCAGCCGTGGCTCGGAGTCCTCGAAGTACCAGGTGCAGTAGAACAACACGAGTGCGCCCACGCCGAGCGCGATGAGCGCCATCAGCGCGGACAGTGAGTCCATGCGTAGGTCGAGGGCCAGGTGGATGCCCGGCGCCCAGGGGATGGACTCGGTGGGAGTACCGTTCAGGTTCGCTGCCACCCACACCGCGCTGGCGGCGGGCACCAGGGCCAGTAGTGGGAATGCGCGGCGTCCGAGCCTCAACACCAGTGGGATCGCGATCAGGGCGGCCACGGCGTGGGCCGCGAGGATCACGATCACCGGCGGCTCCTCTCCTTGCGTCGTTCGGACGACGACATGCGGACGTACCCGCCGTGAGGGGCGGGCAGCCGGCGGTCGACCGGGGGCGTGGTTCCGGTGAACACTTTACAGAACAGTGTTTCGTGCTCGCCGTCAGCGCAGGTGAAGCCTTGTTGCCGCGCTCAGCAACGCGGCGATCGACGCCTCAGAAGAGTTCTGGCCGAATCCCAGTGCCCACATGGAGCGACGCCCGCAGGTGGCGCGCAGGATGGTGCACCACGACCCGGTGCCGTCGAAGGAGTCTCCCTCGTACTGGTGGAACTTCTCGATCTCGACACGGGCGCCGACGCTGCCCAGCATGTCGGACATCGCGGTGACGTCCCCGCACGAGCGGGTGGTCAGCCGGTGGGCGGTGAAGTGGCCCGGCTCGTCCTGCGGTGTGCGGGTGGCGAGGATCGCCTCGTAGGCGGTGATCCCGCGGCCCAGCGGGCGCCGGGAGAAGTCGGCGAGGTGGAAGTGGTCGGTGGACGGGGCGAACGTGTCGACCAGGGTCTTCCAGTCCATCCCGGCGGCCTCGTCGGCGAAGCCACGCGGCATGCGACGGCCGTAGCGTTCGGTGAACGGGCTGGTGGTGGCGGTGCCGAGGGTTCCGGTGGTCCGGGTGGAGTGATGTGCGGTGGTGTTCATGGCTCTCTCGTTGATTCGACGTCGGTGCGGCGACCGACGGAAAACGAGTAATCACGCAGGCGGGGTGTCGGTCTGTCAGACCCCGTTGCGTCGGATTACTACGAGAAGATTCCGCATGCCCGCACTCTAGCCGCCCCGCTCGAGGCCCGGCAACCCTCTCGGTGCAGACCCACGCGGCCGTGATTGTGGCTCGCGTGGCTGTTTCTCCTGTCTGATGAGCTCGCGCAAATGCTCCACAGGAGGGGGTTCATCAGAATCCCAACAATGGAATGACCAGTCGGTGAGTCCTGTGATCACAGCATCGAAGTTCGGACATTCACCACGCTCATGTGCGGTGTGTATGAGATTTCCCAGCGTGGCCAGGATCTCATCTATCCGCAGATCAAGCTGCGCCCTGACCCATTGCCCCACGTCGTATCTGTCCAGATCGAGCCAGGAAACGCGGGGGTCAACTCTGCCCGCGTCATCCCATGCGTAGACGAAGGCATCGTCCCGAATCAGGTCGTGGATGATCCCGGGGAGATGGATTCCGAAACGCGACGGAACGTAGACCAGCCGGGACGGTTCGTCGCGCCACCCGACGAAATACTCGGAAGTCAGAAATAAGAGGGTATCGCCGGACAAGTGGAACTCAGCTCTTCTGCACCTTGCCGAGATCATACTTCTATACAGCTCCGGCAAGAGTGCTTCCATCCACTGGCGAATCTCATGTTCGCCGGGCCGAGACAGTGACGATGCGGCCATTGATGTCCTCGCTTCTGGTGTGGTGGAAAAGCTGTGGCTTTCAGCCTCGAGCTGACATCAGTTCTCGCGGCGCTCGGCGTACTGCCGCAGGTTCTCCACCTGGTCCGGGTCCAGCGACGGGGTGATCGCCTCGCGGGCGCGGGTCACGTCGTCGGCCGTCACCTCGGCCGCGTCGATGTCGCGGCGCATGGCGGTGAGCGCGGACTCGCGCAGCAGGGCGGCGCAGTCGGCGGCCGAGTAGCCGTCGAGCTGCGCGGCGAGCTCGGCGAGGTCCACGTCGGCGGCCAGGGGCACGTTCCGGCCGGCGGCGCGCAGGATGTCGGCGCGGGCCTCGGCGTCCGGCGGCGGCACGAACACCAGGCGCTCGAGTCGGCCGGGACGCAGGAGCGCGGGGTCGATGAGCTCGGGGCGGTTGGTCGCACCGAGGATCACCACGTCGTCGAGTGGCTCGGCGCCGTCGAGCTCGGTGAGCAGTGCGGCCACCACCCGGTCGCCGACGCCGGAGTCGCCGGTCTGGCCGCGGCGCGGGGCGAGGGCGTCGATCTCGTCGAGGAACACCAGCGACGGCGCGGAGTCGCGGGCCTTCTGGAACAGGTCGCGCACGGCCTTCTCCGAGGAGCCGACCCACTTGTCCATGAGCTCGGCGCCCTTGACCATGTGCACGGTCAGGCGGCCGCTGGCGGCCAGAGCCCGCACGACGAACGTCTTGCCGCAGCCGGGCGGGCCGTACAGCAGCACACCCTTCGGCGGCTGCACGCCCAGGCGCTCGAACGAGTCGCGGTGCTGCAGCGGCCACAGCACCGTCTCGGTGAGGGCCTGGCGCACCTCCTCCATGTCACCCACGTCCTCGAGGGTGATGGAGCCCAGGCTCAGCTCCTCGGTCCCCGAGCGGGACAGCGGCCGGATGACGCTCACCGCGCCGAGCAGGTCGTCCTGCTCGAGGCGGGGCTCGGCCACGGAGTCGGCCGGCGCGGCGGACTCGGTGTCCGTGCCGGTGGTCGCCCGGGCGGCCGCGCGCAGGGCCGCCTCCCGGGTCAGGGCCCGCAGGTCGCCGGCCACGTAGCCGGGGGTCTTGTCGGCGACGGCGGCCAGGTCCAGCTCGCCGGTGGGCACGCCGCGCAGCAGTACCTCCAGCAGCGCGGCGCGGTCCGCGGCGCCGGGCAGGGGCAGGTCCAGGACGCGGTCGCAGATCTCCGGGTCGCGCAGTCGGGCGTCGGCGTCCTCGGGTCGCACGCACGTGGCGATGAGGACGGAGCCGGGGTGCGCCACCACGGAGCGGAGGCGGTCGAGGATCAGCGTGGAGACGGGCTCGGTCTGGGCGGGTAGCAGAGCGTCGATGTCGGTGACCAGCAGGATCCCGCCGCTCTCGCGGGTCCGCTCGGCCGCGGCCCGCACCGCCTCGAGCCGGGAGGCCGGGTCCACCGCGCCGACGGACGGGCCGTCCACCACCTCGAGGCGGCGGTCACCGGCCACGGACCGCACCATCGTCGCCTTGCCCACGCCGGGCGGGCCGGCCACCAGCACCCCGAGGTGCGGGGAGGCGCCGAGCGTGCGCAACAGTTCGGAGCGGTCCAGTGCCAGGGAGAGCCACTGGGCGAGGACCTCGGCCTGGTCGTCGACGCCCACGAGGTCCTCGCGGCGGACGGCGGTGATCGAGTCGGCACCGGTGGTGGCGGCTCCGCCCGCTGAGGCAGCGGAACCGGGGGAGGCAGAGCCGGAGAAGGCAG
>CAYFRF010000025.1:2358-6849 GCA_964345415.1 uncultured Microbacter sp. | reverse complement strand
AGGCAGAGCCGGAGAAGGCAGGGCCGGGGGAGGCGGCCCCCTGCGGGGTGACGGAACCCGGGGTGGCGGGGCTTGTCGTCGTCGTCGGATTGTTCCCCACAGTCCCGCCCGCGAGGCCGGGCCCGCTCACCTCGACCACCGCGGTGGTGGGCTGCACCGACACGATCCCCTCCGGCACGGTCGCGGTGACGGTGAGCAGCTCGGTGCTCCACGCGGCGCCCATCGTGTTGCGCAGGGTGCGGGTGGTGTCGGAGGTGGGGAAGTCGGGGCCCAGGTCGCGGGGCATCAGCGTCACCGAGTCGCCGACGCGCACCACCTTGCCCAGCAGCGCGGACCGAAGGACCCGTTCGGCGACGCCGCGGCCCGCCGCCGGCAGGCCCTGCACCTCGATGCTCTGCGCGCCCGTCACCTGCGCCGCCTGCACGGTCACGCGCGCGTTCTCGCCGAGCCCACAGTTGGCGGCCACCACCTCGTCCACCACCAGCACCCCGCTGGGCGACCCGGCCCGCGCCGCGGCCACCACGGCCCCGGTGGTGCGGGCGCCCACGATCTCGATCGCGTCCCACTCGCGCATGCCGAGCGCGAGCAGCACCTCGGGGTGGGCGCGCACGATCCCGCGGCGGGAGTCGGCCGCCGAGGCGGACAGGCGCAGGGTCAGGTCAAGGGACGGGCGGGGGTTCACGGTGGAAAGCCTAACGGCGGCCCGCCGGGTGGGGAGGGCCGCCGTCAGCGGAGGTGGGTGCGGGAGCGGTCGGGTGCGCCGCCGGCGCGGGCGAACCAGCCGCCGCGCCGGAACCGGCCGGTCAGCTCACCGAGTGCTTGATGGCGTTCCAGGCGACCGGGATCTGCTTGGAGTAGTACGACCAGTTGTGCAGTCCGGTGGGCAGGTGGTCGAACGTGGCCGGGATATTGAGTTCCCGGAGGCGACGGTCGGCGGCGTGGGTGCACTGGCCGGTGGCCTGCTCCAGCGCCATCCCGGCGACGAAGTTGGCCACGTCATTGTTGTAGGCATCCCAGTCGCCGGGGTTGGCCACTCCGGTGCCCGAGGACATGTAGATGGCCTTGCCGCGCAGCTGCTCGGCGTTGATCATCGCGTCGTGGGCGACCCACTGATCGTTGCCGAGCTCGCCCCACATATTGGTGAGGGTCGCCCCGCGGCTCTCGACGGTGTAGCGGGTGAGGATCTGGCCGAGGGCGTCGGTGGAGTAGCAGCCGGAGACGCCGAACACGCCCTTGTAGAGATCGGGGTGGCGGGTGGCCATGGTCATGGCGGCGCCGGCGCCCATGGAGATGCCGCCGATCGCGCGGTTGCGGTTGCTGCTGATCCGCGGCTCGAGGTGCGTGGGCAGGTCGTGGGTGATGAACTGCTCCCACTTGCTGATCCCCAGGACGGGGTCCTGCTTGTTCCAGTCGGCCCACATGGACCCCTGGCCGCCGGTGGGGATGATGAGGTTGACGTTCTGGTCCGAGAACTGGTCGGCCGCGCCCCACTGCATGAAGCCGCTGGGCAGCTCGGAGCCCACGCCGTCCAGGAGATAGAGGAAGGGTGCGTTGGCATGGGGTGCGCGGTACACCTCGACGGTGATGCCGCGCTTCATGTCGCCGGAGTCGATGAGCCAGCGCTCGTAGCGGCCCTCCTTCTCGATCATCCCGATGACCTTGGTTTCGGTGATGTTCGGGTTGGGGTCCGGCGCCTCCGGCGGCGGGCCGGCGAACATGTTGGGGGAGAACCCGAGCATGTTGGCGATGCCCATGATCGACAGGTCGGAGGATCCCGGCAGGTTACCGAGGTAGAGGAGCTGGCTCAGGCTCTCCGGGGACAGCGTGCCGAGCGCGTCGTTGGCGACCGACTCGGGGCTGAGCGTGCCGACCTCCTGGGCCTGCGCGAGTGCCGGGGTGAGGCCGAGGGTGAGGGTGGCCGCGGCGGCGCCGGCGAGCACGGCCCGGCTCGCGCGGCGCAGGCGTGAGGCGCGCGGGGCCCTGCCGGCGCGGGGCCCGCCGACGGTGTCGAGGGGTGCGCCGGCGGTGGTGTCGGTTGTGACGTTCAGGGTGGACACGGTGACTCCTTACCTCGGGCAGCCAGGGCGCTGGCGCCACTGGTGTCACTATCGCGCCATCCCATCACACTGTTACCGCCCGCGCACCCCCGCCTGCCGTACAGGTCGAACGTCCAATGCCGCAGCGCAGGTCAGAGATACCGCTGCAGGAACGCCGCCTCGGCCAGCGCGATCCGCTCGATCTCGCGCGGGTCCACGCTCTCGTCGGGGGAGTGGATGGCCGCGGCCGGGTCCTCCACGCCGAACAGGGCGATGCTCGCCGCGGGGTGCGCCCGCCGCAGGGCGGTGCACAGGGGGATGGAGCCGCCGGATCCGATCTCGGCCACCTCGTCCGCGCCGTAGGCCTGCGCCAGGCACTCGGACAGCAGTTCGTGGACCGGGTCGCTCTGCCCGGCCGGCACGGCGCGGAACGGGTGCCCCACGGCCTCGGGTTCCACGGTGACCTTCGCGTTCCAGGGGCGCCGCCGTTCGATGTGCTCGATCAGCGTGCGCTGCGCGGCCTCCGGGTCCATGCCTGGCGGGACGCGCAGGTTGACCAGGGCCCGGGCGTGGGGCTGCACGGCGGCGATCGCGCCCTCGACGGGCGGGCAGTCGATCCCCAGGACGGTGGCGGTGGGGCGCGCCCACACCAGGTCGGCGACGGGCGCGGCGGAGGACAGTTCCACTCCGTCGAGCACGCCGGCGTCGGAGCGGAACGTCTCCTCCGGGTAGGCCTGCCCGTCCCAGGTGCCGGTGAAGTCCAGCCCGTCGACGGTGGTGGCGCCGGTGGCCGGGTCGCGCAGCGAGGCGAGGATCGCGATGAGTGCCCCGAGTGCGTCGGGTGCCGCGCCGCCGAACTGGCCGGAGTGGACGCCGGCCTCGAGGGTGTCGACGGTGATCACCACGTTGGCGATCCCCCGCAGGCTGGTGGTGAGGGTGGGGGTGCCGGCCTCGACGTTGCCGGAGTCCACGATGAGGATCGCATCCGCCTCGACCAACTCGGGCCGCTCGGCCACCAGGTCGTCGAGTCCGCCGCCGCCGGTCTCCTCCGAGCCCTCCACGACCAGCCGGACGCCGAGGCCGTTCAGCGGGTCGCCGCCGGAGGTACCGGCCGCCGCCGCACCGGCCTCGTCGTCGTCGTCACACTCCGATCCACCACCGCCCACCGCCGCGAGGGCGCGCAGGGCGGTGAGGTGCACGACCAGGTTGCCCTTGCAGTCGGCCGCCCCGCGGCCGTACCAGCGGCCGTCGCGCTCGGTGAGCTCCCACGGCGAGTCGGTCCACTCGGCCGGATCGCCCGACGGCTGCACGTCGTAGTGGCTGTACAGCAGTACGGTGGGGCGGCCGGGCGCGGCGGGGCGGTGCGCGAACACCGCGTGCGAGCCGTCGGAGGTCTCCACCACCTGGACCGACTCCGGGCCCAGGCCGGGCACCGGCAGTTCCACGAGCAGGTCCCGCACCAGGTCGCGCGCGTCGGCGCAGGCCTGCGGCTCGGCGCCGTGGACCGAGGGCAGGGCGACGAGCGCCGCGAGGTCGGTGCGGGCGCGGTCCATCTGCGCGGCCACGGCGGTGGCGAGCGGCGCGAGGTCGGGGTGGGGTGCGGGGAACGCGGGGGTCTCGGACATGCCCCCAAGGATAGGTCTGCGGTCCGACACGCGACGGAAGGTGAACGCAAGGTGAACAGAAAGTGTCGTACTATCTCGAGGTATGAGCTTTGTGATTGTGGTCACGCCCGCCGAGGCGGAGCATCGGGCCGCGAGCGATCTGGCGGACCTGCCGGATCACGTGCGGGCCGATCTCGAGGCGCTGCGTGACGAGGTCTGTTCCCGTTTCCCCGAGGCCGACGCCGTGGGCGAGACCGGCGCGCTGTCGGAGTGGCCGGTCATCGAGGGGGTGTCCGTGGTGATCCGCCCCGAGGTGCTCACCCGTCCGCTGGTGGTCAACGCCGTGATGCGGTACGCCGCGCCCCGCCAGCTCTTGGTCACCGCACCCGAGTTGGGCCTGGTCGCCGACCCGCGCGACCGGATCGACATCGACGTGCACCGCCGCCCCACGATGGTGGGCGCGGCCATCACCGACCACGCGGTGCGGGGCCGCCCCTACGGCACCCTGCCGTGGGTCTCGCGCGACCTGCTCGGCCAGCTGTTGGGCGCGCTGGAGGTGGACGGCGACCGGCTGGAGCTCGAGGTGGATTCCGAGCGCTGGTTCCTGTACGAGCTCACCGCGGGCGAGCTGGTGGTGTCCGTGGCCGACGGTCCGGGCGTGCCGGTCCGCGAGCGGGCCCTGGCCCCGCAGGACGCGGACAGTGCGGCGGACGCGGGGTGGGCCTGGGCGAGTTGCGAGCCGGACTGGCCCGAGTTCTTCGGCGGGACCGGCGGGGCCACCGCCGCCTGAGGTCGCCGGGGGTCGGGCCGGTCACCGTGGGGCGGCGGGGAGAAACCCCGAGGGGACGACG
>CAYFRF010000025.1:0-2258 GCA_964345415.1 uncultured Microbacter sp. | reverse complement strand
GGGAGAAACCCCGAGGGGACGACGACGTCGCCCGCCCGCCGGCTACACCGAGTTGTCGTATCTGAGGGAGGCCACCACGGCGTCGATCGTGGCGGTGTCCTGGACCCCCGGCTCGCCCTCGTCGGCCATGAGCACAAAGACGATCGAGGCCGGCGCCCCGTCGGGTGTCCGCGTGGACACGGCGATCGTGTCGAAGCGGATGACCGGCGGGGTGCAGATGTTGCGCGGGGGCCGCACCTCGCCGCGCAGGGACACGTACCAGGCGGGTACGCCGGACACGCCGATGCTGCGGGCCTCGGGAACGGGGACCTCGGCGCCGGCCTGGGTGAAGCGCCGGTCGATCGAGTCGGCCATGGCGCGCGAGGCCGATTCCGCCTGTTCCCGCGCCTCGCCGGGCAGGACGGAGGCGCTGATCCCGGCGAGGGATCGGAAGCTCATCCCGCCGAGTGCGCAGTAGTCGCGGTCGGCGATCGCGTTGGCCACGGTGACGTAGCCCGAGCCCCAGTCGGAGCCGGGGTCGGGGCCGTCTTCGGGGACGCCGAACGGGTCGCCCACCTCCCAGTCGGGCGGTACCGAGTAGACGAGCCCGGAGGCGCTGCGGACGTCCTGCCAGTCGGCGGGTGGCGGGCCGGCGGCGAGGGTGGGGCCGGGCTGTTCGCGCTCCGTCTCCGCGGGGGCGTCGGCGCCGCGGTCGAGCAGTGCGCACCCGGTCAACGCCGCGACGAGGGTGCCGGAGGCGAGGACGGTCGCCGCAGCCCGGGCCATGGCGTCCTCAGCCCTGCTCGACGAGGTTCTTGATCCGCTGGAGGGAGACCGAGACCCCCTGGTCCATCTCGGAGGTGAACGAGCGCTGCCCGCCGAAGAACTTGTCGGTGAGGAAGCGGGAGATGAAGGTCAGCCCTTCGGGGACCTCGCGGCGTTCGGTGAGGCGGGTGCCGCCGCTGGCGGTGGGCTCGAGCTCGAACACCCAGATGGTGGTGTTCTCGGTGATCCGGTTGGCGAACTTGCGGCCGGGCTCGAACTCCACGACGCGGCTGGTGGTGGGCCAGTACAGGGGGCCGCGCTTGTTGATGTTGAGGGCCCGGGTGCCCTTGGTGGTGCGTCCGCGGGGGGCGATGATCTTGACGGCCTGGCTGCTCCACTGGGTGGCGTTGCGGACGTCGGAGATCACGTCCCAGACGCGGGCGGGCAGGGCGTCGATCTCGATGGAGCTCTCGATGGCGGTGGTGTTCTCGGTCATGGGGTGCCTTCCTGGTGTGGGTGCCGGGGTGCCCGGCCGGGCGGGCCTACTGTTCGGCGAGGGCCTTGATGAGGCGCAGGGAGCGCGACGGTGACTGTGGTGTCGCCGTGGGTGCCGTCCCGGCGTCGGAAGAGCCCGATGACGACGACGACGACGAGCCGGGCGCGGCCTTCCGGCCGGTCGGCAGCAGCCCGGTGAGCGTACTGACCAGGGCGACCAGGGCGGCGGGGGGCTCGCTGCGTTCGGTGAGGCGGGTGCCTCCGTCTGCGGTGGGCTCGAGTTCGAAGATCCAGCGGGTGCCGTGTCCGCCGGTGCGGTTGGCGAACAGTTTCTCGGGCTCGTAGGCCACGACGCGGCTGGTGGTGGGCCACGGGACGGGGCCCTGCTGGTTGAGGTTGAGCGAGCGGGTGCCGAGGCGCGTGGGGCCGGAGCTGGCGAACACCTTGCGGGCCTGGCTGCTCCACTGCGGTGCGTTGCGGACCTCGGAGACGATCTCCCAGACCCGGGCGGGTGGGGCGTCGATCTCGATGGACTTTCCGCGCGGTGTCGCGCCCTGGCCGGTGGCGGCGCTGGGGTCGGTGGACATCGGGCCCTCCAGGGGTGTCGGGGACAGCGTCTCGATGGTAGGGCAGGGCTCGCTCGGGCGGCGGCCGTTCGCCGGTCGCGAACACCGGCCCGGAACCTTTGCACTCGGTGGGGGCGAGTGCTAGAAAAGCGATTGGCACTCGGCTACCCTGAGTGCCAGCACAACCTGAACTACAGAGGTCGCTCGGTGAGGCGCGGATCCGACACGGTCCGCACCGTCCGTCGCGGGCACCGAGGCCGACCACATGCGTGTCACCCCACACCCGGAGGATGATTCACCCCATGGCAAAGATGATCGCGTTCGACGAAGAGGCCCGGCGCGGCCTGGAGAGCGGCCTCAATCAGCTCGCCGACGCCGTCAAGGTCACCCTCGGCCCCAAGGGTCGCAACGTCGTGCTGGAGAAGAAGTGGGGCGCCCCCACCATCACCAACG
>CAYFRF010000024.1:24379-29185 GCA_964345415.1 uncultured Microbacter sp. | reverse complement strand
TCGCCGCGTTCGATCGCGTCCAACAGCGCGTCGGCCACCGGATCACCGGTCATCAGCGCCCGGGCGATCCGCTCCCGCTCCGCCGGGGTGGGCCCACTCCAGCGGTCGGCGAACGGTCGCAGCAACAGCGCGGCGCGCCGGCCCCAGCGCTCGTCCGCGGCGAAGCGGGCCGGAGCCCCCGTCGGACGGGCCGGGGCCGGCACACTCATGCCGCGCTCCCCTCCCGCGCGGCGCCCACGCCGGCCCCCGCGCCGTGGGGAACCGGGCAGCCGCCGACCGCACGGTCCCGCGGCGTGATGGGGTGCGCCCCCAGATCCGCCGGCCGGTACCCGGTCGGGTAGCCGGGGTACGTGCGGTTCTCCGTGCCCTCGGTGCCGTAGGCCGTGCGCCGCACCGGGAACCAGCGGATGATCCGCGACCGCAGCCGCAGCGCACCGTAGGCCGCACGACGCAGGGCCGGCGCGGGCGCCGGGAAGCCGAACGCATGCGCCATGTCGTCGTCGATCAGCGACAGCACGGCCTTGCGCACGAGCGGGCGCGCCGCCTCCGGGTACCACGAGCACATGAGGTCGAGCGTGTAGGTGCCGATCTCGTTGTTCGTGTCGGCGTACCGGAAGGTCCGCGCCTCGTACTCGTCTCGCCAGCGCCGGAACTCACCCATGTCCTCCGGGATGTCGGCGATGTTCATCCGCTGTCCCACCCCGCGATAGAAGTGGAACGCGGCGAGCCGCTCGTTCGGGTGGAGTCGGCGCCAGCCGTTGGCGTCGAGCCACTCGATCGGCTCGTAGATGAACGTCGACAGCACGTACAGCATGTCGTCGTTGGTGATCTCGTACTTCGCGTGCTGCCGGTTGATCACCCGCAGCGACTCCTTGCCTCGGGTGGAGTCGACACCGTGCTCCACCAGCTCGGACATGAGCAGCGCCGTGTCGTCGTACCGCTTCTGCGTCGCGTCACGGAAGTTGCCCGCCTCCGACAGCACCTTCGACACCGACGGCACACAGTACGTCCGGTACAGCGCCAGCTCGAGAGAACGCTGGTAATCCCACGGGAACTCATAGGCGGCGGTGATGCGGTGGATCTCGGCCGCGTCCTCCACCGGGTCGAGGGTGGCGATCAGATCACGCCAGTAGTAGCGACCCGGCTTGAACGGGACCTTGGCCGTGAGCGGATGGGCACGCCCCGCGTCGATCACCAGGTCGGCCGGGATCGGTCCGAAGACCCCGGGAAGGGTCCGCGTCCCGTCCGACGACGACGGTGATGTCGTCGTCGTCGAACTTGTCTTTGCCTTGGTGTTCTCGCCGGCGTTTCCCTGCGTGGCGGTCATACCGACATCACATCTTTCCCTGGACGTTCGCGAGCATCCACTTGACGATCTTCACGTCGCGGGACTTGCGCGTCATGGTCATGAGATTGAGCGGCGCCGCGAACTTCTGCGCCGTGATGGACTTGGGCCGCGAGAACTCGCGCAGGCCGTCCGCCCCGTGGATCCGGCCGAAGCCGGAGTTGCCGGAACCGCCGAACGGCAGGGCCGGGATGCCCGCGAACGCCAGGAACGCGTTGACCGACACCATGCCCGTGTCCAGCTTCTCCGCCAGCGCCAGGCCTCGCTTGCGGTCCTTGGTGAAGATCGCGCCACCCAAGCCGTAACTGCTGGCATTGGCCTTCTCGACGGCCTCCTCCAGGTCCTTGACCTTGTTGATCACCACGGTCGGACCGAACGTCTCCTCGGTCACCGCCGTGGAGTCCTCCGGCACGTCCACCAGCACGACCGGCTGGACCAGCCGCTCGCCCACCGACTCCTCGCCGCCGATCACCGCGCGGCCGCCACGGGCCAGGGCGTCCTTGACGTGCTTGCGGATGATGTCGATCTGGCCGGGCAGCGTCATGGGGCCGTAGCTCGAGGTGATCGAGTTGCCGGGCTCCAGCGCGCGGACCTTGGCGGCGAACTTGTGGACGAACGCCTCGTGCACGTCCTCGTGCACGTAGATCCGCTCGACACCCGCGCAGGTCTGGCCCGCGTTGCCCATCGCGCCGAACACCGTCTGGTCCACCGCCGAGTCCAGGTCCGCATCCCGGTCCACCAGCACCGCGTCCTTGCCACCGCCCTCGATGACGACCGGGGTGAGCGACTCGGCACACGCCGCCATGACCTTGCGGCCGGTGGCCGCGGAACCGGTGAACGCCAGCTTGTCCACGCCGGCGCGACACAGCGCGGCGCCCGTGGACCCGTCACCGGTGATGGTCTGGATGAGCGGCTGCGACGCGCCGAGCGAGTCCCACACCTCCGCCAGCCACACGCCGACACCCGGCGCCAGCTCGGACGGCTTGAAGACCACCGCGTTGCCGGCGGCCATGGCGTAACAGAGCGTGCCCATGGGCGTGAAGACCGGATAGTTCCACGGGCCGATCGCACCCACCACGCCGAACGGCTGGTACTCGATGTACGCGGCCTGGTTGGACATGAGCATGCCCGCCGGGACCGAACGGCGCTTGAGCACCTTCTCCGCGTTCTTGGCCGCCCACTCGATGTGGCTCACCGCGAGGAACACCTCGAGGGTCGCGTCCTCGTCCGGCTTACCCGTCTCCGCCGAGATGAGCGAGGCCAGCTCCTGGGACCGCGCGGCGATGGCGCGCTTGTATTCGAGCAGCCACTCGCGGCGCCCCCTCGGTCCCTGCGCGGCCCACCAGCGGGACGCGGCCCGGGCGCGCTCGACGGCCAGGGCGACTTCCTCGGGTCCGGCGATGGGGTATTCGGCCAGGACACTGCCGTCCCGGGGGTCGAGACTGGCGAAGGTCGGACCGGTCTTGCTGGGCTCGGTGGTAGTCATGTGGGATCCTCTCGTTTCAGATCACATATATTTGATGTAGCCTACCGTGATAGCCGCCACAGTAGTCGACTGCGGCGGTTCACGACACCCCAACCAACGACTCACAGAAGAACGAGGCGAGAAGTGTTCGACATCCTCACCGACGAGCAGAAGGACTTCGCGAAGTCCATTGACGACTTCTGTGCCCGCGAGGTCGGCAGCGTCGAGAAGCGCACCGAGCTCCTGGCCGAAGGCGGGACCCACTCGCACGAGATCTACGCCAAGATGGCGGAGCTCGGATGGCTCGGGCTCACCGTGCCGGAGGAGTACGGCGGCTCCGACGCCGGCGCCGTGGAACTGTGCGTCCTGCTCGAGCACTGCCTGCGCGGCCTCGCCCCCATCGGCGGCATCGGCCCCACCCTCATCACCGCCGCCGCCTACCAGAAGTTCGGCAACGAGGAGCAGCGCAAGCGCGCCCTCGAGCTGGTCGTGGGCGGCGGCACGCTCTCCATCTCCATGTCCGAGCCGGGCGCCGGCTCCGACGTCGCGGCCCTGCGCTGCAAGGCCGAGCGCGACGGCGACGAGTGGGTCATCAACGGCCAGAAGACCTGGTGCTCCAACGCCCACTTCGCCGACCGCATCCTCCTGGTGGCCCGCACCGACTCGAACGGCAAGAAGCACGAGGGCATCACGATGTTCGACGTGCCCGCCGACATCCCGGGCCTGCAGATCACCGGCATCGACACCATGGGCGGCCGCGAGGTCAACGATCTGTACTTCACCGACGTCCGCCTCCCGGCCGACGCCGTGGTGGGCGAGGTCAACGGCGGTTGGAAGCAGCTCATGACCGGCCTCAACACCGAGCGCCTCATCCTGGCCGCCATGCAGCTGGGCGTCGCCCAGCGCGCGTTCGACGACTGCCTCAAGTTCATCCGCGAGCGCGAGCAGTTCGGCCGCCCCGTCGGCTCCTTCCAGGTGATCCGCCACCGCATGGCCGACCTGGCCACCGAGATCGAGGCCACCCGCCTGCTGATCTACGCGGTTGCCAAGAAGATCGACGACGCCGACCCGGACGCCCTCTTCCCGCGCGAGGCCTCCATGGTCAAGCTCAAGGCCACCGAGCTCAGCAAGCGCGTCACCCTGGAGTGCATGCAGTCCATGGGCGGGTACGGCTACGCCACGGAGTACGGCATGGAGCGCCTGGTCCGCCAGGCGGTCGTCTCCCCCATCTACGGCGGCACCAACGAGGTGCAGCGCGACATCATCGGAAAGACCTACGGACTGTGACCACTCGGGACACGTCCGTGGACGCGGGAGCCGTCACCGCCGAACTGGCCGAGCTGCTGGCCCTGGACACCGTGCCGGACGACCGTGTCTCGGCACTGTGGGACCGCCTGGAGCCGGCCCGGGTCGACGACATCGCGGGGTCGCGCTGGCGCGGTACCGGACTCGACACCGGCCACCCCATGTTCGGGATGCTCGGGAAGATGAACTGGTGGGGCAAGGACTTCACCGACGCCCGCAAGGTCGACCCGATCCTCGTGACCGACGAGGCCGGCGAGATCGTGCCCGACACCTCCGCCACCGGCGGGGCCGGGGCCTCACTGTGGGAGGTCTCCTTCCGCGGCCGCCCCGGCGCCTCGATGGTGTACGACCGCGTGCCGGTGATCGACCACTTCGCAGTGGCCGGACCCGACACACTGCTAGCGGTGATGAACGGCCGCGGCACCGTCCACGAGGGCAAGCACTTCTGGTTTGTGCTCGAACGCGAACGCTGACACCCGCGGGCCGGCCGGCCCGTGATCCTGCGGCTCGCTGCCGCGGTCTCCAGACCTCCGCCGGCCGGCGGGTGTCCGAGGCGAGGAAAACCCCCTTTCCCGCACCGGGCGCCCGCCGGTCGGCGGTTCACATTTCGGCCCGGGGCGAGTGGGTGGCTGGCGGGAAGGGAGCGGGGTCGGGCGGGGGCAGACGGGGTCGGGCGGTAAGAGGGGCGGGG
>CAYFRF010000024.1:0-24279 GCA_964345415.1 uncultured Microbacter sp. | reverse complement strand
AGGGGCGGGGCTCAGTGGTTGCGGACGCCGCGAACGGCGCGGTCGGCCCGGCGCCAGGCCCGGAAGGTGAGCCACGCCAAGACGAGCATCAGCACCAACACCAGCGACGCGAGCATCGACGGGCGACCGGTGACGATCAGACCCACCGCGTTGACCAGCGCCAGGACGGTGAAGAAGCCGACGAATCCGCCGACCATCTCCAGTCGCTGACGGGCGCCCAGCGCGTCGGCGCCGCGGCCGCCGCGAGACACCCGGCCTCCACGCTGTTCGCCGGCCCCGCGTGGCTCCCGGCCTCCACGTGTCACCACAGCCCGCCCGGTCAGCTCTTCAGGCCGCCGGCGGTGAGGCCGGAGACGATGCGGCGCTGGAAGATGAGCACCATGATCACCAGGGGGACGGTGACCAGCGCGCCGGCCGCCATGATCGCGGCGTAGGGCTGGGTGAACGGGTCGGTGCCGGAGAAGCGGGCGATCGCCACGGTGACCGGCTCAGTGGACTGGTTGGACAGCTGGCTCGAGAGCATGAACTCGTTCCAGGTCATGATGAACGCGAGGATGGCGGTGGTGAACAACGCCGGGGCGGCCAGCGGCAGGATGATCTTGATGAACGCCTGCCCGCGAGTGGCGCCGTCGACGCGCGCGGCCTCCTCCAGTTCCCACGGCAGGTCGTTGAAGAACGACGTGAGCGTGTAGATGGTCAGCGGCAACGCGAACGAGATGTTGGGGATGATCATCGCCTGGTAGGTACCGATCCAGCCGATGTCGGTGAACAGCTGGAACAGCGGGGTCACCAGGGCGACGCCCGGGAACATCGACGCCGCGAGGATCACGCCGGACACCAGGAACTTGGTCCGGAAATCCACGCGGGCGAGGGCGTAGGCGGCCAACACGCCGAAGGTGATCGCGGCGAGGGTGGTGACCAGGCTGATGAACACCGAGTTGCCGATCGCGGCCAGGAAGTCGTTGCCGCCGCTGGTGTCGAGGGCCTGCTTGAAGTTGTCCAGCGTGAGGTGCGAGGGCAGCGGGTTCTGCGAGAACGTGTGGACGTTGTCGCGGAACGCCGTGACGACCATCCAGTAGAACGGCGCGAGTCCCCAGACGAGGATGAACAGTGCGCCGAGGTAGGTGCGGATCTGCGGCCACAGGGGAGCCCGGGGCGCGGCGATCACCGGCTGGTCGGACGTGGCCGGGCGGCCGGATGCGGCAGCAGCGCCGGAGCCGGGGCCGGTCGATGCGGTGGGTGCGCTCACCGGATCTCCTCCTTCTTTCCGGTGCGGTCCTCGACCACGTTGGCACCCAGCCACTTCACCATGACGAAGGCCACCGCGAAGATGAGCAGGAACACCAGTGTCGACAACGCGGACGCACTGTTGAACGCGCCGGTTCTCATCTGGTTGACCACGAGCTGCGAGATGGTGGCGGTGGGCGAGCTGGAGTTGGCGCTGATGAGGATCACGGGCAGGTCGTACATGCGCAGCGCGTCGAGCGTGCGGAACAGGATCGCGACCATGAGCGCGGGCTTCACGAGCGGCAGGGTGATCTTGACGAACTGCTGCCACCGGGTGGCCCCGTCGACGCGGGCCGCCTCGTAGACGTCCCGGGGGATCATCTGCAGCCCGGCGAGGATGAGCAGTGCCATGAACGGCGTGGTCTTCCAGACGTCGGCCACGATCACGGCGACCTTCGAGTAGAAGGGGTCGGTGGTCCAGGCGATGTCGCGGCCGATGACCGAGTTGACGATGCCGTTGGGCGAGAAGATGAACGCCCACAGCTTGGCGGTGACCGCGGTGGGGATGGCCCAGGGCACCAGGACCGCGGCGCGCAGCAGGGCGCGGCCCCAGATGTTACGGCCCATGACCACGGCCATCCAGAAGCCGAGCACCGTCTCGATCGACACGGTCACCACGGTGAACAGGGCGGTGTTGCGCATGGCGGGCCAGAAGTCGGTGGCGATGTTGCCGGGGGCGCAGGGCACGGAGATGCCGCTGTTATTGGTGCAGGTCTGGGTGAGCCAGAAGATGTAGTGCTGGAGGGTGCCGAAGGTCCCCGGCTCGAACTTGCCGGTGTCCGGGTTGAGCCCGGCGTCGCCGACGAACGAGAGGTAGACGGCCCGCACGATCGGGTAGCCGATGATCACGGCGAGGATGACCAGCGGTGGCCCGACCATCCACAGTGGGCGCCAGTCGAACTTCTTCTTGACGAGCACCGGCGGCTCGGCCGCCTGCGATTCGACGCCCGGCGGGGCTGCCGGGACCGTCGGGGGTTCCGGGCGCTGCGCTGTCATCGGCCCTCCTGGATTCGGTGGTGCGGGGCGTGCGTGCGGCTGTGGTGCGCCACAACCGGTGCGGGGCGCAGTGCCCCGGACGACGAACCGGCCGGCACACGGGATCGTATACCCGTGCACCGGCCGGTCGGCGGCGAAACCGCGGTGACGTGCGGGGCTCAGCGGCCCCCGCTCACCTCAGCAGACCAGAGGGGTCCTCAGTTACCGGCCTGCTGGATCGCCTTGGCCATGTCGCTCGTGGCCTCGTCGACGGTCTTGTCACCCTTGAGGGCGGCGTGGGTGTTGTCCTGGACCGCCTTGGAGACCGCCGGGTAGTGCGGGGTCACCGGGCGCGGCTTGGCGCTGTCCAGCGCGGCCTTCAGCGCGGCCATGTACGGGAACTCGGCCTGCAGCTCCGCGTTGTCGTAGATCGAGGCGAGCACCGGCGGGAAGGAGGCCTGGGCGAAGCCCATCTGGACCTCTTCGCTGATGATGAACTGGACGAAGTCCACCGCGGTGGCCTTGTGCTCCGAGAAGACGCTGATGGCGTTGTTGTAGCCACCCAGGGTCGAGGCACCGGCCCCGTCCGGGCCGAGGATCGGCGCGACGTTGAAGTTCGCGGCGACCTCGGGCTTGCCCTCGGTCAGCGCCTTGTCGTACATGTACGGCCAGTTGTAGGAGTACATGGTCTCACCGTTGAGGAAGCCCAGCGCGGTCTCCTCCTCGGAGAAGGCGTCGGTCTTCGCGGCGATCACGTTGGACTGGTAGCCATCGACGAGGGCCTGGAGGCCGGCGCGCGACTGCTCGGACTCGACCTCGGGGGTCGAGCCGTCCTCGCCCACGATGCCGCCACCCCAGGAGTTGATGAACTGGCTGGCCGCGACCGTGGTCTGCTCGCCGAGACGCAGGGGCATCTGGAGGCAGTCGACGTTGGCCTCGAACGCGACGATGCACGAGTCGACCAGGGCCTGCCAGTTGGCGGGGACCTCGGGCTGCAGGTCGGTGCGGTAATACAGCAGCTGCGCGTTGGTGTTCTGCGGGACCGCGTAGAGCGTGCCGTTGTAGGTGGCCGACTCGACGGCGGCCGGGAGGAGACCGGAGGTGTCGACGGCGGTGTCGCCCTCGATCGGCTCGATCCAGCTGTTGGCCGCGAAGTGGGCGGTGTCGGTGATGTCCAGGGCGAACACGTCGTACTCGCCGCTCTTGGCCTGGAGCGACTGGATCAGGGTGTCGCGCTGACCGTCCTGGTCGCCGGGCAGCTCGTGGAGGGTGACCTCCTCGTCGGGGTGCTCGGCGTTCCACTGCTCGATGAACGGCTTGATGGTCTCGACGTCGTTCTTGCCCATCGCGAACTTGATGGGGCCGCGCGAATCCACGCTCTTGGTGACGTCCTCGCTCGCCGACTTGTCGCCGTCGTCGCTGCCCGAGCACGCGGTCACGGAGAGCGCGACGATCGAGGCGATCGCTGCTCCCTTGAAAATCCTGCCGAATCCGGCCATGAATCCAACTCCTGTCATCGACCTGCGCGAGAACGACCTCTGGCCGCACTCACAATGTCTTCAGGGACCCTAGCGCAGCTCCCCGCGAGTTCACGCCACACTTGCCACACCAGCACCGCGTCGCTACCCAAACGTGACCTTCCGGGACCCTGAACGGGGGCGCAGGTTAGGTTAGGCTCACCACATGTCAGTCAGAAGGATCAAGCCGGACGCGGCCGTCACCATCCCCGTGACCCTCACGGGCCGCCAGCGCCTCAGCCCGTCATTCGTGCGACTCACCCTCACCGGAGAGGGACTGGCCGACTACCGGTTCCTCGGCGCGGACCAGTGGTTCCGCCTCTTCCTGCCCCACGAGGGCTCCGACGCACCCAGGACCCTGCCCGACATGAGCATCCGCAGCATGGCCGGCTACACCCTCACCCCGGCCTCCCGACGGCCGCTCATCCGCAACTACACGACCGCCGAGTTCCGCCCCGCCGACCCCGCCACCGGCACCGGAGCCGAACTGGACATGGACGTGTACGTCGACGAGAACCACAGCGGCCCCGGCCTGCGCTGGGCCTGCGACGCCCCCCTCGGGTCAGCGGTCGCCCTGCTCGACGAGGGACGTCTGTACGCCCCGCCCGAGGACTCCACCGTCGAGCTGCTGGTGGGCGACGAGTCCGCGCTGCCCGCCCTCGCCGGCATCCTGCGGGACGCGCCGCGGACGCTCACCGGCCTCGTCGTCGTCGAAGTGGGGAACAAGGGGGACATCCGGGACCTGCACGGCCCCACCGGCGTCGAGACCGCCTGGGTGGTGCGCGGTGGCGAGGCCCCCGGGGCCCTCGCCACCGAAGAGGTACGACGACGACAACGGCGAGGTGTGACCGACGCCCTCACGTACGCCTACCTCGCCGGACCGTCCAGCATGGTCACCGGGTTGCGCAGACACCTGGTCAAGGACCTGGGCGTCGCCAAGGACCGCGTCTCCTTCACCGGCTACTGGCGGTAGGCCCGCGCGCCCGGGCAGGGCCGCGGCCCCGTGGGGCGGAGACGGCGGCGGACCCGGGCGCGGCGATCAGCGCAGGCGCTCGCCGGTCTCCGCGTCGAAGAACCGCACCTTGTCCTGCTCGGCCACGAACCGGACCTCCGCACCCTTGCCCGGATGGTCCACCGACTCCGCCCGGTACACCAACGGGTGCCCGTCGGGCGCCGAGCAGTGCAGGTAACTGTCCGCGCCCAGCTCCTCCACCAGGTCCACCACCGCCCGCATGCCGTCCTCGCCCGCCCCGGCCAGGCGCAGGTGCTCGGGCCGCACGCCGATCGTGACGCGGCCGCGCGCCCCCGCCGGCGCGGGGACCCGCATCCCGTCCAGATCCACCACCCCGTCCACCACCGGGGCGTCGAAGAGGTTCATCGCCGGTGAGCCGATGAACCCGGCCACGAACGCGTTGCACGGGTTCTCGTACAGCTCCCGCGGCGAGTCCACCTGTTGGAGCAGCCCGTCACGCAGCACCGCCACCCGGTCGCCCATCGTCATGGCCTCGACCTGGTCGTGCGTCACGTACAGCATCGTGGTGTGCAGCTCACGCTGCAGCTTGGCGATCTGCGCACGCGTGGCCACGCGCAGCTTGGCATCCAGGTTGGACAGCGGCTCGTCCATGAGGAAGACCTGCGGGTTCCGGACGATCGCCCGGCCCATCGCCACGCGCTGACGCTGACCGCCGGAGAGCTCCTTGGGCTTGCGGTCCAGGTACGGCACCAGGTCGAGCATCTCGGCGGCCGTGTTCACCCGCTCTGCGATCTCCGCCTTGGGCTTCTTGGCCAGCTTGAGCGCGAAACCCATGTTCTCGCGCACCGTGTAGTGCGGGTAGAGCGCGTAGTTCTGGAACACCATCGCGATGTCGCGGTCCTTGGGCTCCAGGCCGGTGACGTCCTTGCCGCCGATGCTGATCCGTCCCGCCGCGACCGGCTCCAGGCCCGCCAGCGAGCGCAGGATCGTGGACTTGCCACACCCCGACGGGCCCACCAGGACCAGGAACTCGCCTTCCTCGATCTGCAGGTCCAACCCGGCCACGCTCGGGCGCGTGGCACCCGGATAGACGATGGACACGTTCTCGAACTTGACTCCGGACATGCGGTGTCACCTTTCCCTTCACCGGCAGGAACGTGCCGGACGATCCGAAATTGAGGGTCAACAAGGTGACTGTAGCGACCACACGCAGAGTTCACCCGTGCTGTGCCCGCGGTTCACCCTGATGTCGGCCCGACGCACCCGACCCGTCGTTCCCACTCCCTACGGTCACACCGTTCACACCGCATCACATCTATTCAGGGAGACACGATGTCGATCCGCCGCCTGCTACCGCTCACCACCTTCCAGGGCGCCGCCCCCGGCATCTCGGGCCGCCAGCACGTGACCTGCGTCTACAAATGTGGAGACCAGTGCGCCGCACCGGTGCCCAACACCACCGACAACCCGTACTTCGGGGACATCGCCACCGGGATCAGCCGACGCGGCGCCCTCAAGGCCGCCGGCGTGATGACCCTCGCGGTGGGCGCCACCCAGATGCTGCCCGCGACCGCGGCCGCGCAGGGCAGCGGCTCGGCCGACCTGGTCGGTTCTCTCGGGGAGGCCGGTTCGCTCGGCGGCGCCGGCATCGACACCGGCTTCACCCCGGTCGCACCCAACACCGAGGACCGCGTCACCGTGCCCGAGGGGTACCGCTCCGACGTGGTGATCCGCTGGGGCGACCCCGTGCTGCCCGGCGCGCCCGGGTTCGACTTCGAGAACCAGACCGCCGCCGCCCAGGCCATGCAGTACGGCTTCAACTGCGACCTCGCCGTGATGTTCCCCATGGACGACCGTGACGAGCGGTTCCTGTTCACCGCCAACCACGAGTACACGACCGAGCCGTCGATGTTCCGCGGCTACGACGCCGACGCACCCACGCGCGAACAGGTCGAGATCGCCTGGGCCGCCCACGGCATGACCGTCGTGGAGCTGGCCGCCCGCCCGCGCGACGGCGGCCTCGACCCGGTGATGGGCTCCTACAACCGCCGCATCACCGCCCTGACCCCGTTCGAGCTCCGCGGGCCCGCGGTGGGCGCCCTCACCCGCACCACCGCCGACCCCACCGGCTCCCGCGTGCTGGGCACCCTCAACAACTGCGCCGGCGGCCACACCCCGTGGGGCACCGTGCTCTCGGGTGAGGAGAACTTCAACCAGTACTTCGGCACCGCGGGCGACGTGGACCCCGCACGCCTGGAGGAACTGCGCCGCTACGGCATCGCGGCCTCGCCGTCCGGCCGCAAGTGGGAGCTCTTCGACGCCCGCTTCGACCTGGCGGCCGAGCCCAACGAGGTCAACCGCTTCGGCTACGTGGTGGAGGTGGACCCCTGGAACCCGGACTCCACGCCGGTCAAGCACAGCGCGATGGGCCGGTTCAAGCACGAGGGGGCCACCATCCACGTGACCCCCGGCGGCACCGTGGTGGCCTACTCCGGCGACGACGAGCGTTTCGACTACCTCTACAAGTTCGTCTCCTCCCGCGCCATCACGCCGGGCGACACCGCCTCCGCGCGGGCCGAGAACATGAAGATCCTCGACGAGGGCACCCTGTACGTGGCCACGTTCTCCGGCAACTCCCCGGCCGCCGAGATCGACGGCTCCGGGGCCGTGCCCTCGGACGGCGCGTTCGACGGCACCGGCACCTGGATCCCGCTGCTGACCGTGGACGCCGCCGGCAACGCGGTCTCCCACGTCGACGGCATGACCCCCGAGCAGGTCGCCGTGCACACCCGGATGGCCGGCGACGCGGTGGGCGCCACCAAGATGGACCGCCCCGAGGACGTGGAGCCCAGCCCCACCACCGGCAAGGTGTACATGGCGCTGACCAACAACACCCAGCGCGGCACCGCCGGAAAGGCCACGGCGGACGAGGCCAACCCACGGCACAACAACAAGCACGGGCAGGTCGTGGAGATCACCGATGATCACGGCGGCGCCACGTTCACCTGGAACCTGCTGCTGGTCTGCGGCGACCCGGCCGAGGCCGACTCCTACTTCGGCGGCTTCGACAAGGCCAAGGTCAGCCCCATCTCGTGCCCGGACAACGTGGCGTTCGGCCCCGACGGTGGCCTGTGGGTCTCGACCGACGGCAACGCGCTCGGGTTCAACGACGGCCTGTACTCGGTGGCCACCGAGGGCCCGAACCGCGGCGAGACCAAGCTGTTCCTCACCGTGCCGGTCGGTGCCGAGACCTGCGGCCCGCTGGTGTTCGACAACCGGGTGATCGTCAACGTGCAGCACCCGGGCGAGAAGGACGGGGCGTCGATCGAGAACCCGGCCTCGCACTGGCCGGACGGCGGGACCTCGCAGCCGCGCCCGTCGACGGTCGTGGCGTGGCGTGAGGGCTTCCGCGGCGGCCTCGGCTCCCTGGCCGGCGCACTGCCGGGCGGGGTGATCGGCTCCTAGCCCGACACGCCCACGGCCGCCCGCGCGCGGTCGCGGGCCAGGCCCCGCTCGACGGTGGCGGCGATCGAGGCGGCCACGCCCTCCGGGTCGTCGGTCATGGGCACGTGCCCGTCGGCGGAGACCTCGATCCGGGCGCGCGGGAACAGTCGCTCGGCCAGTCTGCGCTGGGCGACGGGCAGGACGAGGTCGAAGCGGCCCCAACGGATGGTCAGGGGCACGTCCTCGTCGACGGGCGCGGTGAACACGAACGCCGCGCGGTCGGCCCGGTCGAGGATGGTGTTGGTGATGATCGCCTCGCCGTCGATCGCCGCCGCCTCGGCCGGGTAGCGCCAGGGGCGGGCGCAGAACGCGCTCATGAGCAGGGCCCGCCCCGCGGCCCGCTGGGACACGGCCGGGATGTGCCGGCCGATCCTGGCGGCCACGCGCTGCAGACTGTGGAACACGGTGATGGTGTAGCGGAAGTCGGCCGCCGAGCGGAAGAACCCGGCCGGGGACAGCGCGGTGGCACTGTGCGCGTACCCGCGGGCGGCCATCTCCAGCGCGAGGAAGCCGCCGAGCGAGTTACCGGCGAAATGCGCCCGCTCGCCGGGCTCCAGGACGGTGTCGAGCAGGGTGGTGAGCTGGTCGACCATGTACTCCAGCGGGTCGCCCCCTGCCGGCAGGTCAGGCGACTGGCCGTGGCCGGGCAGGTCCACGATCACGAGCCGGTACCGGTCCTGCAGCAGCGGGACGACGGGATCCCAGGCGTGCCCGCGGTGGCAGACCCCGTGGATCAGGACGATGGTGGGACCGGCCCCCGTCACGCGGTGATACAAATCCATGCCCCAAGTATCACCCACGGTGCCGGGGTGACGCCCCATGACAGCAAAACTTCATGTTTACATTCGTGGCGACGGCGCCTCGGGGTCGCCGGCGCCGAGGGGGCGATGTGGAGATGATGACGACGACGAGCGGACCCGCAGTCTCGTCCGCGGAACCCGGAACCCGAGTTCAGCACGGTCACGACACCGCAGGCCCCTCGGCCTCCGAGCTGGGGCTGGCAACCGAGTTCCGCCCCATCATGCTCAGACTCGACCTGCTCGTCCGGCGCCAGAACACCCAGTACTCGCTCAGCCGGGCGCAGACCTCGATCCTGCACACCCTGGCCTGCCACGGCCCGCTCCGCATGAGCGACCTGGCCCGACTGGAGAACGTCCGCGTCCCCACCACCAGCAACTCGGTGAGCGTGATCGAGACCATGGGGTTGGTCGAGCGGGTGCCCGACGCGACCGACCGCCGGGGCGTGACGGTCCAGCTGACCGACCTCGGCCGGGAACGCATCGACCGGGTCCTCGCCGACCGGGACCGCGACTTCGCCGCACAGCTCGCGCAGCTGTCCGCTGAGCACCGCGAACTGCTGTCCGCGGCCGTCCCGGCACTCACCTCCCTGTTGGACGCCTTCGACCGCGACTAGCCTCGGCGGGCATGAGCACCGTCCTGATCACCGGCGCCTCCCGCGGCATCGGCGCCGCCACCGCCCGGGCCCTGTCCGCCGAGCACGACCTCGTCCTGGTGGGTCGCGACTCCGGCGCCCTGGAGGCCGTGGCCCGCGACTGTCGCCGCGCCCGGGTCGTGACCGCCGACCTCACCACCGCCGACGGAGCCGACCTGGCCGCCGCCGGGATCGACTGCCTGGACGGCCTGGTCCACTGTGCCGGCGTGGCCGATCTGGGCCGGATCTCGGACACCCCCGCCGACGAATGGCGCCGCGCGTACGAGGTCAACGTCGTGGCCGTCGTGGAGCTCACCCGGCGACTGCTGCCCGCGCTGCGCTCGGCGGGGGGCCACGTCGTCGTCGTCAACTCCGGCGCGGGACTGACCGCCAAGGCCGGCTGGGGCTCCTACAGTGCCTCCAAGTTCGCGCTCCGCGCGGTGACCGACACCCTCCGGCAGGAGGAGCCCGACCTGCGCGTCACCTCCGTCCACCCCGGCCGCGTGGACACCGACATGCAACGCGCGATCGTCGCCACCGAGGGCGGCACCTACCACCCGCGCCAGTTCCTCTCCCCCGGGTCGGTGGCCACCGCGATCCGGCAGGCACTCGACGCCGCGCCCGACGCGCACCCCACCGAGATCATCCTGCGCCCCCGCCCCCACTGACCTCCTCCGATCCCGCTGACGGACGCCCCCGCGTGTCGTAATGTGAACGGCATCATGACGAGCCCGGACACGCCCCTGCGCATCACCGTGATCGGCGCCGGCGTGATCGGTTGCTACCTCGGCGGCCGGCTCGCCCGGCACGCCGACGTGACCCTGGTCGGGCGCGCGCACGTCCTCGACCCGATCCGGTCCGTGGGACTGACCGTCGAGTCCAACGAAGGCCACAGCGGCCGCCTCCACCTGCCCGCCGACGCGCTCACCCTGTCCGCGAGCCCCGAGCCGGTGCGCCGCTCCGACGTGGTGCTGGTCTGCACCAAAGCCGGGCAGACCGCGGCCGCCACCGCCGAGTTCCTCCCGTACCTGCGGCCCGGCGTACTCGTGGTGGGACTGCAGAACGGGCTGCACTCGGCCGACCGGATCCGCGACGACGTGGACGTGGCCCCGGTGATCGCCGGGGTCGTGCCGTTCAGCGTCGCCCGGACCGGGCCCGCCACCTACCGCCGCACCTCGACCGGCGAGATCCGGATCGCCGAGCACCCCGCCGCCGCCCCGCTGCTGCGCACGCTCTCCGAAGCCGGGCTCGCCGCACGCTCGACCGACGACATCCAGGCCGTCCTGCACGGCAAGGTCCTGATCAACCTGAACAACGCCGTCCAGGCACTGTCCGGGCTGCCGCTGCGGACCGAACTGCTCGACCGCGGCCTGCGGCGCTGCGTCGCCATGTGCCAGATCGAGGCCAACCGGGTGTTCACCGCCGCCGGGGTGGTGCCCCGGGTGCCGCTCGCCGTACCCGCCGGGGTGCTGCCGTGGGTCATGCGGCTGCCCACGCCCCTGTTCCGCCGGTTGGCGCGGACCGTGGTGCGGGTCGACGCGGACGGCACCTCGTCCATGACCGATGACCTGGAGCGCGGCCGCCCCACCGAGATCGAGTACCTGCAGGGCGAGGTGGTACGCATGGCACGGCGGCTCGGACTGGAGGCGCCGGTGTGTGCGCGCATCGTGCAACTGGTACACGAGGCGGAGGCGGCCGGCGCCGACCGGCGACGCTGGACCGGGCTACAGCTGTTGTCCGATCTGCAGCGCGCACAGCGGCGGGCCCGGCGTCTGGCCCGGGCGCGTGACGCCGCGGGCGGGGCCGGGTCTCAGTCGTCGTAGCCGAGCGAGAACGCGGCTTCCAGGTCGTGCTTGGACTGGGTGCGGAACGCGATGTGCGTCTCGGTGTCCAGCACGCCCGGCACCTTGTTGAGCCGGTCGGAGACGATGTCGGCGATCTGCTCGTTGCGACGGGCGCGCACCAGCACGATGAGGTCGATGGTGCCGGTGACCGAGTAGACCTCCGACACCCCGTCGATCTCGGCGATCGCGGAGGCCACCTCGGGGATCTGCGCGGTCTCGGCGTGGACGAACACGATTGCGGTGATCATGCGTCCCAGGCTAGTCGAGCGCAGACGCAGTCCTGTGTGGAGTCGCTGCGACAGCCCCCGCGACCCGGGGTCCTGCGGAAATGCTGCAGCGAATGACTCCACGGGGGTTCGGAAGGGGCCTGGCGGGCGCCGTGCAGGCGAGCCGGCGCAGATCTGACTACGCATGTTGTTAAATGGGTCACATGTGCCGCGCCCGCCGGGTAGCTTCTGGGGAACCCAGGCGGTCTGGGGTTGCACGACCAACGAAGGGATCCCCCAATGGAACAGTTCCTGCAGCTCATCGCACCTCTCGGCAGTGCTCCGGTGCTGAGTTTCCTGCTCGCCGGCGTCGCCGCGGTGGTCGACGTGGCGTCCTCCGCTTCCTGATCCACGAGCCCACGCCCGGCCCCGGCCCCGGCCCCGGCCCCGACGCCATCCGCGGGAGCGCCTGTGCGGCCGAACTGGGCGCGGCGGCAGAGCGGGGACGCAGCCACGGTGAGCGTCGGCGGGACAGACGAGCGTGGAGCGCAGGCGGGGCTGGCTAGATTTCGCCGCCGAGATCCACCGAGAGCTGGGTGGCCAGGGTCGTGATGAGCATCGCGGCCGTCCGGGCGACCGTCGGCCCGTCCAGTGACGGGGCGGGGCATGTGACGGCGTCGTCGTCGTCATCATTCTGGCGATTGTCACCGGCGCCTCCGGCGGCGCCCGGTCCCGGTCCCGCGGCGGCGGAGTGGGCGGGGTCGGCAGGCTCGGCGGCAGTCGGCTCGGCAGGGTCCGCGAGGGCCGGTTCGGATTGGTCAGCGGCGGCGGCCGCGTCGTAGCGCGCGTTGAGCCACGTCGACAGCAGCTGGGTCACGCCGCCCACCACGAACTGCGCGGCGTGGCCGAGATCGACCCCGGACACCGGCTGGGCATCGGACTCGTCGGCGGTCGTGGCGGTGATGTCCACGAAGAACTGGGTGGACTCCTGGCGCTTGCGACTGATCAGCGCGTTGCCGATCCGCGTCGAGAACAGGATCTGCCCTGCGCGCGGATCCTCCTCCAGCACGCCGACCAGGGCGTTCATTGCGCCCTCCACCTGCTCCGCGACCGTGGGCGGGGCGGCGAACGCAGCTGCCACCTGCATCGCGATCGAACTCACGCACGTGTCGTAGGCGGCCTCGGCGAGGGCATCGGTGGAGGCGAAGTTCTCGTAGAAATAGCGCGAGGTGAGCCCGGTCTTCTGGCAGATTCCGCGCACGGTGAGCTTGTCGCCCGCGATGAGCGTGTCGATGGCCGCGTCCAGCAGACTCTGCCGACGCTCGGCCTCACGGTCCGCCGATGTGCGGCCACCGTAGACGCGCCCGGGCTTGCTCTCCGCTGCCATGTCCACCTCCGGTCCCGATCGACCGTACCAACCCTGCGGCCGCACCGGCTGGCTCGCCGAGCAGCGGTAACGATCTGACTACGCTCTTGCTCAGATATGCGGAGAGGTCTACCGTGTGCAGCAGGTCACCGGGAGCGGGCACCCGAACGCTCCCCCTACCCCGAGGATGGAACCGATGACCGCGGTACTCAACGACACCCGCACCTCCGACTCGCCGCTGCGCGCCGGCGTCGACAGGATGGTCGCGGCCCGCCGCCCCGCCGAGCGGGACCTCACCGAGATCGACTCGCTGCTCGACCTGTCCAGCGGCCTGTTCCTCTGGCTGGCCGGCGCGAACGTGATCATGCAGCTGGCCAACCCGGCGGTCGGGTACGGCGTCCTCGAGAGCCGCGTGGAGACCGGGCGTGCGGACCGTCACCCCGTCAAGCGGGCACGGACCACCGGCCTGTACCTCGCCGTGGCGACGATCGGGAACGACGACGACAAGAAGTTCATGCACGAGGAGGTGAAGAAGATCCACGACCGGGTCTTCTCGCTCCCCGAGAGCCCGGTGCGCTACTCCGCGAACTCGCGGGAGCTGCAGCTGTGGGTGGCCCTGTGCCTCATGCGGTTCTTCATCGACCAGTACGAACTGCTGTACCGCGACCTGAGCGACGCCGAGCGTGAGCACGTGCTGCAGCTGGGCAAGCCGCTGGCCACCGTCCTCAACGTGCCGGACGGCGACTGGCCCACCTCGTGGGCCGAGTACGAGGAGTACTTCGCCGCCGGCATGGCCGACTCGACCATCGATGCGCCGGTCCGCCAGATGCTGGACGAGCTGTGCGCGTTCGAGATCTTCAGCGGGAAGTTCCGCGGCGCCGGTGACCTGGTCCAGCGCGCTGTGGGCCCCACCCACCACTCGTTCACCCGCTTCGGCGTGCCCGCGGAGACCCGGGCGCAGATGCAGTGGGAGATCACGCCCGCCGACCTGCGCCGCAAGCGCCGCATCGCCGCGCTGGCCAAGGTCGCGGACAAGATCGTGCCGATGCCCCTGAAGAAGGTCTACACGATCGCACTGTGGGACATGCGGCTCCGCCGCAAGTTCGGTATCAACGTCTTCTGACGCGCACCGCTCCCCGGAATCCGCTACTGCGATACAGGATCCGCGCTACCCACACGGGAGTAGCGGATCAGGAGCGGGAGTAGCGGATTCCCGGCGTGGGCGGGGGCGCGCAGCTCAGCCCGCGGGCTAGCGTATGGGCATCTCGTGGACCTCGCGCACGAACTCCGGCAGCGGCGCCGCCGAGCGCAGAGTGCCTGCGAGGCCGGGGTCGGCCAGGTGCAGGCGACCCACGGAGATGAGGTCGAACTCGCCGCGGTCCATGAGCTCCACCACGCGGTCGATGTTGTCGGCGGGTCCGACCGGGGCGCCCGCCCGCTGCTCCCGCAGCGAGGTCGCGATGCCCACCCCGCCGACCGCGCTGGTCGGCAGACCCGTGAGCCGGCGGGCCCATCCGGCGAGGGTGAGCGCGGCGTCGTCGTCGTCATCGAGATCGGGGAAGGCCGGATCGCTGAACCGGCGCGTCGACGCGTCGAACACGTCCACGCCGGCGTCGGCGAGCGCGCCCAGGTACGTCCCCAGCTCGTCAGGCGTAGAGGCCTTGCGCACCGAGTAGTCCTGCTGCGTGTGCTGGGAGAAGCGGTAGAACAGCGCCACGTCCGGGCCGATCGCCTCGCGCACCGCCGCCACCACCGCGGCCGGGAAACGGGTCCGCGCGGCGAGCTCGCCACCCCACCGGTCGTCGCGGCGGTTGGTGTCGGCCCACACGAACGAGTCCAGCAGGTAGCCGTGCCCACCGTGGAGGTTGACTCCGTCGAAGCCGGCCTCCACCGCCAGGCGCGCGGACCGCGCGAACGCGTCGATCACCTCGGCGATCTCGCCCTCCGTCATGGGCTCGACCTCGGGCAGCCACCGCTCGATGCTGCGCTCGGAGTACGCGGTGACGCCCGGCGTGCCCCACCGCCCCGACGGCCGCATGGGGCGCATCGCCAGGAGCCGGTCGCGGTTCGGCTTGTCGAAGCGCGCGTTGGCGCCCCACAGCGGCCCCACGTGCCACAGTTGCGAGACGATCCGGCCGCCCGCGGCGTGGACCGCGTCGGTGACCTGCCGCCACGCCGCCACCGACTCGGGGCCGTCCAGGCGCGGGATCCACGCGTGATCCACGGAGGTGGGGTGGTCCACGCCGATCCCCTCGGTCACCACCAGGCCGGTCCCGCCCGCGGCGCGCTCGGCGTAGTAGTCGCGGTTGCGCTCGTCCGGCAGCGCGTCGGGGCAGCCCATGCGCGTCATGGGCGACATCACCAGGCGGTTGGGCAGCGTCAGGCCGCGGACCTCGAACGGGCGGAACAGGGTGTCGCGGCTGAGGGTGGGTGACTGGGTCATAGGGGTGGCCTTGTCCGGTGTGTGAGTGGTCAGGTGCGTGAGGGGAGGGAGGGGCGGTGCGGGACGGCACGCCGGCGCCCGCGGGGTCGACGCCCGGGAACGCGATGTTCCACGTGGAACACGCGCGGGCGCGGGGCCGGTCAGCTCATGTTCTCCGGGGTCCAGTAGGCGCGCATGGAGACGACCTTGCCCTCGTCGTTGTGGGTCATGAGGTCCCACACGTTGATGGTGGCCTTGTTCTGGTCGTCGAAGTGCGTGGTGATCTCGAAGTTGAACAGCAGGTCGTTGCCGCAGACGCGGGCGTCGAGGATCTCGCCCTCGATCCTCAGCGCGGTGACGGTGGCGTAGAAGTCGCGGATCGCGGCCGCTCCCTCGTGGACGGTGCCGCCGCCGACGGGGTCCTCGACCGTGGCGTCCTCGGCGTAGAGGGCCATCACGCCCTCCAGGTCGCCGGCGGCCAGCGCCCCGATGTAGGAGTCGGCGGTGGCGCGTATCTGCTCAGGTGTGACGCTCACGGTGGCGGCCTTTCGGGTGACGACGACGAAGTGCCCCCCATCCTAGAACGTGTTCTTGTTCCGTGGAGCCGTACCGCGCGTACAGCTCCCGGGTGGGCAGTCCGTCAGGCTCCGGCCGGTCAGGGCCCGGCCCGTCAGGCGGCGTCGTCGGGGGTCCGCACCACGCAGTAGAGGTCGGTCCGCAGGTCTGCCGGGTCCATGTCGGGCGACGGCTCGGTCACGTACGACTCCCAGAACGGCGCGCCGGGCGCCCGTCCCGACGCACCGATCGCCCCGAAGAACTCGCCCCAGGCACGGCCGAGCCCGTCGAAGCCGCCGAGGTGGCTGGTCACGGCCACGTCGCCGCCGGGCATCACGGAGGCCACCAGGCGCATCCCGTCGACCTCCACCGGATCGTCGTGGAGTTGCTCTGGCAGCGGGCCGTCCAGGGGGAAGCCGATCTCCACATCCGCCACGGGGTCGGCACCGTCGGTCAGGCGCGTGTACAGCGCGAACGCCGGCCCGGCCGGGGTGAGCCCCTGCGCGAAGGCCAGCGGGAAGACCGTGCCGAACACCGCGTCGAACAGCCCGGCGATGGTCGCCATGGGCACGTCGGTGGCGCGCACGACCACCGTCGGCACGGCCGGGGCGTCCAGGAACCGGACGCCGTCGACCGGCTCGGCGCCCGGCGCGGGGTAACCGTGGGGTGGAGTCTGCGACGACGACGACATGGTGTGCCTTCCTCCGGGGGACGATGCCACCGCCCAGTGTGCGCGCCGGAGCGTCAGGACGGAAGGAGTTCGGTCCGGACCGATCGCCGGAGGGGTGAGGCGAGCACCCACCACGTGGCCACCAGCACCGGCAGGACGATCAGGTCGGTGGGGTCGGGCGTGACGATGATCGGCCGCCAGACCGCCGGCTCGGACCCCCACAGGACGGGCACCGACCGGGCCGCCCACCGCAGCGTCCCCACCGCCACCTCGTAGGCGCGGTCCACTGCCGGGATGGTCTTGACCAGCGCGAACCCGGTCGCCGTCAGCCCGATCGCGGCGGCGTGGACCGCGGTGGGCCGACGCGCGAGGAGTCGTCGTCCCGGCGGGACCATCCGGAGCAGCCCGACCATCAGCAGTGGGAGCAGGAACACGCCCGCCACGTCGGAGAGCTTGCCGGTCCACCAGGTGCCGAACTGCCATTTGAGGACGTGGTCGTTCAGGGCGAGCACGGCCAGGGCGAGCAGGAAGGCGGGGTGGAGCAGCGGCGAGGGGGCGCGCCGGTCGGTCATGACCGTCAGGACAGGTCGATGAGGACGGAGTTGGAGGACAGCAGGTCGCAGTCGAACTTGAGCTGGAGCCCGGTGGCGTCCTGGGGGATCTCGAACTCCACGTCGCCGCGCAGGCTGCCGCCCGGGTTCACCGAGCCGTCCATCGAGCTGGACCCGCTCCCGGTGAGGGTGATGTCGTAGCTGCGGTTGGTGGAGTCGACGAGTTCGAAGCACATCACCGAGGAGACCGTCTTGGCCTGGTCGTCGGTGTTGGTGACCTCCACGTCCACGCCCACCCAACGGTTGCCGGGGTCCGGGGCGAGGAACTCGTTGGTGGGCGCCAGGGGGTCGGTGACGCCGTGGGCGACGACCGTCCAGTCCCCCACCTGCACGTAGTCGCCGAGGGTGAAGGTCTCGACCTCCCCGGCGGCAGCGGCTCCCGCGGGGCCGTCGACCTTCTGCGCCGGTTCGTCGGAACCCGACGCCACGGTGGCCGCCACGGCGAGTCCGGCGACCGAGGTCACGAGGATCCGGCGGGCGGTGCGGCGGGAGGGCTGGCGCATGAGGCTCATTGATGTGGTCCTTCGTGGAGGTGGTGGGCGGCATCGGCCGCTCCGACTGTCAGCATCGACGCTATGGCCGCGGACCTGCGCACACATCGGCCGACAGGTCGCATCGTCTCCTCCTTTCGGTCGCTCCTTTCCGACCACACGGGGGACGAGACTGTCGGACCCCGTCGCTAGTGTCTGGGCCGTGCCGCCACCACGTACCCGCCTCCGCTCGCTGTGCACCGTCGTGCTGGTCACGATGTGTGTCTTCGCCTCCACCTTCTCGATCACCTTCGCGGTGGATTCCGGGGTCACGCCCGGGTGGTCCCACTGGACCGGGTTCGTCCTGTCGTTGTTCGTCGCGGCGTCGCTGGTGTGGCGGCACCAGTACCCGTGGCGGGTGTTCGCCTTCGCGGTGGCGGTCCCGCTCTTCTTCGACACGGATGCCACCGCCGTACTGGTGGCGCTGACCGCGGTGCTGGTCTCCGGCGGTCCACCGCGGCCGGGGCTGCCGCGGCTGTTCCACTCGTCCGCGGTGCGGGACTCGACCGCCGTCGGGCTGGCGTTCCTGTCCTGCCTCGTGGCGCTCACGCGCGATGCCGCCCGGCCCGGGCACCTCTCGGTCCTGTCCATGCAGGCCACCCCTGCGCCCGGCGAGCCGTGGGTCTACGACGCCTCGCCCTCCTGGGCACCGTTCCTCGCGACCCTGGCCCTCGTCGGGGTGGTCACGGCCATCGCGTTCATCCGGCGAGCCGGCCGTCGGGCCTCGGTCGCCGAAGAGGTGCGGGACAGGGTCTCCGAGCAGGAGCAGGCCCTGCGCGAGGAGATGATCCGCGACCAGGAGCGCACCCGGATCGCACGGGACATGCACGACACGCTCGCGGCGGCACTGTCCAAGATCTCGCTCTTCGCCGGCGGCCTGCAGGTGGGCGGGGCCGAGAACCCGGCGAAGGTGGCCAGCACCGCGGCGCTCATCAGGGAGACCGCCCACGAGGCGATGGCCGACCTGCGGGACATCGTCGGGGTGCTGCGCGGCGCCGGCTCGGGAGAGTACGGTCCGCGGCACCAGGGGGTCGAGGGCATCGGCGGGATCGTGGCGGGGGCCCGCGCGGCCGGGGTGTCGGTCCGCCTGGTGGAGGAGCAGGCGCCCGGCCTGGTCGGGGTGGCCGCCGGGCAGGTCGCCTACCGGGTGGTGCAGGAGGCCGTGACCAACGTCCAGAAGCACGCACCGCGCGAGCGTGCGGAGGTCACGGTGTCGGGCGACGAGATGGCGGGCCTGCGCGTGCAGGTCGCCAACCGTCTTCCCGCCGAGCGGAGGTCTGCGATCGGTGCCCGGTCCGGGCTCACGGGGATGGCCGAGCTGGCCGCGCAGGTGGGCGGGCGCTGCAGTGCCGGGCCGCGGGACCAGTGGTGGGTGGTGGACTGCTGGTTGCCCTGGCACGGCTGAGCCGCCGCCGGGACCGCATTCCGCTTCGCCGCCGCAGTTGATGTTGCCACCGGCACCGCAATCCGTTTCGCCGCCGCCGTTGTTGTTGCCGCCGCCGCCGTCGTTGTCGTCGTCGTCGTCGAATGATTGTCGTACTGCCGCGTTACCCTGCCGGCATGTCAGATTTCTCCCCCACCGGCTCCGACGGGAATCGGATCCGCGTCCTCGTGGTGGACGATGACCGCTTTGTCCGACTCGGCATCCGGGACATCCTGGCCGCGGCGGAGGACATCGTGGTTGTGGGGGATGCCGAGGACGGGGACGAGGCGGTGGAGGCCGCCCTCGCCACCCGCCCGGATGTGGTGCTGATCGACATCCGGATGCGCAGGGTCGACGGGCTCGAGGCCACACGCCGGCTGCGTGCGCTGCCGGAGCCGCCGGGCGTGGTGGTCATGACCTCACTGGATGTGGACGACCAGGTGGCCCGGGCCATCGAGATGGGCGCCCACAGTTTCCTGTCCAAGGACGAGCCGCCGCACACGTTCCACCAGTCGATCCGGGCGGTGGCCTCCGGCAACGCGCTCTTCGGGGCGAGCTCGCTGCGCCAGCTCGTGCGCTCCGGCGCCGACCGCGCCGTGGTGCCGCCGGCGGACCTGTCCGTCCTCACCGCCCGCGAGCTGGACGTCCTGGCCGAGGTCGCCTCCGGCGCGTCCAACGGGGAGATCGCCCGCACGCTCCACCTCGGGGAGACCACGGTCAAGTCGCACCTGTCCGCGGTGCTCACCAAGCTCGGGGTCACCAACCGGGTGGGCGCCGCGCTCATGGCCTACCGCTCGGGGCTGGTGAACTGAGTCCACCCGCTCGTCCACCCGCCCGGAACGGCCCGCGGCCGGCGGACGCAGCGCCAGCGGATGCGCGGTCACCCCGGAAGGCGGACACTGCAGCCATGTCCACGTATCGCTTCCGCACCCCGGACCGGACGATCGATCTGGGCGAGTTCGACTCCGCCCAGGGGGCTCTCGAGGCCGCGGTCGACCAACACCACTCGGACGCCCGCCGGGGCGCCCGGCCCACCGACGGCGCGCTCGAGGTACTGGTCGGACAGGACTGGCACCCGGTGGACATCGAGGGGGACATGGCGTGAGCCCCTCCCCCGGACCCGCGGCGGCCGCGGTGCAGTGTGCGACCTGTGGTGTCGAGCGTGCCGACCCGCTGCCCGAGCTGTGCCCGATCTGCGCGGACGAGCGACAGTTCGTCCCCTCCGACGGTCAGCGGTGGACGAGTCCTGAGGAGTCCGCCTCGAGGGGCGCGTCGATCGAGTTCGTCGAGCGGGAGCCGGGCGTGGTGATGCTCGTGCAGAAGAACTGCCCCGGGATCGGGCAGAAGCCCGCCCTCATCCGCACCGACCACGGGAACGTGCTGGTGGAGGTCCCCAACTTCATCGACGCCGCCTCGGTGGCCGGGGTCCGCGAGCGGGGCGGGCTCGCGGCGATCATCGCCTCCCACCCGCACATGTACGGGCTGCAGTCGCGGTGGGCGGCGGCGTTCGACGACTGCCCGGTCTTCGTCTCCGCCCCGGACGAGCACTGGCTCGGCGTTCGGCCGCGCAACACCGTCGTGTGGGGCGGCGGTCACGGCGGTGAGCCGGTCGAGATCCTGCCCGGGGTCCGCGCCTCGCAGCCGGGCGGGCACTTCCCCGGCAGTGCGGTGGTCCACTGGACGGCGCCCGACGGCGAGGGTGTGCTGTTCACCGGCGACACGATCGGCACGGTCGCCGATCCGCGGTGGGTGACGTTCATGCGCTCGTTCCCCAACTGGATCCCGCTCTCCGCACCGGTCGTGCAGCGGATCGCCGAGCACGTCTCGCGCTACGACTTCGACCGCATCTACGGCAACTTCGGCGGCGCGGTCCCCCGCGACGCCCGGGCCGCGGTGCAGCGGTCGGCGGAACGCTACGCCGCCTGGATCAGCGGCGAGTACGACCACCTCACCTGACCTGCCGGTTGCCGGGGGGTCCGCTCACATCACACCATCAGGAGCCGGACCGCCCCGGCCGGAATCTATGCGCCAGCGGCGGCTGGTTCCGCCGGCACACTGTTCCATTCGGAGATGGCCCAGTCGCCGGGGGCGCCGGTGATACTCACCTTGTCGGTGTTGCCCAGGGAATGTTCGATCACCATGCTCAGATCGAAGTTCTCGGTCTCATTCGCCACCCACGCCATGATCGTCCCGCTGTGCGCGAAGGCCACGGACTTCTCGCACTCCGAGTCGTAGATAGTCCTGATTGCCGCGTTCGTGCGGTCGATGAACCCGTGGCCGCTCTCGCCGCCCGGGACCTCGGCGTCGAGGTCACCGAACAGGAGCCAGGCCGTCAGCGTGTCGGCATAAACGTTGCCCGGGATGCTCATGTCGGTCGACTCGTAGGCACCGCCCTCAATTTCACGCAGGCCGTCAAGGACCCGAACCGGCAGGTCCAGAAGTTCGGCCGTGGGTGCGGCGGTCTGCTGCGCGCGCACCAAGTTCGACGAGAACACGCAGTCGTATCCTTCTGCCGCCAACTCCTGCGCGACGATCTCAGCCTGCTCGATGCCCTTGTCCGTCAGGTGCGGGCCCGGGGCGTTGGTGTGGACAACGCCGGAGACGTTGCCGTGGGATTCGCCGTGGCGGACAAACGTGATCGACTTCGTCCCGCTCTGCTGCGGCGCCAGACTGCCGAACCCCGGGATCTCGGCTATCGAACCGAGCGAGCCACTGCCCGGTGCAGCGGAGGCTGGCACGGCGAGTGCGCCCGCCACGGCGACCGCCGCGACATTGACGAAGGCGAACGGAAGGGATCTACGCACGAACATCTACCTTGATCGCGTGTGATGAACGCCACCGGAGGCTATATCCATTCGCCTGAACCGTAAGTCCATTCCTGAATATTCAATAAGAGGCACATTCTGGGCGCGATGCTGCTACACGGGCGAATGACTGCGGTAGCTCCGGGCCGAAAACTCACGCGCTGCACGTAAGACCACCTCGCCTGAGTCAGAAGTGAACCGAAGATACTCTTATCGATACCGGACTCAGCCACGTCGATTGGAGGCTCATGTGACGGGTCACTCGTCAGGGACAGCACAGACCGCACGGGTAGGGATGCTCGGGAGTCTCGAGCCGTGGTTCAGCGCCTACGCGCTGGCGGGCCTGCTCGTCAACGGCATCGTCCCAATGCTGATCCCCCTCACCGTCACCTCGCGGGGGCCGGTCGCCGTGGCGATCGTGCTCGCGGCGTTCTTCGCCGGCCAACTCTTCGCCCCGGTCATCGGTTCGGTCGCCGACCGCACCGGCTCGCAGAGACTCATCTTCCTCGGCTCCTTCCCGCTGATGGGTGCCGCGGCGATCGGCTTCGGCCTGGCAGGAGATCCGCTCTGGTGGTCCATCGCGGCAGTGGTCGCCGGCGCCTCCGCGGGAGCGGTGCAGACGCTCGGCAGCGTGTTCATCGTCGAGGGGCACCCCAAGTCGGAATGGGATGAGCGGATCGGGTGGTTCCGCTTCACGTTCGGTATCGGGCAGGTGGGCGGACTCGCGATCGGCGCCGTCTTCGCGAGCGGTCACATCCATTTGGGCTGGTTCGTCGCCGGGGGCGTGATCCTCCTCGGGATCTGGCTGGGGCGGCTGGGGCTTCCCCACCTGAGTCGCCAGAAGCCCGACGCCCTGCCGTCGTCCAGTGGCAGCGGTGACGCCCCAGCCGGCGCCCCGTCCGCGCCCCGGGCCACCGCATCCGGCGGCCTGTGGCAGGAACTGAAGGGCCCGTTCGGGCGCTTCCTCCTCTCCTGGCTTCTCGCGATGACCGCTGTACAGACCTTCCTCAACGTCATGCCGCTGGTCATGCGCGATGCATTCGCGGTCTCCGCTTCCCACACCGCGACCTGGTACCTGTTCGCGTCACTGGCCGGCGCATTCCTGTATCCGGTCTGCGGCGCACTGGCCGAGCGCCACGGATGCGGCTGGGTCCTCGGGACGGGCTTGATCATCACGCTGGCCGGGCTGCTCCTGATGACCGGGGGATGGCTCTGGCACCACCCGGACGCGGCCTGGTTCGGTATCGCCGGGCTCATCCTGGTCGCACTCGGCTACCCGTTCGACTACATCGGCGCCACCATGATGGCCGCGGACCTCACCACCGACGGTCAGGGGTCGGCGATGGGACTGTTCAACAGTGCGGTCGCCGCCGGCGCGATCATCGGCGCCACCGCGCCCTCGGCGCTGGCGGCGAAGTTCGGCTACGGCGCCCTGCCCCCGCTCGCCGCCGTCCTGATCGGGCTGGCGCTCCTGGTCGGGGCCAAGGTTTTCGTCCAGCACATCCGGAAGCCGGCGTAGTCCCTCACGGCCGAGCGGGCATGGACACCTCATCGACACGTCCGGAAAACGTGTACACGAAACGGCAAAAGGTGTACACGTTCTGCCGGCCGACCCGGGGCCTCCGATCAGCGAGCAGCGCCCCGAGGCGACGCTGACGTCTCCGCCTCCGCGAGCTCCCAGAACCGCTCGGCCAGCTCCGGGTCGGAGGCCTGCGCGCTGCGGCCGATGAGCGTGGGCATCCCGCGCAGGTGCTTCATCGCATCCGGGCCGGTGTAACTGCACGGCGGCAGGGTTCGGGTGGCGGCGTACATCGTGGTGAGGGCCGCCTGGGCGGCGGGCTGGGCGAAAACCGAGCAGACGCCGGTGATCACCCGGTCCAGCGCGGCGTTGCCGGTGGCGTTGGAGATCCCGGTCGCCGCCCAGCCGGGGTGGGTGATCTGCACATCCACGCCGGGCGCACCCGCCGGGGCACGCCCGTCCCGCAGGCGCTGGTCCAGCGCGAGCCCCCACAGCAGGTCGGCGAGCTTGGACTGCGAGTAGGCCAGGGCGGGACTCCACCGGCGGTTGCGGAAGTGTGGGTCGTTGAAATCGAGCATGCCGGCCTTGTGCCCGTTGGACCCGACGATCACCACACGCCGCTGCACGAGCGGGAGCACCAG
>CAYFRF010000023.1:28704-30896 GCA_964345415.1 uncultured Microbacter sp. | reverse complement strand
TCCCGGCCTGCGGGCCGTGATGTTCGCCTCAGCGTCTCCCGGCCCGAGCCGGCCCTCCCCCGCGCCATCCGGCCCGGGGCTCGTCCAGCCCTATCCGCCGCACCCACGCGGGCCCGCACCGCAGCCTCGGCCCCCTTCCCCGTACCCACGCGGGCCCGCCCGCCTCGACTCCCACCGCGTTGAGTCATTCCTTGCAGCGTTTGCCCAGCTGCGCCGGCCGCAACGGCTGCCGCAGCGACTCAACGCACCACCCACCATTGCGCGGTCGCACCGCTTCACCAATCCCCAGGAGCCTGGCCGGCGAAACCATCGTCTGCGACCACTCGGCGGGCGCCGAAGCCACCGGCCAGGGCGCTTAACTCATCCAGCAGCGCCTCGCGGCTGATCGGCGGCTTGTCGAGCACCCAGCGCACGGCCACGTTCTCCACCGCCATGACGATCACCCACGCCCGCGCAGCCGGGTCGCCCGTCGTGGCGCCGGAGGCTGCGAGGTAGACCCCCAGCAGTTCGCGGACCCGTTTCTCCAGCGCGTGCTGCGCGGCGCGGTGCCGCACGGCCGGCAGCTCCTCCCAGACGATGCGTAGAAGCCCCGCGTCGGTCTCGAGCGCGGCGAGCAGGGCGTCGGCGATCGCGCGCACGGTTCCCGGGTCCTTGACGTCGACCGGGCCGGAAGTCGCGAGTGAGGCGGCGACCCGGTCGGAGATCTCCGCCGACCAGCGATCCATCACCTCGGTGACCAGCGCGTTCTTGTCGGGAAAGTACTGGTAGAGCGAGCCCGGGCTCACCTCTGCTTCAGCGGCGACGCGGTTGGTGGTGAACGACTCGTAGCCGTCGCGCACGAGCACAACGCGAGCAGCCTCCACGATCCGCTCGACCATGGCCCGGGATCTCGCCTGCTGAGGAACCCTTCTCATGAACGCGAATTGTATGCGAGTAAAAACTCGCGTCATAGTAGCGGCCATGACCGCCGCACCCGAACGCCCCGCGAGCACCGCCCGGCAGCCCGCCAGCGCCGCCTCCCAGTCTGGCGGGACCTACGCCTCGCCCTACCCCACCCGGTACCGCGAGGCCGAGGACCGCTCCCGCCGAATCGGCCGCGCGCTCAAGCACGTCGCCGGCGTCGACCAACTCGACGAGGCACTCATGGACCGCCTGGGGCGCGGCTACCTGGCCAAGGACGAGCCCGGGGCCCGGATCGCCAAGGCGATGCGCAAGCGTTCCGGCGAGCCCGGCGCGGTGAGCCGCCGCCAGCTCGACGAGGGGCTCAAGACCGGAACGGCGGGCCTGCCCGACGACGCCCCCGAGGCCCTGCGCGAGTACCTCGCACTCCTGGAGGACACCCCGGACTGGGTCGACTGGGACCTGATCGAGCGCGGCCAGAAGGCGTATCTGAAGTTCGGCCAGAACGCCGCCGACATCCTGCTCCAGCTCTCACTCATCGGCGGTTACCGGTTCGGCGGCCCCACCGACCTGCTCGTGGCGACCGGCGGCCTGACCGGCAACACCACCCTGCGTCGCCTCGGCGAGACCAGCCACTGGACCATGTCCCTGTCGATCCCCGACGGGTTGCGACCCGGCGGCGAGGCCTGGCGCCTGACCGCGCACGTGCGGGCCATGCACGCGATCGTCAACGACGCGATGGAACCGCGATGGGACATCGAACGCTGGGGCCTGCCCATCAACCAGACCGATCTGGCCTCCACGCTCGGCCTCTTCGATGCGGTGGTGTTGCTGGGCGTGCGCACCCTGGGCGTGCCGATCAGCCGCGCGGACTCCGCCGCCGTCATGCACGTGTGGCGCTACGTGGGATGGCTCATGGGGGTCGACGACGACCTCCTGGTGGACCGCGAGCGCGAACGCCACCGCATCAACTACCACATCCTCGTGTCTCAGGCCGGCATGTCCGAGGCCGGGCCGCAGCTCACCCAGGCGCTGGTCGAGGCGCATCGGCAGCGGCACCGGAGTGGGCCGCTGCCGCGGGTCCAGGCCTGGTTCGGGCACCAGAGGCTGCTGAGCATGCTGACCGTACTCCTCGGCCGCGAGTCGATGCGCGAGTTCGGCCTGCCCGCCCGCCCACCGTGGGCGCACGCCTACCTGCTCGTGCTCAACGCGTGGCGCTACCGCACTCCCTGGGGTCGGGCGCGGCTCGAATCGTGGGGACTGAAGGTGCGGGCGCGAGAGCGCAAGGAGAC
>CAYFRF010000023.1:21051-28604 GCA_964345415.1 uncultured Microbacter sp. | reverse complement strand
GTCGAGCGGGCCGGGTTCGTGGAGAACACCGTTGACGTCGACGGCGTGGTGCTCAACTACGCGGAAGGGCCGCGGACGCCCGGTGCACCGCCGCTGCTCCTCATCCACGGGCAGGCCTCGGACTGGAAAAGCTACGGCGAAGCCCTGCCCCGACTGGCCGCCGACTTTTACGTGGTCGCCGTCGACATCCCCGGTCACGGGGGTAGCGACCGCACGCCCGGCCGCTACACCGCGGTCGAGATCGGTGAACTGCTGTCGCGGTTCATCGAGACGCTGGACCTTCGCCGGGTGATCGTGTCCGGGCACTCCTCGGGCGGCCAGTTGGCGGCCTGGCTCGGAGCGAACCGCCCCGATCGCATCGCGGCCGTCCACCTCGAGGACCCGCCGATGTTCACCACACTCCCCGACCGCGCCCCTCGCACCTGGAATTTCGTGGACCTGGCCACTGCCTGCCACGGATTCCTCGCCGACCACCCCGGCGGCGAGGGAGACTTCGTGGCCTACTACTGGGAGCACCAGTACATGTGGAAGTACTTCGGCGACAGCGCGGATCGGATGCGGCGCGCAGGCCTGAAGCTGCACGCCACACATCCGGACCGGCCGCTCGCGCCGTGGTGGATGCCGGGAGCGGACCAGCGGCGCAGCCTCATGTCGTACGACCCCCGCTTCGGCGACGCCTTCTACACCGGAGCCTGGGACACCGGCTTCGACCACGAGGCCACGTTGCGCGCCATCACCCAGCCCAGCGTTTACCTGCACGCGAAGGTCGACTACGACGGGGACATCCTGCGTGGCGCCGCCGATGACGACGATGCCGCACGCATCGCGAGCCTGCTGCCGGACACGGACTTCATCCAGACCCGCACCGGCCACGGCATCCACAACGAGGCTCCCGGACTGTTCGTGCGGTCGCTGCGGTCTCTCGCGGAACGGAGCAGGTCAGATCCAGGGGAACCGTCAGTCCGCTGAGCCGCGGCAACCTCACTTCGCACAATGAGGCAATATCGGCTCATTTGTCACTATTAGCCCAATTCACCTCATATCGACCCGGTGTGGCACGATCACCGCATGTATGTGCTGACCATCGACCAGCGCCACAGCCGCACCAGCGAGGACCGTGTGCCCCGCCTCCTCGACGCGCTCGCCGAGGTGCCGTGCGTCGCCACGTTCGAGCGCACCGCCGGCGACGAAGTCCAGGGACTGCTCGACGACCCGGCCGCGGTCCGCGCCGCGCTGCTCACCGCTCTACGCGAAGGTGACTGGCACTGCGGGGTCGGGGTCGGAAAGGTCGACGGCGACGACAACGCGGTCCCCACCAGCGCCCGCGCCGGCCGTGGACCCGCCTACCTGGCCGCGCGTGAAGCGGTGGAGGCGGCCAAGTCCATGACCGGCTCGGTCGCGGTGCGCGTCCCTGCCGACGCCGGAGGCGCTGCGAAGGAATGGGCCGCGGACGTCGAGGCGGTGTGGACACTCGTCGGAGGGCTCGTTCTCGGCCGAACGGACGCGCAGTGGCGGGCCGTGGACGCCGTCGACCGCTCCCCCACTCAGGCCGCCGCCGCAGAGGAGCTGGGCATCACGCCCACCTCCGTCGCCGGGGCACTGCGACTGTCACGGATCCGCGAGGAGCGGGCAGCGTATCCGGCGCTCGACCGACTACTCGTCGGTGCGCACGCGGCCGCGGCCTCATCCGGCACGGAGGCCGTGCGATGAGCGCGTGGCCCGATTGGCTCGCAGTGGCAGTGGTGGTGATCCCCACGCTGCTCATCTCGGCGGCGATCGGCTCGCCCATCGCCTCGCTGGTCCTGCGGTCTGCGCGGGTGCCCGCGCCCCCGACAGTCGAGGTCAGCGGCGACACGCGCAGTCCCGTGGTGAGCCGCCGCGAGGACCCGGCCGGCGGCGAGGTCCGCGAGGTGCTGCGCGGCGGGATGTGGATCGGGATCCTCGAACGCGTGGGCCTGACCGCCGCGATCCTGGCCGGACGCTTCGAGCTGGCCGCAGTGGTGGTGGCGATCAAAGCGCTCGGGCGATACCCGGAGATCCGCGAGAACCCGGCGGTCAGCGAACGGTTCATCATCGGCACGCTGTCCTCGCTGCTCGTCGCGGCAGCGTGCGGCGCGGTGGGCCTGGCTGTGCTGAGCGCTCTCACCTGACGCCTCGGCCCCAGACGCTGCGATCCGTTGTCGACGCGGGGCGCAGTGACGGCAGATCACGAGTTCGCGTGGGTGCTGACCGTGGCCGGCACCCTGCGCACAATCCTGACCGAACCACACCCCGTCGATGCCCAGATGATCTGTCAGTGGCCGAGCAGATAGCGTTGACGGCATGGTGACCATCCGCCCCGCGACCGCCGCTGACGCCCCCGCCGTCGCGACGCTGATGTCCGAAGCATTCCGCGATGACCCGGCGTGGTCGGTGTTCTTCCCCAATTCCCGCACCCGGGCACAGAAGCTTGACGCACACTACCGCCACAGAGTCCGTCGCCAGCCTGAGCGGGTGGACATCGCGATGCACGAGGGCCGGGTGGCCGGGGCGATGTTGTGGGAGCCCCCGCAGGCGGGGACCCGGCTGGCTGCGATCCTGCGCTCCGTCTCTCGCGCGATTCGCACACTGGTCAGCCGCTTTCCGGGCGGCCGCGGGATCGCCCACACCCTCGCGGTGGAGGCCTACCGGCCCACCGAGCCCCACTGGTACCTCCACGACATCGCCGCCAGCCCGAAGGCACGCGGCAAGGGCATCGGTTCAGCCCTGCTCACGCACCGGCTCGGCCTCATCGACGCCTCTGGAACAACAGTCGCGGCGCTCGAGGCCACTACCCCGAACAGCCGGCGACTCTACGAGCGCTTCGGCTTCGAGGCCGTCGGCCAGGCGCCCTCCCAGCCTGGTCAGGCATCGACCGTCATGGTCCGCCGCCTCGGCGCGGGCGAGTAGGCGGAGAACAACGAACCCGCCATCCCGCCCGCAGCAGTGACGACCTACTCGCCGGCGTTCAACGCCGATGCGAGGGACTCGAGCTCGGCATGACGTGCGCTGCTCACGGTCCGCTTGACCGTCAGGATGTCGACGGTGACAAAACCCGCGGCGAGAAGCGCCGCATCCGAGCCGGGTGACGGGGCGTCAGAGGACCGGCCGGGAACGATCGCCCATTGTCCGGGACCGGTCTCTTGATAGGAGAAGGCTGCCGCCGACTGGTCGGCCGCGGGCGCGACCCGGACCTCCGGCGGGGCCGCCCCGTCCGCCAGGACCGGGTAATTGATGTTGAGAACCTCACCACTACGGATATCCACATCACCGGTCGCGAGCATGTCCACGAGCAGGTCGGCGGTCTGGCGGTACGCCGCTCGCGCCTCCTCGCCCCACTTGGTATCCGTACTGATCGCGATCGCGGGGATGTCGAACATCCCGCTCGCCACCACGGCCGCACCGATGGTTCCCGAGAAGTTCTGGTCGAACCCGGTGTTGGAACCGACGTTGGCTCCCGACACGACGAGGTCCGGCAGCTCCCCGCCGAGGACCTCTTCCACCCCGAAGATCACGCTTGTCGCGGGCGTGCCGGAGACCTTGTAGATGTTCTCACCCTCGCGGCCCACCGTCAGCGCGCCTCGGAAGTTCACCGAGGAGGACACCCCGCTGAAGTTGGAGTCCGGTGCCACCACGGTGACATCGTGGCCGGCCTCGGTGAGCGCCTCATAGGTCGCCACGATCCCGTCGGCACCCCACCCGTCGTCGTTCGTCAGCAGGATCTGCAGTGGCCCGGTGCCCAGGACCCGTGGCACACCCGTCGACTGCTCCACACCAGGTGACGTCGCTGAACCCGCCGACCCCAGGGAGCCTGTGTCCACAGCCGCCGCGGCCGCACAGCCCGACAGCGCCAGGACCCCCACGAGCGTGGTGGCCGCCAGACCTGTACGTGTAATCCTCATCATCGCCCTCATCTCAGCCCTCGGCGAGGCGGGGTGCCTCCCGGGTGAACCCGACTCCCGAACGGCGGCGCCCGTGCGCCTGACCAGAACCGGTTTCACCACTGAAGCACGCGAGTTGACAGCCGTCAGCAGATCGGCGAAAAACCCAGCAACAGAGGAGGTCTCACGAGCACCGCTCTCGCCGGGAGGAGCTAGATGATCGACTCGCCCTCACGCTTGGCCTCGGCGGCCTCCTTGACGAAGCCCCGCACGAGCACGGCCAGCACACCGGCCACGATCACGGGCCAGATCAGCACGTAGATGGTCAGCAAGATCGGTGACATCAGCAATCGCCCTCCTTGTCGGTCAGACCCGGACCGGGTCGTCGTCGTCATCGTCGTTCTCGCGCCGGCGGTCCTTACCCGCGGCGACCATCCGGTCACCCTCGGAGTCGGACCCGACTCCCGCACTGGCATCGACACCGCCCTCGGCCAGGACCTCGGCCACCTCCTCCGTGTCGTAGTCGGCGGTGCGCCGCGCGATGGTCGCGAAGTCGAACTCCATCGAGCTGCGCACCGACATGCCGTAACAGACGATCGTCGAGACCGCGTACGCCACGAGCGAGGCGGTCAGGGTGTCGTAGTCGCGCAGGAAGCCGAAGATGAACGGCGCACTCACCAGCGCGGCGATCACGCCCACGACCAGGGCCGGGCGCAGGCCGATGAAGCCGAAGACCATCAGCCCCAGCACCACGCCGACGCCCACCACGGCGAGCGCCTCGATGAGGATCGGCAGCAGGCCGGTGTCCGGGATGAACCCGAACCGGGTCGGCAGGAACACCGCCAGCGCCACGAGCACCGAGACGGTGAACGCGGAGTTGGTGACCTTCTTCCAGTAGAAGCTCGCGATCACCGGGAAGACAAGCGCACCCCACAGAGCGCCCACGAACACCAGCAGGTCGAGGATGTTGAACCGCATGTTGGCGAACACCAGCGCGGCCGCGGTGGCCACGATCATGGTGATCCGGCCGATGAGCAGCATCGTGCGCGGGTTGGGCGTCTTACCGCGCCCTCGCAGGCTCTGCCCGTACATGTCGGTCATGGCGATCGAGCTCATCGCCGCCAGGTCCGAGTCGGCGGTCGAGGAGAGCGAGCCGATGATCATGATGAAGAACACCGCGACCAGACCGGCCGGCAGGTACTCGGCCGCGACCTGCGGGAGGATGTTGTTCGGATCCCCGCCGGCCGGCTCGATACCGGCGTAGAGGGCCAACACGCCCACCATGCCGATGCCGATGACCGTCGCGCCGTAGCCGATGGTCGCCGTGATGAACGTCGGCTTGATCAGGTCCTCACGCACCGCGAACAGGCGCTGCGCGATGGTCTGGTTACCGATCGCATACGCCAGCACCGCCGCGATGTACGGCGCACCCTGGTTGAGGAACGCGTCCGACGAGAAGAACGACTGCTGCTGCGGCGTCAGGTTCTGCGCGCCGCTGGAGAACAGGTCGGTGCCGCCGAGGAAGAAGAACATCGCCGGCACGATGATGATCACCGCGCCGAGCATGGCGATCACCTGCGCGAAGTCCGTGAGCACGGAAGCGCGAAAGCCGGACCACAGCGTGTACATCAGCACACCCGCGGCGATCACGATGATGCCCTGGATGAAGCTGAACGGGCTCAGCATGGAGATCAGCGCGCCACCGGCGATGAGGTTCGACGTCAACGAGATGACGGAACCCAGGATGTTGGATCCGGCCAGCATGAGCTGGGAGGACCGGCCGTGGCGGGCGAACATGACCTCCGCGAGCGTGTGCGCCTGCGGGGCAACCTTCCGGATGCGCTTACCGAAGGGGTAGATGAACAAGATCATCAGGGCACCCCAGAGCCCGTAGTGGATCGGACCGGACACACCGTAGAGGTATCCCGAGTTCACCGACGCGTACATCGACGACGCCCAGATCCAGGTGGCGGTCATCGATGCCGCCGAGATTCCGAAACCGATCTGATGTCCAGCCGTCATGTAGCTGTCCGCGTTCTCGTCCTTCCGGGCGATCCGCATCGACATGACCATGGTGCCGCCATAGAAAAACAACAGCAGAAGCACGACAGCTGTCGCGCTCAACGCAGTGGTACTTCCGAGCAAATCCATCTGTCCCCTTCCCTTTTCATTTGTCAGACCAACTTTTCGAGCATAGGGCCGCGTACGCACTGCGAACCAACCGGGCCTTGTCGGATACTCCAAACGCCACAGCCAGCCGACTGCCATGTCGTTGGACAATGCGGCCGCCGGTTTGGCGGAAAAGCACAACAGGACGATAGGATTCAGGAAATTATCAGGATGCGATCGCGGCAGGCCACCCAGGGACGGGACCGCCGCAGGATTTCTCACCATGTTGCAAGAAGCAACACCGTTGGTCTGGCTCTATAACGGAGCGGTCTCGGCTGGAGGTTTTATCCGAGGAGACAGCGCAACGCACGCGAGCGCCCGCAGATTCGTGCAGACGCGACCGGGGATGAGAAGAGGGTTAAGTAAGCCCGCGCCGAACGGGGCACGGGGTTCGCGACTGCTCGGCCTCAAGCCTCGGGGCCACCGCGCACGGGGGCAGGTACGTGCGCGCGAAAGTGGCAGCGACGAGGCGGCGGTGAGCTACAAGTCCGACGCTACGAGTCAGCGGTGGCGGGCCAGACCTCGCGCCAGTCGGCGGCGGTGGCGTCTGCAACGGGGACCGCCAGGCGCGCCTCGGCCGCACGGACGGTCTCGGAGAAACTGCGGACGGTCTGCCGGTAGCCGACCTCCGCCGAGCCCGACTCCCGGCCCGGGGCGGGATCGCGGAAAACCCCCGCCGGCTCGACCCTCACGACACGCATCGCCTCGGGGACCAGATCGTCGGGCACCCCGGCCGAGCGCACGCGCTCGAGAACCTTCTGCCCCAGTGCGAGTGCCGGCATATCCCAAGAGATGCCGTCGACCACACCGCGGGGCGGGCGGCCCCCGTTCTCCGCTGCCTTGGCCTCCTGCCACAGCCGATCCTGTTCGGCGGCGTCCAGTGCCGCCGCGGCCGGGACACGGGTGGGGGCGAGAGCGGCATCGGCGGTTCCGGGCGCGGCGGCAGCCGCCTCGTCGGGGAACCAGTACGGGGCCCGACGGCGGAGCTTGTCGAGCAGCGCGGCGGCGACATCCTGCACGTCGAAGGGCTGTTCATCGCGCTCGGCACCGATCGCGGCATGGAACAGCACCTGCAGCAGGAGGTCGCCGAGTTCGGAGACCAGCTCGTCGCGGTCACCGTCGGCCACCGCGTCGACCAGCTCCCAGGACTCCTCGATCAGGTACGGCAGCAGTGACGCGTGGGTCTGCGCGGACTCCCACTCTCCGTCGCGGCGGATGCGAGCCATGAGCTCCACGGCCTCAGCCAGGTGATCGCGCCCGGCCACGGCAGGATCGGAGCAGGAATCGGGGGTCACGGGATCACCTTGGACGGTTGCGCATCATCGTGGAGCCCGAACGGGTGCATAACCCGCGTGCGCGGCAACCAAACGGATGCGCAAGCCTTTGGACGCCCCCGGGCCGGCCCAGGGGCGGAGATGCGGGCGGGGCCGGTGGGGCCGGGGGCGGTGAGGCAGGTGGCGAAGCGCCGGGCGACAGCGGGGGCGG
>CAYFRF010000023.1:18370-20951 GCA_964345415.1 uncultured Microbacter sp. | reverse complement strand
GTGGGGCCGGGGGCGGTGAGGCAGGTGGCGAAGCGCCGGGCGACAGCGGGGGCGGGGCTCATCGCGCGGGCGCCGTCTCCGGCTGGATGACCGGGTTGGAGCCCTCCGGGTCACCGGCCATGGCGGTGAGGAAGTCGGCGGCGTACTGGAGCATCTCGTCGTCGCGCGCCTTCTCGCCGCCGGCACCCGCGCGCGCGCCTGCCGCCTTGGGCAGCGGGAGCAGCACCGTCTTCTGCGTGGCCCGGTACTGGGCGGCCGGGTACATGCGCTTGAGTCGCATCTGCTGCGAGTCGAGCAGGTCCAGCGGCCCCACGCGCAGCCGCGAGCCGGCGATCACGATCTCGCGCACCTTGTACTTCTGCGCCACCAGCCGCAGCCGCGCCACCGACACCACGCGCCGCGCCTCGACGGGCAGCGGGCCGTAGCGGTCCACCAGCTCCTCCACCACCGCGTCGATGTCGCCCGGCTCGCGGGCCTGCGAGAGCTTGCGGTAGGCCTCGAGGCGCAGGCGGTCGCCGTCGACGTACTCGACGGGGATGTAGGCATCGACGGGCAGTTCGATGCGGATCTCGCCGAGCTCCTCCTCCACCTCGACGGGCTTGCCGTCGGCGATCGCCCGGTACGCCTCCACGGCCTCGCCGACCAGACGGATGTAGAGGTCGAACCCGACGCCGGCGATGTGCCCGGACTGCTCGGCGCCCAGCACGTTGCCGGCGCCGCGGAGTTCGAGGTCCTTCATGGCCACGGCCATGCCGGCGCCGAGGTCGTTGTTCTGCGCGATGGTCGCCAGCCGGTCGTAGGCGGTCTCGGTGAGCGGCTTCTCCGGGCTGTAGAGGAAGTAGGCGTAGCCGCGCTCACGCGAGCGACCGACGCGCCCGCGCAGCTGGTGCATCTGCGAGAGCCCCAGCTGGTCGGAGCGGTCGACGATCAAGGTGTTGGCGTTGGAGATGTCCAGGCCGGTCTCGACGATGGTCGTACAGACCAGCACGTCGTACTCGCGGTTCCAGAACCCGCCGACGGTCTGCTCGAGCTGCTCCTCCCCCATCTGCCCGTGCGCCACCACGACGCGCGCCTCGGGCACCAGGTCGCGGATCTTGGCGGCGGTGGCGTCGATGGTCCGCACGCGGTTGTGCACATAGAAGACCTGGCCCTCGCGCAGCAGCTCGCGCCGGATGGCGGCCGCGACCTGCTTGTCCGAGTAGGCGCCCACGTAGGTGAGCACGGGCAGCCGCTCCTCGGGCGGGGTGAGGATCTGGCTCATCTCGCGGATCCCGGCCAGCGACATCTCGAGCGTGCGCGGGATCGGCGTGGCGGACATGGTCAGCACGTCGACGTGGGTGCGCAGGGAGGTGATGTGCTCCTTGTGCTCCACGCCGAAGCGCTGCTCCTCGTCCACGATCACCAGGCCGAGGTTCTTCCACCGCACGCCCGTGGCGAGCAGGCGGTGCGTGCCGATCACCACGTCCACCGTGCCGTCGGCGAGCCCGGCCAGGATCTCCTTGGCCTCGGCGTCGGAGGTGAAGCGGCTGAGCCCGCGCACGGTGACGGGGAAGCCGGTCATGCGCTCGGTGAACGTGGCCAGGTGTTGCTGCGCGAGCAGGGTGGTGGGCACGAGCACCGCCACCTGGGTGCCGTCCTGCACGGCCTTGAACGCCGCGCGCACCGCGACCTCGGTCTTGCCGTAGCCCACGTCGCCCACCACCACGCGGTCCATGGGGGCGGGCTTCTCCATGTCCCCCTTGACCTCCTCGATCGCGCTGAGCTGGTCGATGGTCTCGGTGAACGGGAACGCGTCCTCCATCTCCCGCTGCCAGGGGGTGTCGGGGCCGAAGGCGCGGCCGGGCGCGGACTGCCGCTTGGCGTAGAGCTGCACCAGCTCGGTGGCGATCTCGCGGACGGCCTTGCGGGCCTTGCGCTTGGTGTTCTGCCAGTCGGCGCCGCCCATCTTGGACAGCGTGGGCGCCTCGCCGCCGACGTAGCGGCTGAGCTGCCCCAGCGATTCCATGGGGACGTACAGGCGGTCGCCGGCGGCGCCGCGCTTGCCGGGGGCGTACTCGATCACCAGGTACTCGCGCCGCGACGAGCCGTCGCCGCCGCGCACCTGGCGCTCGACCATCTCGACGAACCGGCCGATGCCGTGCTGGTCGTGCACCACCATGTCCCCGGCCTTGAGGGCGAGGGGGTCCACCTGGTTGCGGCGCTTGGAGTGACGCGCCTTGGGGCGTGCGGTGGCGCCGAGTCGGTTGCCGGTGAGGTCCGTTTCGGAGACGACGACGAGGTCGTCCGCCACCCCGCCGGCGGAGTCGGGGAGGGTGGAGCCGGTGAGGGCGAACCCGGCGTGCAACACGGCCTCGTAGATGGTCACCAGGCCCGCCGCCGGCTCGGCTCCCGGCTCCGCCGCGGTGGCCGGGACCTCCGCCTCGGACAGGCGTTCCTTGATACGCGCGACGGTGCCGTGGCCCGGGACCACCACCGCGGCCCGGCCGCCGCCGCTGACCAGGGCGCGCAGCCGGGTGAACATGGCCTCCATCTCGGCGTCCTTGCCGCGCGGGGCGGGCGGGTCGCCGGCCGCGACGGTGAT
>CAYFRF010000023.1:13598-18270 GCA_964345415.1 uncultured Microbacter sp. | reverse complement strand
GGCATGAGCATGGGCAGCGTGGCCATCTCGCCGGGCACCAGCACCGAGGTGAGGGCCTCCATGCCGTCGCGCGGGATGCCCTCGCCGAGCGAGTCCAGCAGCTCCGCGAGCGTGGGGTTGGCACGATGCTCCGCCGCCAGCTCACGGGCCTTGGCCCGCACCTCCTCCTCCAGCAGCAGCTCGCGGCACGGGTAGAGGATGACCGAGTCCACCTCGCCCTCCGGCAGCGAGCGCTGGTCGGCCACCGAGAACTCGCGGATCTCCGCGACCGTGTCGCCCTCGAACTCGATCCGCAGCGGATGGTCGGCCGTCGTGGGGAACACGTCCACGATCCCGCCACGCACCGCCACGTCCCCGCGCCGGGCCACCATGTCCTCACGCACGTACGCGAACTCCGCCAGCTCCGCCAGCAGGTCGCCCGGGTCCAGCTCGGCCCCCTTGACCACGTGCACCGGCTCCCGGCGGGCCGCCACCACCGAGATGGGCTGCACCACCGACCGGGCCGCCGCCACCACGATCCGGGGCGCCCGACCGGCCATCACGGCACTGAGCACCTGCAGCCGGCGACCGATGGTGTCCGCGGCCGGCGAGAGACGCTCGTGGGGCAACGTCTCCCAGCTGGGGAACTGCGCCACCCCGGCGTCGTCGTCGTCAAAAATCCCCGCCAGCTCGTCCGCCAGCTCCTCACACTCGCGCTCGGTGGCGGTGACCACCAACAACGGCGCGTGCTGCGCCAACGCCGAGACCAGGAACGGACGCAGCGACTCGGGCGAGCGCACCACCGCGGCATCCCGGGGCAGTCCGTCCCGGAACCCGGCCAGCGCCGGGTTCGCGAGGACCGCACCCGCCAGACCGGACAGGGCTGCGGGCGCGCCCGCGGTGGATTGGTTCGTGGCGGTGGCGGTGGATGTCACGCGGGTTCTGCCTCCGGGTGGGAAACGGCGGGTCGTGCTGTACCGACGGGATGTCGGCCGGGGCAACTGGGACGCCGGCGGGCTGTCGGACGTCGAGGGACAGTCAACCAGCGACCTACGACACCCCGCGCGCGGTGGGGGTACGCCCCGACCGGCGCGCCAGACCTCCGCAGTCTAGAGGGGCCCGCGCGGCGGTAGCCTGTGCCTATGCGCGAGACCACAGACGCCGAGCACGTCGACCCCGCCGGCGAGCCGGCCGCCCCGGTGACCATCGCCCCCGCCGACTCCGGCCACCCACCGGCCGACCAGCCCGACGTGGGTTCGCGGGTCTTCACCGACCGCTGGATCGGCGTGCTGCTGGCCATCGGCTCGTTCTTCGCCCTCCTGGCCTCGTTCCAGCTCAGCCTGGACAAGATCCGGATCCTCGAGAACCCGGACTACACACCGGCCTGCAACTTCTCGATCCTCATGAGCTGCAAGGGCGTCATCAACTCCGAACAGGGCTCGGTGTTCGGGTTCCCCAACCCGTTCATGGGGCTGATCGGCTTCGGCATCGTGATCGCGATCGGCGTGGCCGCCGCGTCCGGGACCCGGTTCCCGCGCTGGTACTGGGTGGGCGCCCTGCTCGGCCTGACCTTCGCCGCCGGGTTCATCCACTGGCTGGCCTTCCAGTCGATCTTCAACATCCAGACCCTGTGCCCGTGGTGCATGGTCGTGTGGGCCGTGACCATCCCCATGTTCTGGTACACGCTCCTGCACGTGCTGGGCAAGCTCACCTCCGCACGCTGGGTACGGGTGCTGCAGCAGTGGCACCTGGTGCCGGTTGTGGTGTGGTACCTGGCCGTGGCCGGGATCATCCTGTGGGCGTTCTGGGACTTCTACTGGGCGGACTTCTTCGCCTACCTCTGATCGCCTGACCCGCGGGAGCGCCGCGCAGCCGCCCCGCGGGAGCTCGGTCTCAGCCGCGCTCGATGAGGTGCACCATCGCCTCGGCGTGCAGCGCGAACAGGCCGCTCACGTCCGACTCGCCGAACTGCATGGCCAGGAAGATCCCGTCCCCGCCAGCCAGCGCGTAGGTCGCCAGTTCGTGTGCGCGCGCCTCCGTGAGGTCGGGGCGCACCTCCAGCAGTTGGTCGGCGATCAGCCCCACCGCCTCGCCCCGCAGTCGTAGATACAGGCTCTTGGCCGCCGTCTCCTCGGGGCGTTGCTCCAGCGCGAGCATCAGGCCCAACCGGATGAAGTCGGGCGAGGCCGCCAACGCGCCCGCCACCCCCTCGCACAGCGAGACCACCCGTTCGGGCAGCGACGAGCCGTCCGCGCGCGTGACCTGCCCGATCCAGCGCCCCACGCCCTCCTCCACGACCGCGGCCAGGAGGGCGTCCTTGTCCTTGAAATGCCAGTAGATCGAGCTGGCGGGCAGGCCGCTGGCCTTGCTGATCTTGGCGATCGAGGTGCCCTCGTACCCGCGTTCGCCCGCCACCGCCGCCGCGGCCTCGATGATCTTGCGACGCGACTGCCTGCCGTTGGCGCGGGTGCGCCGGGTGGACGGTGTCGTCGTCGTCATATCTCTTTCCCCTGTGTTCATCGCCTCACCTACCTTGCCACGGTTCCCCACCACCCTTACCGTAGTGATCATTACAGTAATGCGGGCCGAACGAGGCCCGTCCCCCGAAACCGAGAGGTGGACGATGTTCCAGACCCTCACCCGCGCCTGGTGGATCCAGGCGATCCGCGGCGGCCTCGCCCTCGCCCTGGGCGCCACCGCGCTCCTCGCGCCGAGCTCGAGCCTGCTGCTCGCGACATTCCTGGTCGCGGCGTTCGCGATCGGCGACGGAGCCATGACCGTCACCGCCGCACTGGGAATCGACGACGACAACGACGACGACACCACCGCCCGCCGCGCCCTGCTCGCCACCGGCGCCGGGTTCATCGCGCTGGGGCTGGTCGTGCTCTTCTGGCCCGGCATCACCGTGGGCGCACTCGTCGCATTGTTCGCCGTGTGGCTGATCGCGTCCGGCGCACTGCTCGGCTACGGCGCCAGGGTGCTGCGGCCGCACATCCCGACCTCCGGTGCCATGACCGCGGTCGGCGCAGTGGTGACCGTGGCCGGACTGGCGCTGCTCGTGGTGGGCCCGTCGACCGTCAGCGCGGTACTGCCGTTCGCCGGCTGGTTCGGTGCGGTCTCCGGCGTCACCCTGATCGCCGTGGCGCTGCGTCTGCGCCGCGACGCCCGCACCCTCCCGGAGCACGCGCTCGCCGCCTGACCTGCCCGGCGACCCCGACGCCCCGGAAAGCCCGCGACCCCCGACCTGTTCCGGTCGGGGGTCGCTGGCGCAGCCGGGGCGCTGCCGTGGCTGCGCGGGGGTTGCCGCCGCGGAGGTCAGGGCTGGCCGGGCCCCGGGCGCATGTCGCGGCCGGCGGAGTCCCCGCCCGGATGACTGTGGCCCGAGTACTTGTCCATGACCCCGGCCTCGAGCGACGGCCGCGGATCCAGGTGCGACAGGCCGTTGTAGCAGAGGTTGACGATGTGGGCGGCCACCTCCTCCTTGGGCGGGGTGCGCACGTCCAGCCACCACTGGGCGGTGCCGGAGACCATGCCGACCAACGCCTGGGCGTAGACGATCGTCGTGGCCGGGTCGAACCCGCGGGCCACGAACTCCTCCTCGAGGATGTAGGTGACGCTGGAGGTGGCGTCGTTGAGCAGGGTCGAATAGGAACTGCCGCCGGCGGGCGAGGCCTCGCGCACGAGGATCCGGAAGCCGTCGGTGCGCTCCTCCACGTAGCGCAGCAGGGCCATCGCGGCGCGCTCGATGCGGCGGCGCGAGCCCTCCCCCTGCAGCGCCTCGGTGATCTCGGCGCCGAGATAGGCGAGTTCACGGTCGCACACGACCGCGTACAGCCCCTCCTTGCCGCCGAAGTGCTCGTAGATCACCGGCTTGGAGACGCCCGCCGTGGCCGCGATCTCCTCCACCGTGGCCGCGTCGTAGCCGTACTCCGCGAAGATCCGACGTCCCACCTCGATGAGCTGCTGACGCCGTTTGGCGGCCGACATCCTGGTGCGCGGCACCGGCGTGGCTCCGGACCCACTCGTCATGTGATCGCCCCTCCTTCGTGGTCAGATCCTAGTCGGCGCACACACCGGGACCCCCTTACCGCAGCCGCCGGACCCCACACAGGCCCTCGCTCCCACCCCCGAACGGGCGCCCGCGGACACACCCGGCCAGAACCGGCCAAAGTAGTTGACGTATCTACAAAGCTCGTTGATCGCTCACAGGAGGTTCATCATGGCTGCTCTCCAGCCCGGCCACCAGGGAAAGATCGGCACGGCCGCCGAACACGGTGTGCCCGAGAACGTGGATGTCGTGGTGATCGGATCCGGCGGCGCCGGACTGTCCGCCGCGCTCACCGCCGCCAAGGACGGGCCGCCCTCGAGGCGGGCGTCGAGGTACGCGTCCAGACCCCGGCCGAGCGGCTGCTCATCGAGAACGGCGCCGTGACCGGCCTGGTCGTGCGCGACGCGACCGGCTCCGGCGACTCCACCCCTGCCGCCGACGCCGAGTACACGGTGCGCGCCACCAACGGCGTGATCATCGCCTCGGGCGGTTTCGAGACCTCCGACGAGCTGGCCACCGAGTACCTGGGCGGCCCGCTCGGCACGCACGTCTCCCCCAAGGGCCACAACGGCATCGCCGTGCAGTTGGCCAAGGAGATCGACGCGGAGCTCACCACGATGGACGCAGCCTGGTGGATGCCCGGCG
>CAYFRF010000023.1:5957-13498 GCA_964345415.1 uncultured Microbacter sp. | reverse complement strand
CCGGCGGGACCAACGACCCCGCCTACTTCGTCTTTGACCAGAACCTCTGGGAGAAGTACGGGCTGTTCGGGTCGGTCCCCGGCGGCGAGGTCCCCGAGTACATCCACTGGGCGGGCTCGCTGTCCGCGCTGGCGGGCAAGATCGGCGTGGACGAGGCCGGACTGCTCAAGACGGTCGACGAGTTCAACCCGGAGGCCGCCGTGGGTCGCGACCCGTGGTTCGGTCGCGGCGAGGCCCTGTTCGACCGCTACTTCGGCGACTTCAAGCCGTTCCTCGGCCGCTTCTCCCCCGGGTCGCTGTTCCCGGCGGCCACGATGAAGGCCCAGATCGCCCTGGCCCTGGCGGTGGCGCCGATCGTGAACCGGGCCGCGAAGAAGGTCGCCAAGCGCAACGACTCCGAGGCCATCCGCAAGGCCCTCGTCGGTCCGCTGGCGAAGTTCATGCGGCCGCTGCTCAAGTCGCCGCGCTCCTCCACGCTGGGCCCGCTGGAGAAGGGTCCGTTCTACGCCGTGGAGGTGCACGCTTCGGCGCTGGGCACGGTCGGCGGTCCGGTCACCGACGCCAACGGTCGCGTGATCAACCGGTCCGGGAAGGTCGTTCCGGGTCTGTACTCGGCCGGCAACGCCGGTGGCGCCCCCACGCAGGGCTTCTACGCCGGCACCGGTGGCACCATCTCGCTGGGCCTGGTGTTCGGCCACCTCGCCGGCAAGGAGGCCGCCGCCACCCTGGTCGGAAAGTAGTCAAGAGGCCGCGGGGTTACCGTGAGTGACCCCGCGGCAGGTGGTCGCGGACCCCGTCTTTTAGGGGACGACGACGACAACGCCCCACCCGCTCACCAGGCACTCGCGGGTGGGGCGGCGCTCATGTGCCAGACTGGTACCGGCTCGTTCGCGGGCCGTTCCCCTGTGGTGTAATCGGCAACACTTCTGATTTTGGTTCAGACATTTCAGGTTCGAGTCCTGGCGGGGGAGCCAGCGCAGGTGGGTTTTCTCACGGGCACGTTCCCGCGCCCCTGAACGTCGAGCTGTCTACGGGTGGGTTCTTCCCACTCCGGGAGCTCGGACACCCGGACCTCGATCATGGCGCCGACGGCCGCGGCGTACCTCAGGACCGTAGACAGGCGAGGATCGCCCTGCATGTTCTCGAATCGGGTCACTGCGGACCGGTGCCTGCCGAGCACCTTCGCGACTTCGCTGGCAGTCCGCCCTGAACGCTTCCGGAGGGCGACCAGCTCACTGAAAAACGCGCGTTCTTTCCGTGCGAGCGCGACCGCGTTCCTTTGAAAAACTGACATCGGCGGAAGAGGCATCGTTCACCACTGTCTGTTGCGTTATTGCGCAACACTGTCGCACATCTTCGCACTCGGTCCGGATTGTCGAACCGCTTCCTGATCTGAACCCTCGCGCGCGATCGCCCCCAGTTCCACCACGCAGTCAGGTGCCCACCCCCAGACGCATCGCGGGCCATACGGCCGGTTCTCACCCGGCCTCGCGACCGTCACAGCAAGGCCCTGTCGCACGGACCCCGGCCGCCGCCCAGCGAAGCAGACTGCGACACAGTGTCAATCCGTCGCAGCCGGGCCGGCCACCGATTCCGCGATCCGGTCCACCGTGTGGGCGATGTGGATGAGGACCCGCCCCATCCCGCACAGGATCATGGTCACCAGGCCCATGCCGCCGATCAGGAACGACTCGGTATGGTCGCCAGCCACAGCGAAGATCGTCCCGAACACGAACACGAACGCGGACAGGATCATCACCAGGGTGAGACCGGCATCGAGCGTGGCGAACCTGCGGCTACCGCCCTCCAGAGTGTCGGAGTGGACCATATGACGCTGATGGCGCGTCCAGGGACCGGGTTGGGTCACGTAGTACCTTCCTTCGTCGGGTGAAGGAATATGTATCAGCGCACTACGACACGATCCGGCTGAGCAGCCGCCCCCGCTGTCGGGACGAAAGGCGGTATCGCGCGTCAGATCCCGCCGTTGATCGCCAGGGCCAGCACGAGCAGGATGATCCCCAGGATCGCGAGCACGGCGATCACCGGCTGACGACTCCGCCGCGGCCGCTGCTCCATCTCCTCGTCGGGCCGGAAGTCCGGCTCCCAATCGTCTCCGCCGGATCCGTTCGGTCCGCTCACGTGTGCCGCTCCTTCTCCTGCGCGTAGGTCTCCGGCATCTCCAGCACGTGCGCCCCCGCGTCGCTCTCGGCCCGCAGGCCCGTCCTCGTGCTCTCCAGCATCTCGCGCCAGTGCGGGAACGGCGGCAGAAGCGGCATATCGGGGGTCGTGCGGCAGGGCCACCACCGTCGGGGCGACGTGATCGGCTCGGCGTGCGGACCGGTTGTGGCGGGATGACCGCACTCCTAGCGTGCGGCGCATGGATACGGATCTGAAGGCGGTCGCGTTGGTCTGTTCTCTCAAGGCCTCGCCGGCGGAATCCAGCAGTGAGCTCATCGCCCAGCAGGTGCTCAACGAGTTGGCCGGACACGGGATCGGCGGGGAGAGCGTGCGGGTCGTCGACCACGACGTGCGGCCGGGCGTGGAGGACGACATGGGCGACGGCGACGAATGGCCCGCGATCCTGGAGAAGATCCGCGCCGCCGACGTGCTGGTGCTGGCGACGCCAACCTGGTTGGGGAATCCGTCCAGCGTCGCGCAACGGGTGCTCGAGCGGCTGGACGCCCAATTGTCCGCCACCGATGAGGCGGGGCGCCCGGCGATGTTCGGCAAGGTGGCCGTGGTGGCGGTGGTCGGCAACGAGGACGGCGCCCACAAGATCGTCGCCGATATGTTCCAGGGCCTCAACGACATCGGGTTCACGATCCCGGCCCAGGGCTGCACCTACTGGAACAACGAGGCCATGAAGCCGGTCGACTACCTGGATCTCGACGAGACCCCGTCGGCGGTGGCCGCGACCAATGCCACCTCCGCGGCCAACGCGGCGCATCTGGCCAAGCTCCTGCGGGGCGCGCAGTACCCGGCGAAGTGAGCGGGCTCGGTCTTCGCGGGACTTACGCGCCCACGCTGGACCACATCCGACGCGCAGCAGACGCCTCAGTGCGCAGACTCGGCGCGTAAGTGGGCGTGCGGGCCGACGTGCGGTCGGCGTGCGGATCGGCGCGCGGCCCTGCAGGAGGTCGGTGGGCAGGTCGGCGAGCGGGATGTCCGGTGGAGGCCTCAGCCCTTGGTGCCCCGCTCCACGGCGCTGCGGACGGTGTAGCGCAGGAACGCCGGGAACGCGACGGCACAGATCACCACGCCGATCACCACCAGGACGCCGCCGCCGGAGGCCGCGACCGCAGTGCCCACCGAGGCCGCGGCCACGCCGTGGGCCACGTCGCCGATGCGGGGTCCGCCCGCCACCACCACGATGAACACGCCCTGCAGGCGGCCGCGCATCTCGTCGGTGGCCGAGTCGAGCAGGATCGCCTGGCGGAACGCGGCCGAGATCATGTCCACGGCGCCGCCGAAGGCCAATGCGGCGAGCGCGAGCCACAGCCACCAGGCCGATCCGCCGGGCGACGCGGCGGCCACGAAGAGGCCGAACGCCACCATCGCCAGTCCCCACAGCGCCACGCACACCAACACGGCGAGGCCCTGGCGCCGCACGCGCGGGATCCAGCCGGAGAACACCCCGCCCACCACGGCGCCGAAGCTCATCGCGGCGAACAGCATGCCGAGGGCCGCGCCGCCACTGATCGGGTCGCCGAAGGACTCGGTGGCGATCTGCGGGAACAGCGCGCGCGGCATGCCGAAGACCATGGCGATGATGTCCACCAGGAACGAGGCCAGCAGGATCCGCCGCGTGGCCAGATACGCGAAGCCCTCGATGACGGAGCGCAGTCCCACCGACCTGCGCTCCCCGGCCACGGGTTGCGGGGGCAGCCGGTAGACCGCCCAGAGGGTGGCGAGCAGCGCGATCGAGTCCAGCAGGTACAGCGTGTCCAGACCCACCACGGGGATCAGGATGCCGGCGGTGAGCGGCCCGACGATCGCACCGAACTGCATCACGGTCATGTTCAGCGCGGCCGCGGACGCCAACTGATCCGACGGGACGAGTTTGGGGATGATCGCCGACCGGGTGGGCTGGTTGACCGCGAAGAACGCCTGTTGGACGGCGAGCAGCCCCATCACCAGCCACACGTTCTGGTTCCCGGCGGCGGCCTGCACCCAGAACAGTGCGGCGGTCACGATGAGACCGGTCGTGGTGATCATGAGCAGCGTGCGCCGGTCGAACGCGTCGGCCAGCGCCCCGCCCCACAGACCGAACACGATGAGCGGCACGAGCGCGAACACGCCCGTCAGCCCCACGTAGGCGGAACTGCGGGTGATCTCGAACACCTGCTGGGGCACCGCGACGATCGAGAGCTGGGCACCGATCACGGTGACGATGTTGGCGGTCCACAACCTGCGGAAGTGCGGCTCGCGAAGCGGCCGGGTGTCGGCGAGTTGCCGTCTGAACACTGACACTCCGGGCAGGCTACCCCTCAGGATGGACCGGGGACACGCATCCACCCTCTATCCTTGACCGCGGTCCTCACCCCGGGCCGAACCGTCGAACCGACCACTGGGCGCTGCCGTGCCCGAGGAGATGTGATGACGCCACCCCAGACCGATCGTGCGCAGACCGCGGTCATCATCCTGGCCGCAGGGTCGGGCACCCGGATGAAGAGCGACACCCCCAAGATGTTGCACCGCGTGTGCGGGCGGACCATGCTCGGCCACGCGCTGCACGCGGCGGCCGGGATCGAGCCGAATGCGATCGTCGTGGTGGTGGGTCACCAGCGCGAGCAGGTCGCCTCCGCGGTCTCGGAGATCGCCGCGGACCTGGGGGTGCCGGTGTCCACGGCGGTCCAGGAGCAGCAGAACGGCACGGGCGACGCTGTCGCGGCCGGCATGGCGGGACTGCCCGAGGGGTTCGAGGGGACGGTCCTGGTCACGACCTCCGACATCCCCCTGCTCGACGCGGACACCCTGCGCGAGGTGGTCACCCGCCACGACATGCGCCCCCGGGCAGCGGTCACCGTTCTCACGTCCACGGCACCCGACCCCACGGGGTACGGCCGGATCGTGAGGAACGACGACGGCGAGGTGCTCAGGATCGTCGAGCACAAGGACGCCTCGGAAGACGAGAAGGCGATCACCGAGGTCAATTCGGGCATCTACGCCTTCGACGCGCAGGTGCTGCGGGACAAGCTCGGGCAGCTGAGCACGGACAACTCGCAGGGCGAGCTGTACCTCACGGATGTCATCCAGCTGGCCCGGCAGGCGAACGGACTCATCCGCGGCCACCGGCTCGAGGACGCGGACCAGGTGGCCGGCGTCAACGACCGGGTGCAGCTGGCGGCCCTGTCGGCGGAGATGAACCGCCGTCTGTGCGAGGTCGCGATGCGGGCGGGGGCCACACTCGTGGACCCGTCGAGCACGTGGATCGACGTGGACGTGCGGATCGGCCGCGACGTGACGATCCTGCCGGGCACCCACCTGACGGGGGTGACCGAGATCGGCGACGGCGCGACGATCGGCCCGGACACCACGCTGCAGGACACCACGGTCGGGGCGGGTGCGACCGTCATCCGGACCCACGCGACCGGGGCCACGATCGGCGCCGGCGCGCAGGTGGGGCCGTTCGCGTATCTGCGACCTGAGGCCGAGCTGGGAGATTCCAGCAAGATCGGCACGTTCGTGGAGGTCAAGAAGTCCACGATCGGGGCCCACACCAAGGTCCCCCACCTGACCTACGTCGGGGACGCGACGATCGGCGAGCACACCAACATCGGGGCATCGAGCGTCTTCGTCAATTACGACGGCGTGAACAAGAGCCGTACAGTGATCGGCGATCACTGCCGAACGGGATCGGACACCATGTTCGTGGCTCCGGTGACGGTCGGCGACGGCGCCTACTCGGGCGCCGGTACCGTGATCAAGGACGACGTCCCGCCGGGAGCTCTCGCGGTGTCCGGTGGGCGGCAGAGGAACATCGACGACTGGGTGATCGAGAACCGGCCGGACTCCGGCTCGGCCGCGGCCGCCCTTCGAACCCGGAACGACTCCCAGAAGGACGGGCACACGCAGTGAGCGAGTGGATCGACAACCAGAAGAACCTGATGTTTTTCGCGGGCCGCGCACATCCTGAGCTCGCGGAGCAGGTGGCCGCCGAGCTGGGTGTCGAGGTGACCCCGCAGACCGCCCGTGACTTCGCGAACGGCGAGATCTTCGTCCGCTTCGAGGAGTCCGTCCGCGGCTGCGACGCCTTCGTGCTGCAGAGCGCCCCGGCCCCGCTGAACAAGTGGATCATGGAGCAGCTCATCATGATCGACGCGCTCAAGCGCGGCAGCGCCAAGCGCATCACCGCGGTCCTGCCGTTCTACCCGTACGCGCGCCAGGACAAGAAGCACCGCGGCCGCGAGCCCATCTCGGCCCGCCTGATCGCGGACCTGCTCAAGACCGCGGGCGCGGACCGGATCATCACGGTCGACCTGCACACCGACCAGATCCAGGGCTTCTTCGACGGCCCGGTCGACCACATGCACGCCCAGGGCCAGCTGTCGGATTACGTCCGCCAGCACTACGGCACGGAGAACATCGTGGTGGTCTCCCCCGACGCCGGCCGCGTCAAGGTGGGCGAGAAGTGGGCCGACGCCCTCGACGGCGCGCCGCTGGCCTTCGTCCACAAGACCCGTGACCCGAACGTGCCCAACCAGGTCAAGTCCAACCGCGTCGTGGGCGACGTCGAGGGCAAGACCTGTGTGCTCATGGACGACATGATCGACACCGGCGGCACCATCGCCGGAGCCGTCAAGGTCCTCAAGGACGCCGGTGCCGGCGACGTGATCATCGCCTGCACCCACGGCATCTTCTCCGACCCGGCCGCCGAGCGCCTCGCCTCCTGCGGCGCCAAGGAGGTCATCACCACCGACACCCTGCCGATCCCGCCGGAGAAGCGCTTCGAGAACCTCACCGTGCTGTCCATCGCGCCACTGCTGGCCAGGACAATCCACGAGGTCTTCGAGAACGGCTCGGTGACCAGCCTGTTCAACGGATCGGCCTAGCATGTCCGCCGATCACGCCGGGCGCGCCACGATCTACCACAACTCCCGCTGCTCCAAATCCCGCCAGGCCATGTCACTCCTTCAGGAGCACGGCATCGAGCCGACGGTGGTGTACTACCTCGAGACCCCGCCGACGGTGGACGAGCTGCGCACCCTCATCGCCGATGCCGGGCTGACCGTACGACAGGCGGTGCGGGTCAAGGAAGCCGAGTTCACCGAACTCGGCCTGCTCGAGGCGTCCGATGACGAACTGCTCGAGGCGATGGTCGCCCACCCGCGGCTCATCGAACGCCCCTTCGTAGTGACCGACAAGGGCACCCGCATGGGCCGTCCCACCTCACTGATCGAGGAGATCCTCTAACCCGCCATGAGAACCAAGATCTGTGGGATCCGTAGTGAGGACGATCTTCGGATAGCGGTCGAGGCCGGGGTGGACGCCATCGGCCTGATCTGCGGAATCAACCACCGCAGCGAGGACGAGGTGACCCC
>CAYFRF010000023.1:0-5857 GCA_964345415.1 uncultured Microbacter sp. | reverse complement strand
ACCGGCCCGCACAGACCGAACTGTGCGGGCCGATTCCGGATTTGGGCGCCGGATACCGCGGCGGTAGGCTGATCGGGTCATCTCGGCGAGGGAGGACCATTCCGGTCACTCCGTTATCGACGCGATCACCTCTGGACCTTTCCGTGGGGTGCGCTTCGCGCCGAGCCGGAAAGCAGTATCCACACAAGAGGTCATCACATGGCGAACCAGAACGAGCAGAACAAGATCAGCGCCGCGGTGCGCACCGAGTTCGGCAAGGGCTCCGCCCGCCGCGCCCGCCGCGAGGGCCAGGTGCCCGCCGTGCTGTACGGCCACAAGACCGAGCCCCGCCACCTGCTCCTCGGCGCCCTCGAGTTCGCCGCCATCCTGCGTCACTCGGGCACCAACGCCCTGCTGACCCTCGACATCGAGGGCGAGGAGCAGCTCGCTCTGCCCAAGCAGATCGACGTGCACCCGCTGACCCGCATCATCGAGCACACCGACCTGCTCGTGGTGAAGAAGGGCGAGAAGGTCGTCGTCGAGATCGCCGTCATCGTCTCGGGCGACGCCGCCCCGGGCACCCTGGTCACCACCGACGCCGACGTCATCGAGATCGAGGTCGAGGCCACCAACATCCCCGAGGACCTCGAGGTCTCCGTGGCCGGCGCCCAGGCCGGCACCCAGATCACCGCCGCCGACGTCGAGCTGCCCGCCGGCGCCACCCTGATCTCCGACCCGGAGACCCTGCTCGTCAACGTCATCGAGGCCCCGACCGAGGCCGACCTCGACGCCGAGGGCGAGGGCGAAGAGGGCGAGGGCGCCTCCGAGGCCGCCGAGGAGGCCTGAGCCTCCCCCGCGTGACCCACGCGGACGCAGCCTGACCGCTGCACATCGTCGGGACGGGCCCGGCGCGACATCCACGTCGTGCCGGGCCCGTCCCGCATTTGTCGTGCAGCGCCCGTCGCCTGCACGTCCGGGGTGGCCCCGTGTCGGCCGCGTGCCCGCCCACGCGTCAGGTGTGGAGTCGCTCCAGCAGCCCGCCAGCGCTCCGCCCCTGGGGAAACGCTGCACGAAACGACTCCACGCGACGTGGTTGACGGTGTGAGCGGGGACCGAAGCCGGCCCGGGACAGGGTCTGGGAGCACGGGGGCAGAAAACGGGGCCTCGGGCAGCGAAGGCGGCGAGGGCAGCGAGGGCTGCGAGGCCGGGAGCACAGCGCCGCAGGGGCAGCCGAACCGTCGGCCGCCGCCCCATCTGAGATCATGGCGGGCGTGACTACCGCCGATTCCGCCGGCCCCGCGCTCATCGTGGGCCTGGCCAACCCCGGACCCGACTACGAGGGCACCCGCCACAACATCGGCTGGGAGGTCCTGCAGGAGCTGGCCTCCCGCGCGCTGCCCATGCCGGCGAGTTTCAGCACCCACAAGAAGACCCACTGCGAGATCGCCCAGACACGGCTGGCCGACCGGCCCGTTGTGCTGGCCCGCCCCCGCAGCTACATGAACCTGTCCGGCGGACCCACCGCGGCCGTGGCCAAGTACTTCTCGGTCAAGCCCACCGATGTGATCGTGATCCACGACGAGATCGACATCGACTTCGGCCAGGTCCGCCTCAAGCGCGGCGGCGGCGAGGGCGGACACAACGGCCTGCGCTCGATCTCCAGCTCCCTCGGCACCAAGGACTACCTGCGCGTACGTGCCGGGGTGGGCCGTCCGCCCGGCCGTATGCAGGTCGCCGACTTCGTGCTCAAGCGCTTCTCCAAGCTCGAGCAGCCGGACGTGCCGTTCCTCGTGCAGGACGCCGCCGACGCCGTGGAACTGCTCCTGAGGCACGGGCTGGAGACCGCCCAGAACCAGGTCCACGCCTGATGGGCGCGGCGGGCCCGTCCCGGCGGGGCACACGTGCCGGGCGGCCCCGCCTGGCCACACGTGCGGGTCGGCCCCGCCGGTACATGCCCGCCCGCCCGCGGAGATTCGAGCGGAGCGCCCACCTGGGATTCGGGGCCGACCTGTTCGACCGCGCGAGCCGGGCCCTGATGAACTGGGACATGCACCGTGGGGCGGGCCTCGTCGTCGTCGTCGACGGCCCCGCCTCCCCCGGACGCACGGTGACGCTCCGCCCCACGTCGGGCCCCGCGGCGTGGCTGCGACTGTCGGCGCCGTGCGAGGTCACCGACGTGATCGACGGCCCCGGCGCGCGCGGCTTCACCTACCGCTCCCTGCCCGGCCACCCCGAACGCGGCTGGGAGACGTTCGTCGTGACATCCGACCCGGACACCGGCGCCGTGCGCCTGACGATCACCGCCGAATCCGAGCACGCCACCCTCCTCGCACGACTCGGCGCCCCGATCGCGCGGCGCGAACAGGACCGGATCACCGGCCGCTACCTGGAGGCCCTCAGCCGACTGTGACCGGGATCGTCACAGTCGTGCCGGTGTCGGTGACCACGACCAGCGCCGTGTCCCCCGCCGCGGTGCCCGCGGGGACGGTGACCGTGACGTCCACCCGGCCGAGCAGCGGGGTCACGTGGGCGGCGGGCCCGAAGGTCACGTCGTCGACCCCCGCGACCGCGTCGAAGGTCCCCAGCATCACCCCGCCGAGCATCACGGTCGCGGCACGCGTGACCGGCGCGCCCAGGGAGGTCAGATCCAGGCCGGTGAGGGTGAACGAGTACTCGCCGCCCGGCCGGAGCTCAGCCGGCAGCCCCTTCGCCGCCACCGCGCGGCGGCCGAAGTCCGGCGCGATGCCCGCGTCGCGGTGCTGCGCGAGGTAGACCAGCCACGCCTCCGAATCCACCAGGCCGGTGTCGCGGACCTCGGTGCCCTCGGTGAACGCGCTGAAATTGTCGCCGCCGCTGGCGAGGAAGTCGGACACCGCCACCCGGTAGCTCCCGGCCGGGTCCACCGGCACGCCGTCCAGCGTCAGGGACGTGATGCGCTCCCCGGCGGGCCGCGTGGGGTCGAACGTCCACGTCAGCCCGTCCGAGACGCCGAGCGCCCGGAACTCGCGGCCCGAGCCGGCCGGTTGCCACTGCTGCTCGAGCACCCGCCGCACCTGCTCGCCGGTGAGCGAGAGCGTTAGCACCGTGTTGGCGAACGGCAGCACCGCGTCGGCCTCCGCCAGCGTGATGTTCCCGTCCTCGCCGGGCGGGTCGTTGCGCAGTTCGGCGCGCAGGCCGCCGGGGTTCATGAAGCCGATGTCCGCGCCGCCGCGCTCGGCCACCGCCTCGACGAAGAACTGGCCCACCAGGTTCCCGAGCGTCGACTCCGACATCCGGTCATCGCGCTGCCCGTCTGAGTAGGCGGTGGTGATGTCGCCGGTCACGGTGCCGACGGGCCGGCCGCCCACCACCTCCGCCTCGGCCAGCGCCGCGTCGACGATCTGCTGGACCTCCGCCACCACCGGATTGGCCAGATCGGCGCCCGCGGCCGAGGTGGGCACCGCGACGTTCTCCTGCGAGAACCCCACGACCTCGCCCGTGCCGCGGTCCACCTCGAGGCTCACGCGGCCGACGTGGCTGCCGTAGAAGCCGGCCTGCAGGACCGGGCGCGTGGGCGAGGCGCCCCGCCCGGCACCGGTGCTCCCCGCAGTGATGCCCGAGCTGCCCGCGCTGCCGCTGCCGCCGCCGCTGAGCGACCCGACGGACCCCGCGACCGTCGCGCCGACCGTGGCTCCGACCGACGCCCCGACGCCGGGCCGCTCCCCCTCCCACGCCGACAGCTGGTGACTGTGCCCGGTGAAGATCGCGTCCACGTGTCCGGAGGTGCGGGTGACGATGTCGTCGAACACCGCGGAACCGGCCCGTGCCGCCTCGATGGACCCCGCGGCCGGCGGCCCTTCGTGGTACTCGGCCACGATCACGTCCGCTTCGCCGTTGGCCTCGTCGTCGTCGCTCAGTTGCGCAGCGACGCGGTTGACCGCGTCGACCGGATCGCTGAACGTCACCCCCGTGATCCCGCCGGGGCTCACCGACATCGGCGTGGACTCGGTGACCACCCCGATCACCCCGACGGTCAGCCCGCCGACCTCGTGCAGCGAGTACTCCTTCATCGGCACCCCGTCCACGGTGACGTTCGCGCCCAGGTAGTCCCAGTCCGCGGCCGGCTCGATCCGCCCCTGCAGGTCGTCGATCCCACGGTCGAACTCGTGGTTGCCCACGGCCGAGGCCGCCAGGCCGAGCGCGTTGAGCACGTCGATGGTGGGCTGGTCCTGTTGGAACGAGGAGGCGAACAGGGTCGCGCCCACGTTGTCGCCGGCGGAGAGCAGCAGGCTGGACCCGGGGCCCGCCTCGGCGCGGAGCCTCTCGATGGTGTCGGCGAACGCCACGGTGGAGGGGTTCGCGGCGCCGATGCGGCCGTGGTAGTCGGTGATGCCGAGCAGGGTGATGGTCTCGGTCGCCGCTGCCTGGGAGGACTGCGCGCCCACCGCGGCCGGGGTGAGGAGCGCACCGCCGGCGAGGGTGCCGGCGGCGAGGATTCCCACCGTGGCGACGGCGGTCAGGCGGGTGGAGAGGCCGAACATGAGGGTGGTCCGTTCGCCGGAGGGGCCGGCGCGCCCGTTGGCGGGCCGGTGCGGTGGCCACCGGACCCGCGCCCGAGCGCGATGTCACGAGGCCCACGCCAGAAGTTAACCACGCGGGCCGCGCGCCGCGTGACCTGCCGGAATCCTGCGCCCACCACCCTGGTGCGGGGCCGGCGCCGGATTGGGACGTGCGGCGGGCGCGCACGTACCCTGGGAAGATATCGACGACGACGACGAGGGCCGTCGTCCGCTGGGAGGAGATCGCGTGACTGAGACCGCCGAGGACACCGGGACCACCGGAGGCTCTGGCGGTGCCGACGCCGGCGCAGACGTCTCCTCCGAGGTCACCCGCCGTCGGACGTTCGCCGTGATCGCCCACCCTGACGCCGGTAAGTCCACGCTGACGGAGGCACTCGCGCTGCACGCCCGGGTGATCACCGAGGCCGGCGCCGTCCACGGCAAGTCGGGCCGCCGCTCGACCGTGTCGGACTGGATGGAGATGGAGAAGGCGCGCGGTATCTCCGTCAGCTCCACCGCCCTGCAGTTCAACTACGTCCCCGAGAACGCCGGACCGGACGACGAGCCGTACGTCATCAACCTGGTCGACACCCCCGGTCACGCCGACTTCTCCGAGGACACCTACCGCGTGCTCACCGCCGTGGACGCGGCCGTGATGCTCATCGACGCCGCCAAGGGCCTCGAGCCGCAGACCCTCAAACTGTTCCAGGTCTGTAAGCACAACGGCCTACCGATCATCACGGTGATCAACAAGTGGGACCGGCCCGGCCAGGCGCCGCTCGAGTTGCTGGACGAGATCACCGAGCAGATCGGCCTCGTGCCCACCCCGCTGTACATGCCCGTCGGCATCGCCGGCGACTACCGCGGCCTGCTGCGCCGAGGAGAGGACGGGGCGCCCGAGGAGTACGTGCACTTCATCCGTACCGCCGGAGGGTCGACCATCGCGCCGGAGGAGCACTACTCGCCGGAGCAGGCACTCGAGCGCGAGGGCGACGTGTGGGAGACCGCCGTCGAGGAGTCCGAGCTGCTCTCGGCGATGGGCCAGGACCACGACCAGGAGATGTACCTGGCCGGCGAGACCAGCCCGGTGATCTTCGCCTCCGCCATGCTCAACTTCGGCGTGCACCAGATCCTCGACGCGCTGGTCGAGCTGGCACCGCCGCCGCGTGAGTGGCCCACCGTCACCGGGGAGCCCCGCCAGACCTCGGACCCGTTCTCGGCCGTGGTGTTCAAGGTGCAGGCCGGCATGACGCCGCCCACCGCGACCGACTGGCCTTCATGCGCGTGGTCTCCGGCGGGCTCGCGCGCGGACTGGTGGTCCCGCACGCGCGGACGAACGA
>CAYFRF010000022.1:0-31337 GCA_964345415.1 uncultured Microbacter sp. | reverse complement strand
TCGGTCACGTACACCTCGTCGAACAGCGACACGTGCCACCAGGCGGCGTCCTCGTACGGGATGGCCACCACGCCGCCGCGCTGCCGGCCCAGCTTCTGCACGAGCAGTCGCTTGGCCAGCACCTGGTCCTCGCGGTCCTCACGCGGGATCCCGACCTTGCGCTCGACGCGGATCCCGGCCGGGAGCGCCTCGACGCCCAGTTTGGCGGTCTCCGGGTACCGCGAGCGTTCCTGTCGGATCGCGGCGAGTGCCGCCTGTCCGCCGTCCCCGACCCCGTTCGCGCCCTCGGGTCCCTCGAGGAAGGCCTCGATGCCCCGCATCCGGGTGGCGGCGAGCCCGTACTGCATGGCGACGATCGCACGCAGGATGTTGCGGCCGAGGTTCTTGGCCATGTCCTTCGGGTCCAGGCCCTGCCGGATCGAGGCGGTGACCAGCGAGTTGCGCTGGGAGAAGAACTGCCCGAAGTCGTCGCCGTCCTTCCAGTAGAAGTCGGCGTGCCACACGGCCGCGCCCTGCAGGGTGCAGGTGGGCATCCCGGCCTGCCGGCAGCGCAGCCCGTACTCGATGTCGTCCCACTGGAAGAAGTACGGCATCGGCAGGCCGACCTTCTCCACCGCCTCCCCGGGGATGAGGCAGGACCACCAGGCGTTGTACTCGGCGTCGATCCGACGCTCCTGACGGTTCTCGACCACCGACTCGTCACGCAGCGCGAACTCGTCCGCGTCGAGGCCGCCCTTGAGCTCGGCCAGGTTCGTGCGCTCGGCGGAGACGAGCAGGTAGTCGGGGTTGAACAGGTACATCATCTGCGCGCCCACGAGCATCGGCTCGCGGGTCACTGCCGCGAACGCGAACAGTCGCAGAACCGTCTCCGGTTCGACCCGCACGTCGTCGTCCATGAGCAGCACGTCGACCGGTCCGGGGGCGCCGGGCGCGGTGGCCTCGAACATGCCGCGGCTGAAACCGCCGGCGCCGCCGAGGTTCGGCTGGCGCAGGTAGTGCAGCCGGTCGCCGAACTCCTCGGCCGCGTGGGCGAAGGCCTCGCGGGTCTCCACCAGGTCGGTGCCCTGGTCGGTGACGTACAGGTCGTCGATGAGGTCCGCCACGAGCGGGTCGGAGGCGAGGGAGTCGACGGTGGCCGCGCAGTCGTCGGCCCGGTTGAACGTGCAGATCGCCACGGCCGCGCGGCGCACCGGCCGCGACGTGGCGGTGCTCCACCCCACGTCGGACACCGTCGCGACGGCGTCCACGGCGTGGAACTCCAGCCACATCGCCCCGCCGTCGGTGAACGCGTCCACCGGCACGTGCAGCACCACCATGCCGTCGCCCTCGTGGCGCACCACGTCGACGGTGCGGACGTGGGAGCCGATGTCGGAGGCGCGGACCAGCACGTCGACCTGCCCGGCGGACTCGACCGCCACCCGTACCGTGAGCTCGGTGACGGTGGTCCACCGCTGCCAGTACGAGGCCTCGAAGCGGCCGAAATAGGTGTTGGTGTCGACCACCGCGCCGGGCTCGAGCTGCAGTTCGGTGCGCGTGCGCCGGGCGGTGCCGCGGGTGATGCGCGAGTACAGGTCGTCGTTGACCCATTTGCGCGGGCCCGCGAACAGGGTGCGCTGGAGGAGCAGGTCGCGGTCGGCGCTCGGGGCGCCGGTGTCGGCGCCTGCGGCGGTCACGGTGGTGGCGTCCATGGGGCGATGCGCTCCTGTAGATCGGTTATCCGGTGCCGCCCAGGTTAGTCCCCGGTCCGGGCGCGACCGCGTCGACGACCGGTGAGTCGGTGTTCGGCGGCTGCTCCAGCGGTGTCACCGGCGGGATCCCCGGGGGCGGCAGCAGCGGCGGGTGGTCGGCGACGACCGGCAGCACCTCGTAGAGGCGGGCGCCCGCGTTCTCCTCTGCCAGGCGCAGGTAGGGGTTGAGGTCCAGGCCGATGAATCCGCCGGGCCGCCCGGGGCCGCCCACGACGCCGGTGCCCACCACCACCCACCGCACGTCCTGACGCTGCACCTCGTGGGTGACCGTCGGGTCGAAGCCGTACCTGTTGATCGAGGTGTAGAGGGTCATGCGGTCACCGCCGACCTGGGCGACCGGGTCGTCGGCCAGGGGTGCACCGAACACCACCGGCACCCCGTGCAGCGCGTATACCCACGCGGTGCCGTCGAACGGGTCGCCCAGGACCACGCCGCCCTCGTGAAGCTCGGCGAGCCGGTCCAGCGTCTCGCGCTCGAGGGCGTTGACGGCCGGGCCGTCGCCGTAACCCCAGACCCGCAGGTCACGGGCGAGGACGGCCTGCCCCGAGACCGCCGCGACGGCGCACACTGCCGCCGCCGCCACACCGACGCGTGCGGCGGGACGACGCACCGAGCCCCGCGGGACCAGCGCGCGGGCACCCGCCCCGGCGAGCACCGCCGTCGGCAGGACGAGCAGTGAGGCGAAGCGGTAGAAGTCGTCCCACCAGAAGCTGGTGAACGTCCGCACCCAGTCACCCTCGACGGCCGCGGCGAGCACGTAGAGGGCCCCGTAGATGCCGAGCGCGGCCACCATCGCCGCCAGTGGCCGGCGCCACCGCGGATCCGCGACCGCCGCGACCAGCCCGAGGAGCAGCAGCACCGTGATGCCGGCCGAGGACACCGCGGTGGGCCCCAGGTCGAACACCCCGGCCACCGCGCGGGGCACGCCCACCTCGCGCGGCCAGGAGAAGCCGGCGAGGGCATCGGTGGTTCCGGCCGAGACCATGGACACCGCCCAACCCGCGTACAGGCAGGCGGGGATCGCGGCGAGCACGTAGCCGCCGGCCACCGCCAGTCGGGGCCGCAGCCCGGGTGCCGCGACCAGCCCGGCGAGGGCCTGGACGCCGAGCGGGACCGCCGCCGCCAGTGCCACCGACGGGTGCACCGACCAGGCCCCGGCCACGCCCACTCCGAGCAGCAGCGCCGGGGCGACGAGGCCGGTGACCGCCCCGCGCACGAACTGGTCACCGGGCGGGCGCCGCCAACCGGCGACGTGCTCACCGAGCAGCACGAGCCCCGGGATGATCGCGACGCCCAGCGCGAACGGCAGGAGCTGTCCGCGCCCGAGCGCCAGGTACGGGAACGTCCAGCACGAGGCCGCGACCAGCGCCGCAGCCACCGCTGCGAGTCGCGAACCACCGCAGAGTCGCCCGGCGAGCACCGCGACGCCCAGCACGAACACCACGCCCGTCACCGCCGACATCGCGTTCAGGGCGCCCGGCAGTCCGTTGAGCGCCTCCGGCGAGCCGTCACCGGGCAGGTGCAACAGGAGGGAGGTGAGCGCGTGGTAGGCGTCCGGGTAGTAGTAGTGCGGGTTGGCGGGTTGGCTCACCGGTGCCAGGTCAGCGACGCCCGCGCGCCCGGTCTCGGCGATGTACCGCGTGGCGCCACCGTGGAAGATGGCGTCCCAGCCCTGCGGAATGGCCGCGAGACCGCGCGTGGCGATGAGAACCTGCACCGCGGGGACCAGGGAAAATATGACGACGACGACAACGCCCAGCACGCTCCGACGGTCCGGACCGCGGCCGCCCGGGGTGGCGGCGTGAGCGTATGCGGGCCGGCCGTGGGCGGGGAGCTCGTAGGCGGTCTCGTCGTCGCTCCGGTCTTCCCCCCTGACCTCTCCTGCGCCGCGCCGCGGGCGTCCGGCCCCCACCCTGACGGCCCCGCCGACCAGCCCCGCGCACAGCAACGCCACCAGCGCCGTGACCCCCGCGGAGACCGGGTTCCACGGCACGTCGGTGGCCGCTGTGACTGCGCAGCCCACCGCCACCACCGCCGACGTCAGCGCAGGGCCGGCCGCCACCGCGTCCCGCCACCGCAGGCCCGCGGCCAGGCAGATCGCAGCGCCCGGCACCAGCAGCAGCGCCAGCGCGGCAGCCAGGAGGATCGCGGCGGTCATGATGCTCAGCGCACCCGGAAGATCACCGTGCGTTGGACGATGAAGTTGGTCACCGTGGCCACGCCCTGGGCGATCACGTACCCGATGGTGGTGGCCCAGAACATGCTCCAGCCCATCCCGTCGAACCACGGCACGAGCAGCATGAACAGGCCCCACTGCACGCCGAACATGACCGCGTACAGGCACATCGTGGCCACGAAACGGGCCCGCGAGGGCTCGGCCTGGAACGTCCACCGGCGGTTGAGCGCGTACGCCGTGAGCGTGCCCGCCACGAACGAGAGCGCCTTGGCCGGGCCGTACCCCAGCCCGGCGAGCATGAGCAGCTGCAGCAGGCCGTAGTCGACGATCGCCGAGAGCACGCCGGTGAGGAAGAACCGGATGATCTGCGTCTTGAGGTCCGTCGGCGCCGCCGGGTCGGACTCGTGCCGCGACTCCAACGGGTCAACGGCGCCGCGCAGGGAATCCATCACGGAATCGGGCTGCGGCTCGGCGTGATCGTGCGGGACGTGCCGGGCGTCCTGCTCGTGCGGGGCGTCGGCGCCACTGGGGGAGGAACTCACACCGACAGAGTAGGACGGAGGTCGGACACAGGGGCACCGACACGTCACCCGCCGCGGTTCGCGGTCGCCGCCGGCCGGGGTCGCGCCTGGGATGAGGTGCGCGCCCGTCGTGGACCTGAACGGGCACGTAAGTCGGACGGATCGTGCCGGCGGGGCGCGCAAGTCGGAGCGGAGCGACGCGGCCGGATACCCTGGGGCGCATGTGGTCGCGACGCCCCCTCCGTCCCGCCCGCACAGTCGCCGCGGCAGTGCTGGCGACAGTGTGTGCACTGTCCTCCTCCCCTGCCGCCTCGGCGCAGGGCCCGCCCGGGTCGGCCGAGCTGCCCGACCCCCTCGCCGGGCCCCTCGCCGCACTGCGGCCCGCACCCGAGCACGAACGCACGCCCGAGCGATACCTGCCCAGCCCCTCGCCGGACCCGTGGTACTCCTCGCCGCCCGACGTGGACCCCACCACCGCGCCGGGCACGATCCTCGCCACCCGCCAGGTCCACCTCCCGCCCACCAACGTCCGCAACTTCGGCCGCGGCTGGCAGGTCCTGGTCCAGAGCACCGACTCCCACGACCAGCCACAACAGATCGTCTCCACGATCATCGAGCCGGCCACCCCCTGGGACGGCCCCGGGCCGCGGCCGCTGGTCTCCTTCAACGCCACGATCGACTCGCTCGGCCTGCAGTGCATGCCCTCGCACGTGCTGCCGCACAAGGCGAATGTGGAGCTGCCGCCGTTCCTGCAGATCCTCGCCGACCGCGGATACGGGCTGGTGGTGACCGATTTCCAGGGCCCCAAGGCCGCCTACGCCGCGGGCCGCGCCAACGGTCAGGCGGTGCTCGACGGGATGCGGGCCGCGCGCGCGTTCGTGCCGCCGGGCGAGGACGTGCCACTGTTCGCCGAGTCCCGGATCGCCCAGGTCGGCTACTCCGGCGGCGGCATCGCCACGGGTTGGGCGGCGCAACTCCAGCCCGTCTACGCACCCGAGCTCACCGGCGCGCTCGTCGGCTCGTCGGTGGGCGGCGTGCCCGCCGACTACTCCGACCTGTTCGACACCATGGACGGCACCGTCGCCTCCGGGCTCTACCGGGCTGCCGTGCTGGGCCTGGCCCGGGAGCACCCGGAGCTGTACCCGCTGCTCAACGACACCGGCGACGTGACCGCACACCTGCTGCGCGACGCCTGCGCGTCCACCAACACCGCGATCGGGATCTTCCGGGCGCCGCTGTCAATGCTCACCGACGTCAACCCACGCACCGATCCGACCGTGCAGCGCGTGATGGCCCGCAACCGGCTGGGGGCGGCCGACCCGGCCCACGGCGCCGACCCGCGCGAGGTGCCCACCGGGCCCGTGCAGGTGTGGCACGGCGACGCGTCGGTCCCGATCGGCCCCGGGCCCGGCTCCTCGCAGGGGCCGGGCGACACCTTCGTGCCCGAGTGGACCGCGCACCGACTGGTCGACGAGTGGTGCGCCGCGGGGGCGGACGTGGAGTACACGCCGGTGGCCGGCGAACACATCACCGCCGCCTACACCGCGGTGGGCCCGGCCCTGGACTGGGTGGACGACCGCGTGCGGGGCGTGCCCTTCACCGCAGGCTGCCAGGCCTGACCCGCGCCCGCCACGCGTCCGCCACGCGCCCCGCACGCGCCCAGGATCCGCTACTCCGCTTCAGGATCCGCTATGCCCACAGGGGTAGCGGATCCGGAGCGGGAGTAGCGGATCTCAGGGCGGTGTGACGAGGCGGGAGGGACACCGGGCGGTAGCCTCAGGTCCGTGAGCACTGCACAGAACGCCTCCCCCGGCCAGCCCTCCGCGGACACCTCCCTGGACACCGAGCTCAAGCGCCTCACCGGTTGGGGACGCACCGCCCCGGCCATGAGCCACGTGCTCACCCCGCGCTCGGTCGAGGAGATCTCCGCCGCGGTGGCGACGGTCAACGACTCCAACGCCTCCTCCCCCGCGCACCTGCAGCGCGGCGTGGTGGCGCGTGGCCTGGGCCGGTCCTACGGGGACAGCGCCCAGAACTCGGGCGGGCTCGTGGTGGACATGAGCCGCTTCAACCGCATCCACGAGCTCAGCGCCGACAAGGCCCTGGCGGTGGTGGACGCCGGCGTGAGCCTCGACCAGCTCATGCGCGCGGCCCTGCCGTTCGGACTGTGGGTGCCGGTGCTGCCGGGCACGCGCCAGGTGACGGTCGGCGGCGCGATCGGGCACGACATCCACGGCAAGAACCACCACTCGGCCGGGTCGTTCGGCAACCACGTGATCCGCATGGAGCTGCTCGTCGCGGACGGGCGGGTGCTGACGTTGGAGCCGGGAGGGACCAGCGACGACGAGGACGGCAGTCTCTTCTGGGCGACGGTCGGCGGCAACGGCCTCACCGGCATCATCCTCAAGGTCTGGCTGGCCATGACGCGCACGGAGACGGCGTTCTTCCTCGCCGACGACGACCAGACGAGTTCGCTCGACGAGACGATCGCGCTGCACACCGACGGCTCGGAGTCGAAGTACACCTACTCCTCGGCGTGGTTCGACGCGATCAGCGCCCCGCCCAAGCTCGGTCGCGCGGCGGTGTCCCGAGGCTCGCTGGCCACTCTGGCGCAGCTCGAGGAGTACGCACCGAAGCTGGCCAAGAACCCGCTGGTCATGGACGCCAAGCCGCTCATCACGTTCCCGGACGTGTTCCCCAACGGGCTGGCCAACAAGTACACCTTCGGCCCGATCGGCGAGGTGTACTACCGGATGGGCGGCACCTCGCGGAACAAGATCAAGTCGCTGCCGGCGTTCTACCACATGCTGGACCTGTTCTCGGAGTGGAACAGGGCGTACGGGTCCAAGGGCTTCCTGCAGTACCAGTTCATCGTCCCGCCGGGTGAGGTGGACGGGTTCAAGGAGCTCATCGGCGACATCCAGCGCTCCGGGCACTACTCGTTCCTCAACGTGTTCAAGCTGTTCGGCCCCGGTAACCAGGCGCCGCTGTCCTTCCCCATGGAGGGCTGGAACGTGTGCGTGGACTTCCCCATCAACGACCGGCTCAACGCGTTCGTGAACCACCTCGACGCGAAGGTCATGTCGATGGGCGGCCGGCTCTACACCGCCAAGGACTCGCGCGTCCCTGCGGATCGTTTCCACGCCATGTACCCGCAGATCGACTCGTGGATCGCCACCCGGCGCCGGATCGACCCCAACGGCGTGTTCGCCTCCGACATGGGCCGGCGGCTCGAGCTGCTCTGAGCCGGCGGGCCGCCGGGCACGGCGCGCGGCCGGCCACGGCGGTCCTCGGGAGCCGGGGTCGTCGGCGGTGTGGGGAGAACAGTCGGTGTCGGGGTGCGTCGGTAGACTCCCCCGCATGATCAATGCCGTCGGCGTCCCCCAGACACTGCTCCTTCTCGGGGGCACCTCCGAGATCGGCCTGGCCATCTGTGCCGAGTACCTCACCCAGGGCCCGATGCGGGTGATCCTGGCCTGCCTGCCGGGCGACCCGGCCATCAAGGACGCGAAGGCCGAGATGACGGCCGCCGGGGCCAGCGCGGTCGAGGTGGTGGACTTCGACGCGGCGGCGACCGACACCCATCCGGCGGTGTTCGAGACGATCTTCGCCGGCGGGGACGTGGACGTGGCGATCGTCGCGTTCGGTCTCCTCGGGGAGAACGAGGAACTCTGGTCGGACCAGCGCAAGGCGGTCCAGATCGCGCAGATCAACTACACCGGTGCCGTCTCCGTGGGCGTCCTGCTCGCCGATCGGATGAAGGCGCAGGGCTTCGGCCGGATCATCGCCATGAGCTCCGCGGCCGGCCTGCGCGCCCGCCGCTCGAACTTCGTCTACGGCTCCACCAAGGCCGGCCTGGACTCCTTCTACACGGGCCTCGGCTACGCCCTGTCCGAGCACGGGGTCGACGTGCTGCTCATCCGGCCCGGCCAGGTGCGCACCCGCATGTCGGCGCACGTCAAGGAGGCGCCGCTGACCATCAACAAGGAGGAAGTGGCCCGCATCGCGGTCAAGAACTCCGGACGGGACAAGGGCGCGGTCTACGCCCCGGCCGCGTTCGGTGGGGTCATGGCCGTGCTCACCCACGTGCCGCGGCCGATCTTCCGCAAGCTCCCCTTCTGAGCATGCGCGTGCGGCTACGGGGCCTCGGCCTCGCGGGGGCGGCTGCGGTCCTCGCCGTCGTCGTCACCGCCGTCGTCTTGGTCGGCTTCTCCCTCGTCTCCTTCCCCGCCTACGGCAACTCCAACGTCCTGCGCGCGCTGGCCACCGTCGGCCAGACCGCGGCGGTCGTCCTGGTGGCGGCGGGGATCCTCGCGGCGCGGGCGGGCGAGAGGCCCGGCGGACGGGCCGGGCTGGTTCGGCTGGGCAAGCTCGCCGCCCCCACCGGCTCGGCGCTGCTCGTGGCCACCACCCTCGGCATCCCGCTGGCCGCCTCCCGTCTCTACCTGCACGGGGTGAGCGTCGACCAGGAGTTCCGTACCCAGTTCCTCAGCCGCTCCGCCACCTCCCTCGGCCTGCCCGACATGGCGTACGCGGACCTGCCGTCCTTCTACCCGTCGGCCTGGTTCTGGCTCGGCGGGCGCTTCGCCAACCTCACCGGCCTCGAGGGCTGGGCCGCGTTCAAACCGTGGTCCATCCTGTCGCTCGCCGTGGCGGCCGCGCTGGTCACCGTCCTGTGGACCCGCCTGCTGCGCACCGACCTCGGCGCCGTGGTGGGCCTGGTCTCCACCGCGATGATGCTCACCTACGGCAGCCCCGAGCCGTACGGCGCCGTGGTGGCCCTGTTCCTGCCGCCGGTGCTGATCCTGGCCTGGCACGCCGTCAACCCCACGGCCACCCTCGCGGCCACCGGGACCGCCGCGGCACACACCCGGCCGGGCGGACGCACCGCCACCCTGGCCACCCTGCTCTTCCTCGGCGCCTCCGCCAGCACCTACACGCTGTACACCGGCCTCGCCGCCGGCACCATCGTGCTCATGGCCCTGATCGCCACCGTCCTCGCCCTGCGCGGACGCACCGCCTACCCCGTCTGGCTGCCCGCGGCGCGCCTGGCGGTGATCGGCGTCGGCTCGATCGCCCTCGCCCTGATCGTGTGGGCCCCGTACCTGCTGGCCGCGCTCGGCGGCGCCCCCGCCGACTCCGGCACCGCCCTGCACTACCTGCCCGACTCCGGTGCGCAGCTGCCGCTGCCCATGACCGCCGGCGGCCTCACCGGGCTGGTCTGCCTGGTCGGCCTCATCTGGATCGTCGTGCGGGCCCGACGCTCCCGCCGCGCCCAGGCCCTCGGGCTCGGCGTGGTGGCCGTCTACCTGTGGTGCCTGGCCTCGATGGCCGTCACCGCACTCGGCACCACCATGCTCGGCTTCCGCCTCGAGCCCGTGCTCATCGGCCTGCTCGTGGTGGCCGGGGTGTTCGCGATCGCCGAACTGGCCGGGCTGCTCGTCCGCGCCGTCGGCCGCCAGGACGGGACCGAACGGCCCGCCGCCGAGGCCTCCGAGCGCCGCCGCCGGACCGGGGCCGCGGTGGGCGTGGTGGCCGCCCTCGCCGTGCTCGCCCAGGTGCAGGGCATCCCCGATCACCTGCACGAGGAGATCCGGCTCGCCTACACCGACACCGACGGCGCGGGCGAGCGGGCCGACCGCTTCCCGCCCGGGCCCGAGTCCCACTACGCCGACGTGAACACCGTGATCGCGGAGGCGTTCCCGGACCGGGAGATGACCGACCTCGTCGTCGTCAGCACCTCGGATGCGTTCCTCGCCTACAACCCGTACCTGGCCTACCAGGCCGTCACCTCCCACTACGCCAACCCCCTCGGGCGGTACGCGGACCGCAACGCGGCCATGATCGGCTGGGAGGAGGCCACCAGCGGCGGGGAACTGCACGCGCTCATGACCGGAACCGACTGGCGCGGACCGGATGTGATCCTCGCCCGCCCGTCGGGGGACGGTTACACGCTGCGCCTGGCCGAGGACACCTACCCCAACGACCCCAACGTGCGTCGCTTCAGCGTGACCCTCCCCGCCGAGGCCGTCGAGGGACCCCACTTCGAGGTCCACGAGGTGGGACCGTTCGCCGTGATCGTGGTGAGGTGACCGTGGGCGGGCGGGAGGAGCAGTTCGACGACGACGACACCACCGGCGGCACGGACACCGCCACCGGGACGGACACCGGATCCGGCGGCGACGCCGACAGCGACGGTGGCGCCGCCGACCGTGGCCGACCGCTCGTCCTGCACCCCTATCCCGGCATGGAGCGCGACCGCCGCCTGGCGATCCTCACCGGCTTCCTGGGCGCGCTCATGGCGATCCTCGCCGGACTGCTCCCGGTCCACCAGGACACCACCCGCGTCGAGTGGACGGCGGGACCCGACTACACCTCGGTCACCTCACCACTGATCTCCGGCCGCCCGCTCGACCTCACCATCACCGCGCCGTGCGGCCCCCTGTCCCGGGTGCCCGCGAACACCGTCGTCTTCTCCACCCTCCCCGCCGGTGCCCCGGGCCGCATCTCCGACGGTCTGGTGGTCCAGCGCGCCTCCGACGCGGCCGGTGATCCCGTGATCGAGGTGGTGGTCCGCAACCTCACCCTCCTGTCGGTGCCGCTGGCCACGCTCCGCGACGAGGGCTGCGAGGCCCTGCACGTCCGCGCCGAGACGGGCGTCCTCGTCGCCGAGCTGACCGGCCTGGTCCGCGACCCGGACGGCGTCGAGGAATCCGTCCGCGCCGCCGTCCCCGGCAGCATGCGGCCGCAGGTCACCGGCGTGTTCACCGACCTGACCCCCGCCACCGCCCCGGACGGCCTCGGGGAGTCCACGGTCGAGGTGACCGTCGACTCGCGCTTCTCCTCCAGCCCGACGCTCATCAAGCTCGTGCTCATGCTCGTCGGGATAGCCGCCACCCTCGCCTCGGTGTGGTTCCTGCACCGGCTCGACCGGATCGACGGGCGCTCCGCCCGGCGCTTCATGCCCAGGTCCTGGTCACGACTGTCCGGGGTCGACGCCGTGGTGATCGGCGTCCTCACCTTCTGGCACTTCGTCGGCGCCAACACCTCCGACGACGGCTACCTGCTCACCATGGCCCGCTCCGCCGGCCCCAGCGGGTACATGTCCAACTACTACCGCTGGCTGGGCTCGCCCGAGTCCCCGGTCGGCTGGTACTACGAGATCCTCCGGCTGTTCGCCGAGGTCTCCACCGCCAGCCCGTGGATGCGGATCCCCACCCTCGTGTGCGGCATCCTCGCCTGGCTCATCATCAGCCGCGAGGTCGTGCCCCGCCTCGGCCGGCTCGCCCGCACCTGGCGGCGGCCGCGCTGGACCGGCGCCGCCCTGTTCCTCGCGTTCTGGATGGCCTACAACAACGGCCTGCGTCCCGAGCCCGTGATCGCGCTCGGCGCGCTCGTCACCTGGCTGCTGGTGGAACGCGCCATCGCCACCCGCCGCCTCGGCCCGGCCGTCGCCGCGATCGGGGTGGCCGCGTTCTCCGTCGGCACCGGCCCCACCGGGCTGATGTGCGTGGCCGCGCTCGCCGCCGGCGCCCGCCCGATCATCCGTACGGCCCGCCGGCGCGCACAGGTCGTCGGTTGGGCCGCGATCCTCGGCCCCGTCCTCGCCGTGGGCCTGGCGCTGCTCTACACCGTCTTCGCCGACCAGACCCTGGCGGCGGTCCTCGAGGCCACCCGCGTCCGCACCGAGCTCGGCCCCAGCCTGCCCTGGTACGACGAGAAGGTGCGCTGGGAGTCGCTGTTCAGCGTCTCCGCCGACGGCGGCGTGGCCCGCCGCTTCCCCATGCTGCTCATGCTCATGTGCCTGGTGCTCGTCGCGGCCGTCATGCTGCGGCGGGGCCGGATCCCCGGTGCCGCGGTCGGGCCCTCCCGACGTCTCGTCGGCGTGATCGCCGGCTCCCTGCTCTTCCTGGTCTTCACCCCCACCAAGTGGACCCACCACTTCGGCGTCTTCGCCGGGCTCGCCGGCGCACTGGCCGTGCTGGCCGTGATCGCCCTGCGGTCCTCCTCCGTGTCGCTGGCCCGGAGCCGCTGGCTCGTGTGGGCGGCCCTGTGCTTGGTCGTGGGCCTGTCGACCGCCACCGACAACACGTGGTGGTACGTCTCCGACTACGGCATCCCGTTCTCCGACACCTTCCCGTCCGTCGCCGGCGTCCAGGTCCAGTACCTGGCGTTCCTCTGCGGCTTCGCGTGCCTGCTGGTCGCCGGGCTCATCCACATCGGGTTCCTGCCCGACGAACCCGGCCGCGCCCTGTGGCGCAGGGTGACCCGCCTGGTGCCGTTCCTGCGCTCGCGCGCCGACACCCCCGCCTCCCGCCGGCGCGACGGCCACGGGATCGACGGTGCGCCGCTGACCGTCGTGGCGTTCTCCGTCGTGATCTTCGAGCTGGTCTCGGCCGTCACCGCGGTGTTCGTCCAGTCCCCCGCCTACACGGTCGGGCGCGCCAACATGCGCGCCATCGCCGGGCAGCCCTGCTCCCTGGCGGACTCGGTGCTCGTCGAGGAGGACTCCAACGACGGGATCCTCACCGCGATCGGCGCCGGACCCGAGATCTCCCTCGGCGCCGGCGTGGTCAACGGCTTCGCCCCCAACGGCCTGCCCGACTCGATCACCGTGGAGAGCGCCGAGGCCTCCGGCTCCCTCGCCCAGTCCCAGACCGACGAACGCGATCCCGCTGACGGCGTGGACGCCGGCACGACCGGCGGCCGGGGCTCGGTCACCGTCAACGGCTCCACCGTCGCCCTCCCCTTCGGCCTCGACCCGGAGACCACCCCGGTCCTCGGCTCCTACCGGCGCGGCCCCCAGGTGGCGGCCGACCTCACCTCCGCCTGGTACCGCCTCCCCACCCGCAGCCCCAACCGGCCGCTGCTGGTCATGGCCGTCGCCGGCCGCATCGGCGCCGGCGACCTGCGCATCGAATACGGACGCCCGGGCCGCATCGGCGCCGCCGGCCCCACCGACTTCGAGGTGATGGGCTCCATGACCCCCATCGACATCGGCCCCGCCCCCGCGTGGCGCAACCTCCGGATCCCCCTCGAGGACATCCCCGCCGAGGCCGAGGTGGTGCGGATCGTGGCGGCGGACAACAACCTCGACCCGGACCGCTGGCTCGCCGTGACCCCGCCCCGTAACCCGCAACTGCGCACGCTCGAGGAGGTCGTCGGCAACACCGCCCCCGTGCTCATCGACTGGGTGGTGGCGCTGGCCTTCCCCTGCCAGCGGCCGTTCGTGCACAACGGCGGCGTGGCCGAGCTGCCCGAGTACCGGATCCTCGCCGACCGCGAATCCTCCTCCGCCGCCAACTGGTGGCAGAGCGCGAACGGGGGCGGCCCCCTGCTGTGGACCACCCAGACCCTCGAGGCCGTGACCGTCCCGACCTATCTCGACCACGACTGGTCCCGTGACTGGGGCTCACTCCAGAGGCTCATCCCCCTCGACGCGGAGGCCACCCCGGCCGAACTCGTCCGCAGCAGCACCGTGCAGTGGGGCTGGACCACACCAGGCCCGATGAACTGACCGTCGCCTAGAATCGGGCGTCGTGTCAGACTCTTCCCCCGCCTCCGGCCCGGCCGCGTCTCCCGACCCCGGATCAGCCGCGTCCCCGGCCCCCGGCAGCACCGGCCACACCGGCACGGGCACCGGACCTGTCGCCACCGACTCCCGTGTCGCCACGCTCCGCCTCGTCGCGATCGTCAGTGGCCTGCTGGGCACCCTGTGCTTCCTGGCCCTGCCGTTCCTGCCGGTGGCGCAGACCAGCTCGACGGTGCAGTGGCCCCAGAACGGGTCTGTCGAGTCGGTCACCGCGCCGCTCATGGCGCACACCCCGCAGCGCATCACCGCCACCCTGCCCTGCACGCTGGTCGCGGACCTGCCCGCCGAGGGCGGCGTGCTGCTGTCCACGGCCCCGCCCGGGGGCGAGGAGGCCGGGGACCGCGCCCTGTTCGTGCGCGCCACCGCCGACACCGTGGACGTGGTCTCGCGTAACCGGGTGATCGCCACGGCGCCGCGCGAGCAGGTCGCGGCCGGGGACTGCAGCGTGCTCACCATCGTGGCCGCCCCCACCTACGTGGAAGCCGAGTTCGAGGGGATCGGGGAGCCCGGGGCCACCGGGTTCATCGAAGCGGACAACCTGCGCCCCATGGTCGTGGGCCTCTACACGGACCTGCCCCTCGACACCGCCGTGCCCGCCGAGCTCGACGTGGTGGTGGACGTGGACTCGCGGTTCACCACCTCCCCGTCCGCGCTGAAGTGGGCCGCGATCGTCCTGGGTCTGCTCTCCACCGCCGTCGCACTGTGGGCCCTGCACGGACTCGACCAGACCGACGGCCGGCGCAGCCTGCGCTTCCTGCCGCGTGACTGGTTCCGCATCCGGCTCCCGGACGTCGCCGTGGTGGGCACGCTCGCCGTGTGGCATTTCATCGGCGGCAACACCTCCGACGACGGATACATCATGTCCATGGCCCGTGCCGCCGAGCCGGCCGGCTACATGGCCAACTACTACCGCTGGTACGGAGTCCCCGAGTCACCGTTCGGTTCCCCGTACTACGACCTGCTGACCCTGTTCTCGCAGGTTTCCACCGCCAGCCCGTGGATGCGGCTGCCCGCACTGATCGCCGCCGTCCTGTGCTGGCTCGTGATCAGCCGCGAGGTCCTGCCCCGCCTCGGCCGCGCCGCCCGCACGACCCCGGTCGTGGTGTGGAGCGCCGCCACGGTGTTCCTGGCGTTCTGGATGGCGTTCAACAACGGCCTGCGGCCGGAGCCGATCATCGCCCTGGGCGCCCTGCTGACCTGGGTGTCCGTCGAGCGGGCGATCGCCACGCGCCGCATGCTGCCGTTCGCCATCGCCGTGATCATCGCGTCGTTCTCCCTGGCCACCGGCCCCACCGGCCTCATGGCCGTGGCGGCGCTCATCATGGGCCTGCGGGCTGTCGTGCGCACCGTCGTGGTGCGCGGCCGCCAAGTGGGCTCGTACCTCGCCCTGGTGGCCCCCGTCCTGGCCTCCGGCACCACGGTGCTCATCTGCGTCTTCGGGGTGCAGTCCCTGGCCGCCGTCATGGAGGCCATCCGGGTGCGCGGCCTGATCGGCCCCAGCCTGAGCTGGTACCAGGAGTTCGTCCGCTACTACTACCTCATGATCCCCACGGTGGACGGCTCCCTGTCCCGCCGTCTGCCGGTCCTGCTGGTGCTGCTGTGCCTGGCCGTGGTGATCGGGACGCTGCTGCGCCGCGGCAAGGTCCCCGGCGCCGCCTCCGGTCCCGTCTGGCGGCTGGTCGGCGTGGTGGTGGGCACCGCGTTCTTCATGATGTTCTCCCCCACCAAGTGGACCCACCACTTCGGCGTGTACGCGGGCATCGGCGCGGCGATCGCCGCGCTGGGCGCGCTCGCGATCTCCGCGTCCGCGGTCCGCACCGCCCGCAACCGCACCCTGTTCCTCGGCGTGATCCTGGTGGTGCTGGCGCTGGCGTTCGCCGGCCCCAACGGCTGGTGGTACGTCTCCAGCTACGGCATTCCCTGGTGGGACAAGGCCCCGAGTGTCAACGGGATCGACGCGGCCACCGTGCTGCTCGTCCTGGCTATCCTCACGTTCGCGTTCGCCGGATGGCAGCACCTGCGCCGCGACTACACCGGCGACCAGGCCCCCAAGACCACGGCGGGCCGCCGCCGGATGCGGACCTTCGCCGCAGCCCCCATCGCGGTGGTCGCCGGCCTGCTGGTGCTGTTCAACATCGCCTCCTTCGCCAAGGGCGTCCAGAAGCAGTACCCGGCGTACACGGTCGGCGCGGGCAACCTGTCGGCGCTGGCCGGCAACCCGTGCATGCTCGCCGACCGCGTCCTGGTGGAGCCGGACGCCAACGCCGGCATGCTCGCCCCGCTGGGCGCGCCCCTGCTGCCCGACGGTTCCGTCGACCCGCAGGCCGTCGCCGCGGCGATCGACGCGGGCGGCAGCACCGGGTTCAGCCCCGACGGTGTGGCACCGGACCTGTCCGCCGACGCCGTGTTCGCCGACCCGGGTGCCGCCAACACCACCTCCGAGCCCGGCGGTGGGCCGTCCATCACCACCGGAGAGAGCGCCGGTACAGGCGGTGGCCGTGGCGCCGAGGGCATCAACGGATCCACCGTGGCGCTGCCCTTCGGGCTGAACCCGGCCACCACGCCGATCCTCGGGTCCTACTACGTGGGCCCGCAGCGTGAGGCCGGTCTCGAGACCGGCTGGTACGTCCTGCCCGAGGATCGTGAGTCGCATCCGCTGCTGGTGATCTCGGCAGCCGGCCGCATCGGACGGTTCGACGCCGACGGCCTCTACCAGTACGGCCAGGCCGTGACGGTCGAGTTCGGACGCACCACCGACGCGGGAGTCGAGATGGTGGGCGTCCCGATCGTGCCGTTCGACATCGGCCCCGCCCCGACGTGGCGGAACCTGCGGGTGGCCATGCAGGACGTGCCCGCCGACGCCGATGTCATGCGCATCCGGGTCGACGACGACGACCTCACCCCCGACCAGTGGGCGGCCATCACCCCGCCCCGTGCCCCGGAACTGGTCACGGTGCAGGAGATGGTCGGGTCCGAGTCGCCGGTCCTGCTGGACTGGGCGGTGAGCCTGCAGTTCCCCTGCCAGCGCCCGTTCTCGCACTACGCGGGTGTGGCCGAGCTGCCCGAGTTCCGGATCCTGCCGGACCGGCCGCTCGCGGTGAGCGCGACCAGCACCTGGATGTCGTACGAGGCCGGTGGTCCGCTCGGCTGGGTGGAGACCGCGCAGCGGGCCCGCACGATCCCGTCCTACCTGGAGAACGACTGGAACCGTGACTGGGGTTCGATCGAGGCCTACACCCCGCTGGGCACCTACCAGCCGGGCCCGCCGCAGCCGGCCGAGATCACCCTCGAGACCCAGAACCGCTGGGGCTGGTGGTCGCCCGAGGGGCCGATCCTGGTGACGAACCCGGAGTAGGGCCCGGCGCGGCAGCCGGACCGGGTCCACGGCCCGCGGAGGGAGCTCCTTCCGCGGGCCGTGGGCAATTTGGGGGCCGTGGGCTATTTGGTGGTACCGCGGCGCTCCATGAGTCGCTCCGTCACCGCGTCGTGCGAACTGTCCTGGGAGTCTGCTGCACCGATCGACTCCTCGGCGGACGGCTCAGTGGTTCCCGCTCATCACCGCCCGGGGACACCCTGCATCCGCTCCCGCAGATGGCGTCTCGCTCTCGCGCCTGTGCGCTCACAACACCGCCGCTCCCCGCGATGGCGTCTGGCGTGCGCATCGGTGCACGCGAGACGCCATCGCCGGGAGCGGCAACAGGGGTGGATGCAGGCGCGGGAGCGGATGCCCGGGCGGGGTGGATGCGCGCGGATGCCCGGCCGGGGCGTGTGTGGCCTAGAGGGGCGCGATGGGGTGCTTGCGCGGCGGCTCGTTGCGGATCTTGTCCCGCAACTGCGCGAGCGCCCCGCGCAGCACCAGGCGGGTCTGCGACGGCTCGATCACCGCGTCGATGTAGCCCCGCTCGGCCGCGGTGTACGGCGTCGCGATGAACTCGTTGTACATGTCGATCAACTGCTTGCGGAGCTTCGGCCCCTCCTCCGGGCCGGCCTCCTCGATCTGCCGACGCTGCAGCAGATCCACCGCGCCCTCGGCGCCCATCACCGCGATGCGGGCGGTCGGCCACGCGAAGTTCAGGTCGCCGCCGAGGTTCTTGGACCCCATCACCGCGTACGCGCCGCCGTAGGCCTTGCGCACCACGAAAGTCACCTTGGGCACCGAGCTGGCGGCCACGGCGTAGCCCATCTTGGCGCCGCGGTGGATGATGCCCATCCGCTCCTGCTGCACACCCGGCAGGTAGCCCGGGGTGTCCACCACGTACACGATCGGGATCGAGTAGGCGTCGCACAGCATCATGTGCCGGGTGGCCTTCTCGGAGGCGTCGATGTCCAGCGCACCGGACAGGTGCAGCGGCTGGTTGGCCACCACGCCGACCGGCTCGCCGTCGACCCGGGCGAAGCCGGTGATCATGTTGGGGGCGAACTGCCCGGAGGTCTCGACGAACTCACCGTCGTCGAACATCCGGATCAGCACGTCGTGCATGTCGTACGCCGCGTTGTCCGAGTCGGGGATGATCTCGTCCAGCTGCCGGTCCGAGTCGGTGGTCTCCGGCTCGAGGCCCGGGTTGATGCGGGGCGCCTTCTCCGCAGCCGAGGACGGGAGGAAGCTGAGCAGGTTGCGCACGTACATGAACGCCTCGTGCTCGCTCACCGCGACGTGGTTGACGTTGCCGTTCTTGGCCTGCTGCAGGGCCGAACCGAGATCCTCCATGGAGATCTCCTCGCCGGTGACCTGCTTGATCACGTCGGGCCCGGTGACGAACATGTACGCCTGGTCCTTGACCGCCACCACGAAGTCGGTGGTCACGGGCGCGTACACGGCGCCGCCGGCGCACTTGCCGAGCATGATCGAGATCTGCGGCACGTACCCGGACGCCGGGTACTGGCGCTTGGAGATCTCCGAGTAGTAGGCCAGCGAGGTCACCGCGTCCTGGACGCGGGCGCCGCCCGAGTCGTTGATGCCGATGATCGGGCAGCCCACCTTGATGGCGAAGTCCATGATGGCGCAGACCTTCTTGCCGAAGCCCTCGCCCACCGACCCGCCGAACACCGTGTTGTCGTGTGCGTACACGACCACCGGGCGACCGTCGATGGTGCCACGGCCGGTCACCACGCCGTCGCCGTACGGGTTGTTCGGGTCGCCGGGGGCCTTGGCCAGCTGCCCCATCTCCACGAAACTGCCGGCATCGAGGAGCTCCTCGATGCGCACACGCGGTGGGGTCAGCCCCGCGGCGTCACGCCGGGCCTTGGCCCGCTCACTGCCCGGGTCCAGGGCCTGCTCGGTTTTGACCCGCAGTTCCGCCAGCTTTTCCGCGGTGGTCTTAGCCGTCACGCGTCCGATCCCTTCAGTACTTCGGAGTCGAGCTCGGAGAGCCGACGTGCCAGATGCTTACCGACCGTACCGACCACGGGTTCGTCCACCAACGCCAGGTGGTCACCCGTCAGCTGGACGATCTCCAACTCCGTGACGATCGCGGCCCAGCCGCCGTCCGGATCGATGTGCGCGTACCGCGGCTCGAGCTCGATCGCGCCGTCGTGCATCCGCTCCGCCCGGTACAGGACGAACGGCACCTCGGCCCCGGTCGAGGCCCAGTCCGACAGGTCCGCGCTCTGCAGGATGCGGTTGTCCACGAAGCTGGCCCGCTGGTGCTCGATCACGCCACCACCCATGGTGTTGGCCTCGTCGCCCAACGCCTGCAGCAGCATGGCCAGCACGCCGTCCTCGCCGTGCTCGGCCAGGAACTCGCGCGGCACCGCCACGTCCAGGTCGTAGGTCTTCTTGGCGAAATCCGAGTACCGCTTCCAGCGGGCCTCGGCCTCGTCAAGCGTGTCCGGGACCGGCTCGGACGGCTGCACGGTGTCCAGCAGCACGACCAGTGCGACCTCGTCGCCGGCCGCCCTCAGCTGGTGCGCGACCTCCACGGCCAGCGCACCGCCGAAGGACCATCCGCCCACCGCGATGGCACGACCGGCCGCGATCTCACGGATGCGCTCGAGGTAGCCGGCGGCGCGCTCCGAGAGCGGCCCCTCCGTGCGCTCGACCCCGTACACCGGCGAATCGGCGTGCAGGCGTTCGACCAGCGGCTCGTACACGAACGAGGAGCCACCGGCGGCGTGGAACAGGAACAGCGGCGTCCGCTCGGGCGAGCCCTCACGCAGCACACGGATGTTGCCCTCTACAGCTGTCTCGGTGAACGGGCGCAGCAGGTCCGCCACCTCGGAGATCGTCGCGGCCCCGGCCAGCTGCTCGGCGGTGATCTCGCCACCCGAGCGCTCCGACAGCCGGGCCGCGAGCGCCGCCCGGGTATCCTCCGAGATCGACGGCAGCGCACCCGTCACGCCCGGAGCGGCGGCGCCCGTCACCACGGCCCAGGCACCGAAGGCCATGCGTTCGGTGTCGTCACGCGGGGCGATCGCCACACCGGTATCGGCAGCAGCATCCGCATCTGCAGCGGCGGCGCCGGAGTCGCGCAGCGCGGCCACGTCGACCGCACCCTCACCCCGCGCCTGCTGGGCTGCCAGCTCACCGACCTCCTCCGGGTTCTCCACCGCGAAGGTCACCATGTCCGCCACGTCGTTCAGAGACGCGTCCCGCATCGCCTGCAGCTCCAGCGGCGGGATCGAGAACTCGTGCTCCACACGGTTCTTGATCCGCACCGCCATCAGCGAGTCCAGCCCCAGGTCCAGCAGGGGCAGCTCTCTCGGCAGGTCATCGGGGCTGTACCCCATCGAGGAACCGACGATCCGGGCCAGACGATCGGCGATCTTCTCGCCCGAGGCCGGATCCCAGCGGCCGTCGGCCGAGTTGTCGTCGTCGTCGGCGTCATCCACCACCGGGGCGTCGGACTCGGCCGACACGTAGTGCGGCTCCGGCGCGGTGTCCGGATCGATCGGGATACCACCGCTCACGGCGCACTCGGCGACCAACGTGAACGCACCCGCCGCCTCACCGTGGGCGTGGACCTGCAGCGACGCCCCGCCCGGGTGCGGGGTCATGGTGGTGGTCACCGCGCCCGATGCCGGCAACAGACCCGGCCGGTTGACGGCGGTGAGGGTCGCGCCCTCGAGCACCGACGCGGCGGCGGCCTGCATCAGCGCGTCGACACTCGGCACCACCTCCGCGCGGACCTGCCACGCGTGGCGGCCGTCCGGCAGGGCCACGTGCGAGCCCGGCATCCGGCCCTCGCCCGACCCGCCACCGGCGGTGACCGACGGCCACAGGGTGCGGCGCTTCCACTCGGTACCCGGCACCTCGGCGTAGCGGCCCGCACCGGTGACGTGGCCGTGCAGCATCTCCACGACCGACGGCATGTCCACCGAGTGCCCGTGCACGTACAGCTGCGCGATCGCGTGCAGCAGCGTGTCCGCCTCGGACTCCTTGCGCTTGAGCGTGAACAGCAGGTTGGGCTCCATGAGCCCGGCGTCGAAGCAGGTCGCGGCGATCGACATGGCCGCCACCGGGTTCGGCGCGAACTCCAGGAACGTCACGTAGCCGGCGTCGACGGCCTTGCGTACGGCGTGGGTGAACCACACCTGGTGACGCATGCCCTTGACCCAGTACTCCTCCGCGTGGATCGGCTCGTGACCGGCGCGGTACAGCACCTCGCGGTCCACCGACGAGAACAGCGACGAGGTGAGCGGACGCGGCTCGAGCCCGGCGATCTCGGCGGCCAGCTCCCCGAGCAGCATGTCCACGTCCGAGGTGTGGCCGGCGCCGCGGACCTGGAGCTGGCGGGCGAACTTGCCCTGTTCCTCGACCCAGGCCACGAAGTCGGCGACAGGCTTGGCGCGGCCACCGACGGTGGTGTGGGTGGGGGCGGCGTAGACGGCCGGCTCGATGGACGCGAACTGCGGGTTGTCGGCGATGATCTGCGCGACCTCGTCGGCCGAGTACTCCACCAACGCCATGGCGCCGGCCTCCTCGTCGGAGACCTGCTGCTCCGCATCCCCCATGAGGCGCGAGCGCACGCAGATCACGCGCACCGCGTCCTCGAGGCTCAGCCCGCCCGTGGCGTAGGCGGCGGCGACCTCGCCCATCGAATGGCCGATCACGGCCTCGGGCTTGGCGCCGAGCGCGCGGAGGGTGTCGATGAGCGCGACCTGGATGGCGAAGATGCCCACCTGGGCGGTCTCGACGCCGTAGGTGACCGAGTCGTCGAGGAACATCTCGGCCATGCGGTAGCCGGCCTCGAAGTCGATGAGCTCGTCCACCGCGTCCAGGCACGAGGCGAACAGCGGGTTGGACAGGTACAGCTCCTTGGCCATCTTGCGGTGCTGGGCACCGAAACCGGCGAACACCCACACGTCGCCCGTACCGGCGGGGGCGTCGGCGCTGAACACGCCGGGGCCGGGGTCACCGGCGGCCAGGGCGCGCAGTCCGGCGACGAGTTCGGCGCGGGTGTGGCCCACCACGGCACCGCGGGAGCGCCCGTGGTTGCGGGCGGCCAGGGTGCGGGCGACGGCGCCCAGGTCCACCGAGTCGTCCTGCTCCTCGAGCCAGTCGGCGATGCGGCCGGCGGCGGCCTTGCGGCGCGACGGCAGCGAGCCGGACACCACCAGCACGGTGGCGGGCGCGCCGGGGGCGGAGGTGCCGGTCGTGGCGAGTTCCTCGGCGTTGCGCTCCACGGCCTCGGCGACGCAGCGCGCCACGTCCTGCTCGTCCGCCGGGTCGGCGTCCACGACCTGCACGGGGGCGGGCTGGTACTCGGCCACCACGACGTGCGCGTTGGTGCCGCCGAAGCCGAAACCGGAGACGCCGGCCAGTGCGCGGCCGCTGTAGCGGGGCCACGGGGTGGTCTCGGTGACCACGCGCAGCCGCGCGGCGTCGAAGTCGATGTAGGGGTTGGGGCCGGCGAAGTTGAGGGTCGGCGGCAGGGCGTCCTTGTTCATGCCCAGGACGATCTTGGCCAGGCCGGCCGCGCCGGCGGCCGACTCCATGTGGCCGAAGTTGGTCTTGGCGGAGCCGAGCAGCGTGGGCCGGTCCGCGTCGCGGCCGCGGCCGAGGACCTGGCCGAGCGCGGTGGCCTCGATCGGGTCACCGAGGATGGTGCCGGTGCCGTGGGCCTCGATGTAGTCCACCTCGCGCGGGTCGACGCCCGCGTCCGCGTACGCCTGGCGCAGCACCGCGACCTGGGCGTCGGGGTTGGGGGCCGTCATGCCGTTGGAGCGGCCGTCGGAGTTGACCGCCGATCCCTTGACGACGGCGAGGATCTCGTCCCCGTCCCGTTCCGCCTCGGACAGGCGCTTGAGGATGAACACTCCCCCGCCCTCCGCGCGGCAGATGCCGTTGGCGTCGGACGAGAAGGCCTTGATCCGCCCGTCGGGGCTGAGGGCGGCGCCGGTCTTGGCGAAGCCCATGGTCGCGGCGGGGGCGAGCATCATGTTGACGCCGCCGGCCACCGCGAGATCGGACTCGTGCAGGCGCAGGGAGTTGACGGCCTCGTGGATCGCGACGAGCGAGGTCGAGCAGGCGGTGTCCAGGGTCATGGACGGGCCGCGGAAGTCGAAGGTGTAGGAGACGCGGTTGGAGATGATCGCGTTGGAGGAGCCGGTGACCGCGTACGGGGACGCCGCCGCGGAATCGGAGGTGAGGAACAGCTGGTAGTCGCTGGAGGAGGCGCCGATGAACACGCCCACCTCGCGGCCCTTGAGGTCGCTGGCGGGCAGATGGGCGTTCTCCAGGGCCTCCCAGGTGAGCTCGAGGGCGAGCCGCTGCTGCGGGTCGACCATCTCGGCCTCGCGGGGGCTCATGCCGAAGAACTCGGCGTCAAAATCCCGGACCTCCGCGTCGTCCAGCCAACCCGCGCGGTCGGGGGCCTCGGCCAGGACCTGCTGGACGTAGGCGTCGCCGGCCCACTCGGCCCAGCGGGTGGCCGGGCGCGGGGAGGTGGCGTCGCGGCCCTCGGCGAGCAGGTCCCACGTGGCTTCGGGGCTGTCGGCGCCGCCGGGGAAGCGGGTGGCCAGGCCGATCACCGCGACGTCGAACTCCATGCCGGCACCGCGCTCGCGGAACGTGTGCAGGTCGGCCGGCTCGTCCGCCTCGGTCGGGCCGTTGATCGCGTACTCGGCCAGGGACTCGATGGTGGGGTGCTGGTAGGCCACGGTGGCGTCCAGCGGGCGCCCGAGCAGGTCCTCGAGGTCAGCCGAGAGGGTCACCGCGTCGCGGGAGGACAGTCCGTACTCCTCCAGCGACCGGTCGTCGGTCACCTTGGAGATGTCGAGGCCGGTCGCCCGGCAGACCCAGCCGCGCAGCCACTCGCGGAGCTCTACTACCGTCATCTCGCTCTGTGCCATGGTGTGGCTCGCCTTTCCTCGGGTGTGGTCCGGTGTGCCGGCCGTCTCGTGGCACCGTGGTGCGCCCGGATCGGACAGATCCTCGGACGCTACTGCGCCGGCAGGTCCGGGAAGGCGGTCTGCTGGTGCCCACCACGCAGCGTGCCATCCACGTACGCGGCCTTGCATGCACGTCGCGCGATCTTCCCGCTGGAGGTGCGGGGGATCGATCCTGCGGGGACCAGGAGTACATCCTGGGCCGTGACGCCGTGCCGGGCGGAGATCGCCGAGCGGACGGCATCCGCGATGGGTCCGGGGTCCGCCTTGCCCGCTCCGGGGGCACGCTCGCCCACCAGGACGAGCGTCTCCGAAGAGTCATCGGCGGCGATCTCCGCACCGTTACGGGCCTCGACCGGGAGCTGGTTGGCGGGCACGGAGAACGCGGCCACGAAGCCGGGACGAAGCGCGTCGGAGGCGTCCTGCGCGGTGTTCTCCAGGTCCTGCGGGTAGTGGTTGCGGCCCGCGACGATAACCAGGTCCTTGACGCGGCCGGTGATGTACAGCTGGCCGTCGACGTAGGCGCCGTAGTCGCCGGTGCGCAGCCACGTGGCGTCGGCGGGGACGGTACCGAACTCGCGTTCCGTCTTGGAGCCCTCGGTCAACCGCTCGACGAGCGTGTTGCCGAACGTGGCGTCCGACTCCTCGGGCCGGTCCCAGTAGGCGCGGCCGATGTTGGTGCCGTGCAGCCAGATCTCGCCGACGCGGCCTTCCGGGAGCTCCCGGCCCGTGCCGTCGTGCTCACCGGTGGCCTCGTCGATGTTCGCCTCGACGATCGCCGCCCACTGGCTGGGTGCGACGTATCCGCAGGCGACCTGCGCGATCGCGTCGGCGTTCCCCTCCACCTGCGCGGGGTCCAGGACCGTCATGACGCCCTTGTTCAGGTCTCCGCGGTCGACGTGGATGACGATCGCCTCGTCGTCCTTGCGCGGCGAGGACACGAACAGGGTCGCCTCCGCCATGCCGTACGAGGGCTTGATGACCGACGGCGCGAGCCCGTACGGGGCGAACGCCTCGTTGAACGCGCGCATCGAGGCCGGCGTGACCGGCTCGGAGCCGTTGATGATGCTCGTGACACCGGACAGGTCGAGCGTCTCGCCCTCCCGGGGCAGTCCCCGGCGCGCGGCGTGCTCGAACGCGAAGTTGGGGGCGGCGGCGAACACGCCGTCCACGCCCTCTTCGGCGGCCATCTCGGCCAGCTGCTTGACCCAGCGGCCGGGGCGCTGCACGAAGGCACGCGGGCTCATCACGGTGATGGTGGACCCGCCCATGGTGGGGGCGATGACCTTGAGCAGTCCCATGTCGTGGAACAGCGGCAGCCAGGTGACGCCACGGGAGGCGCGGGACAGGCCCAGCCCGTCGAACATCTGGATCACGTTGGTCACGACGTTGCGGTGGGTGATCTCCACGCCGGCCGGGACGCGGGTCGAGCCCGAGGTGTACTGCAGGTAGGCGATGTCGTCGGCGACGAGCTCGGGCCGGGTCCAGCCGCTGCCCAGTTCGTCGGGGATGGCGTCCACGGCGACGGTGCGCGGCCGCTCGCGGGCGGGCAGCTCACGGAACAGGGTGCGCACGCCGGCCGCGGATTCGGTGGAGGTGAGGATCACCGAGGGGGCGCAGTCGCCGAGAACCGCGTGCAGCCGATCGTGGTGGCCGGGCTCGTCCGGGTCGAACAGCGGCACCGCGATGAGTCCGGCATGGATCGCGGCGAAGAACGACACGATGTAGTCCAGACCCTGCGGGGCGAGGATCGCGACCCTGTCCCCCGGCTTCGCGACCTGCTGAAGCCGGGCGGCGATGGCGTAGAGCCGGTCGCCGAACTCCGTCCACTTCAGTTCCTGCACGTCACCGTCGCGGGTCTTCGAGTAGTCCATGTAGCGGTAGATGAGACCGTCCCGCGCCGGATCCTGGCGGGCGGCGGCGACGTTGGCCTCGACGAAGTCGACCAGGGTGGTGCGATCGGGGATGACGATCGCCCCGCTGGCGTCGTGGTACTGCTCGAACTCCACGTTGCTCCGTTCCGATCCGTGTCTGGTGGCCGACGTCGCCGACCGCGGATGATGCGGGTGCACTGACGACAAGCTTGGTCGATCTTACAGCGTGCCCCAGGGCACCCCCGAACTCCGAATCAGCGCCCCCGACCGGCGTGTCGTCAACATGTCGCGCCGACCGCCCTACTCGTGGGCGATCTCCGGCGCGGTGTCGGTGAGCTCACGGATGTGACCGATCGTCCATTCCGGCACGGTCGTACCGAGGATGACGTCGGGGTTCGTCGCGTACATGGCGTGGATCGCGTTGTTGGCGACGAACTCCTGGAACCGCGCGGCCCCGTCGACCACGTTGAGCGGGGCGTTGCAGATGAGGTCGCGGGAATCACAGATCTGGGCGGTGCGGTCGGTGAGCGCCCCGAAGCCCCCGGGACGCGGGCCGGTCATGGTGGCCCCGGCGATGAGCTGCGTGATCCCGGTGACCGGCTGCAGCGAGATCTCCATCCCCTGACCGTTGCCCGGGGACAGGCCGGGCGACTGGCCCTCCCCCGGCAGGCGGCGTCCGTCGGCGATGAGGACCGAGCCGAGGACCAGGTCGGCGGGGACGGGTCCGTTGCCGGCGCCGATCTCGCTGGTGAGGTCGCCGGCGATCACCGCGCCCTGGGAGAAGCCGAGGAGAATGAACGAGGTGAAGGGGCAGCGCGCGTGGGTGGCCGCCATCTCGGCGCGCGCCGCGGCGGTGCCCTCGGCGCGACTCTGGTCGTAGGTGATCTCGTTCGGCGCCTGCGGGTTCCGGAACTGGGCCACGTACGGGACGGTGTACACCTCCAGCCGGTCGCCGGGGTACTGCTCGGACAGCGGATCGGTGATGGTCCGCAGCAGGGCGTTGGGCAGGAAGGTGGGGTTGTGCGGGTCGTCGGTGGGGCTGCTCTCCCAGGTGCCCGGCACGGCCAGCAGCTGGACGTCGGCGCAGTCCGCGGGCTGGCTCAGCTCGGGGGTGTCCTCGGGCCCGGGCAGGGGCCCGTCGGGTCCGGTGGGTAGCCCCCGGTTCCCGAGCCACCAGCCGATACCCAGCACCAGCAGGACCACCATGACGAGCGCTCCGAGCGAGCACCCGAGCCGGCGTCCGGCACCTCGGCGAGTTCCACGTGCCACGGCATGTACTCCTTCCCGACCACCTCGCAGGCGACGTCCGCCGGTGGTCGATGCCCGGTTCAACGCTCAGGCGGGCCTACGGGTTCCGCAGCGGCCCGAGACGTGGCGGCGCTCACGCGGATCGTGCCGCCGCGCTGGGCGCCGACGGGCCCCTCGCCGCGGCGTTGATGGGGCTCCCCCGCGCCTCGCCGCCTCGCCCGGGAGCGGAACCAAGACCAGGACCAAGACCGACGACGACGACGACGACCGCAGCCTACGGGCGGAGTTCCTCCACCGCCGAGGCCGCTAGGGGCAGAGCTGCCCGGCGGAGGCGTCCACGACGATCCGCGACAACTCGTCCACCCCGAGATCCGAGTAGCCGCCCGCGGCGATCTGTCCGGCCACGGCGTCGGCGATCGTCGTGGTCTCCCCGGCCGCGCCGCCGGTGGTCCTGATGCGGCAGATGGTGTTGCCGGCTGCGACCAGCGGGTCCTGGAGTTCCCGGGTCTCGATGCCCTCGCGCTCGAGGGTCTCCAGATAGCCGCGCTCACGGGCGCCGACCGCCGGGCCGTCGAAGCCCGGGGAATCCGAGGCGACCGGCGCCGGGGCCTCGGTGAACCTGCCCGAGTCCTCGGTGGCGGGGACCCGGGACGAGGCGGCGGTGTTCCCACCGGGCGGCGGCGCCATGGTCTCGGTGTCCGGCACCCCGGACACCGTCGAGTCACCGCCACCGCAGGCCGTGAGCATCCCGCCGGCGACGATCAGCCCGGCACCCAGGGCGGCGAGGCGGGCCCTCACGAGATCTCCGCCCGGCCGTTCGACACGGTGATCTGGCCGCCTTCGAAGTCCATGACGTCGCCGTCGCGCGTGGTGCGCACCGGTCCGGTCGGGTAGCCGAGCCGGCCGCGCTCGTAGTCGACCGTGCCCCAGGCCTCGAAGATCGGCCCGCGCGGCACCACGTGGGCGCCGGTTCCACGCGACCAGTAGATGTAGCCACCCTGGAAGCGGTTGAACGCGCCGCCCCGGGTGCTCAACGCGATCTCGTCCGTGGCCGGGTAGCCCAGCTCGGAGTTCTCGGCGCCGGCCGCCCGGTAGGTCTTGAGGATCTCGCCCTTGACGATCTTCGGCCCGGTCTCCTCGGACCAGTAGACGGTGCCGCCCTGGAAGCCCTGGACGACGCCCGGCTTGTTGGGGTTGGCGATCTCGTCCGTGGTCGGGTAGCCGAGGTCACCGCGCTCGGCGCCCTGCTCCTGCCACATGGCGCGGATGGCTCCGCGGACGGCGTGCGCGCCGGTGGTCGGCGACCAGTAGATGACGCCGTTCTGGAAGGTGGAGAAGCGCCCCTTGCCGTCGGGGGTCGTGGTCTCGCCCGAGGTGGGCAGACCCAGGGAGCCGCCGGGGCCGCCCTCGGCCTGGTAGGCGGCGCCGATCGCGCCGAGGACCGAGTGCGCGCCGGTCTGGGGCGACCAGAACACGCGGCCGAAGCGGAAGTCGGTGGCCTTGCCGCCGCGGACGTCGTACTCGTCGGTCAGGCAGGGGCCGAGCCCGGGCTGACGCTCAGCGACGGCTGCGATCTCGCCCTCGGCCGCGCAGGGCGCCTCCACGTTCTCGATGCCCACGGCAGCGGCGTACTGCGGCCACGCCTGGGTCATCTCGAACTGCCAGTACGGCCACGTGTGGGTGCCCGAGGGGCGGAAGTTGGCCGTCACGTCCACGCCGGCCTCACGGGCCCGGTTCACGAACGTCTGGGTGGTCATGCGGGACAGCAGTTCCAGTCCGTAGCCCGGGAAGTTGGTGGGGATGCCGGGCAGGCCCGACGGCTCGTCCCAGGGCCCGGTGTTGCCGCTGCCGGCGGAGACGTAGACCGTCTGCCCGCGCATCTTCTCGGCGTGGAGCTTGGGGTCCTGCTCCTGCCAGCGGGCCGAGCCCAGGGGTCCCCACATGTTCTCGGCGGTGTAGCCGCCAGCGTCCTGCATGGCGACCTTGATGGCCTCCGGCATGCCGAAGCTGGTGGTGTCGAGGAAGCCCGAGAAGCTCGCGGCGAACTGGAAGTAGTCGGGGTAGCGCTGCGCGAGCATCAGGGCCGCGGTGCCGCCCATCGACAGCCCGGCCACACCGTGCTCGTTCCCGACGCGCCAGTCCCGGGCCAGCAGCGGTGGGAGCTCCTGCATGAGGAACGTCTCCCACTGGTAGTCCTTGCCGTTGGCGTCGGCCACCCAGTCGGTGTAGAAGCTGGACTCGCCGCCGACCGGCAGGATCACGATCGAGTTCTTGGCGTCGAAGAACTGCGCGATCATGGTCTCCAGGGTCCAGCCGCTCACGTCGTCACGGGCCCGCAGACCGTCGAGCAGCAGCAGCGACGGGTAGGTGCGGTCCGGCTCGGAGTTCCAGGTGGCCGGCAGCAGCAACTGCACCTGGACCGCCTCGCCCATGGCGGGCGACTGCACCCACAGTGCGACCCGGTTGGCGGTCTTCCACTCGACCCGGTCCAGCCGCACCCCGGAGGGAATGGCGGTGGGGACACGCAGCGTGGGCGCATCGGGGGCGTTCGCCGGGTCCGGCGCGGGCGTCGCCCGGGCGGGGGACTCCTGCGCTGGGGTCACCGGCACCGGGGTCTCCTGGGCGCCCGCGAGCGGGGCCACGACGAGGCCGGAGCCCACCATGCCCGCCACGAGGGGAGCCGCGACGAGGGAGGCCCACCGGGTCCGGGGGCTCACGTGTGCGCTGGGGGTCGCCATACTGTTGTTCTCTTCCTTGCCGCGTCGTGTCGTGTCGGATCCACAGGTGCCCACGACCGCGCTCGGACGACAGGCACCGTTCACCCGGGTCCCCGTCAGCGGTACGTCCGTGGTTTCCCCTTCCACGGCCGAACCCGGTGGTCGCGAAACGACCGGGGCCCCGCACGTAATCTACGCGCGGGGCCCCGGTGTGACGGGTGAGGACTCGCTGGGTCAGCCGAATCCGTCCGATATTCGCCCGGATCGCCCCGGGCCTCGTGCGACCGTCAGTAGGTCGAGTGGGCGTGCATGACGTCCAGGATCTGCGCCGAGCGGGCGTCGATCAGGTCGTCGTGCCAGTAGCCCCAGCCGTGGATGCCGGTGGGCCGGTAGTTGAAGATCGCCTTGTTGGGCCCGGAGTTGATGGTGTTCTGGAAGGCCAGGGTCGAGCCGCGGGACAGGCCCTCGAGGATGATGCCGTTGAAGGTGTTGAACACGGCCTGCAGGCTGCTGGGCTGGTCGTACTGGCCCGGGATGGCCGAACCGGCGGTGACGTACATGGGGATGTCACGCAGCTTGTCGGCGTTGAGCAGCGGGTCGTTGTACCCCCACTTCGGCGAGCCGGGCACGCCCCACATGGCGAACGGGTCGCACTTGCACTGGTCGAACATCGCCAGCGGGATCATCGAGTACATGCCCGGGGCGGTGGGGTTCATGTAGCCGGAGAACACCGAGACCTGCTTGAACTGGTCCGGGTGGTTGGCGGCGAGCGTCGCGGCGGAGGACCCGCCCATGGACAGCCCGGCGATCGCGTTGTTGGTCGGCGACACGCCGAACTCGCGCTCGAGATAGACCGGCAGCTCCTCGGTGAGGAAGGTCTCGTACTTGTACTCGAGCAGGTTGCCGTCCAGGTTGATGGGCCGGTCCCAGTCGGAGTAGAAGGACACCTTGCCACCAACGGGCATGACCAGGGTGATGTTGTCGTGGACGAAGGTACGGTGCGCACGGGCGTCACGAGTCCAGGCGTTCCAGTCGTCCCGCGCACGCAGTCCGTCCAGCAGGTAGAGGCCGGCGTTTCCACCGAAGCGCGCGGGCTGCACCTGCACCACGATGTTGCGATGCATCGACTCCGACC
>CAYFRF010000021.1:24375-33011 GCA_964345415.1 uncultured Microbacter sp. | reverse complement strand
GCGAGGCAGACGCGGCGGCAGATCAGGAAACCATGGAGCCGCCCATAGAGCCGTTGAAGATCTGCGAGGCGTTGAGGTAGACCTCCTCGACCGGCAACGGCGCCTGGAGCAGGAGCCACGGCCGGAGGATGTAGACACCGATGGTGATGATCTCTGCGGAACCCATGGTGATGACGGTAGCGCGCAGGACGACCGGCGAGGTGACCTACGTCACCAGCGCACTACGTCACCAGCACTGACTCCAGCCGGTCCATGGCCTCGGCGATCTCCTCGGTCCCGCCGGCGAAACTGAGCCGGACGGTGTGGCGGCCGTCGACGGTATCGAAGTCGACACCCGGCGTGAGGGCAACCCCGGTGCGGTCGAGGATCTCGGCGCACCACGCCACGGAGTCGTCGGTCCAGCGCGAGACATCGAAGTAGGCGTAGAAAGCGCCGTCCGGTGGGGCGATCTCCCCCACGCCCAGATCCGCGAGCCGTCGCAGCACGAGCTCTCGATTGCGCGCGTAGCGCTCGACATGCCCGTCCAACTCGACAGCGGACGCGTCGGTGAAGGCCGCGACGGCCGCGAACTGGGCATCGGCTGGCGGGCAGATGGTGAGGTTGCCGATCAACCGGTCCACAGGATCGCGCAGATACTCGGGCAGCAGCATCCAGCCGATCCGCCAGCCGGTCATGGAGAAATACTTGGACACCGACCCCATCACGACGGCCTGCCGACTGGTCTGCCACGCGCTCGCGCACTCCCGACCGTAAGTCACCCCGTGGTAGATCTCATCACTCACCAGCAGGGTGCCGTTCGCCTCACACCAGCGGGCCAGTGCGGCGAGTTCGTCGGCGTCGATGATCGTGCCGGTCGGGTTTGCGGGACTGGCCACGATCAGCCCGGCGGGCGGGTGCCCCAGCTCGGCGGTCACGGTCTCCAGCTGCGCGACAGTCGGCTGGTAGCGGGTCTCGGGACCGCACGCGATCTCGTGCACGTGGCACCCCAGGGCCTGCAGGGTGTTGCGGTAGGCGGGATAGCCGGGCCGTGCCATCACCACGGTGTCGCCGGCGTCGAACGCGGCGAGGAAGAGCACGGTGAAGCCGCCGGAGGATCCGGTGGTGACGACGACGTCGTCGACCTCCACCTCGACCCCGTCCCGTCGGCGGTGATATCCCGCGATCGCCTCCCGGAGGGGACGGATACCCAACGCCTCGGTATAGCCGAGGATCTCCGTGTCCAAGGCGTGGTGCGCGGCGGCCAACACCGGGCCGGGGGCGGGTGTCGAGGGCTGCCCGGCGCACAGGGAGATCACGTCGCCGTGGGTCTCCTTCCGTCGGGCTGCGGCGGCCAGGACGCTCATGACGTGGAACGGCTCGACAGCCGACCGGCGGGATGGTTCGCGTGCAACGGACATGGCACAGACGTTATCGGTACCGCGTTATCGGCTCCGCCCGCCGGTCCCGGCAGGGCGGGCAGGCGGGGTGGGCAGGCAGGGGGTGCTGGCGGGGCGGGCCTCGTCAGCTGCCGAACTTCCCCGACCCGAACTGCCCCGACCCGAACGAGGCCGGGCCGATCGGAATCGATCCCAGCGGCAGCGAGCCGGAAGAAAGCGAACCCGACGAGAGAGAACCGAGCAGATCATCGCCGGGTACCTCGAAACCGAACACCGCGAGTTCCTGCGCCGCACCCGGCTGACCCGGTGTGCCGGCCGCCGGCCCGATCGCGACCACGAGTTCGTACCGGCCCGGCGCCAGCGGCCCGTCGAGCTGCAGGATCAGGGCCCGCTCGAGCGAGCTCCCGGCCGGTACGGACACCGGCACCGCCTGCTGAACCGATGCCGCTTCCTCACCCACCACGAACTGCAGTGGCCTTCGCTGCTTGTGCGGCCCGGTGAGCGTGGCGGTCAGCTCACCGCTGTAGGCGGACCCGGTGGAATCGACCCGCACGGAGAGATCGAGGACCTCGTCGTTGTCGTCGTCGTTCTTGTTGTTCTTGTTGTTCTCACTGTCGCTCTTGCTGTCATTCGTGCCGTCGTCCACACGCACGGTCACACCACCGACCGCGGTGAGGCGCACGGGCAGGGTCACCATCGGATCGGCGGGGCGCTCGGTGGACGGCGTGCCGTCACCCACCACCGGCCAGGCCCCGTCGGTACCCGGCACGGCCACCCAGTCGAGTCGGTCGAGCATCATGTAGCGGCGCTGCACGCCGTTGGCCAGCACTGCGCTGCCACGGGGCGCGGCGTGGTAGAGCATCCAGTCCTGGCCGGAGTCGTCGGTGGCCACGGCGACGTGCCCGGGGCCCACCCAGTCGTCGTTGCCCTGCAGGATCACGTCACCGGCGAGCCGTTCGGTGAGCGGCACGCGGTCGCGGGTCTCGTACGTCCCCAGGAGGTCATCGGCACGGCCGGCGAGCACGCGGTACTGCGAGCTCTCCCCGTCACAGCACAGGCCGGCGCTGGTGAACAGGTGCGTGCGCCCCTCGCGGGTGACCACCGCCGGCGCCTCTACACCTGTACCGGCGACGAGGACGGGCTCTCCCTCGAGCTCGGTACCCTCGGCATTCATCGCCACGGCGTGGATGCCCTCGAAGTTGCCCATGAACATCACCGGGCCGTCCTCGGTGAACACGACCTCCGGGTCCATGGGGTCCAGATCCTGGTAGGGCTCATCCGCGCCGAAGCAGACGATCGGTGCGGCGTCGTGCTGCCACTCCCCCTCGATGCCCGGCGCGGTGGCGCGACCGATGCACGGCCGCGCACCGCCGGTCGTGTAATACATGACCGCGTCGCCGCCCGGCATCACGTGCACGTCCGGCGCCCACAGGACCGAGCCGAGCGGAGCCCACGCCGGGCGTGAGCTGAACGCGTCGCCGACGTACTCCCACTCGACCAGGTCGAAGGACCGGAAGTGCGGGATGAGCCGGTGCCCCGCGCCGTCGCCCCAGTCGTCCGAGGTCGCGTAGACGTGGAACGCGCCGTCGGCGCCGCGCTGCACCGAGGGATCCGGGGCGACCGAGGAGATCACGGGGTTGCCGGTGGCGGTGGGGCTACCGAGCGCAGTGGGCACCGTGGCAAGGGGGACGACGACGACAACAGCCGCCGACACCAGCGCCCGAGCGGCCCGCAGTCGCGGGGCCTTCAACCAAGAGGCCTTCAGTACTGACATTCCGCACACTTTAACGACTGCGCGCAGGGACTATGAGCTGTTACTCACATCCCTACGCGCAGTACGGTAGACGCTATTCGGTGAGCTCGGTTCGGCGTGTCAGGCCTGCCCGGCGCGCTCCTTGCGCAGGAGGAAACGCTGGATCTTGCCCGACGGGGTCTTGGGCAGCTCGCGCACGAAATGCACCTTGCGCGGGAACGCGTGGGCCGCGAACTCGGACTTGACCCACTTCTGCAACTCGGACTCCTTCTCCGCATCCCCTTCGACGCCGTCGCGCAGGATGACGTAGGCCTCGAGGACCTCACCGGCCAGGTCGTCCGGCACGCCGATCACGGCCGACTCCAGAACGTCCGGGTGCTTGGCAAGCACCGACTCCACGTCGAACGGCCCGATGCGGTAGCCGGACATGATGATCACGTCGTCGTCGCGGCTGGAGAAGTAGAAGTGCCCGTCCTCGTCGACCTTCGCGGCGTCCCCGGTGTAGTACCACCGCCCGTCCACACTGAACCGCTCGGCGGTCCTCTCCGGCGACTCGTAGTACCCGGTGAACCACATCAGCGGGCTCGCGGGGACGTCGATCGCCACACGGCCCAGCTCGCCCACCGGGGCGGGGACGTCGGCGTCGGCGGCCAGCACCGCGCAGGACCAGCCCGGCAGCGGCAGGCCCATCGACCCCGGACGCACGTCCTCGCGCAGGGTGTCGTGCCACGGGTTGATGATGAACATGCCGTGCTCGGTCTGCCCGTACTGGTCGCGCACCTCCACCCCGAACTGCTCGGTCGACCACTCGATCACCTCGGGGGTGAGCGGCTCACCCGCGGCCGAGGCGCGACGCAGCCGCACATCGGGCGCGATGTCGCGCTTGGCGCGCATCGTGCGGTACACGGTCGGCGCGGCGGCGAAGTTGGTGACCTTGTAGAACTGCAGCACCGCGAACGCCAGTTCCGGCGTGTAGCGCGCGTGCAGCAACAGGCTCCGGCGGCCGACCGCCAGCGGGCCGAGGATGCCGTAGTAGAGGCCGTACGCCCAGCCCGGGTCGGCGCCGTTCCAGAACACGTCGTCCGCGCGCACGTCCAGGCCGGTCTCGATGTACTGGTGGAACGCGGCCAACGCGCGCACCGGCACCACCACGCCCTTCGGCGTGCCCGTGGTGCCCGAGGTGAAGAGCATGACCATGCCCGCGTCGGGGCCGGTCACCGCGGCGGGTCGGCCCGGCTCCTGCGCGGCGACGATCGTGGCCAGGTCCAGGTCGCCTTCGCGGGCCTCGGGGCAGTCGGCCAGCCCGGCCACCACCACCGGCGCGTCGGTCTTCTCGATCTTCCCGCGCTGATCGGCATCGGAGACGATCGCCTTCGCGCCACCGCCGTTGATGCGCATCTCGATGGCCGGCCACGCGAACGCGGTGAACAGCGGCATGTGCACCGCGCCCAGTCGCCAGATGCCCATGAGCGTGAACACCAGGTCGGCCGACTTGGACATCAGGGTGGCCACACGGTCCCCCTCCCCCACGCCCAGCTCGGCGAGCGCAGCGGCGACCTTCTCGCTCTCGGTGCGCAGCTCGCCATAGGTGATGTCGCGGCCCGACAGGTCGGCATCGATGATCGTGAACGCCACCGCGTCCGGATCGTGACGGTCGCAGAGGAACTCCGCAGCGCTGGCGTCCGGGACGTCGTAGATCGCCAGGAGCTGTTCCGGGGTCTGCGGGGCAGGGGTGCTGGTCGCTGTCATGCCGTCAGATTGTCGTGCAGAGCTGCGACAACCGCCACCCTCCGACGGGCACCCCCGCTTTCGGGGCTGGCGATACGGCGATGGAGCGATGCACTCTGATGGGATAGCTCCCTGATGGAATAGCCCTAGCCCTTACCCCTTGCACCCTGGAGGACCCTCATGGCCGTCGACCGCCTGCTGCCCAGCGACGAGGCTTACGACCTCATCGAGATGACCCGCGATGTCGCGGACAAACTGCTGGAGCCGGTCGCTGCGCAGCACGAGAAGGACCACACCTACCCCGAGGGCCTGTTCGCCCAGCTCGGCGGGGTCGGCCTGCTCGGTCTGCCCTACCCGGAGGAGTTCGGTGGCGGCGACCAGCCGTACGAGGTGTACCTGCAGGTCCTCGAGGAGCTCGGCGCCCGCTGGGCGGCCGTCGCCGTGGCCACCAGTGTCCACGGGCTCTCCTGCTTCCCGCTGGCCACCGCCGGCACCCGCGAGCAGCAGGAGCGCTGGCTGCCCGGCATGCTCGCCGGCGAGCAGATCGGCGCCTACTCGCTCTCCGAGCCGCACGCCGGCTCCGACGCCGCCGCGGTGAAGTGCCGCGCCGAGCGCGACGGAGATGCGTACGTGGTGACCGGCACCAAGTCGTGGATCACCCACGGCGGGATCGCCGACGTCTACAACACCTTCCTGCGCACCGGTGAAGGCTCCCGCGGCATCTCCTGCCTGCTCATCCCCGGCGACACCGAGAACCTGCACTTCGGCAAGCCCGAGGACAAGATGGGCCTCAACGGCGTGCCCACCACCACCGCCTCCTACGAGGGCGCCCGCGTCGACGCGGACCGGCTCATCGGCGCCGAGGGCGACGGCCTCCGGATCGCGTTCTCCGCGCTCGACTCCGGCCGGCTGGGCATCGCCGCCGTGGCCACCGGAATCGCCCAGCGCGCCCTGGACGACGCCGTGGCCTACGCCAACGAGCGCGAGACCTTCGGCAAGACCATCATCGGCCACCAGGGACTGGGCTTCCTGCTCGCCGACATGGCGGCCGCCGTGGCCTCGGCCCGCGCCACCTACCTGGATGCCGCCCGCCGCAAGGACGCCGGACGCCCGTACTCACGGGAGGCCTCCGTCGCCAAGCTCGTCTGCACCGACGCGGCCATGAAGGTCACCACCGACGCCGTCCAGGTGCTCGGCGGCGTGGGCTACACCCGAGAGTTCCCGGTCGAGCGCTACATGCGCGAGGCCAAGATCACCCAGATCTTCGAGGGCACCAACCAGATCCAGCGCCTCGTGATCGCCCGCGGGTTGACCAACTGAGCCTCGCCTGCTGAGAGCCGCCCGCCGATCGCGCCTAGGGTGGGTCGCATGACCACCACTTCCGCGACCACCGCGTCCGGTTCCGCCCCCGCCCCCGAACTCGTCGTGCTGTTGGACGAGGACGGGCGCGCGATCGGCTCGGCGGACAAGGCCGTCATCCACACGGCCCACACCCCGCTGCACCTGGCCTTCTCCTGCCACCTCCTGGACGACGAGGGCCGGGTGCTGCTCACCCGCCGTGCGCTGGACAAGCTGACCTGGGCCGGGGTGTGGACCAACTCGTTCTGCGGACACCCCGGCCCCGGCGAGGACCCCACCGAGGCGATCGTGCGGCGGGCCGAGCAGGAACTGGGCACGGTGGTCGACTCGATCGAGCCGGCCATCCCCGACTTCCGATACCGGGCCGTGGACGACTCGGGCGTGGTGGAGAACGAGATCTGCCCCGTGTTCACCGCCCGCATCCGGGGCACCCTGGATCCGCGGCCGGACGAGGTGTGCGCCCACCATTGGGCCCGGCCCGAGGATGTTCGCACGGCCATCGACGCAACCCCGTTCGTCTTCAGCCCCTGGATCGTCGAGCAGGTCCCCCAGATGGAGCTGTACGCCCGCTGATTTCTGGGGGACCTGTGACGCGGTCAGCCCTGCGACTGCGGACCGTCCTCCGGCGACGGGTCCGGCGTGGGCTCCGGCCCACGCGGGGCCTGCCGGGCGGACCTGGCCTCCGGCGAGGGCAGGACCGTGAACTCGAACCGCTCCGTCGAGACGACCCCGTAGCGGTCGGTCGCCGTGATGTCCACGACGTGCTCCCCCACCGGGAGGTCGCGCGGGAGACGGAAGCGGTACAGGTGCGGGCTGGAGAAGAACAGCGTGCCCCCGTGGACGAGGTGGTGCGTCGTGGAGACGACCTCCGCATGCTGCCAGCCCGTCTTGAGGGCCTCGCCGGGCGCCTGGTTCAGATACCCCGGGCTCGCGGGCGCGCCGTTGAGGGAGAACTGCACGTTCGCCTCGGTTGAGCCGCCGTAGAAGCTGGTCGCGACGGTCGCCCCTCCCTCCTGCACATCCGCGACGCTCACAGTCGAGGTGTCGTACTCCTCGGGCGCCTCGCCCACCGGATAGGCCCGATACGCCTGAGCAGCAGCGGCCCAGTCATGCCAGGAGAAACTGTAGATGCCGGTCAGCGTCTGCTTGCTCTGGGGCTTGTTGCGCACCGTGTAGTACTCCGAGCGGTTGGTCCCGTTGAACTCCATGGTCAGGACACCCGGCTCGGCGCCCTCGGGGGTGTACGCGTACGGCAGACCGTTCTCGTTGAGCGCACCCGCATTCCAGGACCCCGACACCGCACCGGCCACGATCTGGTCGCGGGGCAGCGGCCCGATTCCCGCGGCGTCCCAGACGGGCCGCACCTCTCCCGCGATGAGGTTCTCGAGCGTGTGCGCGTGCCCGCTGACGGTCACCGCATCGGTGAACGGGGCCAGGATCTCGTAGAGCTCGGCGGCGTTCTCGGTCACCACCCCCCGGTAGTTGACGATGGGAGCGTGCGTGGCCACCACCACGTGCGTGCCCGGGTCCACCGTCGCGAGATCATTGCGGAGCCACTGGAGTTGCTCGTCCGTGATCCTCTCGGTGTACCCCCCGTACTTGCCCTCCGCGTCGGCGCCGTTGTAGCGGATGTTGAACAGGGCCACGATGTGGGTCCGGCCCACGTCGTACGAGAAGTACGGGGCGCCGAAGTCACGACGGAAGGTGTCGACCGAGTTCTCGTACCCCGGCGAGTCGAAGTTCATGTCGTGGTTTCCCGGCAGGGCGCGGACCGGGCCGTTCATACCCGCGTAGGTGTCCTTGAGCGCCTCGTTCAGGTCGAGGTCGTTCTCGACGTTGTCGCCGAGCAGCAGAACACCGCAGGAGGCGTAATCGTGGCGGGCCTCGAGATCTGCCACCACGCCCGCTCGCGCGTATCCCATCTGGGTCATGTTCACCGGCTGGGTGTCTGCGGCGAACACGCAGTTCTGCCGTGCGGCCGCGGTGGCCTGCCACGGGGCCAGTGGGAAGTTCACCGCCGCCGGGGTGTCGCCGGTCGGCGCGACGCCGGAGAAGCGGAGCGTGGGCGAGCCCTGCGGGTAGTGGTTGTAGCTGAACTGGGCGAAGTTCTGCTCGTCCACCGGCACCTGCCAGCCCGCGGGCTGGGTGACGAAGGCGGTGAAGTCGCCACGCACGGGCAGGCTGTACTGCCCTTCGGCGTCCGTGGTCACCACGTCGAGGCCGTTGGAGACGGTCACCCCGGGAACGCCCGCCTCCCCGGCGTCGAACCGGGAGTTCCTGTTGGCGTCGTCGAACACCCGGCCGGTGAGCTCGCCCGGATTCGCCGCGGGGCCGTCGACAACCTCCACGCTCCCCACGTAGGGACCTTCCGGCTCGCCCGGCCCGGGATCACCGGGTCCCGGATCGACAGGCCCGGGATC
>CAYFRF010000021.1:3538-24275 GCA_964345415.1 uncultured Microbacter sp. | reverse complement strand
GGATCGACTGGCCCCGGTCCGCCCCCCGAGGAGCTGCTCCCGCCCCCACCCAGCTGGGCCGACACGGGCGCGATCGCCAGGCTGGACGCGAACGCGACCGAGAGCCCGGCCACGCAGGCCCTCCGGGCCAGCCGGGACGCCGCGCGTGCGCGGGTTCTTCGAGTACTCATAGATCCCCCAGAACAATCAGGGAGCATGCCCTCAGCTCGCACGCCCCGGGCCGGTGAGACCTAAGGAAAACATAATTATGAGATTCCTACAACACTTTTTAATCAACATTCCACACGCATTAACGATTGTTCGTGCGATGGGAAACGTGGCCGGCCCCGGTGGCGGATCCCGTCCGCCAGCCCAGGATGAGCCCGCCCCACGATGCGCGAGGACCCCGTCACCACTGGTCACGGGGTCCTCACTGTTCGCCGCCGGAGGCAGCCGGCTGCAGCCTGTCAGTCGCAGCCTGTCAGCCGGGGATTCAGCCGGGGATACTGATGCGCCCCTGCTCGGCGGCCTGGCCGATGTCGCGGCGGAAGTGTCCACCCGCCAGCTCGATCCCGTCGAGGATCCGGTACGCCTCGGCACGCGCAGCCTCCAGGTCCGCACCGGTGCCGACCACCGACAGGACGCGCCCGCCGGCCGAGACCAGTCGACCGTCCCGGTCACGCGCGGTGCCGGCGTGGAACACGCCCGGCTGCTCGGCGCCCTCGATCAGATCGCCCCGTCGGGGAGTGTCCGGGTAATGCTCTGCCGCCAGCACGACGGTCACGGCGGCACCGTCACGCCACACCAGCGGGGGCAGGTCAGCCAGGGTGCCGGTCGCGACCGCGTTCAGGGTCTGCCCCAGGGGCGACTCGAGCAGCGCGAGGACGGCCTGCGTCTCGGGATCTCCGAAGCGGCAGTTGAACTCCACCACCTCAGGGCCCTCGGTGGTGATGGCCAGGCCGGCGTAGAGGAGTCCGGAGAAGCCGCAGCCACGGGCCACCATCTCGCGGGCCACGGGCTCGCACACCTCCGTGACGATCCGCTCGACCATCCCCTCGGGAAGCCACGGGAGCGGGGTGTAGGCGCCCATGCCGCCGGTGTTGGGGCCGCGGTCGCCGTCGCCGACACGCTTGTGGTCCTGCGCGGGCAGCAACGGGACCACGGTCTCGCCGTCGACCAGGCAGAACAGGGAGACCTCGGGGCCGTCGAGGAACGACTCGAGCAGGACGGGGTGACCGTCCTCGAGGCAGGCCAGCGCGTGGGCGCGGGCGGCCGCACGGTCCGGGGTCACCACGACGCCCTTGCCGGCGGCCAGGCCGTCGTCCTTGACCACCCAGGTGGGACCGAAGCGGTCGAGCGCCTCGTCCAGGTCCGCGGGCGAGTCCACGATCTCGGCGCGCGCGGTGCGCACGCCGGCCGCGGCCATGACGTCCTTGGCGAACGCCTTGGAGCCCTCGATCCGCGCCGCGTCGGCGGTCGGGCCGAAGACGGGGATCGAGGCGGCGCGGAGGGCGTCGGCGACGCCGGCGACGAGGGGGACCTCGGGTCCGACGACGACGAGCTCGGCACCTACCCGGCGGGCCAGCGCGGTGACCGCCTCCGGGTCTGTCACCGACACGTCATGTGTGGTGGCCTGCACCATCCCGGGGTTGCCCGGGGCGACGTGGAGCTCCGTCACCGCCGGGTCTGCCGCGAGGGCGACGAGTAGGGCGTGCTCACGGGCACCGGAACCGATCACGAGAATGCGCACAGCGCCTACAGTAGCGCCGTCGCTCCGGCCACCGGACCGGGCCCGGCCGTAAAGCCCCCGGGTTCGTGGGGTCAGGACTGGGCGTCGACCAGGCTCCCCGGGGGCAGCTCCACCTCGGTGCGGGCCCGCAGCGCCTGCTCTGTGAGCATGTCCGTCATGCACAGGTCGACGGTGCGGGCCACGGCCGCAGCGGCTTCCGGGGTGCCCATCGGGTGCACGTTGAACATGGCCTGCGCGCTCAGCCCGTCGATCGCGGCCCACAGCGCGCGCTGGCTGGCCAGGTGGAGGCCCTGCACGAACGTGCCCTCCTCGACACCGCGGTCGACGATGCCCTGCATGATGTCGGTGATCACCATGGCCCGCTCGGCGACGGTGGTGGAGTTGCCGAGGTTCTCGAGCATCATCCGCGCCCACGCGGGCTCGGCCACGGAGAAGCGCACCATCGCGATGGCGGCATTGCGCAGGTCGACGTAGGGGGCGAGGACCGGGTCGGCGGTGTCGGCCGGCTCGAGCTCGGAGAGCCGGGCACCCATGGCCACGAAGCCCTGCGCCGCCACCTCCTCCACCAACTGCTGGCGGTTGGCGAAATGCCGGTAGGCGGCCGTGGCGGAGACACCGATCTGCGGGGCGATCTCGCGCAGGACGATCGCCTTGTCGCCGGATTCGCGGGCCCGTGCCGTGGCCTCGGCGATGATGGCGTTGCGCAGGTCACCGTGATGGTAGGCCTTCTTCTTCCCGGCCTCGATCATCGTGTCCTCTTTCGCGGCGCCCGCCACCGTCGGAACTACAGCCTCGACCATGACGACGCTCCTTTTACTCTGTGAGGGGTTCGGCCGCCACCGCACGGTGCGACCACACGTCAGCCATTAGACCACTTGTTGACACTTGCGGGCTCGTACCCGTCCACCACTGGACGTAGTCTGGATTGCATGTCGACAGTTTTCAGCAAGATCATCGCCGGAGAGCTGCCGGGACGTTTCATCTGGAAGGACCCGGAGGTTGTGGCGTTCCTCACCATCGCGCCGGTCGCGCCGGGCCACACGCTCGTCGTCCCGCGCGCCGAGGTGGACCGCTGGACGGATCTCGAGCCGGAGCTCCTCGCGCGCCTCAACGAGGTCGCCCAGGCGGTGGGCAAGGCCGTGCTGAGCGGCTTCGGTGCCTCGCGGGCCGGTTACCTCATCGCCGGCTTCGAGGTGCCCCACACCCACATCCACGTCTTCCCGGCCAACGACATGTCCGGCTTCGACCTCTCCCTGGCCGACCCGGACACCCCCGCAGAGGTCTCGGACGCCGCGGCCGAGACGTTGCGGCGGGCACTGCGCGAGCTGGGCCACGGGGAGTTCGTCCCCGAGGACTGAACGCACGGGGCACGGCGGGACGTCAGTGGCCCAGTGCGTCGGTGACGACCCGCATGTCCTGGTAGTCCACCCATCTGCAGACCAGCCCGTCGCGGAACTCGAAGAACGACCCCACCTCGAGCTGCAGGTCCTTGCCGCCGATCGTCAGGTACGTGGTCCGGTTGATTGCCGCGGTGTCGGCGGAGGCCAGCACGTGGTGGATCTCGATCCTGGAGCTGGTCGACACATCGGCGTTGAACTCGATCACGTCTCGCAGTCCGTCGTGCCCGTGGAAGGTCAGGATGCCCTCGAGCGTCAGTTCAATGTCGGGCGTGCAGTACTTCAGGGCCTCCTCGACGTCCGGCGCGAACGACGCCTCGACCAACGCGCGTGCCACCTCGGCCGGCCCGTGTGGCCCGTCCCGGTCATCCATCCGTCGCTCCTTCGTCTTCCCCGGACGGCCGCCCGCCCCCCGTCACCAGCTACCTGCTGCCAGCTACCCGGCAACGGCGTCCAGCGTGGCCATGCTCTTGTAGTCGGCCCACCGCGTCACCTGCCCGCTCTCCACCTCGACGAACGAGCACCCGCGGATCTCGACGCCACCGCCGGGCAGCGTGTACCGCTCGATCCTGCGCAGGGCCACCACCCCGTCGGACTCGAGGATCTCGCCCTCGGTCTCGATCTCCAGGAAGCCCTCCAGGCGGTTGAAGTCTGCGATGATGTCGAGGATCCCCTGGTGCCCGACGTAGCGCCGTACCTGACCGGTCGTGTAGACGATCGACGACGACGACAACGCGAGCGCCGTGTCGACATCACCGAAAGTGACCGCCTTCATCCACCTCGTCGCGACCTCGCTCGCGGTCTGCTCCACCTCGGGTCCCCCTCGATACGGTCGCTGTTCGACATCGGCTGCGATCCCGACACGGTCAGTCTCAACACGGTCACTCAACACGGCCGCTCAAGACGGTCAGTGATGAGAGCATCCTAGCGACCGAGAACGGAGCGCACTCCATGACATCCTCCAGACCACAGGACACCTACCCGGCGATTGGCGAGATCGCTCGAACCGCACGGGAATTGACTGACAGGGTGGCGATTCTACGCGCCACCTGCGAAACCTGGGACCCGGCTGAGCTCCGGGTGGATTCAGGCTCCCCGTGGTCCACTGACGAGACCCTGGCCGCGCTGCTCGGTGACCTGGCCGGGGCCGAGGAGTCACTCCGTGCGGCGCGGGGTCGGATCGAGGGCGCGTGGGCTGCGGTGGGCAGGCTCGCCGCCGACTGACCGCGCAGCCGGGAGCGAGCCCTGCGGAGCGCCCCGCGGCGCGCGGGGCCGGCACCGTGCGCGGCCGGCACTGTGCGGGGCCGGAGCCGCGTCAGTTGCGACCCAGGACGCCGATCTGCTGACCGTCGACGTTGAACACGGTCAGCTCGTCCTGACCGACCGTGGCGGTGTCGAGGCGACCCAGCCAGTCGTCCACGTCCTCACAGGCACGCATGGTGCTGGCCACCCCGATGAACGTCACGGTGGCCCCCTCGGACTCCCACGACCCCATGAGGCGGTTGCAGCCGTCGGAGCCGGTCAGCGCGCCGTCCTCGCCGAGTTCGAGGTAGGCGATGTCGAGATCGCCCCACGTCCCGACCGGGGAGGGGTCGGACGAGGAGCCGGTGGAGGAACATCCGGTGAGCGAGGTCATGATCCCCAGTATGAGCGCGGCACCGGCCGCCGCGGCCCTCATCGGGCACTCCCGGCGCCCGCACGGCCCTTCTCGGTGCCCGTGCTGCCCTTCTCAACACCCGCCGGGTCCCCGAGGTACCTGCGGAACAGGTGGGGCACCGCCATCGCGGCGAGCGCGGTGACGAGCCACACGATCACCGTGGCGGCGATCCAGGTGGACACACCGATGATCTGCAGGCCCCCCGAGAGCAGGGTGGCCACCAGGAGCGCGACGAAGGTGGAGATCAGCCCCACGCCGCCGATGAGCGAGGCGGCATAGCGCCGGGTGAGCTTGTCCGCGAGGGGCGAGACCGCCACCTGCGCCACCGAGAACACCACCACGGCGGTGACAAATCCCCGGAGGGACAACCGGAAGCCCGGCCCGAGGACCAACCACGCCACCACGAGTGCCACGGCCCCGGACCCCAAGAACAAGGCGGCTCTGACCAACATGCGTTTCATGGGAGCTCCCGTCCCCAACTGCCGGGCACGTCCGCCGGCACGAGAGCTGGAGACGAGACTTGAACTCGCAACCGCCCGATTACAAGTCGGGTGCGCTACCAATTGCGCCACTCCAGCGTGACCGCGGACTCCGCCCGCGGTACCGGAACATCCTAACCCGACCGCCGCGCCGTGACCCGACTACCGTGTCCCCCGTGGAGACCCGCGACGCCCTGGCACCGTTCACCCGCCCCCTGGCGTGGCTCGGGCTGCGCAAGTCCGCGATGGACCTGGCTGTGGAGCCGCCGCTCTCGCCGATGGCTCCGGTGGACCTCGACGACGACGGCGCGGTGACCGATGTCCTCAACCTCGCGCTGGAGATCGGGAGCATCCTGCTCTCCTCCGGCGAGGGCGCGGCCGACACCGTCGCGCAGGCCGAGTCCGTCGCCGCCGCGTTCGGCCTGCCCGGGGCCACCGTGGAGGTGACGTTCACGTCCCTGACGATCGGCGTGAACCGTCGGCGCGGGCGCCCGCCGGTCTCGGTCATCCGGGTGGTCAACTACCGCACCGTGGACATGACCCGGGTGACCCGTGTCGCCCGCCTCATCGATCTCATCGTCCGACGTCAGCTCACCGTGGAACAGGCGGCCGCCGAGGTCGAGAAGATCGTCGAGTCGCCGCACCCGCACTCGTTCCGGGTCGCGGTGCTCGGCTGGGCGATGCTCGGCTGCGCGGTGGTCATCCAGCTGGGCGGCACCCCGTTGTCGGGGCTCATCTCCATGGTCTCGACCTTCGCGCTCATGTACGCCAACCGTTTCCTGGACGGCAAGCGCCTGCCCACGTTCTTCCAGCAGGTCGTGGGCGGCTTCATCGCCACCGCGTGGGCCCTGCTCGCCTATGTCCTCCTCGCTGACGCCTTCATCGAGATCAGACCTTCCCAACTCGTCGCCGCGGGCATCATCGTCCTGCTCGCCGGGCTGACGCTGGTGGGCGCCATCGAGGACGCCATCACCGGCTTCCCCGTCACCTCGGCCGGACGCGGGGTCGAGACCCTGGTCCTCACCGGAGGGGTCCTGGGCGGCATCACGATCGCCCTGTCCCTCTTCGACAGGATCGGATTCGCCCCGCCCCCGATCGACCCCTCGTTCCAGGGCGACGCCGCCGTGCACGTGGCCGTCCTCGCCGCGGGCGTGGGCGCGGCCGGGTTCGCGGTGGCGAGCTATGCGACCGTGCGGGCCACGCTCCTCGCCGCGGGCGTCGGAGCGATGGGCATGACCATCTACCAGGCCACCCTCGCGACCGGGTTCAGCGTGGTGGTGGGATCCGCCCTCGCCGCGTGCGCCATGGGGCTGGTGGGCGGCATCGTCGCCCGACTGGCCACCGTCCCACCGCTTGTCGTGACCATCGCCGGCATCACCCCGTTCCTGCCCGGCCTGTCCGTGTACCGCGGGCTGTCCGCGCTGACGAGCGACCAGACCGGTATCGGGCTCGGCCTGATGTTCCAGGCGGTGGCCATCGCCGTGGCCCTGGCCGCCGGCATCGTGTTCGGCGAGTGGCTCACCCGGAATCTGCGCAGGTCCGCCGCCGCCGACCAGTGACGTAGGATCAGGTCAGGACTTCCGCGCCCCCGATTGTGCGGGCCGGCGCGCATCACCGAACTCTGCATCACCGAACCCAGGAGGACATCCATGGCAGCCGCTGCCGACAGCAAGGAAATCGAGATCGACGAGGTGGAAGAGCTCGCCGACGAGACGGCGCAGCAGGCGCGCCTCGTGGTGGCGTCCTACTCCAAGGACGCGGAGGAGTGCCGCATGCTCCTGGACATGCTGGGCATCGGCCCCGAGACGCCCGAGGCCGAGGACGCCGAATAACGCGGAGGCCGGATAAGTCGGCGGGCACACAGGGTCGAGGCAACCGGACATCACCGGTGCGGGGAGGAGCAGCATGACACGCGATTCCGGCTCGAGCACAGGCGAGGTGGGCGCCGACTTCGTCGTCGTCGCCAATCGTCTCCCCGTCGACCTCGTCCGTACCGCGGACGGTACCGAGACCTGGAAGGCCAGCCCCGGCGGACTCGTGACCGCCCTGGAGTCCATCCTCAAGGCCAACCACGGCGCCTGGGTGGGCTGGCCCGGCGTCCCCGACGCCTCACCGGAACCGTTCGACGCAGACGGGATCCGGCTCTTCTCCGTCGCCCTGTCCGCACAGGACGTCGAGCTGTACTACGAGGGCTTCTCCAACGGCACCCTCTGGCCCCTCTTCCACGACGTGGTGGTGCCGCCCGAGTACCACCGCGAATGGTGGAACGCCTACCGCGACGTCAACACGCGCTTCGCCGAGGCCGCCGCCGCCGCGGCCGCCCCCGGCGCCACCGTCTGGGTACAGGACTACCAACTCCTGCTGGTCCCCCGGCTCCTGCGCGAGCTCCGGCCCGACCTGACCATCGGGTTCTTCCTCCACATCCCGTTCCCGCCCGTCGAGTTGTTCATGCAACTACCCTGGCGCACCGAACTGATGGAGGGCATGCTCGGCGCCGACCTCGTGGGATTCCACCTGCCCGGCGGGGCCGACAACTTCCGGATCCTCGCCAGTCGGCTGCGCGGCCACCCGTCTGTGCGGCTGAGTTCCAGCAAGACCAAGGCCGCCGAGATCCGGGTCGACGACCGCATGGTGCGGGTCGGCGCGTTCCCCATCTCCATCGATTCCGCCGCCGTGGACTCCCTGGCCCGCTCCCGGCAGACCCTGGCCCGCGCCGCCCGCCTGCGCGAGGAACTGGGTTCCCCGCGCGTGCTCATGCTGGGCGTGGACCGGCTGGACTACACCAAGGGCATCGACGTGCGCCTGCGCGCGCTGGAGGAGCTGTTCGAGGAGGGGCGGCTCGACCCGGCCGAGGTGACGTTCCTGCAGCTGGCCACGCCCAGCCGGGAGCGGGTCGAGCAGTACCAGATCATGCGCTCGCGGATCGAGGAGTCGGTCGGCCGGATCAACGGCATGTTCGGCGAGATCGGCCAGCCGGTGGTCACCTACATCCACCGGCCCGTCCCCAAGGACGAGCTCACCGCCTTCTACGCGGCCGCCGACGTCATGCTGGTCACGCCCGTGCGCGACGGCATGAACCTGGTGGCCAAGGAGTACGTCGCCACCTGCACCGACGGCGCGGGGGCGCTGGTGCTCAGCGAGTTCGCGGGCGCCGCCAACGAGCTGCGGCAGGCCTACCTGTGCAACCCGCACGACCTGGAGGGTGTCAAGGACGCCATCATGGCCGCCGCCGTCGAGGACCCGCCGGAGGAGCGGCGGCGCCGCATGCGGGCGCTGCGCCGCCAGGTACTGGGCAACGACGTCCACGCGTGGGCGCGCCGCTTCTTCGAGACGCTCGACGCCACCGCGAAGAGCTGAGCGCCGGGGCGTCCCTCGTGGGCCCCGGCGCCCGCGTCGTCACCGTTCGTGCGGAGTCACAGCGCGATGAGCTTGGACAGTTTCCAGGTGTCGCCGTCGCGGGTCATCTCCAGGCTGAGCCGCGAGGCGGAGCTGGCCGCCTCGGGCGTGTCCTTGGTGGAGACCATCCGGTTGAGCATGACCAGCACCGTCACGTTGTCGGCGTCCACGACCTCCTGCGGCGCGGCGGCGGCGACGGTCGCGTAGACCGTGGCCTCCTGCTGCTTGGCGGCCGAGGCGACGGTCGGCATGGACGTCTCCACGAACTCCCCCAGCGCCGGATCGGCGAGCTTGGGCCGCACGGCGGCCAGGTCCGCGTCGACGGTGCGGTGGTCGTAGGTGAACATCTGGGTGGCGATCTCGCGCGCCGCGTCGGTGGCCGCGAAGGGTGCGTCCGCGATCTGCTGCTCGGTCGCCGTGGCCTCGCGGGCCTCGACGTACTGCCACGTGGCCACCCCCGTGACGACGACGAGGATGACCGATGCCGCCGCCAGAACGCGGGTGAGCAGTTTCCGGCGGGCCGGGTCCATCGGCTCCCGGGCGGGCGCACTCGCGGACGGGAGGGCGGGAGCCGGCTGCGCGGGGGCCTGGAGAGCGGGCCCCGGGCGGGCTGGTGGCCGCGCGGGGTCTGCCTGCACGCCTGCGCTCGGGGCCGCCACCTCCATCCCCTCGAACAGGCCGCCGGCGCGGGCCGCCTCCATCGCGCGCTCGCGTGCGGCATCGGCTTTGCGCTGGGCGCGGGCGGCGCGTTCGGCCTCGCGCTGGGCTCGGCGGGCGGCTCGGACGTTCGTCTCGGGCGCGGACTCGTCTGTGCTGCTCACGGGATGAAGTTCACCCCCGACACCTTCATCACGCCGTCCTCGTGACGGTTGACCGTCACGCGCACGCGGTACTGGCGGTCCTGGTCCGCGTCGGCCTTGGGGTTGCCGATGGTCTGGTCGATGGCCATGATCACCTCAGCCCTGTCGGGGTAGGAATGTTCGACGGCCGCGGCGGAGACCGTGCCGTCGGCCACGACGTTGGTGGTGGTCACCACGTCCTCGTACGAGTCGCGGCGCGGGGCGAACTGCTCGGAGAAGTCCCCCTCGATGAGACCGACGATCTCGTCGACGTCCTCGGACAGGGTGTCCTGCCGGATGGTCATCAGCTTGGTCATGACCAGGGTCGCGAAGTCGCTGTAGGAGGCGTCGAGCTCAGCGGCGGAGGCCCGGTCGGCCCGGACCGATGCCGCGCTGTTCCGCTCGCCGACCCACAGGCCTGTCATGACGATCGCCGCCACGAGGCAGACGGCCGCGACAACCGCAGCCACGATCAGCCCGATCCTCCCACCGTCGGCGGGCGTCTGGTCAGACTGGGGCACTACGTCACTCCGTTCGTCAGGATGTCGGCCAGGTCGGCGTCGGCGGCCAGACGGTTGTCGGTGCCGAGGTTCAGCTGACGATACGTCTTGCCGTCCGCGCCGAAGTACTCCCCCGTGGCGGGGTCGTACACGGCGGCGGAGGTACGGATCTCCGGCTCGCCGGTGTTGCTCGACGGCACCACATCGTAGGCGTTCGGGTTGTTGCCCGGTGGCCCCACCTCACTGGTGTTGGGCGGGTTGATGCCCTCGGGTACGTAGTTGTTGGCGCGGCACTCTTCGGGGGAGGCGCCGCGACGGCCCGGGAACTCCATGCACGGCAGGTTGCGGGCGCCGCGCACGGTGGTCTGGGAGTCCATCGGCACCTTGCAGTAGATCCCGTTGATGAGCGGCGGCACCGACAGGTCGGCCGGGGAACGACGCTGGTCGGCCGGCAGGAAGCCGGTCGTGCACGGCGGGGTCTCGTTGATCTGGAGGTTGAAGTCCACCTTGATCTCTCCGGTGTCCTTGGCACCGTTGATCGCGGTGATCAGCGAGGACACGAGCGCCGGGTAGATCACCAGCAGCTGCTCGATCGCCGGATTGTAGACCACCCCCACCTCGCCGACGCTCACCAGGTTCGCCACCAGCACGGGCATGGTGGGCTGCAGGTCGTTGAGCACCTTGGTGGCCCGGCCCAACGCATCGGGGCCACGCTGGATGAGCGAGGTGAGCTGCGGCTCGTTCTCCCGGAGCTGGTCGGTCACATCCGCCATGTTGGCGGTCCAGGCCCGGATCGAGTCGGAGGAGCGGAGCTGCGAGTCCAGCACGGGTTCCGCGTCGGCGATCAACTGCCGGGTGACGCCCGAGTTCCGCTGCGCCTCCTCCAGCAGCAGCTGGGAGGAGTCGAGGAATTTCTGCAGGTCGCGGGCCGAACCGTTGAACGCGTCGAACGACTCGGAGATGACGCGCCGCATCTTGGCGTCGTCGATCGAGGCCATGAGCACGGTGGCCTGGTCCAGGACCGGGCCGATGCTCTGCGGCATGTCCACGCGGTCCTCACTGATCACGGTGCCGTTGGCCATCCGGCCCTCCGGGGTCCCGTCGGGGACGAACTCGACGTACTGCTCCCCCACGGCGGACACGCTGCGGATCTCGGCCCGGGCGTTGGCCGGGACGTCGGCGCGCGAGTCGAAGTGCAGATCGGCCACCACCATCCCCGGCTTGAGGGTCACGGAGTCCACGCGGCCGATGACGCTGCCGAGGTAGGACACGTTGGCGTTCTGGTAGAGCCCGCCGGTGTCCGGCATCTCCAGCGCCACGTCGGTGCGCTGCCAGCCGAGGGCCCGCGGCACCTGCAGGTAGACGATCGACATGACCGCCAGTGCCAGCACGGTCACCACGGAGAAGATCGTCAGCTGGATCTTGACGAGCCGCGTCATCGGGGGGCCTCCTCGGTTCCGGCGGCGGGAGCGGCCGCGCCCGGGGTCACTGCTCCCACATCCCCGGCGCTGTCGCCCGCGGCCCCGCCACTGTCGCCCTCTTCCCAGGCGCCCGGGTCGAGCAGGGCGAACGGGTCGGTCGCGGCGGGGTCGGTGGGCGTGACGTCCAGGGAGAACGGGTCGGGGCTGACCATCGATCCCGGGGCCAGGCCCACGTAGCCCTCGAGACCCGCCATGCGGTTGCCGAACTCCGTGCCGAGCAGCAGCGACTCTGCCAGGCGCGGCATGGTGGCGTCGGCGTGGATGTAGAGGTTGGCGTAGTCGCCGCGCAGGAAGTTGTCGATACCGGACTGCGGGAACGGGAACGTGATGAGCGAGCTCATCACCCGGGTCAGGTCGCGGCCCGCGTTCGCCAGTCCCTCGAGCACGGGGGCGAGGTCGCGGAGGTTGTCCGCGAGGTTCTTGCCGCCACCGGCGTCGATGATCTGGTTGGCCTTGTTGCCGAAGTCACCAAGCGAGACGAGTGCAGTGGTGAGTTCCTGCTTCTGGTCGTTGACCAGTTCCACGGCCTCGGGCATCTGGGCCAGCGCCTTGGCCAGCGTGTCGTTCTGTTCGTCGATCTGCCGTGCGAGCCGGTCCAGGCCCTCCATGGCGGCGATGATGTCGGCACGCTGGTCGTCCAGACCGCTGACGGTGGTCTCCAGCTGGGTGATGACCTGCTTGGCGTCCAGTTCGCGGCCGTCCAGTGCTGCGTTGAACTCCTGCGCGATGGTCTCGAACTGGGCCAGGCCACCGTCGGTGAGCACCACGGACAGGGCGGACAGGGTCTGTTCGGTGGTCGGGTACACGCCCGCCCGCGCGATCGGGATCACGTCACCGTCCTGCAGTGTCCCCTCGGACTTCCCGTCCGGTGGCGGGAACAGCTCGAGGTGCTGCGATCCCAGGAGGCTGGTCTGGCCGATCTTGGCGTGGGCATTGGCCGGCAGTCGCACGTCCTCGTTGAGGGAGACCGTGACGATGGCCGTGTAGTCCTCGACCCGCATCGCGCTGATCGAGCCCACGTTGACGTCGTTGACCCGGACCGGCGAGTTGCGGGTGATGGTGGTGACGTTGGGCATCTCGATGGTGACCTGGTAGGCACCGTCCCCGGTGCCCTGCGCTCCGGGGAGCGGCAGCGAGTTGAGCCCGTCCCAGGCGCAGCCGGCACCGGTCACCAGCACCGCGCTGCCCAGGGCGCCCGCCCCGAGGAGCCGGGACCGCAGGCCCCGCGCCTTCAGCCCCCGCGTCTTCGGGCCCCGTCCGTCCTTGCGTGCGGCACTCATCACGCGCCTCCCGTCACGAGCAGGGTGTCGGTCAGGTTGTCGCCCTTGTTGACCACGTTGACGAGCGGATCGGGACGCGCGGACGGCGGCTGCACGCCCGGCGGGGTCTGGGTGCCCGGCTTCTGCAGGTTCCAGATCTGGTCCGGCTCGGCGGTCGGGGTGATGGGCGGGGAGACCACACCGTAGGGATAGTTAGAGGTCAGCGAGTTGAACAGCGGCCCCATGTACTGGGCGCACAGTGCGGCGTCCGATTCCGAGGTGTTGTTGGCCAGTCCGGCGATCGCCCCACAGATGAAGTTGGTCGGGTTGGCCATCTGGTTCATGGCCAGCACGCCGTTGAGCACACCCTGGTAGGGGCGGTAGATGTTGTAGAAGTTGGCCATGGCCGTGGGGCCCACGTGCAGCATGCCCTCCAGGTCTGCGCGGCGGTCCCGGACCACCTCTGTGGCGCGGCCGAGCTTGTCGACGTTCACCGCGAGCCGGTCACCGTTGTTCTCGAGGAAGCGGTTGATGTCCATGACCGCCAGGTCCAGGTCACGCAGTGCGGCGTCGATCCCCTCGGTCTGGTTCCCCAGCACCTCGGAGACACTGGCGAGCCGGCCGCCGAAGGAGACGATCTGCTCCTCGCTCTGGGACAGGGCGGTGACGAACAGCTGCAGGTTCTTGAGCGTGGTGAAGAGGTTCTCCCGGCCGTCGGACATGATCGACATGGTGTGGGAGACCTCGGCCAACGCGTCGCGGATCTCGTGTCCGTTGCCCTCGAACATGGCGTCGGCCGAGTCCACGAACTCGCCCAGCGGTCCGGTGGTCTCGCCCTGGGCCGGGCTGAGCGCGGTGGACAGCTTCATGAGCTGCTCCTTGACCCCGTCCCACTCGACGGGAACCGCGGTCCGTTCGACGGGGATCGTGCCGCCGTCGGGCATCTGCTCCCCGCCGGTGTACGCGGGGGTCAGCTGGATGAACCGCTCGGCGACGAGCGACTGCGCCACGAGCAGAGCGGTGGCGTCCTCCGGGACCGGCACGTCATGGTCCACCTTCATGGTGACCTTGGACACTCCGCCCTCGGTGGTGATGTCGGTGATCTTCCCGACCCTCACTCCGAGCACACGGACGGTGTCGTCCTGGTAGATGCCCTGTGTGGAGGGGAAGAACGCGGTGATGGTCTTGGTACGTGCGGAGAAGAACCACACGGCGCCGGCGATGAGCGCCACCACGGCGACCAGTGCGACCACCTTCGCGGCGGTGCTGGGCAGGATGCGGTTCATCGCGGCAACCTCTTCTCGCCCCAGCCGGGGAACTCGTCCATCGTCGTCAGGCCCGGATACCCCGGCAGTGTGGGTTCGGTGACCAGCCCTGGCTCGGGCTGGACGCGGTCGTCGATCAGGGGCATGAGGTCCCGCAGGATGGACTGCTGGTACTGGCCCAGCGACAGGTTGGACACGTAGGCGTTGAACCACGGCCCGGAGGCGACGGCCTCGGACAACGCGGTGGAGAACGGCACGATCCGGCGAAGTCCGAGGTCGATGTCGTCCTTGTTGCGGATCAACAGGTCTGACACGTTCTCGAGCTTGTCGAGCGCCGGGCCGATCTGGGCCTCGTTGTCCTGCACCACGCCGGAGAGCTGGCGGGCCAGCTCGTCGATGTTGGTGATCAGCTCGCTGAGCGCGCGCTTGCGCATGTCGAGGGCGATGAACAGCGTGTTGCCGTCGACCATCAGCTGGTTGATCTGGTCGCTGCGCTGTCCCAGGACGTCGGTGGAGCTGGCGGCCTTGTCGAGGAGTTGGCGCACCGCCTCGTCGCGCTCGTTGAGGGAGCGTGACAGCCGGGTGATGCCGTCGATGGCGCCGCGGACCTCCGGAGACGAGTCCTGCATGGTCTCCGCCAGTACGTCGAGCGCGTCCTGCACGGAGTCGGTGTCCATGGCCTCGACCGTGTCGCTGAGGTCGCCGAGCGCAGCGGTGAGCGAGTACGGCACCGAGGTCCGGTCCAGCGGGATCGTGCGATCGGGGAGCTCTCCGCGACCATCGGAGTACACGCCGAGGGCGCGGCGACCGAGGATCGAGTCGGTCTTGATCTGGGCCGTGGTGTCGGCACCGAGTTCGACGTCGGTGTCGATGTCGAAGCGGACCCGCACCTTGTCGCCGTCGAGTTCGATCCCCCGGACCGTACCGACCTGCATGCCGGCCACCTGGACCTCGTCGCCGGTGCTGAGTCCGGCGGCATCGGCCACGTAGACGGTCGCCCCGTGGGTGCCGTTGATGTACGGGATCCGGTCGTAGTTCAGCGAGACCCCCATGAGGGCCACCACCCCGACCGTTCCCCAGACCCCGATCACCTTGGGGTCGCGGTCGCGGAAGCGGAGCTGTCCGCGGGCCGCCCTGGAGGGCGCGTTGTCGTCCTTCTTCTTACTCATCGGGGAACGCACACCGTCCCGTCGTCTGCTCGAACTGCGGGAGGAACAAGCCCTTGCCGGTGGCCGGGTTGGTGATCTGGACGATCACACCGCAGAGGTAGAACTGGAAGAAACTGCCGTAGACGCCGAGCCGGCCCATCTTCTCGAAGTCGGACGGCAGGCGTTTGATCACGCTCTCGACGAACTCCTCGTCGTCGTTGATGAGGGTCGCCACGCGGTCGACCTGGGCGATGTCCTCCTTGAGGGAGGGGCGTACGTCGGCCAGCAGGGTGGTCATGTTGGCGCTCGTGTCGTTGAGCCGGCTGACCGACTCCGCGAGAGGCTCCGAGTTGGCGGCCAGGCCCGAGACGAGCTGCTGCAGGTCGTCGACGATCGAGTCGACGTTCTCGTGGTTGTCAGCCACCGTGGTGAGGACCGAGTTGAGGTTGGTGATCACGTCGCCGATCAGCTGGTCGCGGTCGGCGAGGGCCTGGGTGAGTGACGACGTCGAGGCCAGCAGGTCCTGGACGGTGCCGGACTCCCCCTGGAACACCTTGACGATCGACTCGGAGAGTTGGTTGACCTGGGCCGGGTCGAGGGCCCTGAACAGCGGACGGAACCCTCCGAGCAGGGCGTCGAGGTCCAGGGCGGGGGCGGTCTGGGCCAGCGGCAGGGTGCCACCGGGCTCGAGCGGGGCCTGGCTGCCCTCGCCGCGCTTGAGCTCGAGGTAGCGGTCGCCGGTGAGGTTCTCGTACCGGACCATCGCCTCGGTGCTCTGGTGGACGACCTGGTTGCCGGCCACCGAGAACCGGACGCGGGCGGTGTTCTCCTCGACGAGTTCGATCTTGTTGACCTGCCCCACCTCGACACCGGCGATCCGGACCTTGTCCCCGGACTCCAGGCCCGAGACATCGGCGAAGTGGGCGTTGTAGCGCTCGAAGTCGCCGGAGCGGTACTCGCTGAACACCACGACCAGCCCGGCCAGCACCAGGACCATCACCGTGGTGAAGATCCCGAGCTTGACGGTGGTGGCCCGCATCTCGCGCGCTCCTGCGCGCCCGGCACTCACGGTGTCTCCTGGTCCATGCCGAGCATGACCTGCAGCAGCGTGGGTGGTGCGGGCTGGCCGGGTTCGGTGGGCTTGAGCGGGCCGAAGAGCGGCCCGGGGCGTGAGGTGAACACGTTGGGCATTCCCTCCACGGGATTGGAACCGGTGTCGGTGACGACGAACGGCGCGTGGACATCCGGGTCGGGGAACGGCAGGCCGTAGCAGTGCGGGCCGGTGCTGGCGTTCACCTTGGGCAGGTCCTTCGGGTACTCGTACGCACGCGCGCCCTGCTGGAAACCGGCCTTGAACACCAGTCCGGGCTGGTCCTCGCCGCCGAAGGCCGACTTGGCTCCCTCGACGCCCTGGTTGAGGCCCACGATCAGGCAGGTGAGCATGGGCGAGTACTCGCCGAGCAGGCTGGCTGAGGCGCGCAGGTCCGACAGGGCTTTGACCAGCTCGTCACCGTTCTCCGACAGCAGTCGTTTGCCGGTCTCCCCGGTGCCGATGGCCGCGACGAGCAACTGCTCGAAACGGGCCTGGTTGTTGACGAGGTTGGCGCCGACGTCCGTGCCGGAGTCGAGCACCCGCATGAGGTCCGGGGTGACGTCCGCGTAGAGGTTCGCCACGCGGGAGCCCTTGGCCAGGTCACGCTGGAGGGTCTCGATCTGCGGGTTGATCTCCTGCAGGTACGCGTTGAGGTCGGTGATCATCCGGCCGGTCTGCTCGCCTCGCCCGTCGACGGCCCCGGAGATCGCGCCGAGTGTGGCGTTGAGCTTCTCGGGCTCGATCGCCATGAGCAGGTCCGACAGGTCCTGGAACAGGGTGTTGACCTCGGTGGTGACGTTGGTGGCCTGCACCACCGCGCCTGGGGCGAGGGTGGCCGCGTCCGGGGTCGCGGGGGCCTGGAAGTCGACTGACTTGGCGCCGAAGACGGTGTTGGAGCCGATCGAGACCGGGGAGTTGGCGGGAATCGCCTCGAGCGCAGCCGGGTCCACCTCGAGTTCGAGGGTCGCGCCGTCGAACTCCTGGATGATCCTGGTGACGTTGCCTATCTCGACGCCGCGCGAGCGAACCTTGGCGTCTTCTTCCATCACCAGGCCCGCCCGGTCACTGCGCACCGTGATGGGGACGCGACTGTCGAAGGCCCGCACGAACAGGAGCAGGGACAGCGCCACCACCACGACGATGAACAGCGCCAGGCCTGCGCCCGCGATGCGTTTGGGGACTGTGTCGCTCTGACTCACCGTCCTCGCCATATCGACTCTCCTATCCCGACAGGTTGAAGTTGCCGTCTCCGCCGTAGATGGCGAGGGAGACGAGGAGGGTTACGGTCACCACGGCGATGAGCGAGGTGCGCACCGCGTTGCCCACGGCTGAGCCGACGCCGGCGGGGCCGCCGGCCGCGTTGTAGCCGTGGTAGGTGTGGATGAGCATGATCGTCACGGCCATGGCGATGGCCTGGACGAAGGACCACAGGATGTCCGTGGGTATGAGGAACGTGGAGAAGTAGTGGTCGTAGACACCGCCGGACTGGCCGTATATCTGGACGGTCGCGAAGCGGCTGGCCAGGAACGACGCGATCACCGCGAGGGAGTACAGCGGGATCACCGCGATCATCCCGGCGACGATCCGCGTGGACACCAGGTAGGTGATCGAATCGATCGCCATGACCTCGAGCGCGTCGATCTCCTCGGAGACGCGCATGGCGCCCAGCTGGGCGGTGGCGCCGGCGCCGATGGTGGCGGCCAGGCCGATACCCGCGATGACCGGGGCGGCGATGCGGACGTTGATGAACGCGGCGAAGAAGCCGGTGAGCGCCTCCACACCGACGTCGGTCAGTGAGGAGAAGCCCTGGACGGCGATCACGCCGCCGGTGGCCAGGGTGAGGAACGCGACGATCACGACGGTGCCGCCGATCATCGCCAGTGCCCCGGTACCCATGGCGATCTCGGCGATCAGTCGCAGGGTCTCCTTGGGGTACTGGGTGATCGCACGGGGCGTGGCCGCCAGCGCACGCCAGAAGAACAGTGCGTGGTCGCCGAAGTTGTCGAATCCGCCGATCGCACGGTGCCGGGCCCGGGACAGTCGCGGGAACCGCGTGGTTTCTATGACCGCCACCTCACGCCCCCAGAACCTTGACGCCGACGGCGGTGATGACGGTGTTGACCACGAACAGGGCCATGAAGGCGAAGACGACGGTCTCGTTCACCGCATTGCCCACTTCCTTCGGGCCACCACGGACGTAGAGGCCCTTGTAGCAGGCCACCAGCCCGGCGAGCATGCCGAACACCCCGGCCTTGACCTGCGCGAGGACGAGCTCGCCCAGGCCGGTCAGCAGCGTGATTCCGTTGACGAACGCGCCGGGGTTCACACCCTGGAGAAGGACGGAGAAGAGGAAGCCTCCGAGGATCCCGATGGTGCACACGAGCCCGTTGAGCAGGAGTGCCACGAATGTCGAGGCGGCCACGCGGGGCACGACGAGGCGCTTGACCGGGTCGATGCCCAGCACCTCCATCGCGTCGATCTCCTCGCGGATGGTGCGCGCGCCGAGGTCCGCGCAGATGGCGGTGGCGCCGGCACCGGCGACGATCAACACGGTGACCATGGGGCCGACCTGGGTGACCGCGCCGAGTGCGGCGCCGGCACCGGAGAGGTCGGCGGCGCCGATCTCCCGCAGCAGGATGTTGAGCGTGAAGCTCACGAGCACGGTGAACGGGATCGCCACGAGGATCGTGGCCATCATCGACACGCGGGCGATGAACCACGACTGCTCGATGAACTCGCGCCCCTGCCGGACGATCGACGGGAACGAGACGAAGGTGTCCAGCGTCATGGCGAAAAAGTCGCCGACTCCCTTGAGTGGCTTGTCGAGAACACCCGCCATCACGCCCCCCTACCTTTCATCCCCTGGTCGCACTCATTTCCGTGGCCGCAGTTCGCGACACGGCCCCCTGGAGTGTGATCCGCATTACACACTATCTAGAACACGTTCTATTCTGCAAGGCCTTCCCGCACCCCCGGGCACGCCCCCCGGTTGACATGGTGGACGGAATCTAACACGCCCCCACGCGCCACACCGGCCCCTGACGTAAACACAGAGAGCCACGCCAGGGGCCCGATCCGGTCAGAGCTTCATGATCTCCGCGGCCGAGAAGGACTTGCCTTCCTGGCGCCCTGACCAGTGCCCCGAGACCGCGTCCGCGAACGCCCGGCGGTCCCACACTCCCCCGTCGGCGTCGAAGCGCGTCTCCACGACGGGCGCCTCCACCAGAGCCACCATGCCGCCGTAGACCACGAACAACTGCCCCGAAACCTCAGCCGCCGCAGGGGAGGCGAGGTAGGAGACGAGGTCGGCGACACGATCCGGCGAGAGCGGGTCCGGACCCTTCGACTCGTCCCACGCCTCGAACACGCCCTCGGTCATCCCGGTGCGCCCACGTGGGGCGATGGCGTTGGCCGTGCAGCCGATCCGCTCGAGCACGCGCGCCGCCGAGAGGGTGAGTGCGGTGATGCCGGCCTTGGCCGCGCCGTAGTTGGCCTGCCCGGGAGGGCCGAACAGGCCCGCTTCGGAGGAGGTGTTGATGAGCCGGCCATAGACCGGCGCGCTGCCCTCGGTGCGCTTCTTGTCCTCGGCGCGCCAGTGGGCGGCCGCGTTGCGGGTGAGCAGGAAGTGCCCACGCAGGTGCACCTTGACCACCGCGTCGAAGTCCTCGTCCGACATGTTGAAGAGCATCTTGTCGCGGGTGATGCCCGCGTTGTTGACCACGACGTGCAGGCCACCGAGCTTGATGGCCTCGGCCACCATCGCGTCGGCGGTCTCACGCTCGGAGACGTCCCCCACCACCAGCGCGGCCTTGGCGCCGGCCGCCTCGATATCCGCGATGACCGAGTCCGTGGCCTCGGAGGAGCGGATGTCGTTGATGACGACCGCCGCCGCGCCGGAGCGGGCGAGCTCGACGGCCTCGGCTGCGCCGAGTCCGGAACCCGATCCGGTGACGACGGCGACCCTGCCGTCCAGCGACAGGTCAGCGCCCAGGGACTGGTTGGTCATATAACTGCTCACTCCTTGATCTCAAGTGCCGCCATGGGACACTTCTCCACTGCCTTCCGGGCCCGCTTCTCGAGCTCCTCCGGCACTTCGTCGACGATCACGCGGACGATCTCGTCGTCGTCGTTCAGTTCAAAAACCTTCGGCGCGAGACCCACGCACACGGCCTGCCCCTCGCAGCGGTTCGGATCAACGTCAATCCTCATGCCCGTCCCCCTCAGCCGGTCCGGCGACGCGGTGCCGCCGGGCTGGTTCGATTCTATGTGAGCCACAACGCTAGAACGTGTTCCTTCTCGGGGCGAGTGTAGGTCACCCGTCGTGACCGGGCACACACGAGCGCCAACCGGAGTCCGCGCCCGCGCCAATCTAAGAAAATTCTCCCGAACCGGCCCGGGGCCACACACCGACGGCGGACAATCGACATTCAGCCGGGCCACATAGGCCCGGCCCCCCTCGGAGGACCCCATGACGTTCCGAGATTCATCCCGCCG
>CAYFRF010000021.1:0-3438 GCA_964345415.1 uncultured Microbacter sp. | reverse complement strand
GGGAGAGGACCGCGACCGTCCGTCGCACCTTCTCCCCGCCGCGGGGCCGCTCGCGGTGTTAGCGTGTTCTGCGTTACTGGAACGCGTTCCAAACGCGACGATGAGCAAGGGCCCCATGGACATCACCTACACCCCTGAGCAGGAGCGTCTGCGCGGCGAGCTGCGCGAGTACTTCTCCACGCTCATGACGCCCGAGCGGCGGGAGGCCTTCACCTCCACCACCGGCGAGTACGGCCACGGCAACGCCTACCGCGAGATCGTGGCCGAAATGGGTCGCGACGGCTGGCTCACCCTGGGCTGGCCCGAGGAGTTCGGCGGCAGGAACCGGCCGATGATCGAGCAGCTCATCTTCACCGACGAGGCCGCGATCGCCGGGGTGCCGGTCCCGTTCCTCACCATCAACTCCGTCGCACCGACGATCATGGCGTTCGGCTCGGAGGAGCAGAAGGCCTACTTCCTCCCGCGTATCAGCCGCGGTGAGCTGCACTTCGGGATCGGCTACTCCGAGCCCGACTCCGGCACCGACCTGGCCTCACTGCGCACCCGCGCGGTCCGCGAGGCCGGCACCGGCGAGCACGCCGGGCAGGACGTCTACCGGATCAACGGGCAGAAGATGTGGACCTCGCTCGTGGCCTACGCCGACTGGATCTGGCTGGCCGCCCGCACCGACCCCGACGCCAAGCGGCACAAGGGCATCTCGATGATCATGGTGCCCACCACCGCCGAGGGCTTCTCGTGGACCCCCGTGCACACGATGGCCGGCCCGGACACCAGCGCCACCTACTACCAGGACGTGGTGGTCCCGGCCAGCAACCTCGTGGGCCCCGAGCACGGCGGCTGGAGCCTGATGACCAACCAGCTCAACCACGAGCGCGTGGCCCTCACCTCGGCCGGGCCGCTGCAGGCCTCCCTGCGACAGGTCCTCGACTGGGCCCGCACCACCCGCTCCGCCGACGTGGGACTGCCCGGCGACGGCGCCGTGATTGAGCACGAGTGGGTCCGCACCCACCTCGCGCGCGTCCACTCAATGGCCGAGTACCTGGCTCTGCGGAACTGGGAGATCGTCTCCGCCGACACCGCCGCGCCGACCCGCATCGCCGCGTCCGCCACCAAGGTGTACGGCACCGAGACCGCCTGCGAGGCGTACCGCCTGCTCATGGAGGTGCTCGGCTCGTCGGGTTACCAGCGCGCCCACTCCCCCACCGCCGCGCTGCACGGCCGCATCGAGCGACTGCATCGCTCGGCCCTCATCCTCACCTTCGGTGGCGGCACGAACGAGGTCCAGCGCGACATCATCGCCGCCGCTGGCCTCGGCTTGCCCCCGGCGCCGCGAGTCGCGCCCGCCGCCCCCGCCTCCAGCTCCGCCCGGAAGGACAGCTGACATGGACTTCACCATTGACGACACCACCACAGAGCTGACCGGCCTGGTCCGCGAGATGGGCGAGCAGCTGGTCACCGACGAGTCGCTCCGCGAACTCGATGCCCGCTTCGGCCCCGGCACCGAGGACGTGGGCCCGGAGACCGGCGGCGCCACTCGCGAGACCGCCCGCTTCCACGCCCGGTACTGGGACGAGTTGGTCCGCGCCGGCGTTCCCGCCGCGCTGGCCCCCGAGTCCGCCGGCGGCGCCGGACTGGGCATCGTGGGCGAGGCGCTGGTCATGCGCGAGCTCGGCCGGATCCTCGGCCCGGTCCCGCTTGCCCCCGCGATCCGCGCATCCCATCTGCTCGCCGCGGCCGGGCTGAACGACCAAGCAGCCGCCGTTGCCGAAGGCCGCCTGATCGCCGCCGTGGCCGACGGCGACTCCCCGGAGATCGACTGGGCGCCCATCGCGGACCTGATCCTCCGCGTCTCCGCCGACGGTCTGCAGGTCGCCGACGCCTCCGCCGTGACGATCGAGCGCACCATCCCGATCGACTTCTCCAGCGCGGGTCGCGTCTCCGGCAGCGGCGGGGCCGGCGGCAGCGTCACGGCCGCCGACGGCAGCGCCGATCTCGCCAGCGCGCTCGGCGACGCCGTCGCGCTCCCCGAGGGCGTGGCCGAGCAGGACGCCCTGCGTCGCCGCGTCCACCTGGCCGCTCATCAGTGGGGCGTGGTGGAGGCAGCCCTCGAGCGCACCGCCGCCTACGCCACCTCCCGCCACCAGTTCGGCCGGCCCATCGGCTCGTTCCAGGCCGTTGCCGCGCGACTGGCCGACGGGCTGATCGACGTGGACGCCGTGCGCCTCACCGCACTGCGCGCCGCCTACGAACTCGACGCCTGTAGCGACAGCGCCAGCTCTGGCTCCGGCGAGGCAGCGGCCACCGCGCCGATCGAGATCACCGCCGCCGCCCGCACGGCCGTCGCCTCCGCCCACTTCTGGGCCTGCGACGCCGGCCACCGCCTCGCGCACTCCGCCGTACATATCCACGGCGGCGTGGGCCTGGACCGCTCCGAGCCGGCGCATCGTTACTTCCTCGCCGCCAAGGCCGCGGAGTTCCGACTCGGCGGCGCCACCCGCCAGCTGCTGGACCTGGGCGACCTCCTGGCCACCGCGGGCGACCCGTGGGAGTACTCAGCGTGAGCGCCGCGGTTCGGACTATCGCCGACATCGCTGCCGAGCCGTATCAATCCGTCGCCGGCGCAATCCACGCGCTCGCGCAGATCGAGGACCGCGGGATCTGGGCCGATGGCCAGTTCCTGCCGTGGTCGGAGGCGGTCAAGGAGATCGCCGTGCGGATTGCGGCGGTCCGGGAACTGATCGGGACGCCGGCAGCGGCATCCGCAGGTCCGGCGCCAGCGGCGGAGGGAGCTGCGGCGTCGTCGTTGTCGTCGTCCTCATCTCCGTCGACCTCCGCCCACCCGCACGTCGGGCTCCTCATGTCCGGCACTCCCGAGTACCTCCACCTGCTCGGCGCGGCGGCCTGCTCCGAACTGGTGATGGCCGGGCTCAATCCCACGCGGCGCGGCGAGGCCCTGCTGCGGGATGCGGCGCTCGCGAACTGCGCGGTCATCCTCACCGACGCCGACAATGAGCCCCTGCTCGACGGCCTCGACGCCGGCGTCCCGGTGATCTCGGTCGACTCGCCGGAGTGGCAGTCGCTGCTGGCCCGCCACTCAGGCGCCGCACTCCCCGCCGCGGGGACCGTGCCGACGGACGCCAACGACCTGGTGGCGCTCGTGTTCACCTCAGGCACCAGCGGCGATCCCAAAGCTGTGCGCATAACGCAGTCCAAGATCTCGGTGCCCGGCCGCATGCTGTCCGAGCGGTTCGAGATGGGCCCCGCCGATTGCGTGTACAGCGCGATGCCGCTCTTCCACTCGAACGCCGTGATGGTCGCGTGGCCGATCGCGTTGTTCGCGCAGTGCTCGCTGGCGCAGCGTCGTCGGTTCACCGCGTCGGGCTGGCTCGCGGACGTGCGCCGCTACGGCTGCACCTTCGCCAACTACGTGGGCGCGCC
>CAYFRF010000020.1:17634-34924 GCA_964345415.1 uncultured Microbacter sp. | reverse complement strand
CCGAGGTCACCACCGACATGGAGATCCACCGCGAGGAGGTCTTCGGGCCGGTCCTGGCGATCCAGCCGTACGACGACGAGGAGGACGCGGTCCGAATCGCCAACGACAGCGTCTACGGCCTGGCCGGCGCCGTCTGGTCCAAGGACCCGGCGCGTGCCCGCGCGGTGGCGAACCGTCTGCGCACCGGTCAGATCATGATCAACGGCGGCGAGTTCAACCCGAACGCCCCGTTCGGCGGGTACAAACAGTCGGGGATCGGACGCGAGTTCGGCACCGACGGTCTCGAGGAGTTCCTGGAGATCAAGGCACTCCAGTACTGACGCTCCAGTACTGACACCGGAGCGATGCGCAGGTCAGCCGGCCGCGAGTGGGGCCGGCTGACCTGCGGCGTTCAGGAAGTCCGCCGCCATGGTCACCGCGGGACCGGAGGAGTTGGCGCCCTCGATGAGCACGGCCACCGCCACGTCGCCGGCGATCCCCACGAACCAGCCGTGCGAGGGCCCACTGCCCACCTCGGCGGTGCCGGTCTTGCCGCCGAGTCCCGGCACGGAGCGCGCGGCGGTGGCGGTCCCGGTCTGCACGGTCTGTTCCATGTAGCGGCGCAGCGTCTGCACCACGTTCTCGGGCAGCGGCGCGGGGGAGTCGTCGGCCACGGCCGGCATCCCGTCGATCACGTGCGGCAGCACCATCTGCCCGTTGTTGGCCAGCGAGGCCGTCATGACCGCCATGCCGAACGGGCTGGCCAGCACCTCGCCCTGCCCGATCGAGGCCTCCACCCGGCCGGGCCCGCGCTCGGTGACGGGCACCGACCCGGTGAAGACGTTCGGGCTCAGGCCGGGCGCGGAGAAATCCACACCGAGGCCGAGCTGCGCCGCGGTGTCCTTCATGGCCGCGGGCTCGAGCCGGTCGCTGATCACGGCCTGGCTGGTGTTGCACGAGCGGGCGAACGCGGTCTCCAGCGGCACCTCGCCCAGCGCGAAGTCGGAATCGTTGGGGATGGTCCGGCCCGAGACCGTGATGGAGGCCGGGCACGGCACGATCTCCTCGGGCCCCACCACCCCGGCCTGCAGTGCGGCGGCGGTGGTGACGATCTTGAACGTGGACCCCGGCGGGAAACGACCCTCCAGGGACACCGGGCCCTGCCGGTCGGCGGCCGAGTTCTGGGCCACGGCCAGGATCCCGCCGGTCGAGGGCTGGATCGCCACGATCGACGCGGCCAGACCGGAGGAGTCCACCGTCCGCTGGGCGGCCTCCTGCATGGAGACCTGCAGCGTCGAGACCAGGTCATCGACCTGCCCGGCGGGCGCCCCGCCCAGCTCGATCACCTCGTCCCCCGGGTTGACGATCTGCGCGGTCCAGCCGCTCTCGGCCTGCAGTGCCTCGAGCCAGGCGTCGGGCAGGCCGTTCAGGACGGGGGAGTCGAGCTGTCGGTCCACCCGGATGAGCTGCCCCTGCTCGGGCAGGCTCACGCCCGGGATCGCGGCGAGCTGCTCTCGGATCGGGTCGATGTCCGACGGGCGGAGCGTCACCACCTGGTAGGCCTGCCCGGCGGCCTCGGCCATGGCGTCGCGGATCGACTGCCCGGTGATGGTGGGTGCGGCCGCGCTGACCAGCCCGGCCACGGCGTCAGCGGAGGCTGTGGCCTCCGGCGCGAGCGTCACCGCGGTCACCGGGGTCCACTGCATGAGCGGCACCCCGGTCCGGTCGAGGATGCTCGTGTCCCAGTCCAGCTCCTCGGCGAAGGTCAGTCGCCCCTCCGGCGCGAGCCGCGTGTCCAGCACCTGCGGCGACCACTCGACCTTCCACTGGCCGTCCACCTTGACGGTGCTCGCCTGCCCGGAGGTGGTCACCGTGCGCGCGGCGCCGGCCGGTCCGCCGGTGTCTGCGTCCCCGGCCCCGCCGGAGGTGTCGGAGCCGGTGTTGTCGTCGTCGTCGGACTGTTCGTCGCCTCCACCCCCGCCCGCCGGGCCGTCACCGCCGGGCGTCCCCATGTCCCACCGGATCTCCACGGGCACGGGTTCGCGGTCGGGGCGGTCGGCGTCGCCGGACGTGCCGGCGCTGATCGTGGGCCACCCCATGCCCTCGACGCTCGCGGTGAGCGTGCGCGCGGCCGCATCGGGGTCGGTGGTCGCCGCCGCGGCCGCCTCCACGTTCCCGCTGCTCAGCGCGGTGAGGAAGCCGTCCAGCTCGTCGGCGCCGGTGTCGCCGGTGAGCGCGGCGCACCCCGAACCCACCATGACGACGACGAGCCCCGCCGCGGCGAGACCCACGGCGGGGCTGTTCCTGCGTTGGACATTTCGGGGCGTCATCCCTCCACGAAACCAGATATCGGGCTGTTTCGCCCGGCTGATTTCCCTTGAGGGATCAGCGGCCGCCGCGCTCCCCCGGACCGCCGGGGCCACCCAGGACGCCGGCCTCGACGGCCTTGAGCACGGCCTGCTTGTCGGACTCGGTCAGGGTGCCCGCGGACACGGCCTCGTCCAGTCGCTCGGTGAGGCGCTCGGACATCGCCGCCGACCGCTCGGCGCCGAACTGCTCGCGCGCCTCGGTCAGGGCATCGGTGACGTCCTGCGCGCTCACGCCGAGCTTGTCGGCCAGCGCGGCGGCCATCTCCTCGGAGCGGGCGGCGCGGTCGCCGTCACGCTCGCCGGCCTGGCCCCCGTCCTCACCGCGCATCTCCTCGTGGACCTCGCGCAGCGCCTTCTCGACCGTCTCCTGGTCCTTGCCCAGCGCCTCCGCGAGGGTGGCGGACATGTCGCCGCCGCGGCCTCCGCCCATCTCGCCCCCGCCGCGGCCGCCGCCCTTGCCGCCGCCCTTACCGCCGCGCTCGCCCATCTCCTGGCTGGTGCCCGGGCCGCCGTCGGTGTCCTGTGCGTTGGCGATCGCCAGTCCGCCCACGCCCACACCTGCGACCACGGCGATGCCGCCGATCACGGCTGCGGTCCGCTTGCCGAGCGTGCGACGCGGGGCCGGGTCGTTCTGCTGGGTCACGTTGTTCTCCTGCATCTGATGCCTCCTGGGGCGTCTCCTCCCGGGGCCTGTCCCCGGCTACGGACACCACAGTCGTCCGCGTTGGTGGGAGCTGGCTGGGCGCGACCTGCCAGGTTGCTGTGAGCGTGGGGCCGGGGGCGGATCGCGCCGGGCGGACGCCGTACAGCAACCTCACAGGGAACCTCCAGCCTGCTCCCCACCAGCGGTTCTACTGTCAGTGCACGATCCCCGGCGACAGGCGGGGACACGGCCTTCGAGAAGACGGCAGGCCACGAACGACCAAGGAGCCACCGATGTCCCTACTGCGCCGCTCACGTACCACCGCGCCCGCGGGCCCGGCCCACGAGGTGGACGAGCACGATCTCGGACTGGGGCACGACCTGGCGGTGATGAACCGCAGGTCCGCGATCCGGGGACTGCTCGGCGTGGCCGGCGTGGGCGCGGTGGGACTGACGGTCGGGTGCGCGACCGACTCGCCCACCGGGGGCGGCGGCACCTCCACGGCGGCCGCGGCCACGGGTGCGTCCACCTCGCCGGCCCCCGGCGCCACGGCGGCGGACTGCGTGGCCCCCGCCCCGGCCGAGACCGCCGGCCCCTACCCGGGCGACGGCTCGAACGGACCCAACGTGCTGGTCGAGTCCGGCGTCTACCGCTCGGACATCACCAGCAGCTTCGGCGGCATGACCGGCACCGCCGAGGGCGTGCCCATGACCCTGACCATGGACCTGCAGGATCTCGTCGCCGGCTGCGCGCCCGGCGAGGGGATGGCGGTCTACGTCTGGCAGTGCGACAGGGAAGGTCGCTACTCCCTGTACAGCGACGGCGCGCTGGACCAGAACTACCTGCGCGGGGTGCAGACCGCCGATGCGGACGGCCGCGTGGAGTTCACCAGCATCTTCCCCGGTTGCTACGCCGGCCGATGGCCGCACGTGCACTTCGAGGTGTACGACACGCTCGCCTCCGCCGTGGCCGGGGAGAACGCGCGGCTGACCTCCCAGATCGCGCTGCCCGGTGAGGTGGCCGAGCAGGTCTACGCCTCCGACCCCGGGTACGCCGCCTCGATCCCCAACATGGCGCGGCTGAGCCTGGAGACCGACATGGTGTTCGCCGACGGGTGGCAGCAGCAGATGCCGACCGTCACCGGATCGCCGGCGGAGGGGCTGCAGGTGGCCATCACGATCGGGGTCGCGGCGAAGGAGGACAACGTGATGGCGGGGCCCGGGGGCATGGGTGGGCCTGGCGGTCCCGGGGGCCCCGGTGCCCCCGGCGGTCCTGACGGGGCCGGGGCCGGGGCCCCGCCGGAGGGCTGGGGCACACTGTGACCATGGGACCGAGCCAGCCGCCAGCCCCCGCGACCAGGGTCCTGGTGTGTGATGACGAGCCCGGGATCGTCGAGTTGCTCCAGGTGAGCCTGTCGTTCCAGGGGTTCGAGGTGGCCACCGCCGACTCGGGCATGCGGGCGGTCGACGTGGCGCGTACGTTCCACCCGGACGTGGTGGTGCTCGACGTGATGATGCCCGGCATGGACGGGTTCGACACGCTCTCCCGGCTCCGCGCGGACGGCTCCTCGGCGCCGGTGCTGTTCCTCACCGCCAAGGACACGGTGGAGGACCGGGTCCGCGGCCTGACGATCGGGGGCGACGACTACGTCACCAAACCCTTCAGCCTCGAGGAGGTGATCGCCCGCATCCGGGTGCTGGCCCGCCGTGGCGCGGCCCCGCGGGAGGAACCCGAGGACAACACGATCACGTTCGGCGACATCGAGCTCCACGACGACTCCCACGAGGTGTTCAAGGCCGGGGAGCCGGTGGCACTGTCGCCGACCGAGTTCCAGCTGCTGCGCTACTTCATGGTCAACGCGGGCGTGGTGCTGTCCAAGGCCACGATCCTCGACCACGTGTGGAACTACGACTTCGGCGGCGACGCCAACGTGGTGGAGTCCTATGTGAGCTACCTGCGCCGCAAGGTCGACACGGGGCCGGTGAAGTATCTGCACACGCTGCGCGGCGTGGGATATGTGATGCGGGAACCCAGATGATCCGTCGCTGGACCGACCGGGTCCCGCTGCGGATCCTGCTCGTCGGGACCATGCTGCTGCTGGTCCTGGCGGGCCTCGTCGTGTCCGGCGCCGCGGTGGCCACCACGATGCGGGCCCAGCTCGTGGACCGGGTCGACGAGCAGTTGTACGCCGCGTCGGAGGGATGGGCCTTCCGGCCGCCGGGTCGCCGCGGCGGTTCCGAGTCGCGGGAGGGCTCCGGCCTCACGGTCCCGGCGCTGCCCACGCCCGCCGCCCCCGGCCGACCGGACCGCGGCACCCCGCCGAGCCAGTTCTACGTGGAGGAGCGGTCCGCCGACGGTTCGGTGGTCCTGTCCGTCGACGACCACGGCAACCGCCCTGAAGTCCCCGCCGACCCGCAGGTCGGCAGGCCCTTCACCGTCCCGGGCTCGAAGGGCGGCGAGTGGCGCGTGATGGTCCTGCCGTCCGCGGAGTCGGCGACGATCGTGGGCCTGCCCCTGGACCGGGAGGTGGACCAGACCATCAGGCTCCTCATGACCGTGTCCGCGGTGGTGGGCGGCGTGGTGCTGCTGCTCGTGGGGGGCGCCGGGTGGGCGCTGGTCTCCCGCGCCCTGCGGCCGTTGGGTGAGGTGCGGGCGGCGGCGGTCCAGATCGCGGACGGCGACCTCGAACGACGCCTGCCGCCGCGCCCGCGGGGAACCGAGGTCGGGGACCTCACCGCCAGTCTCGACGAGATGGTGGACTCCCTGCGCGGCGCGCTCGCCGCCAGCGGCCGGGCGGAGGCGGCGGCGCGTACCTCGGCGGCCGCGGCCCGGGCCTCGGAGGAGCGGACCCGCCGCTTCGCGGCCGACGCCGGTCACGAACTGCGGACCCCGCTCACCTCGATCCGCGGGTTCGCCGAACTGCACCGGATGGGTGCGCTGCCGGACGCCGAGATCGCGCTGGAGCGCATCGAGGGCGAGTCGCTGCGCATGACCCGCATCGTCGAGGACCTGCTCACCCTCGCGCACCTGGACGCCGAGCGTCCGCTCGAACGGGCACCCGTCGATCTGGCGGAACTGGTCACCGACGCCGTGGTGGCGGCCCGGGCGACGGCCCCCGGCAGGCAGGTGTCGCTCGAGGTGAGAGCGGTACCCGTGGTGGTGGGGGATGCGGGCCGGCTCCGGCAGGTGGTCTCCAACGTCGTCGTCAACGCCCTGCGACACACCCCCGACACCGCCCAGGTGTGGGTGACGGTCGACGAGGAGGGGGACACCGCCGTGGTGGTGGTCCGCGACGACGGCCCCGGCATGGCGCCCGAGGACGCCGCGCGCGCCTTCGAGCGCTTCCACCGGGCGGACGAGTCCCGGACGCGAGGCGAGGGTGGCGGCAGCGGGCTCGGGCTGGCGATCGTGGACGAGCTGGTCCGCGCGCACGGCGGCACCGTCACGCTCGACACCGCCCCCGGTGTGGGCGCGACCTTCACCGTCCGACTCCCGGCGGGCTGAGCCCGTACCCTCGGCCGGTATGACAGGTGACCTCCCGCGCCCGGCGGACGGGCCCCCGCCGGCGGCCGAGCCGGACACGGCCGTCCGGAAGGCCGGCTCGCCCGCGACCGCCGGGCTGGCGCGGGTCCTCGACGACCTGGTCCGCGTTCCCGGCACCCGCTACCGCGTGGGGCTGGACCCGGTGATCGGGGTCGTGCCCGGCGTGGGCGACGCGGTGGGGACCGTGGTGGCGGCGGTGGTGATGGTGGAGGCGGTGCGTAACCGCGTGCCGGTGCGGATCTTGTTCCGGATCGGCTGGAACTACCTGGTGGACGCGGTGCTGGGCACCGTGCCGTTCGTCGGGGACGTGGCCGATGTGGCGCACAAGGCCACGTCCAAGAACCTGCGCCTGGTGGACCGGACCATCGCGGAGGGCCGCACGATCGACACCACCGCCCGCGGCTATGTGCTGCGGGCGGTGGGTGCGGTGGCACTGATGTTGGCGGTGCTGGTGGGGATGGCGGGTCTGGCGCTGTGGGGCCTGCTCAAGCTGATCGGCCTGTTCTGAGCCGGCCGCGCCCCGCCGCGCGCGCCTAGCCGGACCCCGCCGCGTCCGCGCGCGCCTAGCCGGAGGTGACGGGCAGGAGCCGGCGCACCACGTCGTCGAGGGTCACGACGCCGCGCACCTCGGAGACGTGGGTGCCGGGGTGGCCGCCGGATTGTTCGACGACGACGAGGTGGGCCCTCGACTCGCGCATGCGGCGGAACGTCTCGGCCACGGTCAGATCCTGCTCCAGGGACAGGCTCGGCCGCATGAGTTCGCGTGCCGTGGCGCTCTGGTCGGCCTCGATCGCGTCGCGGGCGTGCACCACGCCCACGGCCGTCTCGCCGTCGAGCACGAGCAGCCGGAGGTGGCCGGTACGGCGGGCGGTCTCCCGGATCTCCTCGGGGCTGGCGGCCACGTCGACCGAGGACATCTCCGACTCCGTGGCGGGATTGTGCGCCTCGCGCTCGCCCAGCAGGTCGCCCACGGTGAGCTCCTGGAGCTCGAGCGCGCTGAGCAGCTGACGCTGGCGGGTGTCGTCCAGGGTGCCGGCCTCGCCGGAGTGGCGGACCAGCTCGCGCAGCGAGTCGGCGTCCTGGCCGGACGACACCTCGTCTCGGGCCTCCACCCCCAGCTTGTGCAGGATCGCGTTGGCGGTGTTGTTGAGCAGCAGCAGCAATGGCCGGGTGACCCACAGGAAGCCGCGCATGGGCAGCGCCAGCAGGGTGGCCGAGTACTCGGGGTGGGTGATGGACCACGACTTGGGTGCCATCTCGCCCACCACCAGGTGCAGGAACGTCACGATGATCAGCGCGAGGACGAACGCGATCACATCGGCCGTCCACAGGGGCAGGCCCCAGCCGGTGAACACCGGGGTCAGCCAGTGGTGCACCGCCGGCTTGGTGACCGAACCCAGCGCGAGCGCGCACAGGGTGATCCCGAGCTGGGCGCCGGCCAGCAGCAGGGTGAGCTCGGAGGCGTTGCGCAGGGCGGCGCGCGCGGCGACGCTCGTGGCGGCCGCGTCCTCGAGACGGTGGCGGCGCGCGGAGATCAACGAGAACTCCACGGCCACGAAGAACGCCGAGGCCACGATGAAGAACGCGGTGGCGCCGAGCACCACCCAGGGGTTGCTCATGATCCCGGAGGGGGCGTCGGCGGCGAGATGGGTGACGGTCATGGTGGTGTGGGTGATCACGGGATCGGTCATCGGGTGGCCTCCTCGACCGCCACGTACAGCTGGGAGGGCACGCGCCGCTCGACCTGCCGCACCTCGGTGTGCAGGATCCGGGGCCGCGAGAGCTCCTCGAACACGTCCGTGTCGGGCAGGTCCACGTCCACGCGGTCGCCCACCTCGGGCAGTTCACCGGAGGTGGAGATGACCAGCCCGCCGAGGGTCTCGGCGTCCACGTCGGGGAGCGTGATGCCGAGCAGGCGCTCCACCTCGTCGAGGTGCGTGTCGCCGCTGAGCAGCCAGCCGTCGCCCTCGCTGACGGGGATCCCCGCCGCGGCCTGCGGGTCGTGCTCGTCGACGATCTCGCCGACGATCTCCTCGGCCATGTCCTCCATGGTCACCACGCCGGCGAACCCGCCGTACTCGTCCACCACCACGGCCATCTCCGCGTTCTCCGCCGCGAGCCGGGACGCGACCTCGGGCAACGGCAGCGAGGTGGGCACGACGATCGGGGCGCGCATCAACTCGGACACCTCGATCAACGCGGTGTCCCGGTCGTCGCACACGGTCAGCAGGTCGTGCAGGTCCACGATCCCCAGCACGTCGTCGGAATCCGCCCCCACCACCGGGTAGCGGGTGTGCCCGGTGGCCATCTTCGACAGCACCTCGGACACGGTGTCCTCGCCACGGACCACGTCGGTGCGTGAGCGGGGGACCATCGCGTGCTCGGCGGGCTGGCCCGGGAAGTCGAGCATGCGGTCCAGCAGGCGGCTCAGCTCGGGGGAGAGCTCACCGGTCTCGCCGGACTCGGCGACGATGTGCTCGAGGTCGCGGGCGGTGGCCGAGTGCTCCTTGTCGTGGACCGGCTCGATGCCGACGGCCTTGAGCAGTGCCTCGGAGGCCTTGTCGAACAGGCTGATCAGCCAGCCGAACACCGCGAGGTAGATGGTGGTGGAGCGGGCCAGCCAGCGGGAGACCGGCTCGGGTCTGGCGATGGCGAGGTTCTTGGGGACCAGCTCGCCGAAGATCATCTGGACCACCGTCGAGAACAGCAGGGCCAGGACGGTGCCCACGGCCACGCCCACCGACTGGGGGACCGAGGCCAGGCCCAGCAGTTCGCCGAGCGCCCGACCGATCAGCGGTTCGGCCACATAACCCACGATCAGGGTGGTGACGGTGATACCGAGTTGGGCACCCGACAGCATGAACGAGGTGCGGCGGGTGACCCCGAGGACGCGTTCCGCGACCGGGTCGCCCTTCTCGGCGGCGGCGCCCATGCGGGAGCGGTCGACCGCCATGAACGCGAATTCCTGGGCCACGAAGTAGCCCGTCAGCGCGGTGATCGCCAAGACCACTACGACGCCGATGAGTAGTGAGAGCGCGATGCTCATCCGGTGTGCCCCCTTCCGTGAAGGGGGCGGATAGATCGGGCCGGGGTGTCGGCTCGGCTCACTGGAGGTGCTCCTGCGCGTTCATATCGGGGACTTCCGGAAGCCGTGCGTCCGGAACTTGACCACCGATTCTCCCGCGAGTTCGACGGATTGTCGACTCCCACTCCTCTGGGGTGGCAGAGGACACGGGTTTGTCTGGTGCTCACGCGGGGAGTATCACTGTCTGATATGACAACTCGGAACCCCGAGGTGGCTCTCGCCGATTCGGACCGCAGGTTCTTCGGCCATCCACTCGGTCTCGCGAACCTCTCCGGCATCGAACTGTGGGAGCGTTTCAGCTTCTACGGCATGCAGGGCCTGCTGGCCTACTACATCTACTACTCGGTCGGTGAGGGCGGACTCGGCTACTCCGAGCAGATCGCCACCTCGATCGTCGGCGCCTACGGCGGCCTGGTCTACGCCTCCGCCATCCTCGGCGGATGGGTCTCCGACCGGCTCTTCGGTGCCGAGCGCACACTGTTCGGCGCGGCCGTGATGATCATGCTCGGCCACCTGTCCCTGGCACTGGTGCCCGACGCGATCGGCCTGGGCATCGGCCTGGTGTTCGTGGGCGTGGGCGCCGGCACGCTCAAGGCCACCACCTCCACCGTCGTGGGCGACATGTACCGGCGCACGGACGACCGCCGCGACGCCGCCTTCTCCATCTATTACATGGCGGTCAACATCGGTGGCCTGCTCGGCCCGCTGGTCACCGGTGCGCTGTGGAACACCCATGGTTTCCACTGGGGCTTCGGTGCCGCCGCCGTGGGCATGGCGATCGGCCTGATCCAGTACATCATCATGCGCGGATCCACCCTCAAGGGCGTCGGCGTGGAGGTCCCCGATCCACTGCCCCGTGCGCAGCGTGTCCGTTACCTGGGTATCGGTGTTGTCGTCGTCGTCCTCATCGTGGCGGCCATCGCCACCGGACTCATCCCGCTGGAGTCGCTGGCCAACATCGTCACCGCGATCGCCGTGGTGGGCGCGGTCGTGCTGTTCGCGCTCCTCATCGGCAGCAAGAAGACGCAGGCCGACGAGCGTCGCCGCGTCATCTCCTTCATCCCCATGTTCGTCGCGTCGGTGATGTTCTGGGCCCTGTTCCAGCAGCAGTTCACCGTGATCGCCATCTACTCGGACCAGCGACTGGACCGCAACATCGGCGGCTGGGAGATCCCCGCCAGCTGGGTGCAGTCCATCAACCCGCTGTTCATCATCATCTTCGCCGCCGTTTTCGCCGCGATGTGGGTGAAGCTCGGTGACCGTCAGCCGTCGACGCCCATGAAGTTCGCGCTGGCCAACCTCATCATGGGCGTGGCCTCCTTCGGCTTCATGCTCTTCGCCGGCAGCACCGCCACCCCGCTGCTGGCGATCGTCGGCATCCTGTTCCTGTTCACCATGGCCGAGCTGCTGCTCTCGCCGGTCGGGCAGTCCCTGGCCACCAAGCTTGGCCCGGAGGCGTTCAAGACGCAGATGGTGGCGCTGTTCTTCCTGACAGTCTCGATCGGCAGTGCCCTGTCCGGCGTGCTGGCGGGCTACTACGACCCGGCTGACGCCGGCGCCGAGCGCTCCTACTTCCTCTTCCTGGGGGTCGCCTCGGTCGTGGTGGCGGTGGTGCTCGCGCTGCTGACGCCATGGATCAAGAAGAACATGATGGGCGTGCGCTGACCCGCTGAGCCGGGCCGGGCCCCGCCCCGGCCCCGCCAGCGCCAAACAGAGAATCCGCTACTCCGCCTCCGCATCCGCTACTCCCACAGTGGTAGCGAATCCGCAGGCAGGGTAGCGGATTCTCGGCTCTTGTGAGGTGTCCGTGGGTGGCTAGTCGGCGGAGCCGGTCTGCCAGACCTCCCACGGCACGGACCAGTCGCCGTTCTGCCACACGGCGAGCTCCGGCCCGCCGGTGCCCCTGACCTCCACCACGTCGCCGGTGGTGGCCTGGTCGAAGTACCACTGCGCGTCCGCGGGCGACAGGTTGAGGCAGCCGTGCGAGGTGTTGGTGTTGCCCTGCGCCCACATGGTGGATTCGAGGGCGTGGAAGTAGATGCCGTCGTTGGTGAGCCGCACACCGTTGGCCACGGTGACCTTGTAGCCGGCTGACAGGGGCAGCCCGTAGGTCGAGGAGTCCATGAGCACCGAGCTGGACTTGTCGAGCACGGTGTACGTGCCGGGCTGCGTCCAGAAGTGCATGGTCACGTTGCCGTAGGTGGCCCAGCCGCCCTTTCCCATCGAGGTGGGCATGGTCTTGACCAGCTCCTGGTCGTGGTAGACCTCGACCATCTTCGTGGCGTCGTCGGCAATGGCGACCCGCCGCTGGCCGATCGTGAAGTCCACGGAGGCATCGCTGCCGCCCCACTGCCCGCCGCCGAGCTTGCGGCCCTCCAGGTCGATGTCCACCTCCACCTCGGTGCCGGTGGCGTAGTACTCCTTGGGACGCCAGTGCGCATTGGAGGAGTCGACCCAGAACCAGTTGCCCTCGACCGCCGGGGAGGTGGTGACGGTCATGTACTGCTCGACCTGCTCCCGGTCCTTGACGGGCTGGTCGAACTTGGCGGCGATGACGATCCCCACGCCGTACTCGCGGCCCGACTGCAGGGGCGCCCCGCCGGTGGTGAGGAGGTTGACGCCCACGACGGACTGCGGGCTGGCCATGGTGAACGAGCGGGTGTCGGTCTTGAGCCCGCCGGTCTCGCCCTGGTAGGCGATCTCGAGCGTGTAGGTGCGCCCGTATCCCAGCGGGATGTCCGGGGTCCACTCGGTGCCGTCGGCCGAGATGGTGCCCTCGATCTCGAGTCCGGCGTCGTTGGTGAGGACCACCTCGGTCAGGGTGCCGCCTGTGACGGACGCCGCGACACCGTCCCGGATCTCGACATCCGTGGCCCCGTCGGCCGGGGTCACGGTGAGCGTCGCCGGGGCGGGTGCCTCGGAGGTCTCCGGTGTGGTCTCGCTGGCGGAGCCGGTCGGCACGGGGACGGTGCAGCCGGCGATCACCAGGACCAGGGCTGCGAGAGCGGCGAGGAGGGCGAGGGGGAGAAGTGTCTCCGGGCGCGTGCGGCTACCGGACCGGGACAGGGGCATGCAGAACTCCGAATACAACTACGTGGGACACAGCGTGGGGTCGGCCGGTGAGTTCCGGCTCATGTTCACATGATGCCTGTCGGGTACGACACGCATCGCCGCGGAAACGGGGTGTACGGCGTGTCGTTGTGGAGTTGTGACCGCCGGGCGCCCCCGGTGGACCCCCGGTCGCACGCGCCTGTGACCTGTATCTCACCTGGTTTGTGGGTGAGCGGCGACCGGTGCCGCCGTTCCCGGCCGGAGGCGGTGGGCGGCGGCGCGGGTAGAACGGGTGCATGGGTATCGATCTCTCAGTGACCATCATCGGCGGACACGGCAAGGTGGCCCTCCGCGCGGCCCGGATCCTGTCGGCGGCGGGAGCCGACGTGTATTCGGTGATCCGCAACCCCGGGCACGCGGACGAGGTGCGCGCGGCCGGAGCCACCCCGGTGGTGGCCGATGTGGAGAAGTGCGACGACGACGAGATGCGCGACGTCCTGCGCGGCAGTGGCTCGGTGGTCTGGTCCGCCGGTGCCGGTGGCGGTGACCCGTCGCGGACGTACGCCGTGGACCGCGACGCGGCGATCCGCTCGATGGACGCCTGCGTGGCCGAGGGCGTCGAGCGTTATGTGATGGTCTCCTACGACGGTGCGGGGCGCGACCACGGTATCCCCGAGGACAGCTCGTTCTTCCCGTACGCCGAGGCCAAGGCCGCGGCCGACGAACACCTGCGCGGCACCGACCTGCACTGGACGATCCTCGGGCCCGGCGCACTCACCGACGAGCCCGGTGGTAAGTCGATCGGCGTGGGGTCGGGCAAGCGGGAGGACCGCCGGACGAGTCGGGATGTGGTGGCCGAGGTGATCGCGGCGGTGCTGCGTCGTCCCGACACCATCGGTCGGACGATCGACTTCTCGGACGGGGACACCCCGATCGGTGAGGCTCTGACCCGGCAGTGAACCCGGACCGGAACGGTGCAGGTCCGCCCGACGCGCCTCGCTGGTGGGACTACCTGCCGGGGCCGGGCGGGGTTACCCTCAGCAGGTGAAGATCCTGGTGGGCGGCTCGTGGATCACGGTGATCTGCGCCCTGCTCACGGTGCTGTGGAGCGTCCCGCAGTTCTTCGTCACCGGGACGGTCACGCCCAGCGCCCACCCGCTGTTCCCGGTGCTGTTTCTCTTCCCGGCCCAGATCGGCGTGCCGGTGAGCCTACTGGTGGCCTTCAACTCCGCGCTGCTGGCGGTGCGTCGCCGTCTCATCACCGTTCCCCGGATGTTGATGGGGGGCGGCCAGGTCCTCACCGTGGTGTTGCTCGGCATCTGCGCACTGCTGCTGCTGTTGCCCACCGCCTACGGGCGCGAGTTAATCCTCATGGCGCTCGCGTTCCAGATCGGCCAGGTGGTCGTGGCGATCGGTCTGGCGCTGTACGTCGGCAAGCGGTGGCGTCGGCGTCGCGCCCGCGAAGCGGCGCAGGCGCGCTGACCGTGCCCGACGTGACCTGCGTCTCTCCAGTGGTGTCCGTCCTGACACTATGGAGCGATGCGAGCCATCCACATCTCCAGTCATGACGGTCCTTCCGCGGTCGAGGTCGTCGACATCCCCGAGCCCGCGCCGGGTGCTGTCCTGATCGACGTCCACGCCTCCGGGGTCTCGTTCCCCGAGGTGCTGCAGACCCGCGGGAAGTACCAGATGTCGCCGCCGCTGCCGTTCGTCCCCGGGGCCGAGGTCGCCGGGGTGGTGCGGTCCGCGCCGGAGGGATCGGGGTTCGCGCCCGGTGACCGGGTGTGTGCGATCCCGGGATTCGGGGCCTACGCCGAGGTGGTCTCGGTGGATCCGTCGCAGGTGTTCCCGCTGCCGGACAACCTGGATTTCGTCCAGGGCGCCTCGGTGCCGATGAACGTGCTCACCGTGCATTTCGCGCTGGCCCACCGCGCCCGGCTCGAGGCCGGTGAGACGGTGCTTGTCCACGGTGCCGGCGGAGGGATCGGCATCGCGGCCACCCAGTTCGCCACCGCGCTGGGCGCGAAGGTGATCGCCGTGGCCTCCACCCAGGAGAAGCGGGACCTGGCCCTGCGCGCCGGGGCCTCCGAGGCGATCGCACCCGAGGGTTTCAAGGACGCCGTCATGGAGCTGACCGGCGGCCGGGGCGTGGACATCGTCGTGGACCCGGTGGGTGGGGACCGGTTCACCGATTCGATCCGAGCGATGGCGCCGGAGGGGCGGATCCTGGTGATCGGGTTCACCGGCGGCGAGATCCCCACCGTCAAGGTCAACCGCCTGCTGCTGGGCAACAAGAGCGCCGTGGGCGTCGGGTGGGGCGAGTACTGGATGACCAACCCCGGCTACTTGCACACGCAGTGGGCCGAGGTCGAACCGCTGCTGGCGGCCGGCAAGCTCGACCCGTTGGTGGGTGCCACGTTCCCGATCGAGAAGACCGGCGAGGCGCTGGCCCTGATGGACGGCCGCGGAGCCGTGGGAAAGATCGTCCTCACCCACAACCGCTGACCCGCGCTCACCCGCGCTGACCCGACCCCGGGCCTGCTCGGTCACCGGTGCACAGACTCCGAACTCCAACTTTTCGGAAAAGTTGGAGTTCAGTTGGAGTTCGTGTGTCTGCCCTGCTCAGGTGCCCTCGCGAACTCCAACGCCAGGCCCGGCCTCCGGGTCCGTCGGCTCAGGTCCGGAGCGCCTGCAGGCGACGCCCGGCCTCCTCGAGCACCGCCGGCTGCTTGCAGAACGCGAACCGCACCAGATGCGACCAGTCGCCCGCGAACCGGTCGGTGAACGGCGCGAACGGCACCGCCGCCACCCCGATCCTCTCCGGCAGCTCCAGGCACCAGGAGGCCGCGTCGGTCACGCCCAGCGGGCGGGGGTCGGCGGTGAGGAAGTAGGTCCCCTGGCCCGCGACCACCTCGAACCCGACGCCGGTGAGGATCTCCACCAGCTGGTCCCGCCGCTCCTGCAGGGAATGCCGCAGCGCGCCGATCCACTCCCGCTCATGCCGCAAGGCGTGCGCGACTCCCCTCTGCAGCGGCGTCGCCCCGGTATAACTCATGTACTGCTTCGCCGTACGCGTCCCCGCGACGAGGTCCGCCGGCCCCGTCACCCAGCCGACCTTCCAGCCGGTGCAGTTGAGCATCTTGCCCGCACTCGATATCCGCAGTGTCCGCTCCGCCATCCCCGGCAGCGTCGCGATGGACACGTGCTCCACCCCGTCGAAGGTGAGGTACTCGTACACCTCGTCCGAGATCGCGATCGCGTCGAACTCCCTGCACAGGGCCGCGATCTCCTCCAGATCCTCACGCGGCAACACCGCGCCGGTCGGATTGTGCGGCGTGTTCACCAGCACCGCCCGCGTCCGCGGGGAGAACGCGGCACGCAACGAGTCCACATCGAGGCGGAAGCGGCCGTCCGAGAGGACGATCCGCGCCGAGCGGCGGGTCGCCCCGGCCATCGCGACGGTCGCGGCATAGGAGTCGTAATACGGTTCGAGCACGACAACCTCGTCGTCGTCGTCAACAAGGCCCATCACCGCGCCGGCGATGGCCTCCGTCGCGCCGACCGTCACCAGCACCTCGGTCTCGGGATCACGCACCAGACCGGTACCGGCCAGCTCCACCTCGGCGATCGCGCGGCGCAGGTCCGCCACCCCGGCGCCGGGCGGATACTGGTTGTGGCCGCCCCGCATCGCCGACACGGCCGCCTCGATCATCGAGGCCGGGCCGTCCGAATCGGGGAAGCCCTGCCCCAGATTGATCGCGTCGTGCCGGGCCGCGAGCTGCGACATCTCGGCGAAGATGGTCGTGGCGTACGGGGCGAGTCTCGGGACCGTCATAGGGGGAAGCCTAGGTGCGGCGGCGGGGGCCTTTACCACGCGGGATCGTTACGATGGGCCCTATGACCGATTCTCTCGCCGCCACCTCCTCCACCACAGTCGGTCCGTGCACCCAGCGTCGCAAGGTCCTCATGGCCCTGCCCGGCATCGTTCTGCTGCCCGGTATCGCCTCCGCGTGCGGCATGACCGAGGCCCCCGGGCCCGCGTCGACAGTGCAGCAGACCACCACCGTCCCCGCCACCACCATCCCCGCTGCCGAGGTCCCGGTGGGCACCGCCAAGCAGTTCAAGGCGGGGGATTCCAACGTGATCGTGGCCCAGCCCGTCGAGGGCGAGTTCGTGGCCTACTCCTCGCGCTGCACCCACCAGGGCGGAAACGTGCAGGTCATCGAGGGGATGCTGCTGCGCTGCCCGCTACACGGCGCCGAGTTCGACGCCACCGACGGCCGCAACACCCTCTCCCCGGCGCCGCGCCCGCTCGACGCGATCCCCGTCTCCGTCGCGGGCGGCCAGCTCACCCTGGGCTGACACGCCTGCCACGCTCTGCGCCCTCCCCGCCGACACCCGGCCCGGCCCGGCCCGGCCTGCGCCTTGCGCGGAGTCGATCCGTGCAGCGTTTGCCCAGGAGGCCCGGCAGGTTCGGCTGCCGCAGCGACTCATCGTGCGGAGGTGCGCGGCGGGGCCCGGCCTGCACGCCTGGCGGCCGTCGCCCCGGCCGGGTCCGGCCTACGCGGCCCGGCCCGGCCTGCGCCTTGCGCGGAGTCGATCCGTGCAGCGTTTGCCCAG
>CAYFRF010000020.1:4703-17534 GCA_964345415.1 uncultured Microbacter sp. | reverse complement strand
CGGCCCGGCCCGGCCTGCGCCTTGCGCGGAGTCGATCCGTGCAGCGTTTGCCCAGGAGGCCCGGCAGGTTCGGCTGCCGCAGCGACTCATCGTGCGGAGGTGCGCGGCGGGGCCCGGGACCGGCGTCCACCCCCGCCCGCACGGGACCCGGGTTGCGGCGCCGCCGAGGCTGGGGCCATGATGGGGATCACGTTCTCAGGGCGGGGTGAGATTCCCCACCGGCGGTGATGGCGCGGACCCCATGGTCGGCGTCGAGCCCGCGAGCGCCCCGCACCCGCGGTGGATCGGACACGACGTGCTCCGACCCGCCTCGTGCGCGGGGGCCAGCAGACCCGGTGTGATCCCGGGGCCGACGGTCATAGTCCGGATGGAAGAGAACATCGCGCCGCCCGCGCGTGCCAGGCCGTCAGGCCGTGGCCGAGCGGGCGACGCGGCATAAGCCCTGGGCCGTCTGTGTTGAGCCCGTGAAAGGGGCACACGATGAGCCTTCTCGTCTCATTCCTCGACGCGCAGCTGGTGATCGGCGGTATCCCGATTCTGTGGCGCGAAATCGTCGGCAATGTGTTCGGCCTCGCGGCCGCGATCGGCGGCATGCGCCGCGTGGTGTGGGCGTGGCCGGTGGGGATCGTCGGCAACCTCACCCTGCTCACCGTCTTCCTGGGCGGGGTCTTCCACACGCCGCAGGACGTCGACCTGTACGGGCAGGCCGGCCGGCAGATCATGTTCCTGGCGGTGGGCGTGTACGGCTGGTGGCGCTGGTCGCGGGACAAGCGGCTCAACGCGGCGCTGCCCGACGGGTCTGCCGGGGACGCGGCGCCGGTGCGGCCGCACTGGGCGACCGGCCGACAGCGGCTCGGGCTGGTCACGGCGATGCTGGTGGGCACGCTCGTCTTCGGCTGGGTGTTCGCCCAGCTCGGCTCGTGGGGCCCGTGGGCGGACGCGTGGATCTTCACCGGATCGGTGCTCGCCACCTACGGCATGGCGCGCGGCTGGACCGAGTTCTGGCTGCTGTGGATCGCGGTGGACATCGTGGGCGTGCCGCTGTTGCTGCAGGCCGGGTACTACCCGTCGGCGGCGTTGTACCTGGTGTATGCGGTGTTCGTCATCTGGGGTTTCGTGGTGTGGTGGCGGGTGGACCTGGCCGAGCGCGCCACAGGTCACGCCACGGGCGACGCCACAGGTCACACAGACGCCACAGGTCACACAACGGCCGGCGCCGCGGAGGGGGCCCGGTCACCGCAGGCCGACGCCCCCAGCCCGCATCCGGTCAGCTGACCCCGGCCCTGACCCCGCCCCCGTCCGTGCGCTGGCGCCGCGGCCGCACCGCCGCCACCACGACGAGCGACAGCGCGGCGAGCGCGAAGCCCAGCCCCCGGAAGTCGATCCACGCGAACACCAGGCCCGATGCGAGGCCGCCCGCCGCGCCGGCCAGGGCCACGGCCACGTCTGCCTGGCCCTGGACGGTGGCGCGGACGGAGCTCGGCACGGCGGTGGTGAGCACGGTGGTGCCGGCGACCAGTCCGAGGCTCCAGCCCACGCCGAGGAGGATCAGTGCGAGGGTGATCAGCGGGGTGGCCTGCGCCGGCGCGAGTGCCGCGAGGACACCGGAGGCCAGCAGCACCAGCCCCGCGGACACGGCCACGACGCGGGTGCCGTACCTGTCGACGAGCCATCCGGACAGGGGCGCGGGCAGGTACATGGCGGCCACGTGCAGCGAGATCACCAGGCCCACCACCGTGACGGCGTGGTCGTGCGCGCGCATGTGCACCGGGGTCATGGTCATGAGCCCGACCATCACGAACTGCGTCAGCGCCATCACGGCCACGCCGGTGATCACCTCGGCGTTCCACACGCGGGTGGGCGCGGCGGGCGTGGGGAGCCTGAGGGACGACGACGACAACGACCCCTCACCCGGTCCCACACCCACCGGTTCGTGGGCGGACGCCGGGATTTCTGCCGCCGCCGGCACTGCTGCTGCAGACGCAGCGTCAGCGGCTGCGGCTTCCAGCCTGCGCGACTCGAGCAGCGGGTCGGGGCGCAGGAGCGCGGAGATGACGATCGCGGCGGCGGCGTAGGCGGCTGCGGCGAGGATGAACGGTCCGGACAGTGCCGGCAGGCCCACCGACTCGGCGAACGTGCCCATGGGGCCCACGAGGTTGGGGCCGGCGACGGCTCCGGCGGTGGTGCCGAGCAGGACGAGGGACAGTGAGCGGGCGCGGGTGGCGTCGGTGGCGAGGTCGGCGCCGGCGTATCGGGCCTGCAGGTTGGTGGCGGTTCCCGAGCCGTAGACCACAAAGGCGAGGAACAGCAGCGGGAGGGATCCGAGGGCGGCGGCCACGACGATCCCCACCGCGCCGAGGGCGCCGAACGCGAATCCGGCGGCCAGGCCGGGGCGGCGTCCGCGGGCCTGGGAGAGGCGGCCGACCAGGACGGCGGCGAGTGCGGAGCCGCCGGTGAACAGGGCGGAGGGGAGGCCGGACAGGCCCGGGCCGCCGAGCAGGTCCTCAGCGAGCAGTGCACCGACGGTGACCCCGGCGGCCAGTCCGGCGCCGGCGAGGAGTTGTCCCAGGACGAGGACCGTGAGGATCCGCTTCTGGGTGGCCTCGCGACTCACCCGTCGACCCAGTTGCGGGCGTGGAGCAGGACGTCGACCGCGGTGGCCTTGCCCGCCGGGCGCAGGTCGTGACGGAGTGAGACCACCTCGAGTCCCTCGGCGCCGCGGGCGAGTTCGATGATGCCGGGCAGGACGGTCGGGTCCTGCGGGCCGCCGACGCCGCGGCGGAGGTTCTCGGCGGCGTGCCCGAGGTAGACGAGGTGGCCGCCGGGGCGTAGCCAGGAGCCGGCCGAGCGCAGCACGCCGACCAGCGTTTCCAGGTCGAGCTGGAGGAAGCCGATCACCACCAGGTCGACCTTCTCCGCCGGCGCCCAGATGGTGGCGTCGCCCACGACCCAGTCGACGCTGCCGCTGCGGCCTTCGTCGGAGTCCTTGTCCCGGGCCTGTTCGATGGCCACCTCGGAGAAGTCCACGGCCTGGACCTGCCAGCCGTGTGCGGCGAGCCAGCGGGCGTGCCGCCCGTCGCCGCAGGCGAGGTCGACGGCGGTGCCGACGGGCAGGCCGGAGTCCTCGGCGGCGGTCACCTCTGCCACGATGCGGGCGGCCGGGGTGGTGCCCCAGACATCGGGCTGGGCCAGGTAGCGGGCGTTCCAGTCGGCTGCGTCCACGGTGGTGGTCCTTTCGGTGCGGGCGGTGGGTGCGGGTTCGGGGCTGAGCGGTCAGGGCCGGCGGAGCCAGCGCAGGTGTTCGGTGTCCCCCTGGAGTTCGAGTCTTCTCCACAGGACACTGCCGGGGACGGCCTGGCTGGGATGGCAGTCGACGGCGGCGAGTTGGGCGGTACGGTCCACGTTCATTATGAGGTCGACCTCCGACATCGGCCGGCCGACGAACCCGGCGTAACCGTCCTCCCGGAGCTGTGCGCTGAGCTGCTCCGTCACAGTCCATGCCAACACGGGCAGGTCGTGGCCGGCGGCCACGCGTACGGCGGCGTCGGTGGCCGCCAGGTGGTCGGGGTGTCCGCTGATGCCGGTGGTGTCGAAGGTGAGGATCCCGTCCGGGCGGCGCGCGGCGACCGCACGCCCGACCTCGGCATCGGGGATCGCGGGGTCGAGGTCTGCCAGTCCGCCGTCGGGCAGGTCGCGCAGGTCCACGTGGTGGGCTCCGAGGGCGTCGGCGGCGGCGCGCAGTTCGTGCTCGCGGATCGCCGCCAGGTCGCCCTCCACGCCCTGCAGGGTCGAGGCCTCGCCGCGGGTCAGGCACAGGATGTCGACCTCGGTGCCCGCGGAGGTGAGCGTGGAGATCACGGCCCCGAGACCGAACGACTCGTCGTCGGGATGGGCGACCACCGCCAGGACGCGCCGCCACGGGGGCAGCCCGGGCGCGGGGGCGGATCCGGAAGTGTGCGTCACGGGAACCCTCTCCTCACAATCTTCATACCCACGAGCTTTATACCCACGAGGGTATCCCCGTTTCGGGGGAGCGTCATGCCGAGGGGGAATCCCGGGCACTTGCGCGCCCGCGCTGCACGAATCCGGCCTGTTGCGCGCCCGATCTGGTCCACATCGGGCGCGCACCTCGCCAGGGGCGAAGCCAGACCAGCCCAACCCGGCTCAGCTCGCCCGCACCCCGCGCATCGGTGGCCGCTCCACGGGCGTGACCGGCACGGTCTCGGACACGAACTCGCCGCTGCGGGCGTCCCGGCGGTGCAGGGTCAGCGAGTCACCGGGGGTGGCGGCCCCGGTCACCCGACCGTGTCGCCGCAGTCGCTCGAGCACGGCCAGGTGCTGGTGCATCGCCATCACGGCCAGCGCCGAGTCGGGGGAGTTGCGGTGGACCCGCCGCCCGAGGTCGACCTGGGCGAGCGCGTCCAGGCCGTAGGTCTCGTACAGGTCGATGAGGATCCCGATGTCCACCCCGTAGGCGCCGGCGAACGGGATCGCCTCGAGCGCCTCTCGGGTGCCGGCGTACTCGCCGCCGAGGGGCTGGATGAACCCGGTCAGGGCGGGCCAGTGGGTGGCGAGCAGGGGTCGTGCGACGAGTTCGGTGACCCGGCCCCCGCCGGCGGGCAAGACGGTGCGACCGTCGTCCAGCGGGCGGTCGAAGGCGCCTTTGCAGAACACCACGTCGGGCTCGGTGAGCAGGGGGCCGAGCAGTCCCACGGCGAAGCCGGGGTCGAACTCGCGCAGGTCGGAGTCGAGGAAGGCGATCAGGTCGCCGTCGGTGGCGGCCAACGATTTCCACAGCGCCTCGCCCTTGCCGGGCTCGTCGCCGAGGGCGGGGAGGATCTCGCCCTGGGCCACGACGTGCGCGCCGGCGCCGGCCGCGACCGCCGCGGTGGTGTCGGTCGAGTGGGAGTCGACCACCACGAGCTCGTCGATCAACGGCACCCGTTCCATGAGCTCGGTGCGCAGCGTGGTGACGATCTGCCCGACCGTCGACTCCTCGTTGCGGGCCGGCAGCACCACGGAGACACGGCGTCCCGCTTTGGCGGCGACGAGCCGGGCGGCGTCGAAGTCCGCGGCCCGGTAGGTCCGACGCGCGGTCCAGTCGCGGACGGGGTCGATCCGGTCCGCGACCGTCGTAGGCGAATCGTCGATCACCCCTGCGATCCTGCCAGAGCGGGCAGGGGAGGGGCTGCGGTGCGTGGGCCGGGGGCTGTGCTGCGTGGGCCGGGGGCCGCGGTGCGTGAGGGGGTTCACCCCGGTGTGCCACGATGCAGTCATGGATTTCTCCCCGTCCGCCCGCGAGCGGCACCGCGAGGCGGCCCTGCGCCGACGCGTCCCCGGCACGGGTCCGGTGCGTGAGGAGGACGCGTTCGACGTGGAGGCCGTGGCCACGTGGTTGCGGTCGATCACCCCTGATGACCCGTCGGTGCTGGCCGGCGTGGACCTGGGGGACGACGACGAGGCCGGCCCGGTCCTCCCGGAGGTGCGGCAGTACACCGGTGGTGCCTCGAACCTCACCTACCTGCTGCGGTACCCGGGCGCGGACCTGGTGCTGCGTCGGCCGCCCGCGGGCACCAAGGCGCGGGGCGCCCACGACATGCGGCGCGAGCACCGGGTGCAGTCGGCGCTGCGGCCGGTGTACCCGCTGGTGCCGCGGATGGTCGGGTTCTGTGAGGACCAGTCGGTGATCGGCTCCGAGTTCTATGTGATGGAGCGGATGGCGGGCACGATCCTGCGCAAGGACCTGCCGCGGGAGTTGCGCATGGACCGGGTCACCACCCGGCGGGTGTCCGAGGCGGCGGTGGACGCGCTGGTGGACCTGCACTCGGTGGACATCGGGGCCGCCGGGCTCGAGGACCTGGACCGCGGCGAGGGCTATGTGCGTCGTCAGGTCGAGGGCTGGTCGGCCCGCTACCGGCGCGCCCGCACCCCCGACGTGCCGGATTTCGCGCCGGTGATGAAGTGGCTGGAGGCCAACCAGCCGGAGGACTCGGGGCACTGCCTGGTCCACAACGATTTCCGCTTCGACAACCTGGTGATGGACCCGGATGACGTGACCCGGGTGATCGGGGTCCTGGACTGGGAGATGGCGACGGTCGGCGACCCGCTCATGGACCTGGGCGGTGCCCTGGCCTACTGGGTGCAGGAGGACGACGGCCCGGTCTTCAAGGCCTTCCGGCGTCAGCCCACCAATGCGCCCGGCATGCTCACGCGCGAGCAGGTGGTGCAGCGGTACGCCCGGTTGTCGGGGATCGAGATCACCGGGGAGCAGTGGCGCTTCTACGAGGTGTTCGGCCTGTTCCGGCTCGCGGTGATCGCGCAGCAGATCAACCACCGCTACTTCCACCGGCAGACCACCAACCCGGCGTTCCGCGCGTTCCGGCCGGCCATCGGGCTGCTGGAGCAGCGGTGCCTGCGGACGATCCGCACCGGCGACGGACGCCTGGTGCCCACCCGGCTCGGGCTGCGGGACGTGGTTCCCGAGCTGCTCGGGGTGCCGCGGGTGGTGGTGCCGCTGGTCGCGGGCGGGGTCCACGACCTGCGCGGGACGCTCGGTGATGTGCTTGGTGCCCTGCCGCTGATCGGCGGCCGGATCGGCCCTACGAAAGGTGAGCACTGATGGGTGCTGTTCATCTCGTCCGCCACGGCCAGGCCTCGTTCGGCAGCGGCCACTACGACCGGCTGTCGGAGCTCGGCCACCTGCAGGCGCGGCTCACGGGTGAGGACATGGCGGTCCGGGGGCTGCGGCCGGACGTGATCATCCACGGTGGACTGCGGCGGCAGCGCGAGACGGCTGAGGGGATCCTGGCCGGGCTGCGTGAGCACGCGGACTGGGACTGCCCGGTCGAGATCGACGAGGGCTGGGCCGAGTACGACGCGGACGAGGTGCTCGGGGCCGCCCGTGCCGCCGGGGTGATCGCGGGCGAGGGCACCCTCGACTCCGCGGCGGGGACGGACGAGGCCAAGCGGGCGTTCCAGGAGGAGCTCGACGCGGCCCTGGGGCACTGGGCCGGCCTCGAGGCGTTCGCGCGGTACGCCTCCGCCGCCAACGCGGCCATGTCCGCCGCGGCCGCTCGGTCCGGTTCGGGCAGGACGACCGTCGTGGTGTCCTCGGCCGGCACTATCTCCCTGGCGGTCGCGGAGCTGCTCACCGACCCCGACGGCACGGTGGGACTGTGGGCCCGCCTGCAGCGCGTCACGGTCAACACCGGCACGGCGCGCGTCGTGGTGGGCCGCGGCGGGATGACCTGCATCGCGGTCAACGAGCACCAGCACCTCGAGCGGGCGGCCGGCGCCGGGGACCCCCGGAAGTACGTCACGCTGCGCTGATCGTCACCCCGCGCTGACGCGCGGCCCGGGGCGCCGGCCCGGCGGGACCGGTGGCGTCCGCCCGTCGGCCGGGAACGATGGGTGGACAGTCGTATCGTGGACCGCGGTGGCCGTCTCGGCGACCGTGGACACCCGGCGGGAGGACACCCCATGCCCACGTTCCAGCGCGGTCACACCACCATCGCCTACACCGACACCGGCCCACCCGAGGGCCGCGAGGACGCCCCGGTGGTGTTCTTCGCCCACGGACTGTTGTTCTCCGGCTGGATGTTCCGGCACCAGGTCGAGCACCTGCGCCGCGACTACCGCTGCGTGACCATCGACTTCCGCGGCCAGGGGAACTCGCCGGCCGCGTTGGGCGGCTACGACATGGACACCCTCACCGTGGACGTGTCCGAGCTGCTGCGCCACCTGCAGATCCCGGTGGTCAACTTCGTGGGACTGTCGATGGGCGGCTTCGTGGGGATGCGGCTGGCCGCCCGCCAGCCCGAGTCCGTGCACACACTCACCCTCATGGACACCGCCGCCACCGCCGAGGAACCGGCCAACCGCCGCAAGTACAGGCTGCTGTCCAAGGTGTACAGACTCGCCGGCATCCGGCCGGTCAGCGCACGGGTGAAGCCGATCATGCTGGCCCCGGGCAACGTCGACGCGCCGTGGGTCGACGAGTGGATCGCGATGCTCGAACGCACCGACCGGGCCGGTCTGGTCAGGGCGATCGAGTCGGTCGCCGACCGTGACCCGTGCGAGGACGAGGCCGTCCGGATCATCGCCCCCACCCTGGTCGTGGTGGGCGCCGAGGACGCGGCCACACCCCCGGTAAAGTCGCGTCGGATCTCCGAACTCATCGCCACGACGAGCGTCCACGAGATCCCCGGGGCGGGGCATTCGCCCAGCATGGAACGCCCGGAGGAGGTCAACGCCATCCTCTCGGCGTTCCTCTCCGAATACAACGTGTGAAGACAAGGAACTCGATGACAGCGGACCATTCGTCGGCGGGCTCGGCACCATCGGATGCGGCGGAGGAGGAGCCCGCGGGCGGTGGCACCGCCACGGGTGATCCCGGCACCGACCCGACCCGGGACACCGGCTGGGTGAAGCTGCTGACGGGCAAGGTGTCCGCCTGGATCCTGCTGCTGGTCATGCTGCTCGCGACCGGCGCGGTGTTCGCGTTCGCCTCCTCCGAGGGCTCGTCGCAGGCACCCAACACGCTGCCCGACGACGCCGGGTCCGCACTCGTGTCCCAGGTCCAGGCCGAGTTCCCCGACTCGGGTTCCGTGCCCGCCGTCCTGGTGGTGACCCGCACCGACGGCGGTGAGCTGGGGCCGCAGGGCATCGCCGCGGCCGTCGGCGCCGGTGAGCGCATCTCCGAGCTCGTCGGTACCCCGGCGCAGGGCCCGATCCCGTCCGAGGACGGCGAGGCCGCCCTCATGCTGGTGCCCGTCGACGCCGACCTCATCTCGAACGGTGAGGGGCGCGAGCTCGTGGCCGACATGCGCGCCGTGGCCGCCGACGGCCTCGACGAGGGGATGACCGCCCAGCTCACGGGTGGTCCGGCCTTCGCCGCCGACACCGCCGCAGCCTTCGAAGGTGCCGACTTCCGGCTGCTGGGTGTCACGGCCCTCGTCGTCGCTGTGCTGCTCATCATCACCTACCGTTCCCCCGTTCTGTGGCTGGTCCCCCTGATCATCATCGGGGTGGCCGACCGGGTGGCCGCCCTCGTAGTCTCGGCGGTCGGTGACGCCCTCGGCGTCGTCGTCGACGCCTCCACCTCGGGCATCGTCTCTGTCCTGGTATTCGGCGCCGGCACCAACTACGCCCTGTTGCTCGTCTCTCGTTACCGCGAGGAGTTGCGCAAGACCGCCGACCGGCGCGGTGCCCTGCGCGCCGCCTACCGCGGCGCGGTACCGGCCATCCTCGCCAGCAACATCACCGTGGTCCTGGCGCTGCTCACCCTCCTGCTCGCCACGCTGCCCAACTACCGCTCGCTCGGTATCTCCGCCGCGATCGGCCTGCTCATCGCCGTGGTCTTCGCCCTGATCGCCCTGCCCGCCGCCCTCGCCGTGTGCGGCCGCGGCCTGTTCTGGCCGTTCATCCCGCGCCCGGGCGACGAGCAGACGGGCGCCGGTCGGACAGGCGCCGCCGGCAAGCACGAGAAGGCCGCCCGCGCGGCCGTGCACCCCGACGGCTTCGACGAGGACGTCCCGCCCGGCATCTGGGGCCGCATCGCCTCCCGCGTCGTGCAGCGGCCCGTCGCGGTGCTCGTCTCCTGCGTCCTGCTGCTCGCGGTCCTCGCGTTGGGCCTCCTCGGCACCCGCGTCGGCCTGAGCCAGACCGAACAGTTCCGCACCGCCTCCGAGTCCGCCGCCGGCCTCGAGACCGCCGCCGAGCACTTCCCGGCCGGTGTCACCGACCCCGTCACGATCGTCACCCGCACCGGCACCGAGGGGCAGGTCCTCGAGGTGATCCAGGACGTCACCGGTGTGGTCTCCGCCAACCCCTCCGGCGAGTCCGGCACGGGGTGGAGCCGGCTCAACGTGATCCTCGACGCGGCCCCCGCCACCGACCGCTCCGAGGAGAGCGTCCTGGCACTGCGCGACGCCGTGGACACCGTGCCCGGTTCCGAGGCCCTCGTCGGCGGTTCCGTGGCGCAGGCGGTCGACGCCTCCCAGGGCAACGTCCGCGACTTCACGCTCATCGCGCCGCTCATCCTGCTGGTGGTGTTCGTGATCCTCATCGGGGTGCTGCGCTCGCTCGTCGCCCCGCTGCTGATCATGGCGGCCACCGTGCTGTCCTCGGTCGCGGCGCTGGGGCTGGGCACGTTCGTCACCACGCAGGTCCTCGGTTTCCCCGGGCTCGACGTGTCGGTGCCGCTGTACAGCTTCCTGTTCCTGGTGGCGCTCGGGGTGGACTACTCGATCTTCCTCACCATCCGCGCCCGCGAGGAGGCCGCGACCCACGCCACGCGTGAGGCCATGGTCCGCGCCGTCGCCCTGACCGGCGGCGTGATCACCTCCGCCGGCATCGTCCTGGCCTCGGTGTTCGTGGTCCTCGGCGTCCTGCCGCTGATCGTGCTCACCCAGGTGGGCGTGATCGTCGCGCTGGGCGTGCTGCTCGACACCTTCATCGTGCGCACTCTCGTCGTCCCGGCCCTGTTCACGCTCGTCGGGGACAAGGTCTGGTGGCCGGGCAACCCCCGCCGCGGGGCCCACGAGCTCGGCGCCGGCGCCCCTGCCACCTCTGACACCACCGCCGCGAACACCGACACCACCCAGGAGATCACCTCATGAGCGCCTCCCGTCGTACCCGCGTCCGTTCCCTCCTCACCGCCTCGGTGCTCGCGCCGCTGCTCGCCGCCGGTGCCGGTCTGGCGGCCGCGCCCGCCGCCGGCGCGCAGGACCTCACCGACGGCGGTCGCCTCGGCGGCGGCTCCGCGCAGCTCCTGCCCGACGGCTTCGCCCTCGGCTCGATCGGCGGTCCCGAGCTCAGCCAGGTCGAGTCCGTCGACCTCGAGCGCTACCAGGGCGACTGGTTCCAGGTCGCCGCGATCCCGCAGCCGTACACGCTGCAGTGCACCAACGACACCAAGGCCGAGTACGCGCTCACCGACTCCGGCGCGGTCTCCGTCCGCAACACCTGCGGCTCGGCGATCAGCTCCGACTCGGTCATCGAGGGCGAGGCGAAGGTTCGCGACGCCGACACCAACGCCTCGCTGCGGGTGAACTTCCCGGGCGTGCCGTTCCAGGATGAGAACGGCCCGGTCAACTACCGGATCACCTACCTGGCCGAGGACTACTCGCTGGCCATCGTCGGCGACCCCACCCGGTCCTCCGGTTTCGTCCTGTCCCGTGAGCCCTCCCTGGACGCCGGCGAGTGGGCCGAGGTGCGCGACGTGATCGAGTCCCGCGGTTGGTGGTCGTGCGCGTTCCTCACCGTCCCGGCGGCGGGAGGGATGAACGCGGCCACGCCGCTGTGCCTCCTGCCCTGAGCGCGCACTGACGCCGACCCTGCCCCGGCACCTGCCCTGACCCCGCGGCCTGCGCCCGTCTCGCACCGGAAAGGACCCCCCGATGAGCATCGATGTGACCTGCACCGTCCCGGCCAGCCCGGCCGAGGCGTGGCGCTACCTCGGCTCGCCGGGGGCCTTCCGGCGCCTGTCCCCGCCGTTCCTGCCGCTGCGCCCGGTCGCCGAGGCCGCGTCGCTGCGTGACGGGGAGGCGGTCCTCGAGCCCCGCACCGCCCTGCCCGGTCCGCTGGCCAGGCGGTTCGGCCCGCGGTGGGTGGCGCGGCACGACCCCGTCGGGTTTGTCGACTTCGAGCGCTTCGTGGACCGGTGCGTGTCCGAGCCGTACGCCACCGCCACCGGGTGGGTGCACGTGCACACGGTCACCTCCGGTCCGGGCGGCACCGCGATGCTGGGGGACAGGGTCACCGCCCGTGTCCCCGAGGCGATGTTGGAGCGGGTGTTCGCCTACCGCTACCGGCAGATGGCGGCCGACCTGGAGGTGATCGGGCGGTTCGGCGCGGTGGGCAACGACGACGACAACGCCACCACCCGCCGCCCGCTCACTGTGGCGGTGACGGGTGCCTCGGGGTTGGTCGGCACGGCGCTGACCGCACTGCTCGGCGTGGCCGGCCACCACGTCATCCGGCTCGTGCGGGGCAGCTCCGGTGACACTGCTGGGGACACGGCCGGCGGCGGTGCCGAACGCACATGGGACCCGGACGATCCGGCGCCTGACCTGCTCGACGGCGTGGACGTGCTGGTGCACCTGGCCGGCGCGTCGATCGCCGGCCGGTTCACCGACACGCACCTGGCGAAGGTTCGCGGAAGCCGGATCGAACCCACCCGCAGGCTGGCGGAGCTGGTGGCCCGCCGCGACGGCGCCACCGCCCTGGTGTGCGCCTCAGCGGTCGGCTTCTTCGGGGCCGACCGGGGCGACGAGGAGCTGACGGAATCCGCCGCCCCCGGCTCCGGGCCGCTCGCCGAGATCGTCACCGACTGGGAGCAGGCGTGCGAGCCCGCCCGCCGCTCCGCGGCCCGGGTGGTCAACGTCCGCACCGGACTGGTTCTCTCGGCCGCCGGCGGGATGCTGCCGCCGCTCGCGGCCATCGCCCGGACCGGACTGGGCGGGCGCCTGGGCTCCGGGGAGCAGTGGATGTCCTGGATCTCCCTGGACGATCTCACCGACGTCTACCTGCGGGCGATCGCTGACCCGGCCGTCGACGGCGCGGTGAACGCCACCGCGCCGGAGCCGGTCACCAACCGCGAGTTCACCCGGGTCCTGGGCTCGGTGCTCCGCCGCCCCACGGTGGTCCCGGTCCCCGGGTGGGCGCCGGCGCTCCTCCTGGGCTCGCGCGGTGCGGACGAGCTGGCGCTGGCGGATCAGCGGGTGGTGCCCTCCGCGCTGGAGGCGCTGGACCACCGGTTCCGCCACCGCGGGTTGCGCGAGGCGTTGGCGCACGAACTCGGCGCCGAGGACCTGCCCACCGCTCTGTAGA
>CAYFRF010000020.1:1517-4603 GCA_964345415.1 uncultured Microbacter sp. | reverse complement strand
GGCATTCCGGGCTGGGGCGCACGGGGGCCGTCGATCGCGGCGGAGGTGTCGGGGGCCGCACCGCCCTCCGACTCGGGAACCATGTCGAAGACCCCGGGCTTGGGCTTCGGCTTGCGGGGCTCCTCATCCTCGGACACCGACGACGCACCCTTGGCCGCGGCCTCGGCCAGGGCCACCGAACGGGCGATCTCCGGATCCGAGGAGGTGTCGAACCACTCGTCGGGCGCGGACGGCAGGTCCGCATCCGTGTCGACCTCGGACGGCTCGTAGCGGAAGACGCCGTCGTCGTCCTTCTTGGCGACAGCCTTGGCGAAGCTCTCGAGCGAGTCACCGAACTGCGACGGGATCATCCACATGGTGGCGGCGTCGCCCTTGGCCATCTCGGGCAGGTTCTGCACGTACTGGTAGGCCAGCATCTCCGGCGTCGGCTTGGACGCCTTGACCGCGGCGTTGACCCGCGCGATCGCGGCGGCCTGACCCTCGGCCACCAGGTAGCGGGCGGCTCGCTCACCCTGGGCGCGCAGCATGCGCGACTGGCGATCGGCCTCAGCGGCGAGGATGGCAGCCTGCTTGTTGCCCTCCGCGTCGAGGATCGCGGCCTGCTTGGCGCCCTGGGCGGTGGTGATGGCGGCCTCGCGCTGACCCTCGGCGGTGAGGATCGTGGCGCGCTTCTCGCGGTCCGCGCGCATCTGCTTCTCCATCGAGTCCTGGATGGAGGGCGGTGGGTCGATCGAGCGCAGCTCGACACGGGCGACGCGCAGGCCCCAGCGGCCCGTCTCCGAGTCGAGCACGCCGCGCAGCTGCTTGTTGATCATGTCGCGGCTGGTCAGCGTCTGCTCGAGGGTGAGGCCACCCACGACGTTGCGCAGGGTGGTGGTGGCGAGCTGCTCCACGGCCACGATGTAGTTGTTGATCTCGTACACCGCCGACTTGGGGTCGGTGACCTGGAAGTAGACCACCGTGTCGATGCTCAGCGTGAGGTTGTCCTCGGTGATCATCGACTGCGGCGGGAACGTCACCACGCGCTCACGCAGGTCGACCTTGGCGCGGACCCGGTCGATGAACGGGACGATCAGGGTCAGCTGGCCGCTCGCGGTGCGCTGGTAGCGGCCGAGCCGTTCGATGACCGCGGCTTCCGCCTGGGGGATGAGCTTGACCGAGCTCACCACCACCGAAGCGATCAAGATGACGATGACGGCGAGAAATATCAGGCCACCCATGGTTGTCCTTCCGGGTTTCGTCGTGCGTGTCTGTGGTGTGTGTGCGGGTGCTGCTACCTAGAGGCCGCGAACAACGATCGCCGTGGCTCCCTCGATCTCGTGCACGAGGACCTTCTCACCCGCAGCGAACGTCTCACCCTCCAGAAGCGGACGCGCCGTCCAGGTGTCACCGGCGATCTCGATCAGGCCGCTGGCCTCGTCGATCGCCTCGACCACGGTGGCGGGCCGGCCGGTGATCGCCGCCGTGTTGGTGTCGTGTTCCGGCAGTGCCGCCAGCAGACGACGGCGGAGCACCGGCCGGACGGCGGCGAGCAGGATGACGGACACGAGCGCGAACGCCAGTGCCTGGCCCCAGATGGGCGCCCCCAGGAACGCGGCGGCGGACCCGCCGAGCGCACCGCCGGCGAGCATGATCAGGAACAGCTCGCCGCCCGCCGCTTCTCCTGCGGCGAGCAGCACTGCCGCCCCGAGCCAGACCAGTCCTACGTGCATGCCACGACACTACCGACAACCTCCGATGCGCAGTAGGAGTCACGAATGGGGCTACGCTCTTCCCACGTGTCGACCCTCAAGAAATTCGCCTGGCTCTCCGTGGTCACCGCGATCGTCACCATCGCGTTGAAATGCGGGGCGTGGTGGGTGTCCGGCTCGGTGGGCCTGCTCTCCGACGCCGCCGAATCTGTGGTCAACCTCGTGGCCGCGCTCATCGCGCTGGGCGCCGTGACCGTGGCTGAACGCCCGGCCGACGACGACCACCAGTACGGCCACTCCAAGGCGGAGTACTTCTCCGCCGGGGTCGAGGGCGCCATGATCTTCGTGGCCGCCGCGTTCATTCTCTTCTTCGGTGTGGAGCGGCTCATCAACCCCGTCCCCCTGGAGGCGCTCGGGCTGGGTGTGGCCATCTCGATGGTCGCCGCCGTGCTCAACGGGGTGGTGGGGGCGATGCTCATCCGGGCCGGTACCCGGCACCGGTCGCCCACGCTCAAGGCCGACGGCAAGCACCTCATGACCGACGTGATCACCTCGGTGGGCGTCGCCGTGGGCCTGGGCCTGGTGTGGCTCACCGGGTGGACGGTCCTCGACCCGCTGCTGGGTATCGCTGTGGGCGTGAACATCCTGTTCATCGGCTACAAGCTGGTGCGGGAGTCCGGGATGGGGCTCATGGACGCGACCCTGCCGGAGGAGGACAACCGGGCGATCGAGGCCGTGCTGGACCGACACCGCGAGCCGGGCCGGGTGGACTTCCACGAGCTGCGCACCCGGGAATCGGGCAAGTGGCGCTTCGTCGAGTTCCACGCCCTGGTGCCGGGCGAGTGGAGCGTCGACCGCGGGCACGATCTGGTGGAGAAGGTGGAGCAGGACATCCACGCGGTCCTGCCGAGCTGCCACATCACCAGCCACCTCGAGCCGATCGAGGACGAGCGCGCCTACAACGACGTCCACCTCTAGAACCCGCCACCGGGCTCAGGAATCGCGGACCGGGGCGCCGACCAGCGCGCTGATGTGCGAGGTGACGGTGAGCAGCGAGCCGTAGACGGGCCAGGAGTCGCGGGGCAGTCCCGAGTCGTCGGCCATCGCCAGGGTCAGAGACTCGATCCGGTCGCGGACGGGGTCGGGGGAGGCCTCCGCATCCGCGATCGCCCGGCCGGTGTCCGCGAGGATCGACGACCACCGGGCCCGGAACTGCTCGTCCCAGGGCCCCCGGGAGTAGGCCGCCTCGTGCAGCGTCCGGACCAGATGCCGCAGGTGGGAGACGCCCTCGTCGATGCGGGTCAACTGGTCCTCGTATCCGGACGGTCTGTGCGTGATCCGCCTGCGCCGCGGGTTGGCGCGTCGGCTCTCGCGGGCGAACCGGACGGTGGCCCA
>CAYFRF010000020.1:0-1417 GCA_964345415.1 uncultured Microbacter sp. | reverse complement strand
CGGTTGATCCCGGCGACGTGGTTCGCGGCCTGCTGTTCGCGCAGTGGCGGGATGACGAGGATGTTGACCAGCACGCCGATCCCCACGCCGATCCCCACCTCGAGGACACGGTCCACCAACAGTGGCTGCTGCTCCGAGAAGCCGCTGCCGAGCACGAACACCGCGGTGGTGGCGATCGCCACGCCCTCGTCTCGGATCCACGAGATCCGGGCCCCGGCCAGCCCCACGACCATCGCGAGCGCGAACGTCCAGACGCTCACGCCCAGGTAGAAGCCGATCAGAAAGGACAGCCCCACCCCGATCGCGGAGGCCACGGTCGTCTGGATCCCGCTCGACAGTGACCGGTGCACCGTGGCGTGCACGGTGAGCAGCGCCGTCCACGGGGCGAGGAACGGTAGCGGCGAGTCGAGCACGTTGACCGACAGCCACCAGGCGACGGTGGCCGCGACGGTGCACTTGAGGATCTGCAGCAGGTCCGTGACGACCTCGGGCCGACGCAGGAGGTCGCGGAGCCGTGACGCGCTGCGCGCCGGGATCCACGTCGAGATACGGGCCAGGGTGCGAGCCGGTGCCATTCGCGCAGGCTAACCCGAGCGCGGCAGTATTCTCACCGGTGTGCCGCACCCGATCATGTTCGACGACGACGACCCGCTCCTCGCGCGACTGAGACAGATCTGCCTGGCGCTTCCCGACGCCGCCGAGAAGATCTCCCACGGCCGCGCGAACTGGTACACCACCAAGGTGTTCGCGGTGTTCGGCGGCAAGATCAAGGGCGACCACGGCTCGACCCTGCTCGACCGGGCCCTGCTGTTCCTGCCCGAGCCCGCCGAGCGCCGGGCCCTCGAGCAGGATGAGCGGTTCCACGTCCCCGCCTACTACGGGACGGCCGGGTGGTTGGCTCTCCCGCTGGACCGGGGCTGGCCGGACGGAGCCGGGCCGGACTGGGCGGAGGTCGCCGAACTCGTCGAGTCCTCCTACCGCCAGACCGCCGGAGTCCGCCGGGTGGCCCGCCTGGACGCGGAGCGGCAGGGGCCTCACTGACCGGGTGACGGGCGCGGCGGTGTCGTCGTCGTCGGATCTCTTCGCCCCGTCGCTTCTCACCCCGCCGTGACCAGGGGCGCCGTGCCCTGCCTCCTCGTGGTGTGCCCACCCGTGACCTACTGTCAGGGTCGACGGAAGGGACGTGAATGGACCTCGGCCTCGACACCCGGCTCACCCTGCTCGCCGCCGGGCTGATCTTCCTGCTGGCGCTCGTGCTGGGCGTGTGGAAGTACCGGCAGATGGCCGCCAGCCCTACGCATCTCGCGCACCCGTATGTGGACATCGCGCACCGGGCGGCGCTGCTGTACTCGTTCGCGACGCTGCTCATCGCCGTGTTCGTGGAACTGAGCAGCTGGGCGATGTGGGTGAACCTCGC
>CAYFRF010000019.1:17371-35465 GCA_964345415.1 uncultured Microbacter sp. | reverse complement strand
CGAGCCCTTGGGGATCTCGATGGTCACTTCGACGGTCACTGGCGTACCTCGCTGATCGGCGGTTATCACGGTCCGGGACCGGCGCCCGGGTAATCCGGGGTGATTCTAGTAGGCGCCGTGGCGCCGGGGGTGGGCGCCTCGGCGTGGCCCGCTAGCGTGGGTGGGAGGAGATGACGCCGAGTGGGTCGGCGCGGCGGCGGCGAGCGAGAAGTCCTGGGGGTGGCCTGTGTCCGAGCGGGGTGTGTGGCGCGGCCGGTCGACCGCGTGGCGGATCGTGGTGTCCGTGGTGGTCCTCGCCGTGCTCGTGGCCGCCGTGGTCGCGGCGGCACTGTTGACCGAGGTCGACGACGACGACAACGTGGCCGGTCACGTCCTGCCCTCCTCTCCCGGCGGACCGAACCCGGGCCTTCTCGCGCTGGACGAGTCGGCGCCGATGCCGGATCCGGCGGTGCTGGCCCGCGTGCTCGCCCCGCTGGCCGGGTCCCCTGCGGTCGGTGAGCTGACCGGCAGTGTGGTGGACGACCTGACGGGGCAGGTGCTGTGGGAGCGCGATCCGGACGCGCCGCGGGTGCCGGCGTCCACCACGAAGTTGCTCACGGCGCTGGCGGCGTTCACGCAGTTGCCCGCGGATGCGCGGGTGGACACGGTGCTGGCGCGGGGCGCGGAGCCGGGCACGCTCGTGGTGATCCCGGGTGGCGATCCCACGATGTCCCGCGGGGCGGAGCCGGGGCCGCTGTTCCCGGGTTCTGCGACCCTCACCCAGGCGGCGGACATCGTCGCCGCCTCGGACCTGGAGCCGGTGCGGATCATCGTGGCGCCGGGCCCGTACTCCGGGCCGGGCCTGGGGCCGGGCTGGTCGGCGGGGGAGATCCAGGCCGGCAACCTGGCGCCGATCGAGCCGTGGATGCTCGATGCCGGGCGCATGGACCCGGCGGACGAGTATTCGCCGCGGTACGCGGAGCCGTCGCTGGCGGCGGGCCGGCTCCTGGCGCGGCAGCTGGGCGTGGACCCGGAGGCGGTGCGGGTGTCCGCGGAGCCGGTGGAGACCACGGAGGAGTTGGGCCGGGTCTCCTCGGCGGAGCTGGTGGAGCGGGTGCGGTCGATGCTCGTGCATTCGGACAACGTGCTGGCCGAGGCGATCTGTCGCGAAGTGGCGTTGGACCGGAACCCGGATCAGCCCGCCGATTTCGCGGCCGGTACCGCGGCGGTGGTGGACACCCTGTCGGGGTTGGGGCTGAACATGTCCGGGGTGAAGCTGGAGGACTGCTCGGGCATGAGCGCGGGCAACCGGATCCCGGCGCGCGTGCTCACCGAGGTCCTGCGCACGGCCTCCGGCCCGGATGCCACGCGTGAGATGCGGGACCTGCTCGACACCCTGCCGGTGGCGGCCGGCTCGGGCACGCTGGCCGACCGGTTCTCGGGGCCGTCGGGCGCGGGGGCGGGCGCCGGGTGGGTGCGCGCCAAGACGGGCACGCTCAGCGGGACGAGCGCCCTGGCCGGCACGGTGACGGATGTGGACGGGCGCTCGATGAGTTTCGCGCTCCTGTCCTCGGGTACCAACCCGGCGGAGGCGCGGCCGATGCTGGACCGGATCGCCGCGGAGTTGCGGGGCTGTGGCTGCCGCTGACCGGCGCTGGTCCGGCGCCGCGTGGACCGTCCGCGCCGCGGTGCGCGCGTTCCGCCGCGAGCACGCCGGGCATCCCGGTCACGCTGACGGCACGGGCCTCGGCGGCCACGTCTGCGTGGGCCTGTCCGGCGGCGCCGACTCCCTGGCGCTGCTCGCCGCCGCCACGGCCGAGTTCGAGCAGGTCACCGCCCTGATCGTGGACCACGGCCTGCAGGAGGACTCGGCGCAGGTCGCCCGGGACGCCGCCGCGGCAGCCCGCGCTCTCGGGGCGGAGGCGGAGATCCTCGTCGTCGTCGTCGACCAGAGGAGCTCCGGACCCGAGGCCGCCGCGCGCACGGCACGGTACGCCGCGCTCGACGCCGCGCGCCACGGTCGCCCCGTCCTGCTCGCCCACACCCTCGACGACCAGGCCGAGACCGTCCTGCTCGGTCTGGGGCGCGGCTCCGGCGCGCGCTCGCTGCGCGGCATGGCGGCCTGGGACGCGCCCTGGGGTCGCCCGCTGCTCGGGGTGCGCGCCGCCGACACCCGCGCCGCCTGCCGCGCGCTCGGCCTTTCCTGGTGGGACGACCCCCACAACACCGACCCCACCTACACGCGCGTCCGCCTGCGCCACGAGGTCCTCCCGCTGCTCGAGGACGTCCTCGGTGGCGGCGCGGCGGAGGGACTGGCACGCACCGCCCAGCTGTTGGGGGTCGACGACGACGAGCTCGACCGTCTCGCCGCCGCCGTGCCCGTCGACCCGGACGGCAGCCTGGACGTACGCCGGCTGGAGCCGCTGCCGGCCGCGGTGCTCACGCGTGTGGTGCGGCGCTGGTTGCTGGCCGCGGGCGTGGCCTCTCCGACGTATGCGCACCTGACGGCGGTGGCGGCGCTGGTGACCGACTGGCGCGGGCAGGGCGGGGTGGCCGTGGGCGGTGCGGGGCTGGCCGCGAGCGCACGGCCGACCGGCGGGGGCGGTCGCGGCGGGGCCGGGGTGACGAGGTTGGTCGCCCGGCGTCGGCATGGAAAGGTGGTCCTGGAGATCGACCGGGCGAGCGGAGCGGGGAACTAGATGACGACGGACAAGTACGCGGACGAGATCGAGACCGTGCTCCTGGACGAGGACACCATCCAGAAGCGGATCGCCGAGATGGCCGCCGTGGTCGGCGAGAAGTACGCGGACGTGGAGAAGGAGGTCGTCCTGATCGCCGTGCTCAAGGGCGCCGCGATCTTCGTCTCCGACTTCGCGCGTGCGCTGCCCATCCCGTCCGAGATGGAGTTCATGGCCGTCAGCTCGTACGGCTCCTCCACCAGCTCCTCCGGCGTGGTGCGGATCCTCAAGGACCTGGACCGCGACATCGCGGACCGCGACGTGATCATCGTCGAGGACATCATCGACTCCGGGCTGACCCTGTCCTGGCTGATGCGCAACCTTCGCACCCGGAACCCGCGTTCGATCGAGATCGTCACCCTGCTGCGCAAGCCCGACGCCGTGAAGGCCGACCTGGACATCCTCGAGATCGGCTTCGACATCCCCAACGAGTTCGTGGTGGGCTACGGCCTCGACTTCGCCGAGCGGTACCGCGACCTGCCGTACATCGGCCGGCTGCACCCGCGCATGTACTCCTGACACGGCCCGCCCCGCCGTCGCGCGGCGGCGGGGCGGCCGCGAGTTGGACCGTGGTCCTGAAGCGGTGACGCGCGTCACATTCCGGCGCTAGGGTTGGAACATGTTCCCAGGAGCCTTCGCCGCCACCACGCCCGACAAACCCGCCGTGATCCGCCCCGCGACGGGCGAGAGCATCACCTACGCCCAACTCGAAGCCCGATCGGCCCAGCTCGCGCACCTGATGGTCGACGACTGGGGCCTGAAGCCGGGCGACACGATCGCCGTGGTCTCGGACAACACCCTCGAGATGATCGAGATCTACTGGGGCGCGCTGCGCGTCGGCCTCTACATCGCCGCGATCAACCACCACCTCACCCCGGATGAGTCGTCCTACATCATCGGGGACTGCGGGGCCCGCGCACTGTTCGTCTCCGCGCCGGTGGCCGAGCACGTCGACCTCTCGCCCGGCGCCAACCCCGGCGTGGAGCACCGCGTGGTGTTCGGCGGCGAGCTCGAGGGGTTCGAGGACTACCGCACCCTGCTCGAGGGGCAGCCCACCTCGGCGCCGGCGGACCAGCCCCGCGGCCACGACTTCCTCTACTCGTCCGGCACCACCGGCCGACCCAAGGGCGTGCGCGTGGACCCGCCGGAGGGCCAGATCGGCGAGGTGCCGGACTACTACACGCCGGTGTTCAGCTTCCTCTACGCCTTCGACGCCGACAGTGTGTACCTGTGCCCCGCCCCGCTGTACCACGCTGCGCCCCTGCGCTTCTGCGGCGTGGTCAACTCGGTGGGCGGCACGGTGGTCCTCATGGACCGCTTCGACCCGGAGGAGTCGCTGCGGCTCATCGAGGAGTACTCGGTGACGCACTCGCAGTGGGTGCCCACCATGTTCGTGCGCATGCTCAAGCTGCCGGAGGAGACCCGCGCGAAGTACGACCTGTCGAGCCTCACGCACGCCATCCACGCCGCCGCGCCGTGCCCGCCGGAGGTCAAGCGCCGCATGATCGAGTGGTGGGGGCCGGTGATCCACGAGTACTACTCGGCCACCGAGGGGATGGGCATCACGTTCATCAACTCGCAGGAGGCGCTCGAGCGGCCGGGCTCGGTGGGGCGCGACGGGCTCAAGGGGATCGCCCACATCGTCGACGACGAGGGCAACGAACTCCCGGCCGGCCAGATCGGCACCATCTACTGGCAGAACGACGAGAACAGCTTCTCCTACCACGGCGACGACGCGAAGACGGCCGACGTCCGCCACCCCGACCACCCGACCTGGGCGACGTTCGGCGACGTGGGCTACCTGGACGAGGACCGCTTCCTGTACCTGACCGACCGCAAGGCGTTCACCATCATCTCCGGCGGCGTGAACATCTACCCGCAGGAGATCGAGAACGCGCTCGTGCTGCACCCGGCGGTGGAGGACGTGGCGGTGATCGGCCTGCCCGACGAGGAGATGGGGGAGCGGGTGCACGCCGTGGTGGTGGCCGCCGAGGGGCACGAGCCCGGGCCGGCGCTCGCCGAGGAGATCCTGGCCGCCCTGCGCGGCACCATCTCGGACTTCAAGCTGCCCCGCGGGGTCGACTTCGTGGACGAACTGCCGCGCACGCCCACGGGCAAGCTGGTGAAGCGGCGGATCGTGCAGCAGTACGCCTGACCGGGCAGGGGTGCCACGGCGGCAGCGGCGGCGCGGGTGTTGTCGTCGTCGTGGTCGTCGTGGTTTCTATCCCCGGCGGGGCACCCCACCCCGCTCGATCGCGGCGGCCAGCGCCAACAGTGTGGCCTCGGACCCGGGGCGGCCCACCAGCTGCACCGACGTGGGCAGGTCGCGCCCGGCCGGGGTCACGGTGCGGCCGCACGGCACGGTCGCGGCGGGCCAGCCCAGGACGTTGGCCATCGGCGAGAACGGCGCGAACCGCATGGACGCCCACAGGGAACGCCCCCACGAGCGGCGGTGCCAGTCCGTGGCCTCGGGCGGCACGTCGGCGAGCGCGGGGGTGAGCCACACGTCCACGCCCGCGGCGTCCATCGCGCGTTCCACGTCGGCGCGCAGGGCCTCGACGCCGCGGTTCCAGCGGGTGTTGCCGTCGCCCGCCCCGCCGCGCCGGAACACGGTGCGCCCCAACAGGGCGTGGTGGCGGGTGCGGCGCTCCATCGCGGACAGGGGCAGGTTCTCGGCCTCCGCGGAACGGGCCACGCCACTGGTCCACCGGGCGAGGTAGAGGACGGGGTCGCGGGGGGTGGGCAGGGGGGTCTCCACCACGACGAGGTCCTCCCGCCGGAGGATGTCGGCCGCCTCCCGGGCCGCGCGCCTCCACGGTTCCCTCACCCGCACCAGATCGCGGCCGAGGCGGATCGGGCTGGCGACGGACAGGCCGATCCGCGTCCCGGCGGGCACCTCGCCGACCTCCGCGAGCTCGGGTCGGCCCGCCATCACCGACAGGGCCAGCGCCACGTCGGTGACGGTCCTGGCCAGCGGCCCCGACTCGGCCAGGCCGCCCCAGTTGCCGCCGCTCAGGCGGGTGAGCACCACCCCGGGGCCGGGCTTGATGGTGGCCAGTCCGCACGCGGCGGCGGGGATGCGCAGGGAACCCATGCCGTCGTCGCCCACCGCGAGCGGCACCATCCCCGAGGCGACCGCGGCGGCGGACCCGCCGGACGAGCCGCCGGCGGACAGGGCCAGGTCGCGGGGGTTGCGGGTGATGCCGTGTTCCTCGGAGTCGGTCATGCCCCACGTGCACAGCTGCGGCGCGGCGGTGATCCCCACCGGCACGGCCCCGGCGGCGAGCAGCGGACGGACGACCGGGTTGTCGAGGGTGACGGTGCTCTTGATCGCCAGCGGGACCCCGGCCAGGGGGAGGGCGGCCAGGTCCTCGCGGTCGGCCAGGTCGACGCGGGTCACCGCGGCCTTGGCGTCGGCGCGCAGGAGCGAGGTGAACGCGCGGAGGTTGCGGTCCTTGTCCGCGATCATCTCCAGCGCCGCGGTCGTGGCCTCGTGGGCGGTGATCTCACCGGCGCGCACAGCGTGGGCGGTGGCGGCGGCGGACAGCGGTGCGGTGGTCACGGCCATGATCGTACGACGACGACGTCGCGCCCTGTCCGGCCTCGGTCCCCACCCCTGTCCGCCCTGGGCGATCACCTCGGTCGGCTGTCGGAGTTCGCAGGTAGCCTGGGTCGATACCGACTACGTCAGTCGACACACGGGTCCGCCGTCCGGCCGGGCCGTCTTCCCACACGAGGGCCGAATGGATCGAAAGAGCAACACCGTCTTCCGCAACGTGGCGATCGCCGGCGTCATCATCCTGGTGATCCTCGGGTTCTCCTTCTTCGCCAACGGCGACCGCGGCTACACCGAGGTCGACACCTCGGTGGCGCTGGCGCAGGTCGATTCGGACAACGTGAAGGAAGCGGTGATCGAGGACAAGGAGCAGCAGCTGCGGCTCGAGCTCACCTCCCCCATCACCCCGGAGGAGGGGGAGGACGAGACCGACAAGATCCTCGCCAAGTACCCGGCCAGGGCCTCGGACCAGATCTTCGACCGGGTCGCGGCGGCCAACCCGGAGACGTACAACACCACGGTCACGCAGCAGGGCTTCCTCATGCAGATGGCCTCGTTCCTGCTGCCGATGCTGCTGCTGTTCGGCCTCCTGTTCTTCTTCATGTCGCGCATGCAGGGCGGCAAGGGCGGCCTGTTCGGCGTCGGCAAGTCGCGCGCGGTGGAGTTCACCAAGGACATGCCCAAGACCACCTTCGCGGACGTGGCGGGGGAGGACGAGGCGGTCGAGGAGCTCAACGAGATCAAGGACTTCCTCCAGAACCCGGCGCGCTACGAGCGGCTGGGCGCCAAGATCCCGCGCGGTGTGCTGCTGTACGGGCCGCCCGGCACGGGCAAGACCCTGCTGGCCCGCGCGGTGGCCGGCGAGGCGGGGGTCCCGTTCTACTCCATCTCGGGCTCCGATTTCGTGGAGATGTTCGTCGGCGTGGGCGCCTCGCGGGTGCGGGACCTGTTCGCGAAGGCCAAGCAGAACGCGCCGTGCATCGTCTTTGTGGACGAGATCGACGCGGTGGGTCGCCACCGCGGCTCCGGGACGGGCGGCGGCCACGACGAGCGGGAGCAGACCCTCAACCAGCTGCTCGTGGAGATGGACGGGTTCTCGGACCGCGAGACGGTCATCATGATCGCCGCCACCAACCGTCCCGACGTGCTGGACCCGGCGCTGCTGCGCCCCGGCCGCTTCGACCGTCAGGTGCCGGTCACCAACCCCGACCTGCGTGGGCGTGAGGCGATCCTGGCCGTGCACTCGGTGGGCAAGCCGCTCGCGGCGGACGTGGACATGAAGGCGCTGGCGCGCCGCACGATCGGGATGTCCGGTGCGGACCTGGCCAACGTACTCAACGAGGGCGCGCTGCTGGCGGCCCGCATGGGGCTCGACGAGATCACCATCGACGTGCTCGAGGAGGCCACCGACCGCGTGGTGGGCGGCCCGCGCCGCAAGCACCGCGTGATCAGCGAGCACGAGAAGAAGGTCACCGCCTACCACGAGTCCGGGCACGCCCTGGCCGCGTGGGCCATGGAAGACCTGGAGCCGGTCCACAAGGTCACGATCCTGGCCCGGGGCCGCACCGGCGGTCACGCGCTGGTCGTGCCGGAGGACGACAAGAGCTTGATGACCCGGGCGGACATGATCGCGCGGATCGTCATGGCGATGGGCGGCCGGGCGGCCGAGGAGTACGTCTTCGGCGAGCCCACCTCCGGCGCCAGCTCGGACATCGAGCAGGCCACCCGCATCGCGCGGACGATGGTCGCCGAGTACGGCATGAGCGCCAAGCTCGGCGCGGTCCGGTACGGCGGCGAGGGCGGGGACCCGTTCCTCGGCCGCGGCGGCGGTTCGAGCGTGGAGTACTCGCCCGAGGTCGCCAAGATCCTCGACGACGAGGTGCGGCGGATCATCGACGCCGCGCACACCGAGGCGTGGCAGGTGCTGGAGGCCAACCGCGAGATCCTCGACGCGGTGGCCGCGGAGTTGTTGGAGAAGGAGACGCTGCGCCAGGACGACCTGGAGCGGCTGTTCGCCGGCGTGGTCAAGCGGCCGCGCATCACGGAGTTCGACGATTTCGGTGGCCGCATCCCGTCCACCCGCCCGCCCATCAAGACCCCGGGCGAGCTGGCCAAGGAGCGCGGCGAGCCGTGGCCCCCGCCGGTCACCGACCCGTTCGCCATGCCCGTACTGCCGGCCAGCCGGGTCGCCGGCCAGCCGGAGGCGGGCAGCCCCGAGGCCGGTCCGGGATCGGCCCGGGGGCCGTGGGACCGACCCCGCGAGTTCGCGGGATCGGAGCAGCGGACCACCGCGATCCCGGCCTACGGCACTCCGCCGCCCCCGGGGTGGTCCGCGCCGGGCTGGCCGCCGAGTGCGTCCGGCCGGTACGGCGGGCAGTCCGCGCCGAGCGGGGCCGAGACCACCCGTATCCCGGCCGCGCCCGCAGCTGCGCCTGAGCCTGCGGCTGCGCCGGAGCGGCCGGCCGCGGCGGGCCCGTCCGAACCGCAGGTCGACGAGCAGTGGCGCGGGGAGACGGCGCCGCGTGCCCGCGAGGAGCAGCCGCGTGCGTGGTCGGCCGTGGACGGCACGGACACCGACCCGGCAGTGCCCACCGAACCGGCGCGGGAGCCCGTCACGGATACTGGTCCGGGTCACGACGCGGTCAGCGGTCGGGGTTCACACCGCCGCGAGGACAAGGACCCCGACTGGCGCGCGCCGTGGGAACGTGAGGACTGACCCCCGGGTCGGACCCGTGCGAGAAGAGGATTGATGACGAGCACTGACCACATCTCCGCAGTCGAGCCCCGGTCGGTCAGCACCGGCCGGGTGTTCGACGCCGAGCGCGCCGAGGCGGCGGTCCGTGAGCTGCTGCTCGCGGTGGGGGAGGACCCCGACCGCGAGGGGCTGCTCGACACCCCGGCCCGGGTCGCCCGTGCGTACCGCGAGACCTTCTCCGGCTTGTTCACCGACCCTTCCGAAGTGCTGTCCAAGACCTTCGACGAGAACCACCGCGAGCTGGTGCTCGTGCGGGACATCCCCATCTACTCGACGTGCGAGCACCACCTGGTGCCGTTCCACGGGGTGGCCCACATCGGGTACATCCCCGGGAGGTCGGGCGCGGTCACGGGGCTGAGCAAGCTCGCCCGGCTGGTGGATCTGTACGCCAAGCGGCCGCAGGTCCAGGAGCGGCTCACCAGCCAGGTCGCGGACGCGCTCGTCGACCGCCTGGCCCCGTCGGGGGTGCTCGTGGTGATCGAGTGCGAGCACCTGTGCATGGCCATGCGCGGTATCCGCAAGCCCGGATCCGTCACCACCACCTCGGCGGTCCGCGGCACCATGCGGAGCAACGCCTCGACCAGGGCGGAGGCACTGGGCCTCCTTCGCGGGACGTGAGCGCAGCCGGGACCCTGCCCCGACCCGGCCACTGTGCGGTCATGGGCATCCTCAACGTCACCGCGGACTCGTTCTCCGACGGCGGGCGGCACCTGGCGTACGAGGACGCCCTGGCCCACGCGCGCCGGATGGTCATCGACGGTGCCGATCTCATCGACGTGGGCGGAGAATCCACGCGCCCGGGCTCGCTCCGGGTGGACGAGGCGGACGAGCAGCGGCGTGTGCTGCCGCTGGTCCGTGCGCTGCGGGCCGACGGGATACCGGTGTCGGTGGACACGATGCGTGCCCGCGTCGCGGCGAGCGCGCTGGCGGACGGGGCCACCCTCATCAACGACGTCTCCGGCGGTCTCGCCGACCCGGACATGCTGCGGGTCGTCGCCGAGCAGGGGGCTCCTGTCGTCCTCATGCACTGGGTGTCGCCCCACGAGTACCTGGCGGGAGCCGGGGGACGGGCCGACTACGGCGGCGACGTGGTGGGCTCCGTCCGCGACCACCTGGCCCGGCGCGCGGACGCCGCCCTCGCCGCGGGCGTCGACGCCGTCGACATCGTCCTGGACCCGGGCCTGGGCTTCGCCAAGGACGCGCAGGACAACTGGGCGCTGCTGCACGGCCTCGACCAGCTGATCGGTCTGGGTTTCCCCGTGCTCGTCGGGGCATCACGGAAGCGGTTCATCGGCTCCCTCCTGTCGGATCCGGACGGCCGGGCGCGCGAGGTGTCCGGCAGGGACGCGGCCACCGCCGCGATCACGGCCATCTCCGCCGCCGCCGGCGTATGGGGGGTACGCGTGCACGACGTGGCACCGAACGCGGACGCGGTCCGGGTGGCGGCCGCGTGGAGGTCGGGAAAGGCGGAGTGGAACTGATGGCTGACCGGATCGAGCTCCGGGGACTGAAGGTCCGCGGCAACCACGGCGTGTTCGAGCACGAGAAGCGCGACGGCCAGGACTTCCTGGTGGACGTGGTGCTGTGGACGGACTTCACCGCCGCCGCAGCGTCTGATGACCTCGCCGACACGGTCGACTACGGGGCGTTGGCGCTGTTCGCCCGCGACGTGGTGGCAGGGCCGGCGTGTGACCTCATCGAGACCGTGGCCTCCCGGATCGCCGACGGGATCATGGAGATGGCCCCCACCGCGCACGCGGTGGAGGTCACCCTCCACAAGCCGCAGGCGCCGATCCCCGCAGAGTTCGCGGACGTCGCGGTGGTGGCCCGGCGCTCCCGCGACGGCAGCCGGGGCCGGGCGGCGGTCGCACGATGAGCTGCCGGGCGGTGCTGTCGATCGGTGGCAACCAGGGCGACGCGCTGGCCCTGCTGCAGGGCGTCGCCGCCGCGGCCGCCTCGGACGGGATCCTCCGGGCGGCCTCCTCGGTCTACGCCACACCCCCGTGGGGCGGTGTCGAGCAGGACGACTTCCTCAACGCGGTCCTCATCGTGGAGCACCCCGGGTCCCCGGAGGACGTCCTCGAGTGGGGCTTCGAGCGCGAACGCGAGGCCGGCCGCACCCGGGACGTGCGCTGGGGCCCACGGACCCTCGACGTGGACGTGGTGGTGGCCGAGGTGGACGGAGACGCCGTGACCTCCGCCGATCCCATGCTCACACTCCCGCATCCCCGCGCCGCCGAACGCGCCTTCGTCCTGGTCCCCTGGCTCGAGATCGCGCCCGGCGCCGTGCTCGGTGCCACGCCGGTCCGGGACCTGCTCGCGGCGCTCGACCCCGCGGAGGTCGCCGCCGTCCGTCGGCTGGAGCACCCGCTGATCTCGACGGCCGGGGAGGACTGACGGTGTCCCGCATACCCGTGTCCACCCTCGCGCTGGTGGCGCTCGTCGCCGCCGTCGCGGGCTACGTCCTCACAGGGAGCTTCCTCGGTTCACTGCCGCCGATCGGTTTCGGCTGGGTGACGCTGCTTGTCGTGGCCGCGGTCGACGTCCTCCTGGCCGTGCGAATCCGGGGCGCGATCTCCGACGGCGCGGTCGGTCAGGACCGCAGTCAGATGCACCCGCTGACCATCGCCCGCAGTGCGGCGCTCGGCCAGGCCTCCGCGGTACTCGGCGCCGTGACCGCTGGCCTCGGAGTGGGGCTGAGCCTGTTCTACCTGCTCCGTCTCGGCGAACTGGCGGTCGCGGGCCAGGAGTTGCCCGCGGCGGTGGCGGTGCTGGTGTCGGGTGCGGTGCTCGTGGGCGCGGGCCTGTTCCTGGAGTCCTCCTGTCGGACCCCGCCGGACGAGGACGAGCAGAACGGCCTCGCCCAGCCCACCTGAACCGACGCGCTGGAACGGGGCCGGCCCTCGGCGTGCACGTACGTGCGCAGTCGCGGGCGGTTGTCGGTGCTGACACTGTTGGGGTCAACACGGCACAGTTGCCCATGTGGCCGGTGATTCTGGGGCTATCATGCGGTGCATGAGTTCCGACGGCACGACCGACAAGCCCCGGCCGGCTCGTCCCGGCCGCAGTGATGACCGGGGGCTGGCCAGTATCGCCCTGGGCGTGCTGCTGGCCCTGGCGGTGGTCGCCACCGTGGTGATGGTCTTCTCCGACAACCCGGTGTGGATGCGCGTCGGCACGCTCGCCGCACTGTGGGCCGCCTTCATCGGTGCCTTCCTCGTCGCCCGGTACCGCCGCCAGGCCGCCGCCGAGGCGTCCCGGGTCCGGGACCTCCACACGGTGTACGAGCTCCAACTCGAGCGCGAGATCTCCGCCCGCCGCGAGCACGAGCTCGTCGTGGAGAAGGAACTGCGCGACACGGTCCGGATCGAGACCTCTGAGTCCATCCTCGCTCTGCGGCACGAGATCGCGGCACTGCGGGAGCAACTCGGCGCGATGGGCGTCGACCTCCCCGAGGACCGCTACGCCGTGGGCGGGCTCGCCCCCGCCGGCGAACTCGGCGCGGGCGCGATGCCGTCCGTGCCGTCCGAGAGGGTCGAGCCCCGACGCGGGGCGCACGAGTCGGCCGGCCGGTCCGAGCCCAGCGCATCGTGGGCGTATACCTCGTCGTCGTCGTTGTCGTCGAGTGGCTCGTCCTCGGACACGGCGACCCCGCCGCCCCCGTCGCGCCCTGCAACCCCGCGCCCCGGAGCGGCGTCCGCGGCTTCGGAGCCGGTGAGCGGCTTCGGCGCCTCGTCCACCGCCCCCGCCCCGGCCGCGCCCGCGACAACGGGCGTCGGACCTGACGCCACGCCGAGCACGGAACGCACCGAGAAGTTCTCGCCGGTCTCCGGACGCCCGACGCGCACCGAGACCCCCGCGGGGGAGCCGCGTCGACCGGCGGTCCGGCCCGCCGCCGCGGCGGAGAAGCAGCAGGCCACCCCGGCGGCACCGGCGGCGCCCGTCACCCCGAGCGCGCCCACGGCCCCGGCCGAGCCCGCCGAGCCGACCCCGCCGCCGAGTCGCCACGGGCAGGGCACCGGGCTGTCCGTCGCCGAGCTCATGGCCAAGCTCGGGGGCGACGACGCACCCTCGGGTGGCCGACGCCGACGCCGCGCCGAGGACTGAGGCCCACACGGCACGCCCCGGTCCCGAGATGTCTCTTGGCGGACAGCAGGGGCAGGCCGGTACAGTATTGCCGCCTGGAAGATTCTGGCTGGTGTGGTTATTCCAGCCCTCGTTCCCGAGATGAAGTCGCGCCGACCGGCGTGAACCCGAGGCGCCCTGTTCACCACTAGTGGACGGTGGCGCCTCCGTGCCCGCGGAGTCGACGCCGTCCGGACGAGGAATCACCGATGGACAAGAAGTTCGTCCTGCTCTCCCAGGTCTTCATGACCTTCATCATGGCCACGCTGATGTCCGGCATCATGGGACTGATCATCCAGGGGCCGTCGATGGACTGGCTCTCGCGGTGGCCGCTGCAGATCCTCATCGCATGGCCCATCGCATTTGCGCTGACCATGCTCGCGTGGCCGGCATCCATGAAACTGGCCGGGGCGGCGCTCCGTCGAGGATAGTCCCGGGCGCTGTGAGGTGTGCCACTGAACAGTGTCCCTGCCGGCCCTTGCGACTATCCTCGCCAGCGAGATGTCCGGGACCCGCCGAGTGAGCGGGCCTGGAACGGATCGAGCACTGGAGCACCCACGATGTCCGAATTCGGCGTCACCGGAACACCCCCTGCCCGCTTGTCCATCGGCCTCGTCTCCGCAGGCCGCGTGGGCACGGCGATCGGCGCTGCCCTCGAGCGGCGTGGCCACGTCGTGGCCGCCGTCGTGGCGCGGTCGGAGCGCTCGCGTGAGCTGGCGGCACGGCGCCTCCCCGAAGCGCAGACGACCGAGCCGGCCGAGGTGGCGCGAGTCAGCGAGCTCCTCATCCTGGCCGTGCCGGACTCGGCCCTGCCCGGGGTCGTGGCCGAACTCGCCGACGCCGGCGCCTTCCGGCCGGGCCACATCGTCATGCACGTCGCCGGCGCCGTGGGCGCGGACGTCCTGCGCCCGGCCGCCGAGGCCGGCGCGGTGGTGGTGGCCGCGCACCCGGCGATGACCTTCACCGGCGGCGAGGCCGACATCGACCGCATGGAGGGCTGCTCGTGGGCCCTGACCTCGCCGGACGAGGTCGGCCTGGTCGTGGGCCAGATGCTCGTCATGGAGACGGGCGGCCTGCCGGTCACCGTCGCCGAGTCCCACCGTGCGCTCTACCACGCGGCCCTCGCGCACGGCGCCAACCACCTGGTGACCCTCGTCAACGACGCCGCCGAGGCGTTGGCCGCCTCGTTCGCGGTCCTGCCGGGCGGCGCGGTGGAGGGCGACCCGGACGGGATGCTCGGACAGGACGCCCAGGCGCTGGCCCGCCGCACCCTCGAGCCGCTGCTGCGTGCCGCCCTGGACAACGTCCTGGCCACCGGCGATTCAGCCCTCACCGGGCCGGTCATGCGCGGTGACGCCGTGACCGTCTCCCGACACCTCGACGCACTCGAGCACGTCGACGGCGGCATCGCCGACGGCTACCGGGCGCTGGCCATGCGCACCGCCGACCGCTGCGGTGCGGGGCGCGACGTGACCGACCTGCTGGCCCCCGACCTGACGGAGCAGTTCCGATGAGCACCACCTTCCCTGTCCGCACCGCGGTCCCCGGCCGACCGAACACCGGCTACAGTCGCGGCGAGCTGACCATCCACCACGAGGCCACCTCGCTGCACGCGGTCACCGAATCGCTGCGCAAGGTCGGCAAGCAGGTCACCTTCGTGCCCACCATGGGCGCGCTCCACGAGGGGCACCTCGCCCTGGTCGAGGCGGCTCGCCGCACCCCCGGCGCGGTCGTGGTGGTGTCGATCTTCGTCAACCCCCTGCAGTTCGGGGAGGGCGAGGACCTGGACGCCTACCCGCGTACCCTCGACGAGGACGTGGCCCGGCTCGCCGACGCGGGTGTCGAGCTGGTGTTCGCCCCCAGCGCCGCCGTGATGTACCCGGACGGACCGCGCACCACCGTGCAGCCGGGCCCCACGGGCGAGATCCTCGACGGCGCCGCCCGCCCCGGCCACTTCGCCGGGATGCTCACCGTTGTGGCGAAACTGTTCAACATCGTCGCGCCCCACCAGGCGTTCTTCGGGGAGAAGGACTACCAGCAGCTCGTGCTGATCCGCCAGATGGTGGCCGACCTGGACATGGACGTGCGCGTGGTGGGTGTGCCCACCGTGCGTGAGGCCGACGGCCTGGCCATGAGCTCGCGCAACCGCTACCTGTCCTCCGACGAGCGGGAGTTGGCCACCACGATCAACGCGGCGCTGGTCGCCGGGACGTTCGCCGCCAAGGGCGGGCGGCAGGCCGTGATCGACGCCGCGTCCGCGGTGCTCGCCGAGCGCCCCCAGATCTCGATCGACTACCTCGAACTCCGGGCCGGCGACCTGGGCGACCCGCCGGAGGAAGGCCCGGGCCGACTGCTCGTGGCCGCCCGCATCGGATCCACCCGCCTCATCGACAACGTCGGCGTGGCCATCGGCACCGGCTTCCTCGCCGCCGCCGAGGCCACCGTCGCCGCCCAGCAGGCCGAGATGGCCCACGACCTCTCCGCCGACACCGTTCCCGCCGCGGACACCCAGGAAGGCTGATCCATGCAGCGCACCATGCTCCACTCCAAGATCCACCGGGCCACCGTCACCCAGGCCGACCTGCACTACGTCGGCTCCTGCACGATTGACGCCGACCTCATGGACGCCGCCGACCTCCTCGAGGGACAGCAGATCGACATCGTGGACATCGACAACGGCGCCCGCCTGACCACCTACGCCATCACCGGCGAGCGCGGCTCCGGCGTGATCAGCATCAACGGCGCCGCCGCACACCTCGTGCACCCCGGCGACCTGGTGATCATCATCGCCTACGCCCAGATGGAGGACGCCGAGGCGCGGGCCTACAAGCCCCGCGTGGTGTTTGTCGACGCCGAGAACCGCATGCTCACCGAGGGCACCGACCCGGCCGACGTGCCCGAGGGGTCGGGGCTGAAGAACCCGCGCGTGCCGGAGACCGCCGCCGTCTAGGCCGCGCATCGAACCCATGCTCCTCACCGTCGACGTCGGCAACACCCACATCCGGCTCGGCCTCTTCCCCTCGGACGGCGGGCCGCTGACCCGGACCTGGAGTATGCGCACGTCACCATCGGTGACCTCGGACGAACTCGCGTTGACGATCCGCGGGCTGCTCGGGGACTGTGCGCAGCAGCTCAGCGGGATCTCCGCGATGTCCGTGGTGCCGTCGGTCACCGGTGAGCTCCGGCGGATGGCCGCCGACTACTGGCCGGGGTTGCGCGCCGTCGTGGTGGCGCCCGGGGTGAAGACCGGGGTGCCGCTGCTCGTGGACAATCCGCGGGAGGTGGGCTCGGACCGGGTCGTCAACGCGTTGGCCGCCCACAGTCTGTTCGAGGGGCCCGTCGTCGTCGTCGACGTGGACACGGCGACCACCGTCGACGCGGTTTCCGCGCGCGGCGAGCTGCTCGGCGGGGCGATCGCGCCGGGCATCGACATCTCGGTCGACGCATTGGCCGAGCGCGCGGCGGCGCTGCGCAAGATCGAGGTCGTGCGGCCGCGCGGCGCGCTCGGTAAGAACACCGTCGCGGCGCTGCAGGCCGGCATCGTGATCGGCTTCGCCGGGCAGATCGACGCGCTGGTCGACCGGCTGCGCACCGACGTCGCCGAGCTCGCGGACGCCTCGGTGGTGCTCACCGGCCTGCGCGCCGACGTGGTGTCGGAGGAATCGCGCACCATCACCGACGTGGAGCCGGACCTCGCGCTGGAGGGGCTCCGGCTGGTCTACGAGCGCAACTGCTGAGCTGCGGGTGGCAGCCGTGACGTGGCCCGGCTGCGGGCGTCACGTGGCGTGTAGCCGGGTCATGGGAGCTCGGATCAGGCGACCGACCGGTAGCTCGTCATGGACACCGAACCCCACGCGTAGCCCTTGCTGAACGCGTCCAGTTTCTCGCCCGAGGCCGCTGCCATGCCGGCGGTGTAGAGCACCGGCAGGAAGTGGTCGGCGGTGGGGATGGACATGGGGGCGTCCGGGTGCTCGAGCATCGAGAGTGCGTCCTCGGGCCGGCCCGTGAGGATCTCCTGGGCGTGGTCGTCGAAGCGGTGGGCCCAGTCGGCGCCGCCGTTGCCGAGGGAGGGGTCGACCGCGCGGAGGTTGTGCACCACGTTGCCGCTGGCCAGGACGAGCACGCCGGAGTCGCGCAGGGCGGAGAGCTTGGTGCCCAGGTCGAAGTGGTAGCTCGCCGGCTTGGACGCGTCGACGGACAGCTGGGCCACCGGCACGTCGGCGTCGGGGAAGACGTGCGTCAGCACGGACCAGGTGCCGTGGTCCAGCCCCCACGAGTCGTTGTCCGCCCCCACCCACGTGGGCTTGACGGCCTCGGCGACCTCGGCGGCCAACTCGGGTGCACCCGAGGCGGGGTACTCGAACTCGTTGAGCTCGCGGGGGAAGCCGTAGAAGTCGTGGATCGTGCGGGGGGCCGACATGGCGGTCACCGCGGTGGCGTTGATGTACCAGTGCGCGGACACCGCGAGGACGGCACGGGGCCGCTCGGGGAGTGAGTCGCCGAGTGTGGCCCACTCGCGGGTCCACTCGTTGACCTCGAGCGCGTTGAGGGGGACGCCGTGTCCGATGAAGACGGCGGGCTGGCGGGCGTGCGAGGTGGTCATCTTCTCTCCTTCGATCCGTAGATACATGATGCATCAACTATGTGGGAAGTGCCAGCCCTGACCCGAAGGCGGGGACGGGTGGGCGGCGCCTGTTCGGCGAGCCGGGGGTGCGGTGTCGGGCTGCGGGGCGGCGAATCTGCGCCGCATGCTTGAAGTAGGTAGACCGGTCTGTCTATTATTGGCGTCATGCGTACACGACGAATGCCCTCGGCCGGCCCGGTGGCATCCCTGCGTGCACAGCACTGGTGTCCCGGGTCGGCAGCGCCCCGCACGACCGTCACCGCCACAACCCTCCGGGAGAGCACCATGATCACCGCCACCGCCACCGCCACCGCCAC
>CAYFRF010000019.1:4605-17271 GCA_964345415.1 uncultured Microbacter sp. | reverse complement strand
CCACAACCCTCCGGGAGAGCACCATGATCACCGCCACCGCCACCGCCACCGCCACGAACGTTGCCTTCACCCTGTCCGCCGGTCACTACGCCGCGGCCGTGCGTGCCGGAGCCCTCGTCGTGGACATCCGTTCCCGTGCCCAGCGCGAGCGCCAGGGTGTGCTGGCCGGGGCGATCGCGGTCGAGGCCCGCCCGGCGGTCGATCTCCTCGACCCCTCCTCGCCCGCTCCGCTGGCCGCGGTCGCCGAGGGGCGCCCCGTGGTGTTGGTGAGTGACGACGGCCTGGACGCCGAACTGTTCGCGCTCGAACTGGCCTCCCGCGGGGTGCGCGGTGTCCGCGCCGTGGACGGCGGTCACGACGCGCTGCGGGAGGCCCGCGCGTTGGGGCTGCTCGCCGACGCCGAGCATCTGCTGCGCGAGCGCTCGGCGATCTCCGCTCACTGAGCGCGCTCCGCGGTGGCCGGCCCGTCCACGGGTTCGGTCCAGTGGCGCAGGGCGACTATCCTCGGAAGCCGTGACCGACTCGACTTCCTCCACGCCCGGGGCCGTCCAGAACGAGCCCTCCGACGACACCCCCGAGCAGCTGCGCATCCGCCGCGACAAGCGGCAGCGGCTCCTCGAGTCGGGGCAACAGGCCTACCCGGTCGACGTCCCCCGTACCCACAGCCTGGCCGAGATCAACTCCGATCCCCGCTTCGCCGCCCTGGAGCCGGGCGAGGAGACGGACGTCGAGGTGTCGGTGGTCGGCCGGGTGCTGTTCGTGCGCAACACCGGCAAGCTCTGCTTCGTCCGCCTGCAGGACGGCATCGACCCCGCCGCGGACCTGTCGGCCCCCGCGGTGGAGGGCGAGGCGGACGGCTTCGCCCCGCAGCTGCAGGCCATGCTCTCGCTGGCGAATGTCGGGCAGGAGCGGCTGGACGCCTGGAAGCAGGATGTCGACCTGGGCGACTTCGTCTCGGTGACGGGTCGGGTCGTGCGTTCCAAGCGCGGTGAGCTGTCGGTCATGGCCGACTCGTGGGTGCTCGCGGCCAAGTCGCTGCGTCCGCTCCCGGTCGCGCACAAGGAGATGAGCGAGGACACGCGGATCCGTCAGCGCTACACGGACCTCATCATGCGCGACCAGGCCCGCCGCAACGCGGTCCTGCGCATCAAGGTGGTCCGCGCACTGCGCCACGCGCTCGAGCGCCGCGGCTTCCTCGAGGTCGAGACGCCCATGCTGCAGACGCTGCACGGTGGCGCCGCGGCGCGTCCGTTCGTCACGCACTCCAACGCGCTGGACCTGGACCTGTACCTGCGGATCGCGCCCGAGCTGTACCTCAAGCGCTGCGTGGTGGGCGGCATCGAGCGGGTCTTCGAGATCAACCGCAACTTCCGCAACGAGGGCGTCGACTCCTCGCACAGCCCCGAGTTCGCGATGCTCGAGACCTACCAGGCCTACGGCGACTACGACACGGCGGCCACGATGATCCGCGAGGTCATCCAGGAGGTCGCCACCGAGGTGTTCGGCTCCACCACGGTCACCCTCGTCGACGGCACGGAGTACGACCTCGGCGGCCAGTGGCGCGAGATGAAGATGTACCCCTCGCTCAACGAGGCCCTGCAGCGCAAGCACCCCGAGCTCGCCACCGGCGGGGCCGAGACGGTGACCGTCGACACGAGCGTCGAGGAACTCACCGCACTCGCGGAGAAGGTCGGTCTCGACGTGCCGTCCGGCAAGGGCTGGCTGCACGGCAAGCTCGTCGAGGAGATCTGGGAGCACCTGTGCTCCGACCAGCTGGACGGTCCGGTTTTCGTCCGGGACTTCCCGGTGGAGACCTCGCCGTTGACCCGCGACCACCGCACGGACCGCGGTGTCACCGAGAAGTGGGACCTGTACGTCCGCGGTTTCGAGCTGGCGACCGCCTACTCCGAGCTCGTGGACCCGGTCATCCAGCGTCAGCGTTTCGAGGACCAGGCCCGGCTGGCCGCGGCGGGCGACGACGAGGCGATGGTCCTCGACGAGGACTTCCTGGCCGCGATGGAGCAGGGTATGCCGCCGTCGGCGGGCCTCGGGATGGGGATCGACCGGCTGCTCATGGCGCTGACCGGTCTCGGGATCCGCGAGACGATCCTGTTCCCCATGGTCAAGCCGCTCCCGCGCGACTGAGGACGTGAGCCGGCCGGCCCGGGCGGGTCGGCCGGTGCGGCGGCCCGCCCGGCTCAGAAGGCGAAGACCTCGTCACCCACGCGCAGCTGCTCGAAGAAGTGGGCGGCGGCGTGGTGGCCGAGGTGGATGCAGCCGTGTGAGGGCTCGTCGAGGCGCCCCTCGTGAAACGCCATGCCGCTGACCGTGAAGTAGGTCGAGAACGGCATGGGGGAGTCGAACGGGATGCTGTGGTCGTGTCGGACGTGCCGCAGGACCTGATGTGAGCCGCGACTGGTCTCGTACCCGGGCTTGCCGGTGGTGATGGGGACGGGCCCGTAGGTGATGCGGCCGGCGTCGAGCATCCAGGCGCGTTTGCCGTCTACGTCGATGCACGCGCGGGCGGTCGGTGGGCACTGCGGCGGCGCCGGCACGAACTCGGATTCGGGGCCGTCCACCACCGGCCCGCCGGGGCCGAAGCCGAGCAACGTCTCCCGGGTGAGGCGATCGGCGTCGGCCGGGGTCGCGGGATCCAGGGCGAGCACATCGCGGGCGATGAGGTCCACGTCGGTCAGGTGCTCCGGCTGTTCCTGTTCGAGGAGCGCCTGCCGCGCCACCGAGCGCACCAACTGTGCGTCCACCGCGACGGGCGTGGGGACCTCGTCGAGGTGCGCATCCGCGCCCATCGCGGGCGTGGTGTCGCCGGTGGCGGACCCCGTGTTGTCCTCGGCCGAGGCGGGGACGCCGTAGGCGGTGCCTGCGGCTGTCGCGCCGACCAGTGCCGCCGCGGCGAGCGCCGCCACGTGGACCCGGCCCGTGCGGGCGGTGTTCCGAGTAGACATGACATCCACCCTAGCGTTGCGACTGTGGCTGGTGTGAGACCGGAATGTGACCCCCGTTGTCTCCGGGCGTGGCTCTCACCGGGGAGAATGCTCGGTATGAGCAGACGATCCCCCCGATTCGTGGTCGCGGCGGCAGCCGCGCTGGCACTCACCGCCGCCGCTGCGCCGGCCGCCTCGGCGCAGTTGCCGTTCCCGGTTCCGCCGGAGGTCGAGCAGGCCGTGATGCAGGCGCAGGCCGGTTCGGCACAGGCGGACTCGGACCTGCGGGCGGCGGTCGGTGGGGCCCTCGATTCCGCCGGCATCACGCCGCCTCCCGGACTGATCCCGCCTCCGCCGGCGCCCGTCATCCCGCCACCGGCGCCGGATCCGACCCCGCAGAGCCCGTGTCCGCGTACGGCGGCCGCGTGTGTGGATCTCGACGGGGACCGGACCTGGCTGCAGGAGGACGGCCGGCTCAGCTACGGGCCGGTGCGGATGTCCCACGGTAAGCCCGGGTGGGAGACGCCGACCGGGACCTATCAGGTCACCCGGAAGGTGCGGCACGAGGTGAGCCGACTGTTCAACAACGCGCCGATGCCGTACTCGGTGTACTTCGTGGGTGGGATCGCGTTCCACGAGGGTGATCCGGCGTATGCCTCGCACGGGTGCATCCGGATGGACCAGCCCGCGGCGGCCACCTACTTCGAGCGGCTCGAGGTGGGCGACACGGTGGTGGTGTTCTGAGTCGGACAGCTCGCGGGGGTCGGTGGCGCTACTCGTAGTGATGGTGCGGCCGGGCGTCGGTACGGTCCGGGAACACGTACTCGGATGAGCGCGCTGCCCACGCCGACCCGAAGGTCACCATGAGGAACCCGAGTGCCGCGATGAAGGGGCCGTAGGAGATCGCCGCGCCGGAGGGCAGCCCGGAGAGCATGGGGTCGCCGGTGCCGGTCGAGGAGACGAGGGTCCACATGAAGGCGAGGTGGGCCAGCAACACGATGCCGCCGACGACGGATCCGGCGATCGCGAACGCACCGAGTCTGGTGGCGGCGGTGACCGCCACGAGGAACAGCAGGATGAGGAGTCCGAGGAAGAGCACGGGCGCCACGCTGCGGACGTCGATGATCTCGGTGATCCCCAGCGCGCTGATCCGCTCGCCGCTGCCGGTGGTCAGCCAGGGCAGGTAGAGGCTCAGGAGTGCGAGGGCCAGACCCAGCGCGGCGGTGAGCGCGCCGATCCGGTTGGTCACGTGGGGGATGATCCGCATCCGCGACGGCGACCGGGTGGGCAGTGCCGTGCGGTGAGGGGCGGGATGCGTGTAGGCGGTCATCGTGATCACCCTTTCGACGTCAACAGCCTGCAGTGGTGTATGTCATAGTCTAGGAGCGATCGTGGGTGAAATCTACCGTTTGAGCGCTTGTTATGGTATTGGGACCCCGGCGTCGGGGTCAGGCGGCGTGGAGCGTCATCGCCTCCGGTTGGTGTGACGCGTCGGCTCGGCGGTCATCGGGTCCTCCGGCCACGGGTGCTTGGGGTAGCGCCCGCGCATCTCCGCCCGCACGCCTGGGTACGCCTCGCGCCAGAAGAACTCGAGATCGCGGGTCACCGCCAGTGGCCGGCCGGCGGGGGAGAGCAGGTGCACCGTCACCGGGACAGAGCCGCCGCAGATCCGGGGCGAGGTGGTCCACCCGAAGCATTCCTGCAGCTTGACCGCCAGGACCGGCGCATCGTCTGATCCCGGATCGGGATAGTCGACGCGGTACGACGACGACGAGGGCACCTGCAACCGCTCCGGCACCAGCTCGTCGAACCGGCTCGCCTCGGGCCAGGGGAGCAGTCTCTTCAGGGCGGGGGCGAGATCCCGGCCCGCGATCTTCCCGCCCGTCGCCAGTGCGGCGATCTCGGGACCGAGCCACTCCTCGAGCGTGTCCGCGAGCGCGTCAGCCGACATGTCCGGCCAGGGCTCCCCGAGCTCGCGGTGCGCCAGTGCGAGACGGCGCCACAGTCGGATCGCGTCCTCGTCGGGACCCAGCGCGCTCAGTCCGCCGGCCCGGACCGCGGCGGCCACCGCACGAACAGTGGCCTCGTGGGTGGGCCGCACCGCCGTGGAGGACAGCTCGATCGCGCCGAGGCGCTTGACGTGTCTGCCGGTGAGCGTGCCCTGCGTGAAGCGGGCCGTCTCGTCGTCGTCGACAAGGTGGGACGCCGCCTCGAGCGCGGCATCGAGGGTGAGCGCCGCGGCTCCGCGGATCACGGCCCCGGCCTCTCCCGCGGCGCGGCCGGCGGCGCGGCCCACCTCGGCCACGGCCAGCCATTCGTGCCCGCTCAGCGCCGATCCGGCCGGCAGCACCGCGCCGGTCCCCGAGGCGAAGGTGTACTGCGCGCCGCGGCGGCGCGCCACCCGGTCGGGGTGGGCGAGCCCCACCACCAGCCCCACCGCGTCCTCGCGTGGACCCTCGTCCACGGACCTTCCCGTACCGGCTGATTCCGCTCCGGCGAGCCTCTCCAGACGGCGCACCTGCTGCAGCCAGGTGCCCGCGTCGGGCGCCCGGCCCGACCTCAGCGCCCGCAGGTCCGCGGCCAGGTCCCCGCCGGGGGAGCGGCGGTCGGAGGCGAGCAGTGCGACCACCTCGGCGGCGGTGCGGGCACCCACCAGCGCTGCCCCGTCGAGCAGGGCCCGGGCGTGACGGGGATCGGTCGGCACGCGCGCGAGGGCACGACCGCGGTCGGTCGCGCGACCGTCCCTGTCGACCGCGCCCAGTCCTCGCAACACCGACTCCGCGCGGGAGATCTCCCCGGCCGGAGGGGTGTCGGGCAACGCCAGCCCCTCGCCCCGCGGCGTGCCCCAGCACGCCACGTCCAGCGCGAACGTCGTGAGATCGGACGTGGCGATCGCCGGTGTCCGGTGCGCGGGCAGGCGCGTGTACTCCTGCTCGGTCAGGCAGCGGACCGCCCGGCCGGGCCCCGACCTGGCGGCGCGGCCGGCCCGCTGCACACACGAGTCCTTCGACGCGGACACCGTCACCAGGCCGGTCATGTCCCGCGCGGTGTCACGGCGCGGCTCCCGGCTCAGGCAGGCGTCCACCACCACCCGCACCCCCGGCACGGTGAGCGAGGACTCCGCGAGGTCGGTGGACACCACCACCCGTGGACGGGAGCCGTCCGAACCCGACACAGCCCGGTCCTGTGCCGCCGCGTCGAGCCCGCCGTGCAGGGGCAGGACCTCGACGGCCGCGCCGAAGCGACCCGCGAGGGAGCGCACCACACGTTCGATCTCGCGCACGCCCGGCAGGAAGACCAGGGTGTCGTGCCCGGTGGCGCTGACCTCGTCGGCGGCCACGGAGGCCACATGATCGAGGAAGCCGTCGGTCACCCCGCGCGCGTCGAGACGCTGGGTGGGCGACGGCGCGTACCGGATCTCCAGTGGGTGCGACACGGCCGGGACGTCCACCACCGGGGCGGGTTCACCGCCCCCGCCGCCGCCCACACCGTCGTCTCCGCCGCCGAGCAGTCGGGCGAAGCGGTCGGCCTCCACGGTCGCGGACATCGCCACCACCGGGAGATCGTCGCGAAGCTGGCGCAACTCACACAGCAACGCGAAGGCGAGGTCGGACTCCACGTCCCGTTCGTGGACCTCGTCGAGCACCACCGCGCCGACCCCCGGCAGGTCCGGATCGGCGATCAGACGGCGCACGAGCACGCCGGGGGTGATGAACTCCACCACCGTGTCCCGACCCACCCGGGAGTCGCCCCGTACCGAGTAGCCCACCAGGCCCCCCGGCTCGGTGCCGGTCAGCCCGGCCAGTCGCCGGGCCGCGGAGCGGGCGGCCACCCGGCGGGGCTGGGTGACCACGACTCGGTGCGGGCCGGGCCCCCTGTCGGCGACAGCTGCGGCGACGGCCGGCGGCACCAACGTGGTCTTACCGGTACCAGGAGGGGCCTGGACCACCGCCGTACCGGCGGACGCCAGTGCCCGGGCGAGTTCGGGTAGGGCAGCGGCGAACGGGAGGTCGCGACCGATCCGGTCCAGATCGAACCCGCTCACCCCGGCGCCGCTCACGGGCCCTCCTGCCTGCTCATCCACGGACACCAGCTTGGCACGGGGGTCCGACAGTGACGTGGGGTGAGGCGTCCGCCGGTCGTGCACCGCGCGGTTCTTCCGGCGTTCGCTGACGGCGTACACGAAACGGCAATCATTACTTCACCTGCGGCGTTGGATAGGGGTGACAGGCCGACTGCCACTCCTGTGGCTCCGGTCTACTGACCGGGCCACTAGAGTGGTGAAAACCCGAGGAATGTGAGGTAGCACGATGTTCGAACGGTTTACCGACCGCGCGCGTCGCGTCGTCGTCCTGGCGCAAGAAGAAGCCAGGATGCTCAACCACAACTACATCGGTACCGAGCACATTCTGCTCGGGCTCATCCACGAGGGTGAGGGAGTAGCGGCCAAGGCGCTGGAGTCCCTCGGTATCTCGTTGGAAGCCGTGCGTAGCCAGGTCGAGGAGATCATCGGCCAGGGCCAGCAGGCCCCGAGCGGGCACATCCCGTTCACGCCGCGCGCCAAGAAGGTGCTCGAGCTGAGCCTGCGCGAGGCCCTGCAGCTCGGCCACAATTACATCGGTACCGAGCACATCCTGCTCGGCCTCATCCGTGAGGGCGAGGGCGTGGCCGCCCAGGTGCTGGTCAAGCTCGGCGCCGACCTCACGCGGGTGCGCCAGCAGGTCATCCAGCTCCTCTCCGGCTACCAGGGCAAGGAGGCCGAGGCCACCGGGACCCCGGCCGGCACCGGTGGACGCGAGTCCGGAACGCCGTCGTCGTCGACGGTCCTGGACCAGTTCGGTCGCAACCTCACCCAGGCCGCCATGGAGGGCAAGCTCGACCCGGTCGTCGGCCGCGCCAAGGAGGTGGAGCGCATCATGCAGGTGCTCTCCCGGCGCACCAAGAACAACCCCGTCCTCATTGGTGAGCCCGGTGTCGGTAAGACCGCCGTGGTCGAGGGGCTGGCGCAGGCGATCGTCAACAACGAGGTCCCCGAGACGCTCAAGGGCAAGCAGCTCTACTCGCTGGACCTGGGCTCGCTCGTGGCCGGCTCCCGCTACCGCGGTGACTTCGAGGAGCGCCTGAAGAAGGTCCTCAAGGAGATCAACCAGCGCGGCGACATCATCCTCTTCATCGACGAGATCCACACCCTCGTCGGCGCGGGTGCGGCCGAGGGCGCGATCGACGCGGCGTCGATCCTCAAGCCCAAGCTGGCCCGCGGCGAACTGCAGACCATCGGCGCCACGACGCTGGACGAGTACCGCAAGCACATCGAGAAGGACGCGGCGCTCGAGCGGCGTTTCCAGCCGGTGCAGGTGCCCGAGCCGAGCGTCGAGCTGTCCATCGAGATCCTCAAGGGTCTGCGGGACCGCTACGAGGCGCACCACCGGGTCACCATCACCGACTCGGCGCTGGCCGCCGCCGCGCAGCTGGCGGACCGGTACATCAACGACCGTTTCCTGCCGGACAAGGCGATCGACCTCATCGACGAGGCCGGTGCGCGGATGCGTATCAAGCGGATGACCGCCCCGCCGGACCTCCGCGAGTTCGACGAGAGGATCGCGGAGGCCCGCCGCGAGAAGGAGTCCGCGATCGACGCGCAGGACTTCGAGAAGGCCGCAGGCCTGCGGGACACGGAGAAGAAGCTCATCGCCGAGCGCTCCGAGCGTGAGAAGCAGTGGCGTGCGGGCGACATGGACGTGGCCGCGGTCGTGGATGAGGAGCAGATCGCCGAGGTCCTCGGCAACTGGACCGGCATCCCCGTCTTCAAGCTCACCGAGGAGGAGACCACCCGTCTGCTCCGCATGGAGGACGAGCTGCACAAGCGGATCATCGGCCAGGAGGACGCCATCAAGGCGGTCTCGCGGGCCATCCGCCGTACGCGTGCCGGGCTCAAGGACCCCAAGCGTCCGTCGGGCTCGTTCATCTTCGCCGGCCCCTCGGGTGTCGGAAAGACGGAGCTGTCCAAGGCGCTCGCGAACTTCCTGTTCGGTGAGGATGACGCGCTCATCCAGATCGACATGGGTGAGTTCCACGACCGCTTCACCGCCTCGCGGCTCTTCGGCGCGCCCCCCGGGTACGTCGGCTACGAGGAGGGCGGCCAGCTCACGGAGAAGGTGCGGCGCAAGCCGTTCTCCGTGGTGCTGTTCGACGAGATCGAGAAGGCACACTCGGAGATCTACAACACGCTGCTCCAGGTGCTCGAGGACGGCCGTCTCACCGACGGTCAGGGCCGCATGGTCGACTTCAAGAACACGGTGCTGATCTTCACCTCGAACCTGGGGACGAAGGACATCTCCAAGGCCGTGGGCATGGGCTTCTCCGGTGTCGGTGAGCAGGATGCCGAGGGCCAGTACGAGCGGATGAAGCAGAAGGTCCACGACGAGCTGAAGAAGCACTTCCGCCCGGAGTTCCTCAACCGTATCGACGAGATCGTGGTGTTCCACCAGCTCACCGAGGACCAGATCGTCCAGATGGTCGACCTGATGATCGGTCGCGTCCGCTCGGCCCTCAAGGCCAAGGACATGGACATCGAGATCACGGAGCGGGCGGAGCGGCTCCTGGCCAAGCGCGGATTCGACCCGGTTCTGGGTGCCCGGCCGCTGCGTCGCACCATCCAGCGCGAGATCGAGGACACGCTGTCGGAGAAGATCCTCTTCGGCGAGGTCGCGGCCGGCGACATCGTGTCCGTGGACGTCGAGGGCTGGGACGGCGTGTCGGAGCGTACCGAGGACGCCAAGTTCACCTTCACGGGTAGGCCGCGCCCGGCCGGCCCGGAGACGGATCGCACCGGTGAGGAGATCACCGCCAGCGTCGCCCCCACCGGCGAGGCAGGCCCGGGTGACTCCCTGCCCCCGAGCTCGGGCGGCTTCGGCGGCGGACCGGCCGGTGGCCCCGCGGGCTTCGGCGGGGCGGCTCCCGCCACCAGCTGACGGGTCCCGCGCCTGACGCGAAAGACGCCCCCCGCCTTCACAGGCGGGGGGCGTCTTTCTTTCGATGTGGGCAAAAGGGTCTCGCAGGTAGGCCGCGCCCCGCAGCCCAGAGCCCTACTCCCCGGCGGCCGCCCGGCCGCCCGACGTCCGGGACGCGCTGCACGTTCTGCCCTTCTGATCTCGATGCGCGCCTCGGGCCCCGCGGGTGACGGGGAATCCGAAGGGCGAAACGGATAGCGGGGTGGGCGGATCGCAGTACGGCGGGCGGATCGGGCTCTGGCCAGGGGCGAGAGGCACTCGCAGGGGCTGATCGGCCCTCGCGGCGGGGAGAGGCCGAGCTGACCGGCGCCGAGGGCTCAGGCCGGTGCGGCAGGGACTGCCCGGAAGCCTCCGTCCAGGATGACCAGCGGGTCGCCCGCCTCGTCCGGCTCGGCGAACCAGGCATCGAGGATCCGGGCGATCACCAGAACATGGTCGCCTGCGGGCACCAGTCGGTCGAGCGCCACCCGCAGCCTCGCCCGGCCCCCGTGCAGCAACGGCTCACCGGTCTCCGCGCGGGTCCACAGCGAGGTGTCCTCGAAGCGCAGGTGCGAAGGGCCGGCGAAGCGGAGGGCCAGTGGGGCGTCGAGCTCGCCGAGGAGGTGGATCACCGCGGTGCGGGCCTCGAGGACCGCGCTCAGGCTGGACGACGAGATGCCGACGTTGAACGAGATCAGTGCCGGTTCGGCGGACAGGCTCGACGGGGAGGACGCGGTGAAGCCCACGGGCCCCTGGGAGCCGTCGAGGGTGATCACCGTGACCCCCGCGGGATGCATGCGCATTGCCCGGCGGTGCACCTCCGGTGAGACGGACTGGGAGCCGGTGTCCTGGGTGGAGGCGGGACCGGAATGGGCGGTGGCCCGGGTGGGTGACGAGTCGTGATCAGGCATGTTCCGAGTCTGCGGGTCCCCGCTACGGGTGTCGAGCATTCGAGTCGGGATGAGCCGAATTGTCCGGGAGTTCAGGCCGAGGGGCCAGGGCGGGCGGCCGCGGACCTCAGGCCGAGGTCAGTCGCTCGGTGAGCAGTGCGGCCGGGTCGGCGGTGACGGCGTCCAGGGACACGGCCATCGCCGCGACCTGCTGGATGCGGCCGCCGGCGGTGGAGACCCGGAGGTCCGGGCCGCCGCCGCTGAGCTGGATTGTGCGGGTGGCCCGGAGAACTGGGGTGAGGTATCTGGGGTGGTCGGTGAAGGCCTGGCCGCAGAGCACGACGGAGTCCGGTCGGGTGACCGCCGAGATCAGTCCCACCATGCGGCCGAGGGCGGTGGCGCGTTCGGTGAGGATCGCGTCGGCGACCCCGTCGGTGCGCGCGCGGTCGGCGAGCTCGGTGACGGTGGCCACCTCCAGTCCGCGCAGGGCGGCGGCCCGCACCACCCCGGAGTCGCCCACCACGTCGAGCAGGCCTTCGCCCCGGTCGTCGAGGAGGGTGGTCTCGCCGGCGGGCAGGGGGGTCAGATCGGAGGACCCGGCCAGGGGCTGGTGCACCACGCCGTCGATCACCAGGGCCGACCCCAGGTGTTCGCGTGCGTAGACCACCAGTGTGGTGCCCCGGTGGCTCTCGTGACCCACCAGCAGTTCGGCGGCGGCCATGGCCTCGACGTGGGGTGCCACGGCGAAGGGGACGCCCACCCGGTCGGCGAACAGTTCGGCCAGGGGGACGTCCTCCCAGCCGAGCAGCTCCTGGTCGATGCGCCCGGGTCCGGTGGTCCTCGCCGCGGTGGCCACCCCGCCCCATACGAGTGTGCGGTGGCGGTGGCGGTCGAGCAGGCGGAAGGCGAGGGCGGAGAGTCGGTCGACGATCTCCTCCGGGTCGCGCCCGGGGGTGGGGACCGCCTCTTCGGCGAGGATCCGGCAGCTGAGGTCGCAGATCGCCACGACGCTGCGCTGGAGGCCGATGTGCACGGCCACGGTGACCGGCCCGGCGGGGTTGAGCTGCAGCGGGATGCTGGGGCGGCCGACCGATCCGTCGTGCATGAGTTCCGGCCGCTCGTGGATCGCGCCCGCCGCGAGCAGGGCGGAGGTGGCCCGCCCGACTGTCGCGACGGACAGGCCTGTGGTGGCGGCGATCTCCGGCCGGGAGACGGGGCCGCGGAAGCGGATGGCGCGCAGGACCCGGGCGGAACTCGCCTCGGAGAGGCGTAGCGCGGCGGTGGAGACGGGGATCGTCATGAGCGACAGAATAGCACCCCATATAGACCGATCTGTCTACTGTGCTTTCAATATCGTTCTCGGTGACGAGAATCCTCGCGTGGCCGGCCGGGGCACCCACAGGATGGGCCGGACCGTTCCGCCACCCACGCCGAGGAGTCATCCATGGCCCACGCCCAGCCCGCCCCCGCCACGCAGAGCCCGCTGCAGTTCCACTGGTTCCTGCCCACCTACGGCGATTCCCGCAACCTCGTGGCCGGCGGGCACGGCACCTTCATGTCCGGTGACCGGCCGGCGACGCTGCGCTACCTGCGCCAGATCGTGGACGCCGCCGAGCACAACGGCTTCGAGTCGCTGCTCACCCCGACGGGCGCCTGGTGCGAGGACGCGCTGATCACGGCCGCACTGCTGGCGGAGTCGACCGAGCGCATCAAGTTCCTGGTGGCCCTGCGTCCGGGACTGATGAGCCCCACCCTGGCGGCGCAGATGGCCACCACCTTCCAGTGGCAGACCGACGGGCGGCTGCTGCTCAACGTGGTGACGGGCGGGGAGTCCGCCGAGCAGCG
>CAYFRF010000019.1:0-4505 GCA_964345415.1 uncultured Microbacter sp. | reverse complement strand
CCGACGGGCGGCTGCTGCTCAACGTGGTGACGGGCGGGGAGTCCGCCGAGCAGCGCGCCTACGGCGACTTCCTGGACAAGGACGCCCGCTACGCCCGCGCCGACGAGTTCCTGGAGGTCACGCTCCGGCTGTGGAGCGGCGAGGAGCCGGTCACCGTCCGCGGCGAGCACATCGCGGTGGAGAACGCGGTGCTGGGACGCCGTCCGGAGACGGTGCCGCCGATCTTCTTCGGCGGGTCGTCCGAGGCCGGGATCCGGGTCGCCGCGCGTCATGCCGACACGTACCTGACGTGGGGTGAGCCGCCGGCCGCGGTGGCCGCCAAGCTCGACCGGGTCCGGGCCGCCGCGTCCGCGCAGGGCCGCGAGCTCGACTACGGGATCCGCCTGCACGTGATCTCCCGTGACACCTCCGAGCAGGCGTGGGCCGAGGCCGATCGCCTGCTGGCCGGGATCGACCCCGCCGACGTGGCCCGGGTCCAGGCCTCCCTCGCGACCAGCGAGTCGGAGGGGCAGCGCCGGATGCTCGACCTGCACGGCGGCCGCACCGACTCGCTCGAGGTCTCGCCCAACCTGTGGGCGGGCGTCGGGTTGGTGCGCGGGGGAGCGGGCACCGCGTTGGTCGGCTCGCACGAGGAGGTGGCCGACCGGATCGCCGAGTACGCCGACCTGGGCCTGAGCCACTTCGTGCTGTCGGGCTACCCGCACCTGGAGGAGTCGTTCACGTTCGGCGAGGGGGTGCTGCCGGTGCTCGCCCGGCGCGGCCTGTGGACTCCGCCGCACGCCCCCGGCGGTGCCGGCCGGCAGCCCGCCGCGGTGCCGTTCGCCGGGGCAGGTGTCGGTGCCGGAACCGGTGGGTCCGAGCCCGCCACCTCGCCGGCCCGCGAGGACACCCCCGCCCGAGAGTCCGCCCGCGTCAGCGGCTGACCACCGAGGAGGACGATCGTGACCACCACCGTGCCATCCCGGACCGCCGCGCCGACCGCCACCCCCACGAGCCCGCACCCGGTCGGGGCACCGGCCGTCGCCGCGCGGGACACCGTGGGGAGAACACCAGAAGGACAACGACGACGACAACGACGTCGGCAACGAGCTCGTGGACTCACCTGGCTGCGGTGGCTGAGCCCGATCCTCCTGGTCGTGATCTGGCAGATCGCCGGGGCCACCGGGATCCTCCCCGAACGGATCCTGCCGGCGCCGCAGCTCATCGCGGAGTCGGCGATCGATCTCCTCGCCTCCGGCGACCTGGTCGACGCCCTGGCGGTCTCGAGCCTGCGGGTGCTGCAGGGCTTCACCCTGGGCGCGGTCGCGGGGCTCGTGCTGGGCGTCGTGGTGGGCACCTCGAGGCACGCCGACGCGATCCTCGACCCGCCTCTACAGATGATGCGTGCGCTGCCCCACCTCGGGCTGATCCCGCTGTTCATCCTGTGGTTCGGCATCGGCGAGGCGCCGAAGGTGCTGCTCATCGCGCTGGGCGTGGTGTTCCCGATCTACCTCAACACGGCCTCGGGGCTGCGCCAGGTCGACCCGAAGCTGCTCGACATGGCCACCGTGTTCGGGATGTCGCGCCGGCAGCGGCTCACCGAGGTGATCCTGCCGTCCATCGCGCCGCAGGTGCTCGTGGGCGTACGGCAGTCGCTGGCGATCGCCTGGCTCACGCTCATCGTGGCCGAGCAGCTCAACGCCACCACCGGGCTGGGCTACCTCATCATGAACGCCCGCGACTTCTTCCAGATCGACGTGATCATCGTCGGCCTGGTCGTGTACGCCCTGCTGGGCATCGCCACCGACGCCCTCGTACGCGTCGCCGAGGCCCGCGCGCTACGCCACTACCGCTGAGCGGCACCGTCCCGCCGACCCGCACACCCGTCCCGCCATCTCCTGTGAGGCCATCCATGACCACCTCGTACGCCCCCGCCGGCGCGCTGCACGGCGTCACCCGACAGTTCGACGGCACCACCGTCCTCGACGGGCTCGACCTGGAGATCCCGCGCGGTGAGATCATCGCCCTGCTGGGGCGCAGCGGCAGCGGCAAGTCCACCGCACTACGCATCCTCGCCGGGCTCGACCGCGACCACGGCGGCACCGCCCACATCGACGGCGCGCCCGCCGTGGTGTTCCAGGACGCCCGACTGCTGCCGTGGCGCACCGTCGCGACCAACGTCCGCCACGGGCTCAACCGGGTCGACGTGGGCCGCGCGGAGAAGGACCGGCGGGTGTCGCACATGCTCGCCGAGGTGGGGCTGGCAGGCCGGGAGGACGCCTACCCGGGCGAGCTGTCCGGCGGCCAGGCCCAGCGCACCTCACTGGCCCGGGCCCTGGTCGCCGAACCCGCCCTCCTGCTGCTCGACGAACCGTTCGGCGCCCTCGACGCACTGACCAGGCGCACCATGCACACGCTGCTGCTGCGGCTGTGGCGCCACCACGGCCTCGGCATCCTGCTGGTCACGCACGACGTCGACGAGGCGATCGCCCTCGCCGACCGGGTGCACGTCCTGGACCGCGGGCGGATCGCCCACACCGAGACCATCGACCGTCCCCGGGAGGGCGGCACCACCGGCCGTCACCGCCGATCCCTGCTCGACGCGTTGGGCGTCGAGGACACCGAAGAGGAGAACACCCTGTGAGCACCGCCCACCCGGCCCGCCGCCGTCGATCCTTCACCCCGGTGGCCGCCCTCGCCCTGGCGCTGAGCGCGCTCCTCGTCGTCGTCGTCGCCTCCGGCTGCGCCACCCGCGAGTCGGAGGCGGCCGCACCGGTCCCCGACCGCGTCGAGTTGTCCGAGCTCGGCGACCTCGTGTTGCGCGTCGGCGACCAGAAGGGCGGCACCCAGGCCATCCTCACCGCCGCCGGCCAGCTCGACGACCTCCCGTACCGGGTGGAGTTCTCCACCTTCACCTCCGGCCCGCCGCAGATCGAGGCGCTCAACGCCGGGCAGATCGACGTGGCCGTCACCGGTAACACCCCGCCCGTGTTCGGCGCGGCGGCCGGGGCCCGCGCGTCCGTCGTCTCCGCCTACGCCAACGACGGCGAGGGCGACCAGATCCTCGTCCCCGGGGATTCGGACGTGCGCTCCGTCGCCGACCTGGCCGGTAAGAAGGTACTGGTGGCCAAGGGCACCTCCGCCCACGGGCACCTCCTGCTCCAGCTCCGCAAGGCCGGTATCTCCCCGGAGGACGTGGAGTTCGTCTTCCTCCAGCCCGCCGAGGCCGGCTCCGCGTTCTCCCGCGGCGACGCCGACGCCTGGGCCATCTGGGACCCGTACACCGCCATCACCCAGACCACCACCGACGCCCGCACCCTCACCACCGCCGCGGAGGCCGCCAACGGGTTCTGGTTCGGCGTGGCCTCCCACGAGGCCCTGGCGGACCCCCGGCGGCAGACCGCGATCGCCGACCTGCTGGTGCGCATCGCCGAGGCCGGGACGTGGACCGCGCAGAACCCGGTCGAGTGGGCGGCCTACTACGGCGAGGCCGTGGGGTTGACACCCGAGGCCGCCGAGCTGTCGCAGAGCCGCAGCACCCGCGAGCCCGTCGCGCTGGCCGACACGATCGCCCGCGAGCAGGAACTGGCGGACGTGTTCACCGAGGACGGGCAGATCGAGTCGGTGGACGTCTCCGAGCTGGCCGACGACCGGTTCGCCGACGACCTCGCGCCCGTGGTGGGGCCCCTGCCCTGACGGGCGGTCACGCGAAGACGCGGCCCCGGAGTGTGGTGATGGCCGCCCAGCCGACCATGCCGACCGTGGAGTACAGCAGTGCCCACAGGACGCTGCCCACCGCCACCACCCCGTAGCGCGCCGCGAAGCGCTGGGCCCTCTGCATCGTGGGGCCCTCGAGCCGGTGCGCGAACCGCTGGGAGAGCTTGCCGCCCCTCGAACGGCTGCTCCGCGATGCGGTCCATGAGGGGCGGGCTGGTGGTGCGTCAGTTGGCGGGCTTGACGTCCATCACGACGTCGAACTCCAGCAGGTTGGCGCCCTCGGCGACGGGCTTGCCGTGCTTGCCGGCGTGGGCCGCGCGGGCGTCACCGTCGCGCCAGGCCTCGAACGACGCCTCGTCCTCCCACGTGGTCACCACGAAGTAGCGGGTCTCGCCGCCGGTGGGGCGCAGCAGCTGGAAGCCGAGGAACCCCGGCGACTTCTCGACGGTGTGGGCGCGCTCGGAGAAGCGGCGCTCGAGCTCGGCTCCGGCCTGCGGCGGGACGGTGATTGCGTTGATCTTCACGACTGCCATGAAGCGAGCCTACCCTCACCCGGGCAGTGCGTAGTGCTCGCCGTCACGGACCACCAGCCCGTCGTCGAGCAGCGAGGCCAGCGCGCGATCACGCTGGACAGCGTCCGGCCAGACCGCGTCCAGGCGGGCGGCGGTGGCGGTGCCGTCTCCGTCGCGCAGGACGTCCAGGAGCATGCCGCGGACCTGCCGGTCGGTGCCGGCGTAGGTCTGGGCCTTGCGGCGGGGCCCGTCCCAGGCGGGGCGGCCGGCGGCGACCCACGTGCAGGTGGGGGCGAG
>CAYFRF010000018.1:32699-35552 GCA_964345415.1 uncultured Microbacter sp. | reverse complement strand
GCCGACGGCGGTGCTTGATCGGGGCTGGGGCCGCGAGGGGCGCCACCTGCTTTACTTTACATAATGTAGATTATCGGCACTCTGAAGTGATGGGCGACCTGGGGCTACGCGGGCCGCGGGTCGGCGCTGCGGATCGCCCGGCACGCCGCATCCAGCGCCATCAGCCGCACGGTGTCGACGTCTGCCGGGACCTCGCCGGTGGCCGCGGCGACAAACGCGTCCCCGTCGTACCGCGTGTGTGGTGGCGTGAGCGCCCGCGACAATCCGTCGTGTGCGCCCTGGGCCACGACGTGGCACGCGGCTTTGTCGAGCCGGGCGTTGGTCACCACCACGCCGATCGTCGTGTGTGTGCGTGTGCTGTCGAACTCGAACGGCGGCGCCAGGTCCGCCACGGCGGCCAGGTCGATGCTGTTGCCGCCGCCGTGGTCGATGTCCCCGTAGGCGTTGACGGCGCACCAGGCGCCCACCACGATCTCGCCGAGAACGGTTTCCGCGTACCGGAGCCCGCCGGGCCGCGCGTTGTCGACCCCTCGCCACCAGGAGGTCAACGCGCCTGTGCCGGCGCCGATCTGGCCGACCGCGAATTCCGGACCGGTGGCCGATCGCGCCGCCTCGAGGCCGTTCTCGGCGGTCGGCCTGGTCGAGGCGCTACCGATGCCGAGGTCGAACAGTGCCAGTGTCGGCACGATCGGCACCCTTCCGGCTTGTGTGGGGACGCCGCGTCCGGCGTCCTCGAGGAACCGCATCACGCCATCGGCTGCCGCCAGACCGAACGCCGAGCCTCCCGTGAGCACCACGGCATCTGTCGTGGTGACGGCCTTGTCCGGGGCCAGCGCGTCGAGGTCCCGTGTCGCCGGTGCGCCGCCGCGGACCTCGCGCGACGCGACCGAGCCCTCCGGCAGGATCAGGACGGTGCAGCCGGTTCGGGCGGACTGGTCCGACCAGTGTCCGACCCTCACCCCTCGCACTCCGGTTTGCTGGGCGACGATACTGCCGGGATTGTTCACGTGGCCACAGTATCCGCGCGTCGCGGCGATCGGGCGCGCATCGGCACCCATTCCCCGCCTGTCGCGCGTCCCCACGTTCGGGTGCGTAACGTCACTGTGACGGTTCGACGGGAAGGTATCCTCTCCGGTGGAGACGTACTGTCGGTTACCGCGGAACTCCAGCCAGGACAGGGTTGTGTCGCCGTGGACGTGGACGAACCCCGCCGGCCCACCCCGACTCGGTGACGGTGGACAGGAAGAAGTGATCGGCACGCCTGATCAGGGCGATGTCGGTGCCCTCGAGTCCGAACTCGCCGAAACCGGTGGGCGGGGTGTGTCCGACCGCCGCCTGGCGGGCCAGTGCTGCGGGGCCGAAGGCGATCTCCGGATAGCGGTTGGCGACCATAGGGACGACGCTACCCCCGGCGTGACGCAGACTCAGGGCCATGGTCCAGACTTTCCGCGTGCCCGCGCGCAGAATTCTCGTCGCCGCCTTCCTGGTTCCACTCGCCGCGGCGTGCACGGCAACCGGGAGTCCGGTGATCCCCTCGTCTCCGGGTGGAGGATCTCCGGGCGGAGGAACGGTGGCCGCGGCGGGTGTCGAGTCCCGCTCCGTGACGGTCGACGGTCTCGAGCGCACCTGGCTCACCTACACGCCTCCGGGCATCCGGGATGAGCAGGCGCCGACCGTGGTGGTGATCCACGGCACCGGTGATTCCGGCGCAGGCATCCGATCGGCGATCGGCCCGGAGTTCGAACAGCTCGCAGACGCCGAGGGGTTCCGGGTCATCTACGTCGACGGCTTTCAGGGCAACTGGAACGAATGCCGAGCCGAGGGGCGCTGGCCGGCCAAGGAGCTGCGGCTGGACGATGTGGCCGTGGTCCGGGCGGCCGTCGCGGCATCAGGTACCGCAGGCCCCGTCTTCGTCGTCGGATTCTCCAGCGGGGGCCATATGGCCATGCGTCTCGCGCTGGAGGCCCCGGACCTCGTCGCCGGCGTCGCGCCCGTCGCGGCCAACCCGCCGGTCGCCGGGAACCAGACCTGCGACACCTCGGGCGGCCCGGTACCGGTGATGTTCGTCCAGGCGCGCGAGGACACCATCAACCCGGTCGACGGCGGCGAGGTGGTGGTGGGATCGGGCCGCACCGCGGTGTCGCGGGGTGTGGTGCTCTCGGCCGGGGACGGTGCCGCGTGGTTCGCCCGACACAACGGCCTGGACGTTGGCGTCGCGCCCGCCCCGGTCCGTTCCGGCGCGGCGACCACCCGCACCTGGGAGGGTGAGGCCCCGGTGCGACTGGTGGTGGTCGACGGTGTGGGCCACTCCTTCCCCACCGCCGACTCCGGCTACGACGCGCCCGGCCAGATCTGGGACTTCTTCTCGACGCTCCCCGGCTGACGCGCCCAGGTCACGGCCGGGCGCGGGCTCAGGCCGGGCGGGGGATGTTCTGCAGCCGCAGCTGGCCGCGGGCGAGCACGGCGCCGCTGCTCTCCTGCGTGATCACCACGTCCCAGAGCTGCTGACTGCGCCCCTGGAACAGGGCCTCGGCGGCCACCAGGACGCGGCCGCCGGTGGACGCGCGCAGGAAATCGGTGCCGTTGTGCACGCCCACCGCGATCTGGTCCCGGTCGGCCACCGCGGCCAGGGCCCCGGCGCCGCCGGCCGACTCGACGATGCTCGCGTACACGCCCCCGTGGACCGTCCCCCAGTCGGTGAGGTGGTCCGGGCCGAGGTCGGCGTGGCCGCGCAGGGACGTGGGCGTCACCTCGTCTACGACGAGTCCGGAGACCCGGACGAACATGCTGGCACCGGCGGAGGAGGCGTCCTGGAACGAGGGCGAGGAGGTCATGACTCCTGTCTACTCCCCT